>CAYRMD010000191.1:0-1707 GCA_964425225.1 uncultured Pirellulaceae bacterium | reverse complement strand
GACTTGTTAAAAGGTTCCGTACAATACGGGCGAATTATGCAGAGGTTCCTTAATTGTTGCGCATCAAGAGATTTGCCACGAAAACGGCTTTGCGTGCGATTTCGAAAGAGCGTTGACGGGACCTTCCACGGCAGATGAGCAGTGGCCATCGCTACTGATCGGCATGCCCGGAAAGCCGATCCCTTGGCCTTACAGTGCCCGAATTCGGTTGCACTATCTTGAGGGCATGAACCCGGATGATGCGCCAGCCATTGCTTGTTGTGCTGGCCGAATGGAAATTCACGGTACTCCGCTGGCACGGACCTGGCTTAAGCTAGCAGCGGATGTGCGCCCCGGTGTAAGGCAAGTGGTGTTAGACATTTCGGAGCCGCCGAATGACATGCCCGTGCTCACGGGCACGCAAGCTCGCAACAGTAAGAGTCCATTAGATGGCTGGCACGTGGGGGACGAAGTAATTGTGACGGCATCGTCGCGTTCTGACACTGGGGGTTCGTTTCGTACGGGAAAAAAGTCGCAGACAGAACTTCGCACGATCAAGGCCATTGATGGTAACACCCTGCTGCTGGACCGCCCCCTTGAGTATGGTCATTTGGGCTCGGGCGGATTTCGATCCGAAGTAGCAAACTTGTCACGGAATGTCGTGATCAAGAGCGCGGATCCCGGAGGAATTCGAGGCCACACGGTTTATCATGCTTTCAGCCGAGGCAGTATCAGCTACGCCAGGTTTGCCCATTTGGGCAAGGAGGGAGTCCTCGGACGCTATCCGATCCATTACCATCTGGTGGGTGATTCCATGCGCGGCAGTAGTGTGCAGGGAGTCGCCGTGGTCGATTCTCACAATCGTTGGATTACCGTCCATGGAACGCACTACCTTGTGGTGCGCGACTGTATCGGTTATCGCAGCGTCGGTCACGGCTTTTTTATGGAAGACGGTACAGAGGTATACAACGTCTGGAACGGAAATCTGGCTGTACATGCTTTTCAGGGCAAGAGACTACCGAAACAGGTACTGGCTTTTGACCCAAATGACGGAGCGGGCTTTTGGTGGGCTAACGGCCGCAATACTTTTGCAGAGAACATTACGGTTGAGAATGACCACTACGGGTTCCGATACGACATGCAGCACAGTCGCTATTTCGATGCCCACTTACCCATTTTGCAACCGGACGGCAGTTACCGAAAAACCGACGTACGCACAATCGCGATTTGGAGGTTCGAAGCAAACGAAGTTCACTCCGAAGGGTTCTACGGAGTGCTCATGGCGGCCAACGGTGATGCGCAACCGGACGCGCCTATCGAAGACAATCGCATGTTGGAAGCGATCCGTCAGATCGACTGGACGGGTCCTGACCGGCGCCACCCGCACCGCATACGTAATCTCAAGATTTGGGGTGCCCATTATGCCTTCCGACCGCATATTCCATCGATGCTGATCGAGGATTTGTATATTCACGGAGCTGCTTATGGCATTTATCGACCAGCTTTTGAAAACCAGGTTTACCGCAATGTGACGATTTCGCAGGTAGAAGCCGAACCATTCAACCGCGCTATGGACGATGCCAGTGCCCAGACTGGTCAAATAACCGTCGATGGACTTTGGTTTGTGCCCACACCCTACGGTAACCAGTCGACGCCGCTTATTCAGTTAAGCGATCTTAAGGAACGTCTGATCAACTGGCGGTAAACGAGCGTATTGGCTCGATGGAT
>CAYRMD010000190.1:0-1860 GCA_964425225.1 uncultured Pirellulaceae bacterium | reverse complement strand
TTGTTAAAAGGTTCCGTACAATACGGGCGAATTATGCAGAGGTTCCTTAAGATGACGATGCGCACAACCCATCATTCGCCCGGAAAAAGCGGCTCGATCGTACACGCCGATGCCAGAACACCTAGAAGTCTAGCAAAAAACGGATTCAACCAAAGTCGCGAGGGTGGCCCAGTGGATCACATTTCATTGGCGATTCTTTTCAGAGATCCCTTATTTTCTAAAGCTGAATGCGCCAGCGGCCTAGCACTGCCATAATTAGGTGTAGCTAGTCAGGAGTGCATGAATGCGATTTGTTCGAAGTGACCCGCTTCAGCGGGTCCTCAGGAGTCAGAATACACACACCGTTGGCTCGTCCGCGCCGCTGCGCCGTCGCGCCTCTGCGTTAAATCATCAATTGTCAACGCCCCGAGCATCAAAAGCCAACTCTAATACGTTCCCGAAAAGCCAAACGAACTACGAACTGTCACGAATATTGGTATATTACCCGGTTTTTGATAGTGCGCCCAAATGTACGCCACGTTCGAACTACCACCGGATGAACACGCAGCCTCATAAACCGCCACATTCGACCACCTGTGAGCTCGCTGGTCCACAAGCGTTAGGTTTACAGCATCGGCCGGTGGATCATCGCCAGGATCCGTTCCGTCCCCATAGACACGCGATTTTATAGCATAGGCGAAGCAATGCACTCCATCGACATCATGACCCTCGTCTACAACTTCGACGGAAACAACGTTTCGGCCCGCCCAGACGGTGACCGCCTGAGGGTTACTTGGTTTAACAAAACGCACCGACATTCGCGGACTCCCATCGCCTTAGCTGGATTTTATCTCGAGCCCATTGCAGAACGTTTTAATTACGCAATGACCTTAATTATACCACAGATCTAATACCGAACACATTGCAACACATACTCCAATTTACGTTATTAGTATGGTACTATCCAAACACAATTTACAAGCTACTTATAGCGAGTTAGTCGCGACGAAATCTCATATCAGAAAATTTAGCTACCCCTATAACAAGACCCAATCCCAATAGCCCCTTGCAGTTAGTGTTGTGGGTATTCCACGGATACGGAATTTTTAATATTTCAGCGTCTAACAACTCGGGTAAAAACTGTCGGTCCCACCATATTCCCACGACGTGGTTGCCTTCGACTTTCAGCTCCAACAGGTGCTCATCGTTTCCGGGGTGAGGAATCGGCGCAGACGGGACATGTCTAATATCGGTTTGAAGGTATTCCGCATTGGGAGCATTGGGCCAAAAGTAGAGTTTACCCCATCCAAATGTCCTGAAAATGGCCGCGCGATTTTCAAACAGATGTACTACCAGATCCTGACATGTCCAATACTCCCTGTTTTGATCGGGTCGCAGACCGAAAACGATACTCGCACGCGTGTGAGGATTCTTTATCGCCACCCGAACGGAAACTGAATAATTGGGAGTGTCGGCCATTCCGGAAATAAGATAAAAACCTCCGCCGTCCGACGTCATGGTAACGGTTTCTGAAGGTGCATGGTGCGACCAGCTTCGATGCGGTGCTTCCCACCCGAAAAGAAGTATCGGTGGTTGGTCAAGAAGTGAGAACCACTTTGTTCGTGGAGCGGCAGAAAAGTCCCGGATAGGGCAATCCGGTGTGCCGACCAGTTGCCACAGCGGCCGAGGGGGGCCCGGCTGCCGAGCCTGGAGAATCGCTAAGGTAAGTGCCCAAGTAGCCCCTGCCAAAAGGGGCACGGTAACCGCTACGGTCAGCCAACCGGTACGCCGACGTCGCCCCAGTGTTCCTCTTTTTAAGAAGGCTGCTAACTCCTCTGCCACTTCATACGCGGAACGGTACCGATGTTGAATGTCTTTAGC
>CAYRMD010000189.1:0-1907 GCA_964425225.1 uncultured Pirellulaceae bacterium | reverse complement strand
CACGACTTGTTAAAAGGTTCCGTACAATACGGGCGAATTATGCAGAGGTTCCTTCATTAAAAGTCGCTGCTGCCAGTGCAACTCTTGGTGATGCTTGGCAAAGCTGCTTGATCTTAAATCCGCTGACAATTGACGTCGCCCCAAGCACGTGTTTTAATCGTGGTCAAGCCATGGAATTTCGCTTCGTCTTTCGCTCGACAGGAGCAATCGGTATGCGAAAGCTATTAGGACTAATTGTTGCCTTAACGATGGCTAGCTGGGTAACTGGGGAAGAATTGACGCTCGATAACGTCACATCCCCTGCTCCTAACTCGGCCGATGAGCCGATTGCCGAGTCGTTTTCTTTGGAACGCGCAATACGTTTCTTAGATGAGGTGGCACTGGATTGGACGAAACGGCGTGGCTGTTTTAGCTGCCATACCAATTATATTTATCTGCTTGCTCGTCCGGCTGTTTCAGCCGACGCGGTAGCTCACCGGCAAATTCGGTCGGCGCTGGAAGAATTAGTCGAGAAGCGTTCGATCGAAAAAGGCCCGCGATGGGACGCCGAAGTTGTTATGAGTGGTGCGTTGCTGGCCCTGAACGACCGGGCTACTACAGGAACACTGCATCCGACTACGCGTAAAGCACTGGATCGCATGTGGACCGTGCAGCGAGACGACGGAGGTTTCAACTGGCTCAAATGTGGCTGGCCACCGATGGAGTCGGACGACGAATATGGCGTTGCGATGGCGCTGGTTGGTACCTATGCCGCGCCGGATAGCTACGCTGAGACAGAGCCTGCACGTATAGGGATCCAAAAACTGCGTAAGTACTTGCAGAAGAACCCACCGATCACCCTCCATCAAACAGCGATGCTCCTTTGGGCAGATAGTTACGGGGCGCACTGTTTTTCCGAGGAGCAAAAGAAAGAGGCTATCACAAAGTTACTCTCCCTACAAAAACCCGACGGTGGTTGGGCTTCAGCCACCTTCGGCGATTGGAAACGCAGCGATGGTCAGCCACAGGATACTCAAACCAGCGATGGATATGCTACTGGTTTCGTTGTGTATGTCTTGCGCCGTGCTGGCTTGTCAGTCGAGCATCCTCAGATCCAAAAAGGCGTTGCATGGCTCAAGGCAAACCAACGTGCCAGCGGCCGTTGGTTTACGCGATCGCTCAACAAAGACAATTACCATTTCCTGTCGCACGCTGGTAGCGCGTTTGCCGTGCTCGCATTAGTTTCCTGTAATGATTGACGCAGTAGAACGCCGCAGCCAAATTCCACACGCGGATGCGTCACACGCAACCATTATCATTCACTTTAAATTTCCTTGATGCGAACCACGCATGCGAAAGCACTTGATAAAACTCAAGACGGCTACGCCGCAGAGGTGGCGTGATGCTGGACGGGTATGCGGTGGAGTGAAAAGTGACCGATCGTTTCGGTAGGTACCGTGGTTTGCTTTCCAGCACACAGTCCCTTGAGGAAACCGACGTGATGCACGCATTTCTTGAGAGACATCCAGTTGTTACCGGTTTTACCGGGCGCGTGTTCCAGGGCAGACCTGGAGTAAGATAGCTCTACGGAGCAAACGATCGCCCGCGGCACAGTAGGCAGATGTCTCGATTTTGCTGGCATCGTGTCGCCTGTTCATAGTATAGTTGGCGGAAGGTACCCGGATTAGCGTACAAACGGGGTTGAATGACTGGCGTGCGTCGTTCCTCGTCCGTCTGACTCACATGCCCACGTCGGTCGAGGGAGTTTCGGCATGACTGCTTTAATGGTGGAGACACCCCGAAGGTCGTTATGCAGCTTGGAATGTTGGAATTTATTTGCATTGGTTACGGCTTTCGTGGGTTCGGCTGGAAGTGTTTAGGAACGTCTGATCAACTGGCGGTAAACGAGCGTATTGGCTCGATGGATA
>CAYRMD010000188.1:0-2143 GCA_964425225.1 uncultured Pirellulaceae bacterium | reverse complement strand
ACGACTTGTTAAAAGGTTCCGTACAATACGGGCGAATTATGCAGAGGTTCCTATACTCGCGCACTCAAGGCCTGCTGACTAGTACCACCCGTAGGTCGCAGACATTCGTATGTGTAGGTCCGGTGCGTAGAAGACTCCCCACCGCATCGAAAAAACTATAGGCATCATTACGTAGCAAATATTCGACCGGATCGAGCTTCAGCTCTATTGCTCGAGCACATACCCGTTCATCGATCCACGCCCCAGCAGCGTCAGTAGGACCGTCTTCGCCGTCGGTCCCGCCACTTAAAAGAACGATCCCTCGACCCACCTGCTGGAGGTCGATCGGCATCGGTGCTCGCTTGGGCCCTGTTGTTTCCGAGCCACCAACGGGTGATCGGCCAAGTAGATGGCAAAGCGCTGCCAGCACCAATTGTTGGTTACGTCCCCCCTTGCCTCGCCGTTCGGCCGGCACAAGCCGGACCACAGGTTCGCCACCACTGATCAGGCAATTAGGTTCCGTTGTGCAACGCATTTGAAGAGCAGTCGCAGCCAGTTGATTTCCCACATCTTCGGCCGGACCTTCAAGCGTTGTCGACGAACGAAGTGTTACCCGAAAGCCGCGGCGGAGGGCCTCCTGGCCGGCCCCTTCGACAGCCGTTCGATTATTACCGATTACCAGATGCACCAGGCGACACGACACCGCAAGTTTCAAACCGGACTCTGTCCCTACGCGATTCAAGTACTGCCATGCCTGTGGAGCTAACTCTCTTGCGTGAAACGCTTCTAGAACCGCCAATGCTTCGGCCGCGGTAGAACGATCCGCGACCGTGGGTCCTGACCCAATCACGTCTAACGGATCACCGAGCACATCGGAAATAATTAGGCTCACGAGCCAACCAGCTCGACAAGCCGCGGCGAGCCTTCCTCCCTTGATGCGACTCAGATGTTTGCGAACCGTGTTCAATTGCTCGATGTTAGCCCCCTGTGCGCTCAGATAGCGGGTGAGAAACAGCTTTTCGGACAGCGGCACTTCGGCCACAGGAGCGGGCAGTAGTGCCGATGCGCCTCCCGATAACAAGCAGACGCATCCGTCATTTGCCGTGGCACGTTGCACTAATTGCAAAATGGCCTCGCTTCCTCGGACTCCTTCCTCGGTGGGTTCGTTGACATGGGGCGGGCGTGCACCGTGTACGTGGATCCCTGGAACGAACCGGACACAGTCCTCGGGTACATTGAGCCAACCGGTCACGGCAAACGGAGGCGGCCCCGGTGCGTTGAGCGCATCAAGCAGGCCCTCGGCCATTCCCGCAGCAGCCTTACCAGCTCCAACAACCAACAGTTTTCCCGGGGGCGCTATCCGCAGACGGTGTTCTCCGAAGAATACGGTATCGCCTTCTCGCCGTACGGACTGACGCACCAGCCGCCGACTGTCCACAGCGGCAACACCAGCCCGCCAAATAGCCAACGCATCTTCAAGGAGCACTTCGGGGGGCTTGTGCGTCAAGCCGAATTCCTTTCTGGACGCCCAATCCGCAGGGCACTGGTCCATTGGCCGTCGTTTTCAATTACTTTTTTGCCGAGCCGTGTCGGCTGCGAGCTTCGTCCCACAAAGCCAACAACGAGTTGTTGTTGGTCAAAAAGAACACGACCGGCCCAAGCACACCAAGGACTCGCATTGGTCGTTAAACCTGTACGGTTGAAAAAAGCATGTACAAATCCATCGCGACTAAGCTGCACTGGCCAGCGTATGATTCTCGGTTTATCATGTCCGACCACTTCGGCTAATCCAGGAACCAACTGGTCAAAAAGGGCATGCAAACGATCGGGCCCTGGAACCGACGCTTCCCTCCCAAGCGGCGCAATGACCACCGCTGCTAGGCGTACCGGAACCCCAAAACATTCAAGATATATCCGATCCAACGAAGGCCCAATCGTGCTGAGACTCGTCATGTCCAGCTCTTCCGGCGCGACGGCACGAGCAGTCGGGCGGCGCCGTCGCATTAACAACCCAATAACCATCAACACTACCGCAACACCTATTAACCATGCCCACCACGGAATCACGTCGAACATTAGCCCTTTACTCCCCAAAGTCGCTTCATGACCCAAGGAACGTCTGATCAACTGGCGGTAAACGAGCGTATTGGCTCGATGGATAGTG
>CAYRMD010000187.1:0-2210 GCA_964425225.1 uncultured Pirellulaceae bacterium | reverse complement strand
ATCCATCGAGCCAATACGCTCGTTTACCGCCAGTTGATCAGACGTTCCTTAAGAATGTGCCAGCCGTGACACCAGCTCCACAGCCGACTACCAAAACGGATCGAGGGGCCGGATGCAGCAAGGCTGGTATATGTCCTAGCATCCGCTGGAGTCGCATATCCATCGGTTCACTGGAGGCTTCCACTTTCCCACTGATGTGGAAGTTGCGGGTGCCGTCTTCCAAGACGCTTACGGCCACAGAAGCATCGGTTCCTTCCGCCGCATAAACTACTTCAGCCCAACCGTAATCTCGTGGCAAAAAGCGACCGTAAGCTATTAACTCCGGCGGTGTCGCGGGGAGCTTAAAGACCAACCATCCTGTGATAACCAGGGCGATTGTTGCACAAAGCATCTCGAAAACGAATCGTAGCGATCGGCGTAGGGGGTTCTCGGCTGAGGTACCGCTTATCCACCGTTGCACCCAGACCAGTCCAGCGGAAGTTAATGCCAACATCACTAAGATCTGACCGGAGCGTTGCGTGCCCCATCGCGGAATAATAATCAGGCTGAAAGCCAGTGAACCGAATATGGCGCCGAAGGTATTGGCTGCATAGACGATTCCCACCACACGTCCACTATCAGGCTCCTGGGGATGGGGCAGCGTGTTGGTTTGACGATGATAGCCGATTGCAGACGACATGGCGACTAATAGCGCTAATGGAAACGCGGCTCCCCAACAACACGCGGCTGGGAATACTGCCCAGAGGCAACGTACGATATCCAACTGAAACTTGTCCCAGGGACTACGCGTTAAACCAGGCTCGATTGGCCAGTACGGAATCGAGGCGGTGAGTTGATAATGCGCCCAAGCAATCGCCGCTACCAGGGCAAGTTGTACCAGCGCAAAGCGCAATCGAGCCGATGCGCGATCAGCCCATCGAGACGCGACCGTGCTTCCCAGACCCAACCCGGCCAGGAATACCGCCAATATGATGGAGAATGCATACACGGTGCCTCCTAAAGTCAGGGAAAGGAGTCGCGTCCAAACTACTTCGGCACCCAGTGCCGCGCAACCCGACACCGCGATTCCCAGGGCGATGTCCCACGGACACGATGGCCGTACCGGTTGTCGGCCGCCCGAGTGGGTCGGCGCTACGCGGCGCCAGCCTCCCGGCCGCCAGGAGAGGACCATTGCCAAGGCAGCAGCCGCCCCGTTGATAGCCATGCCAAAACTACTTGCTGTCGGCATATCGTAAAGCCGTAGTAAGAAGAACCCGGCGGCTAGACATCCTAACACAGCACCGACGATATTGCCGCCGTAGAAAAATCCGAGCCATGTCACACCGCTCGGTTTCTGCTCGACGTAGCGTGCAATCGCCGGCAAGGTGGCACCCATAAAGATCGTAGGCGGCACCAAGCAAATGGTCGCCAAAACGGCCCGGCCAAACGCACCGTGATTCGCTTGACCGGCCCAGAGGCTATACCAACGGTCAAGTTGAGGCAACCATTCGATCAGGCCCAACGCCCACAGTCCGATGGCGGCTTCCAAAACGGCATACACCCGCAAGGGATGCCACGAGCGCGGCACCAGGTACGGCAGCGACATACTTCCGATGCACATGCCGCCCATGAACGTTGCCAAAAGTACCGCCAACGAAAGCGACGATGAGCCAATGACCAGTTGCAAGAGTTGAAACCAGATGACCTCGTAAATAAGTGCCGCAGCACCGCTCGCCACAAAAAGTACCAACAACCACGCCAATGTTCTATCGTAGTGCTTGGTCGCTTCGGGCTCGCTTAGGACCTGCTCGCCGGACAGCGTGTCTTCGGGCTCGGCTGCTGTACCTTTTAAGTCGTTCGTACGAAGTTCGCTACTGTGCATGGCTCACCACCATAGGATTTGAGGTGACTGTTAAGTCGTGGTTTTTGGTAATAGCGGCGCTTTCCACAAACCGCCGTTTCGTGTCGACGCTGCTATCGGACGATCGATTGAATATACAAACCAGCTTGCCGGCCCGTTGTACTGCGCTCCAAGCCTGCCCGGTAACCTCCGTGGGTTCGTTTTTTCCGCTGAGGTGTGAGATTGGCTTGTGCAGCCGCAAACTCCTAAGGCTTCCTCCGTCGTGTGAGACCTCACCGTTAGCGAAATCATACAGCGCACACACGCAATTGAGAGCAAAATAAAGGAACGTCTGATCAACTGGCGGTAAACGAGCGTATTGGCTCGATGG
>CAYRMD010000186.1:0-2266 GCA_964425225.1 uncultured Pirellulaceae bacterium | reverse complement strand
GACTTGCTAAAAGGTTCCGTACAATACGGGTGACTTATGCAGAGGTTCCTTAAATTTAAAAGAATGTTGTGCCATACATTCTCGGGGCTGTTGCCAACCGCTTGGCAAAGCAGAAAGACAAACGTTACGTGTCTTCTTGGCAGAGCGTCCTACCACGGAAATCCCTGGGGCCCGAGTTTTGTTGCGCCTTTGCGCCTTGGCGTTCGAACGTGGTCCCGACACCATGAACTTCTTACACGCAAGACTTACGCGAAGGTCCAACGCGCAAGTGTCATTGCCGATAGATCTTAGTGGATGGCCCGTTGTGGCACTGCTCGAAGATCGCTTCGACTCAACCCGCGTCGTCGCCCGCAAAACACAATGTCAATTGTTGACAGCACTTACACGAGAAAACTGCATCCCCCCTGGTTTGGCACTTCGGCACCACGTGCTTAGTTCGCCGTAGCGTGGTGCTTCGTAAGCTTACGAAACCAACAATTTCACATTAAGGCGGAACTTTTTTTGGGGCCACGGGTTAGTTCTTGCTGATGAGGGTCACTCATCGCGTTCCCTTGGGTTCCGGTAAAGTGGCGGCGGGCACTGGGCTTTGAGGTCTCCGGCGTTCGTAGAGCGCACGACCGGCTAAGGGGGTGACGGGATTCGAGGACTTCGGGTGCTAGTCGGTGTTAGCGTACACAGCAGTCGTAAAGGAGGGTCAGGGAATGCGAATCAGTCGGGTATTATTTGGACTTGGGCTCTGCTTGGCTTTGGTGGTGCTCATTACACCGGCGCATGCCCAACAGCGGGGTCGCGGAGGTTTCGGTGGTTTTGGTGGTTTTGGACGAGGTGGCTTCGGCGGCGGTGGTGGCCTTTTGGGCCTGTTGCGAATGGAAGAGGTACAAAAGGAAATCGAGCTGCTGGATGATCAGCGAACGAAGATCGATCAATTGGCTGAGTCCCTACGAGGACAGCGGGGACAGCAGGGGGATCGCCCCGATTTTCAGAATATGACCGACGAGGAACGTCGGGAGTTCTTCCGTCGCATGCAAGAAGAGGCAGCCAAGCGAGAAGCCGAGGTACGACAAAAGCTGGCTGATATCCTGTTACCACATCAAATGGAACGCCTGGAACAATTGAACGTCCAACGCATGGGAGTACAGGCGCTGCTGGATGCCAACGTCCAGGCCAAACTGAAACTGACCGATGCGCAAAAGGAAAAGCTCCAGGCAGTTCAACAGGAAGCCCAGAATCGACTGCGCGATGCCTTCCAGGGAGCCCGCGGGGGCGATCCGGCTCAGCTTCGTGAGCGATTCGAGCAGATGCGGCAACAAAACGAACAGGAAATGCTGGCCGTGTTGACGGCAGAGCAAAAGGCAGAATTTGAAAAGCTAAAAGGAAAACCGTTCCAATTCCCACAGCCGCAATTCGGTCCGGGAGGTCGCGGGGGACCTGGTGGACGTGGCGGGCCGGGCGGACGTGGCGGTCCGGGGGGTCAACCAGGGCAGAACACACGACCGCAGCGCCCCGGCACTTAGTGGGCAATTTGTTCGCCACGATTGTAGGCTCTTAGTTTCTACCGGCTCGCAAGTAGTTTTGCGAGCCGGCTTTTTTATGCGGGTTCCAGCCGCTTCTAATACGTGTCACTTATCGCCAAGTCGCACTGCCTGTGCGCGTCTCGATCAGTAATTGGATAATATCCCAAACTACGCCGTCTATCGCCTGGGCTGCTGTGTCATTATCGCAAGATGTGTTAGGGCAAGCGGTCAACTTTTCGATTCGTGGAAAGACGGTAGATCCCACGCTCCGGCTTTTGAGAGCCGCTACCGCACGGGAGAGACGGAATAATTCAACGCAGAGGTGCAAACGCGTGACGAATATAAGGTGGACGCATCGGTCGCGCCCATGCGCTTCTCCACCTTTGCGTTTCCCTAATTCGTTCCAAGTCCGCTCTTGAATTTGTTCGTACTCCAATCGGGCGAGCCTGTGTTTGTGCGGGACGTTCTCCTTCGAGTAGCGACGATCAACGTCAAACGTATGGCTGCAACCAGTGGGTGGGACAGTTGGTGCCGTGCGACACAACAGACCGATAGCCGGTAGCCGGTACAGTTCTTAAACCCCACCTGCAGCCACAACAAACCAAACCATTACGACGCACGTTGCGGCGAACCTATAATAGGGGTGGTTTGATTACTACTACGCTTTTGGTGCAAACTGCTGTACGCAATGTGGGGCGTTGCGGCATGACGGGCGAAGGCAATATCGCTGCGGTCTTCGATGCGCTGAAAGC
>CAYRMD010000185.1:0-2328 GCA_964425225.1 uncultured Pirellulaceae bacterium | reverse complement strand
CTTTACTCTTGACAGCGGCGATATTGGGCGGCAAAATAGCAGGCGGTCCAACTAGTCTGTTGACGGTATCGCCCGCGGTGGGTCGAGAACGTGCAGAGTCGGTTGGTAGTAGTTGAGGAGGCCCGTCGTGGGTAATGGTAAGAAATTGTACGTCGGCAATCTTCCTTACAGCGTAAGCAGCAACGAGTTGGAGTCGCTCTTTTCGCAGTTCGGTACGGTTGAGTCCGCTCAGGTGATCATCGATCGCGATACCGGGCGTTCGAAGGGGTTCGGCTTTGTAGAAATGTCGACTCATGAAGAGGCGCAAGCCGCAATCGACGGCTTGAGTGGAAAAGAAATCAACGGCCGCGCGTTGACGGTAAACGAGGCACGTCCCCGCGAAGAGCGAGGACGCGGGCAACGCGGCTACGGCGGCGGTTATGGTCGCCGCTATTAATCCGCGGCGCGGGTCACGAGCCGTTTCTATATCAAGTTAGAGCGGGATTCAGGCGGCTACGTTGCCAGAGTGTCGTGGCATTTGCTTCAGAAAAACAGGCGCTCGCTGGCGTGCCTCGTCAGCGAGCGTTTTTCACTCGAAGCTGCCACGTAACCGGATGTCCTTCTATCCAACGCTCGTACCATTCACGAAAGACTAAGCGCAGATTCCCACCGTATTTGCGCCAAAGCTGGACATTTGTCGCGCGAATGCGCTCGTCGATCGGTTCGGCTAAGTAATCAAAAAGCTGGTCGAGCAATTCGGGAGAAGTCGCTGTCTGGTATGCAGTCGGCCATTGATGTTCCTGATGAGCGGTTACCACCACAATACCGGCACCATGCACCATTCGTCGCCATCGCCTCCATCTAGGCGTCGACAACTGCTCGATACGATCCAAGAATACGGCGTCTTGCTCGGAAAACGTTCGGTTCTCCTCATCCGCAGGAGGCCGCCCGCGTTCACATCTTCCGAGCCATACGCGGTACCCGTTGCGCAGGGCTTCTTCGGCTAGCGCACGTAGCAGCGTGGATTTGCCGGTACCCTGGGGTCCTACCAAGGTACCACGGCCTCCAATTTCCTGGATGCGATCGAAAAGCTCCCGCAAGCTCTGGCCGATTACAACTGCTGGTAAAGAATCGAGTCGTTGCTGCAGGAATGGGTTATCACGCAGCAACCGCCGCACGGAGCGTGGATCATGCTCATTTGCCGAACTCCGCACCATGACGCGAGTCACCGAAGCACAATCTCCTTACCTCCCGGCGCCATTATAAACTCACACCGCGCCCGGTCCTTGGATGGATAGGCAATCACTTCCAGGGCCCAAGTCAAAGTAATCAACGATCCGGAAAAGCTCCATGGCGAGACGGGTAGCTGGATGCCCAATCGCCGAACTCCCGACGCCTCTAACGGCCCGTCGATTGATAGCCGCTGGACAACACGACAGTCTCGGCTTCCCTTGCCCAGCGTAAACCAAACAAGGGCTATCCGAACCGCATCGGGTGGCGCATCGAGCTGCCACTGTAATTGGGCTGTCATTAGCGAACCAGGCTCAAACCCTGCTTCAACGTTATCCACTTGAATACTAATCGTGCCCAACACGAGCTCCTTTCCTGAAAGCAGTGTTGACATAAGGCTCGCGCCGCAAAACCAGCTGCACCAGTTCCTCGGGCTGATGGCGACGCCCCCTTGCCACCTCCGATGGCAACTTGAGTTCCCTGCACAACAAAAGCGTGCGCGACACCTCGTGGCGCCGTTCGATTATTGAATGGCGCATTTTGCAAAAAATAAGTCGTTACCCCTCGATTACTTAGTTGTTATCGCCAGTTTTCTAGGCTCATATGGGGTATACCTCAACCGGGAACTCAACCTTAACGTCCGGCCAGCGTGGAATCTCTCCATGGATGCGAATGACCCATGCAATAGCGTTGTGCCGCCCCTTCCATGAGTGCATCGTTCGATTCGGAATACAAAATGTAATGGCTCCCGACGCAATTTCAGCCGGTTGCTGTGTCTTGAGCAAAGTACTCTCGTGGAAATTGCGATTGTCGGTCACCTTCGTCGTACCCAGTGTATACGTAGCGGATTCCCTTCCGATCAATTCGATCGCAAGAGCTCGGACAGAACGGCTTGATCCTTGCCAGTGCCACTGGAGCGAACCGGCACCGCCCGGTATAAGATGCACGTCCTGCAATTCTAACACAGGAACTGGGTTAGATAAGGAAAGGAACAAATACACCGTTTCAGCCAGCAGGATCAGTCCTGCTAGTATAAAGGGGGTCATAAATAGAATGAAAGACCATGTTAAGGAACGTCTGATCAACTGGCGGTAAACGAGCGTATTGGCTCGATGGATA
>CAYRMD010000184.1:0-2489 GCA_964425225.1 uncultured Pirellulaceae bacterium | reverse complement strand
CAATCCCCACTCCTGGCTGTTAGGTGTGACAGACGGTTGTCACACCTAGCTCGATTTTTGGGAAAAAGTGGCAAAAATCGGCCACCGACGCTTATCAATGGCCTACCCCATTTGTTAGAGTTTCGCGTAGAGCCTCTTAGCGTTGTCCGCGCCCAACGTTGAGCTCATGGACCAGAGGATGGTGCGGGCCAGACCAAAAGGAGAAACCAGGATGGGTCGTCGGTCTCGTCGGGATCTGATCCCTAAGGGCAAGCCGCTACGCGTCGTATGCGTCTCGCAGTGCGTGCAGCAGATGTCGCTATGCCAGGGGATGGTTCAGTTCAAACGGCGTCGGATCCCCCGTTGCCAACTGCTCGTGGAGTTGATCGACGAGTACTCGCGAGCGTACACGGTCGAGGTCCAGGCGATGGTGTTTGTGCCGGACGGGTGGATCATGGTGCTACACCTGTGGCCGAACCGGGCGGCAGAGTGGTCCGATAGCGAGGTGCTGCATCGAGCACGGATCGGGTTACCGACGCCTGTCGAGGCGTTGTGCCGCAAGCATCAGGTGCGTTGGAACGAAGCCGATCCGCCTCCGGCAGTGTTGCTTGAGGACAAGGCGGCGATCGAAACGCTGCGCAAGAAGCTCCAGGAGCTTCCGCTGTTGATGCAGGTGGTCAAACAGCGGTCGGCGGCGCGTTTCAACCGGGAGGCAGGCACACGGGGAGCATTTTGGGCCGAGCGTTATTTTTCGTTTCCGATAAACGAGCAGCAGGAATCGATGCTCGTAGCCTTACTCACCGAGTGCCTACCGCAGGTACGAGGCTTGGTACAGTGTTTGGAGCAGTGTACGACGGGGTCGGGTTGGGACCGTGCGATGGAGTATTTGCGTGGCGCGGGCCTGCCGACCGATGGCGGTCTGATGCAGCATGCGGTGTGGTTGAACGAACGGTTGGCCGAGCGACTGGGAGTGGCGGCCGGTTTGCGAACCTACCCGGAGCTGCCGGGGCAAGTTCCTGCTCGGAGCGCTGCGTCGGCCGAGGAAGGGTTGCAGGATCCAATGCGTGGCTCGGCCACCGATGTAGGCTGTGCGGACAGTTCGGGAGTTTCTGGCAGGAGGCTGCCAGGCGTATGGGTTGATCGGCAGCGGTTGGAAGCACTGGTAAACGACTTAGTGCGTTCGGAGCGATTGCGAGAACCGTTGGCATTAGCGCCGATGGATTGTCGGCCGTATCAAGCCGAGGGCTTGGGTTGGCACCAGGTACGCGGTGTCGGGCCGGTGACGCTCGAAGAGTGGGTGGCGGTATTGCGGTGGGTGGGTCCTAGTTGGTGCGCCTGGAGGCTGGCCAACGGCAAGGACATACAACCGGTAGCGAATGTGCGTCGGAACCGGAAGCGTTTCGAGGATTGGATCGAGGAGTTATTGGAGTCGCCGGAGCTCAGCGAGGCCCAGAGCCGGCAGGCGATCGAGAAGCTGCAGGTGTGGCTTACGGCATGGGGTCGGATGTCGGGGCTAGCGAGTTTATCGAGCGTCGAGCAGGTCAAACTTTGGGTGGAGCGGCTTTTTGAGCAGCGTGGCAGTGTTGACCGGACCGGCGACGAGATTGGGCGGATGCTGGGTTTAGGTCCGGCTGGTATCGAGGCGTTACGGGGGGTGTTGCGGCGAGTGGATTTAAGATTGCCGGATGTGGTGGCAAGGGGAGAGGCGAGTATTCAAGACCTGGTGCGGACGTTGCGCGAGGTGACGCGGTCGAGTGGTCGTGGTCCAGGCCGGATGAGGCGCGGTACGACTGCGGGGGAGAGTCGGGTTGGGGGGCAAGCATCGAGCGGGGATTTAGCAGGTAACCCAGACACGAGCTAATTGGTGTTTGGGTGTCGACTGGCGTGCGTCGCGTACGGCCAGAGCGTGGCGCATTGGGCTTTTGCAAAAGCTTCTTGGGGGATTCAAGCGCTGACGGTCTGCACGTATGGAGGATTTTTGGCTATTTTGGGATGGCCAATTCGGGTTTTGAGTGTGTCGGCGTTGAAGCGAAAGGGTGCGGGTTCGAGGCGCAGTAGCGCAGATACCCGAATAAACGTGTAGTAATAACTAACCTACTTTTGGGTTCTCTGCACGAGTTGGAAGTCTAGGCAACCAGCGTAAACTGCCTCTCGAATATAAGCGCCTGGCACTACGTGTTCGCTCTAGCGCGCCGATGTACTGGTGCCAGGCTCCCACGTTGAGTTCCCTGGCCACTAGGCCCCGGTGCCAGCCTCACGGATTATCCTGCCAGGCTCCGGACAATACGCACCTCCGGTAATACTTGCGCCAGCGTCGGAGCGTCGAACGTCGTGGATACGATGCACCACAGCCACCGATTAGGAAAACCCGCGCCCGAAAACCACCTGACCCTCCTGCAGCCCAATTCAGATCCGCCATGGCCCAATGGAAACTTACTTTACCGCCCACTTACCCAACTTCCGCGGCCGTAGCCGATACACGTTATGGCCCGATCTTGATACCTCGAAGC
>CAYRMD010000183.1:0-2690 GCA_964425225.1 uncultured Pirellulaceae bacterium | reverse complement strand
TTAAGTCATTATCGCCAACATTTGTCAAAGATAATCACATAAGTTGGTGTAGTAGATCAGCGTTCATTTTTCATTATGGCACAATCGTTACGAACAACCGGTACTTAGACGCACCCATCGTGTCTTCGTATGATACAGGACAATGGTCAGTTGCGTGTTCTGTAATCCGTGGTAGTTATATACAACAAATCGGAAGAAGACTTTTCGCGGCGTACGTCGTCGCGGAAAAACCGAAGGTGCGACTGGTGTGCTTTCGCAAAGTTTCTAATGTAGTTGCAGGAGTACTGTATGAATACGAGGATGAATCAATCGCCCCGGCGAAAAGTATTCTTAATCGACGCCGAAGCTGGTCCCGGTGAGGTCCCGGCGCAGTTAGACGTAGGGGACCATACTGTGATAATTCAAACAGCGAGATCGCGTGTCGTAGCAGATCGTTTGCGGCATCAGGCTAGATCGCGCGGCGCAACGTGTGAAAGTTGGGAAGCAACGGCAGCGTCAACGACAACGGTTGATCGTATGCTGTGTTGGAAATATGGCTACCTGGTAAAAGAACATCCAAATGATCAGGTCGTTATTGTGTCGCGGAGCAAAAAATTTCGGATTTTGGTTGAGGTGGCTGAGAGTCTAGACATCGAATGCGAGCCCGATGCACCGCGAGTCGATTATCAGGTGGACTTATCTCCCTTTTAATGGCTACAGCCACGGCTACCGCCCCACCCACAAACTCAAGAGGTCGGCCGGCTCAGGGCCTATCGAAAAACCCTGTGGGGGAAAACGGAGCCACGTTCGTAGTGAGCACATTCACGCGGTCCGCTTGCTGGGCTTAACCCTTCTCGACTCGATGAATCGGGGCACGACGAACATAGGAAGTAGAAAATACCTTGACTTCCTTCATTTTGCATCGGCACGCGACATTTTCCGCACTGCCGTATTTTGGGATAGGCTCGCAGTGGAATACACGCCCGCTCTACGTGTCTACTAAACAATCGCCGGCAAATGTCGAATCCAACCCAAATCCCATTGCCTCACCTTCAGCGCGGTCTGGCTCGGGATGTCTGGAAACGTTGCTTGTTAACTCATTCGGAGCGCCCACCGAAATGGGCCCACGCTCGGGCTCGACGGTCGGGTCCCTTCTGCAGCGCTGCGCAGGGCACGAGTGAAATCAACCCGGTATTCTCATTGCGATCCAGACCCAACTAACAACTCGGTCCTGTGGGCGCTTCACCGAGACAGGCTTTGCGTTTACTTTGTAGACGGTGTCCGTGCATAGACCGAAGCGTCATGAGTGGAGTGTGTCATGCGGTGCTTTACGTTGCCATTCGTCATTATCGTGTGCGGTTGCATCACGTCGTTGGTGAGGGCTCAAAATGAACCGCTGCCACCCCATCATCCGCTACAGATCCCTGGAGTACACGCATATCCTGGCGAGCAAAGCGTGGTTGCTGGAGGAACCTTAGAGCTGCACGTTAGCAGTAGCGTGGGGTATCGACTCAGTATCTGCCGGCTTGGTCCAAAAGTAGACGATCCCGCAGCAGAGGAAGTAGTGGCTGAATTCCCACCCGCCGAGCCTCATCCGCTTCCGATTTTTCCGGGATCGTACATTCACGTGGAACGTAGTATCCAAGAGGTTCCCCGCCAGTTGTCATTGGAATGCTGGGTGCGGCCTTGGAAACTCAAGCAACGCGCAGCATTGCTCACCCAGTGGGATTACCCATCAAGCTGTGGGTTCGGATTGTTCCTGGAACCCGAAGGCCAAGTGGTTTTTTACCTAGGTGATGGGGGTCAGCATCGAGAATCGTTTGAGCATCGCGCCGGTCAACTGATCGAGCAACAATGGCATCACGTGGTGGCAACCTGGGACGGTCAGCAGAAAAGCGTGTGGATTGATGGGAAGCTTGCGGGACGTTGGCCGCATGTGGAAACCGTCGCCACTGGCACGTCACCACTCAGAATCGGCGCAGCCGGTCGCCAGGGCAGGGCAGACGCATTCGTGGATGCCGACATCGCCATGCCGTGCATCTATGGTCGTGCCCTTAATGAATCGGACGTTCACCAACGTTACGAATCACGTGGGCTTGCCGTGCCGGACGATGAGTCGTTATGGGCAGTTTGGCCATTGGACGAAGAGCGAGGTGACACGGTGCGGGATCATTCGCGTTACGAGCGTCATGGCCGCATAATCAATCACGCAACGTGGATGATCGGCGGACCGGCTTTCAATGCCGCCGTAGAGCGATACGGCAATTACGATCCAAAACACGATCCGAAGCGCGGCCACGGATTGCGCCTGGCATCCGATGACCTCTATGATTGCCAGTGGCCCGTACGACATACGTGGCATGTGCCCCGTGATGCAAAACCCGGCTTTTACGTTGCCCGTTTTACTTTCGATTATGAGGGTAAGCCACGCGTCAACTACGTTACGTTTTTGGTGAGGCGTGCGCCGGACAAACCTGCTGCTCCCATATTGGTGTTAGCTGCCACGAATACTTGGCGAGCCTACAGCGGAACTCCATTCGCAATCACACCCGCCGAACGGAAACAGGTATGGGGCACCGGCGGTATCGCTAACGGGCCTACGTCTCCCCCCGCCTTTAACCTCTACCGAGCGCACGCGGCAGGGCAGGGCACATATCAAGGAACGTCTGATCAACTGGCGGTAAACGAGCGTATTGGCTCGATGGATAGTG
>CAYRMD010000182.1:0-2704 GCA_964425225.1 uncultured Pirellulaceae bacterium | reverse complement strand
TCCATCGAGCCAATACGCTCGTTTACCGCCAGTTGATCAGACGTTCCTTAACAGCCTGCCAGGGATTGTAGTGTTTTCGAGGCCCATCAGCAAGTCAGCGCCTGATACACAGCCTCGAATGCCGAGAGGAATTTGGCTGTAAATACGACTCATTGTTATGACTCTGCTAAACATTTACCGATAAGAAATCTGCCAGTCTCAAACAACTTGTCACAATGTTTTTCACACTAACACAAACCGCCATAGTAAATGTGCTAGTCTCAAGAACAGACTCTAATTATATCCATGAGATACAGTCGTATCTAATCTAGCAAGATTACACGATGACACGCTCGATATCTTTTGTCCAGCACATGATTCTATTAGGCGGCCACGCGTACTTACTGGTTCGCACGTAGCGCTTGATCTGGACGACTTTGTTGTCGCGCTATGGTTCGGTCGTTCTGCGGCGTCGGCCTAGTAGCGACGCATGCGCTGCTGAGGTTCCCGAGCGCGGCGTGTGCGTGTTAATTGTAGGCGGCGCGTGGCGTAACGTAGCTGGCGATCCTCTGGGTTGGCTCTAGGTTCATCCGAAGATGGGTCGTAGAATGGCGCGTGGTCGACAAGTGGATTCACGTAAGGAAACGAGATTGAGCGGTTCGGAGCCGCGACCGCAAGGGAGCGGCACTCGGCGAATGGGCTCACGTGCTTTGATTGGAGCAGGTTGCGAACCCGACCCTACAGATCGTGGGTTATTCCGGTGCACCAAGTTCGGGGCGCTTTGGGCAAGAAACGGAGATTGCCTGTGGCGTATGGATTCGTAAAAACTTTGGATCGCGTGTGTGTCGTCGGCCGGATGCTGTACCTACAATCAGGACGAACACACGGGGGGTAGATGCTGGCTGCGCGTTCTAACATGATTCGCAGCGCGTTTTCCGGAGAATGACGCTCACGCCAGGATTCGCCGAAATGAGATGCCGAACTCCGAAAATGCGGGTAGTGCTTTACCATACGATGGATCGCCTCGGCGAAGTCCTCGGTACTATTTGCGATAAGGCCCACGCGACCGACGGACCTAGCACTTAGGTCGCGAGTTGTTCCAGACGCCACGTGCTCTGCGCCAGCCGATTCAAGCTGTTGCGACAACCATGTTCCGGCTGGTACGACGACCGGTATGCCCGCCGCTAGCATTTCCACCAGCACCCCACTACACCGCCGCCGAAACGTATTGGGGTCGTAGAGGAATAATCCAATATCGGCCGAGGCGATCAGTTGCACATACTGGGGTGTGGGTAACGGATGCGGCACCAGACGCAACGCGCTCGGGTGCCGTAACGCCTGCGCCGGTAGGGTGCGATACTTGTGTCGCGACCCCTGAAGCCACAGTTGAATCTCGCCTTGGGAAAGCGGCTCCCATAAGAGTTCCACTAATTGAGCCAATTCGAACCGTCCTTTATCCCGGCGAACATGTCCCGCGCAACAGATCTTCAATGGGTATACACCCTCCCACGGTCCAGCAGGTACCACGTGGACTGGATAGGGAAGCTCAACAAACTGTCCAATCCCCAACGCGTTGTACCGCGTCGCCATACTCTCGGTTGGACAATAAAACAAGAATCGGTAGGGCAAGCTATTGTCGCGAAAGGCGCGGAAGCAATCTTCGCCTGAGTCCGCTGGCACGTGTGGGGCGGCGCGCCAGCGTTCCGCGCTTGAATGGGTTATCTCGTCCGGAAGCTCAAAATGAAATTGCAAATGCCATGTGCTTTGTCGCCCAACCTCCGTTCGACTCCAGAAATGGTCAAGGGCCTTCAAATCGTGTACCGATAACGTAGGGAAAAAAATGTGATCCCTATCGGAAAGTCCAATGTGCGAGAGGAGGCGTCGTATTCGTTCCGCAAACTCAATGCACGCTCGGCGGTATTTCCGCTCGCGAAGTGCCCCAAACCAGGACCGCAATCTGTTCGGAAACAGCCGTCGCCCTTCGCGCGCCGAAGGAGCTAAACGAACCGGGCGGTCATAAGTAGTGAAGCGAATTGCTGGATAAATGCTTACCGGAAGCTCGTCCCAGCCGTCACTTCGCATCTGGCAGTTGCCGATTACATGTACTTCGTAGCCAGCCGATAGTGCGGCCGTTGCCATGAGCCGTGCATACTCATAGTGGTGATTTCCGGGGCCTGTGAGCGATTGGTCCACGATGATCCATTTGCTTCTGGAGACCACTTTTTCTACACTTTCTGAAAAAATGCTCTTCGAAAAAGAGGCCCTCCCGTCACTCTTTAAGGAAAAACAATAGTCTAGTAACAAAAGGGCCACGGATGGATCGTGTCGATTTTCAGTTTCCGTAGCTGTGGGACGAATGAATCAACTCTGTGGTCGACGCCTTGCATGGCCGCGATCGCTGGCGACTACTCCCGATTCTGTCCGGGATACTGTTCGCGCAAGGCACTCACCCCGTCAGCAGTTGGCTACGGGCGTCGAACGTCAACGCCGAGTATTGAGGCTATTATTAGTTTCTGAAGTCCGTGGGTGACAAGGCCAAAAAGGTGTGTGTCTTGATTGTGGGTGGAATTTTATGGTGTAACGGGCCGGCCATGGCGGAAGTTTCCCTATTTTCCACGGCAGGAATGGAAACGAGCTATCCGTCTTAAGGAACCTCTGATCAACTGGCGGCAAACGAGCGTATTGGCTCGATGGATAGTGTCATTTGATCCGAACAAGAGATAGA
>CAYRMD010000181.1:0-3076 GCA_964425225.1 uncultured Pirellulaceae bacterium | reverse complement strand
CGACTTGTTAAAAGGTTCCGTACAATACGGGCGAATTATGCAGAGGTTCCTTAACCGTTCTCTCATTCGTTAACCCACTGCGCCTCGGCGCCTTGGCGCCTCTGCGCTTCATAGTTTCCCACTCAGGAACGTGCCGCAACGCAAAAATCGAGCTACGGCGCTACAGCGTAGTAAGTACCCAACACAGAGTTCGATCGCGTGCGTGAGTTGTTGGGGCGTTACGGCGATGAGTCTATCAGAAAAGACGCTCGTCACGGGTGTTTTCGTTACGACGAGCGAACGTATCGCAGCGCAGCCCATACGCGCACAATCATTTTTCGATGGATAGCTGCGGGTTCCACGTGATCCATGTATCGGGCCTACCGTGACAACGCCGCGGACCGGATACGTAGCGGTGCCCTTGAACGAAGAACCGCAGAGGTAGATCTTGAGCGAGTCGAATGCCGATGCGCGGCGAAGTGCCGATCTTCCAGGTGGGTAGCGCCGGTCCGTGCTCGATCCACAACCCTTGACCGCGCGTCAGATCCCAGCCGTCCCAAGCTAAATCCAACCCGAAGGCTTGGCAGAGCCGCCCGGGCCCTCGGGCCCAATCCAGCGGCGGATGTCCCTCGCGCCATTGAGCCATGAGGTGAGTACCTTCATCGGGTTCCACTGCGCGGATCAGCACAGCAGCTCCTTGTCCGGGACTTTCGCAGACAACGTTAAGACAATAGCGCGTGTGGATCGTATAGACATAGGCATGTCCGGGCGGGCCGAACATCGATCGATTGCGTCTGGTAGGCCCTCGATACGAATGGCTAGCCGGATCATCCTTAGCCAGATACGCTTCGACTTCGACTATTAGCCCTGAGACGCGTTGTCCGTTCCAATTGCGCACCAATCGTTTTCCCAAAAGTTCCGGAGCGACTATAGTTACCGGTCGATCGTAAAAGGCTCGTTTCAGGATGTGGGCCCCCATGACTTTCCACTGTAATGGCCGTGCAAAACTTGCTGATATTGCTGCGGACTACCGCGATTCGAAAGAGCACGCGACGAACAAAGCGACAAACGGACTGGTTCAACCGGCGTATTCCTTGTTTAGAGCAGGTTCCGAGTTTAGAGCAGGTTCCGAACCCATGCTGAAGCCGGGCTGGTCGCGCTCAATGTCGCCCCACCCAACTCCGATCCGCAGCCGTTCTCAGATTGCCTCTTTCCTAGTACGGGATTCTACCTTCTTCGTGTCGCACGTTCACGCAGTGCTTTATTGTAAGTCGGGATTGGCACCGCTGCATCCCCACCCGGACACCCCTCGTATGCGTAAGACATTATGAACCGACGCGTTCGCGCCCATGCCGAACGCCGTTAGGATCCAACGATCGACGGCTCAAACCAATTGTGGACCGGGCCCCATTGTACGGCAGCCACCTGTTCGAAATAGTGCAACCCCTTGGCGGGCGAAACCCACGTGATCAACTAAAATGGTTTGCGCCAAGTGTAGGATGTCGGCCGATCGCACGTCGCTTCGGGCCGGGTGTTGGGACCTGATAGCAACTGATCTACCTGCGACATTGGATAGCAGCAGAGACACTCGCCGCTAGGCTGGCAAACGCGCACCACGTATACGCCCCATAAGCCGACAATTGTACCTGCACAGAAGGGCCTACCAAATCTTTTCCTCCAAAGCCGCCGAGTGCAGCCACAAGCACCAAGGCCACCGTTGAAAAGAGCCGCTCGCGCCCCGATACCCACTGGACCACAGATACTGCAATTGCCGGTGCCAGAGCACAAAAGTGCTGCCGGCTGCTCATGGGCGACAAAAGCAACATTGCGCACAGAGTCGCCGCTGCCATGGCCCAAGCCCCTTTTTCCGAGGGCCGCAGCGACTGGAGGTTCTTGCGCCACGTGGCCCAAAGTACCGACGCTGCAACCATACACTGGGCGACCAAAACCACACCCTGTCTCCAATAGGGAGCCAAATTAACCAAGGCCACGTTCCAACGTAACGGCGGCTCGTCCGGCACATGCGTCGTTAAACGGTACAACGTACCCGCCAAACTCTGGTTAAGGACATTCCATTCGCGCCACGCGCCGGGCACATCCGGAGGAGCTGCCACTTCCACGTGCCGAACAAATGTGTTATACCATTCGGCCACCATCAGACCCGGGCGGTTATCCTGTACCAACCAATCGGGCAGTAGCGTCGCCATGACCAGCGCAGCCACCGCCAATATCACTGCTCCTATATCACGCCGCCACAACAGCACAGCCAGAAACAACAACGGAGTTGCTTTACATGCAGCCGCTATTCCCCAGAACACTCCCGCCACATAATTACTTTTTGGCCACACAACAATCCCGGCCACAACCAGTGATAGCACAATAAACTCATGACTCTGATACGTAATCGGTGATATTATAAAACGCATCTGAAGCGCCAGGATCACTAATACTACCATTATTTTCCTAGCACAGTTAAGGTCGTGATAAACAGAATCGTTTTCTAATATCGCGTTTAACGTGGTACGGACCACCCACACAGCTAAAAGTAGATTAACCGAGAGCCATAAGGCTCGATCCCACGGCTGTGGCAACGCGCTAAATGGTACATAAGCTAATACAAAAAACGGCGGGTACGTAAACGCCGCTTGATCATCCTGTCGATAAATGGTTTCTCCTCTCAGAAATCGCTGAGCCGCCAAGCGGTACACTGCCGTATCGCCTGGCTTCGATCGTACCAGAACGAAAGCGAGGCCGGCGAATAAACACGCCACAGCGACCCAGAACCAGAGCCAGTATGCTTCCGCGCGGCGTGCGGCTTGACCGCTGTAGTCTGCTGAAAGCGGCTGTCCTGCGGCGCACATTCCACTGGCTCCCAGCTAAGCAATGGCCCGTGATCTTACCTGGGCATAGATCCGTCGCACGATTCGACGGCGCAGTTGCCTTGACCCCACATCACGTGTCGATGAAAAGACCGAGCAGCGTTTGTGAAAGTCGTTATACAACGCGGTCGTGACGATCATCACAACGGACACAACTAATAAAATTAGGAACCTCTGCATAATTCGCCCGTATTGTACGGAACCTTTTAACAAGTCGT
>CAYRMD010000180.1:0-3114 GCA_964425225.1 uncultured Pirellulaceae bacterium | reverse complement strand
CTTGTTAAAAGGTTCCGTACAATACGGGCGAATTATGCAGAGGTTCCTTAAGAAGAACACGAGCGTTCCTTTTGGTTGTTCGAGATCGAGCGTGGTACGCTTTTGCGTGGACGGTACTGGGAGTAACCGAGTGAACTACTTGGCTCACGCCTGGCCCTATTTGGATCAGCCTTATGTTGTGGCAGGAACGGCTTTGCCGGACTGGCTAAACGCTGTGGATCGACGGTTGCGCTTGCGCAATCGCTGGGTACGGCAATTGGCCGCCTCACAATGCGATTCACTGGCCGCCATCGCGCGTGGTGTTCTTTATCACTGGCAAGACGACGCATGGTTTCATCGCCACCCGGCGTTTGCTGAACTGAGCTCGCGATTTGCTTGGCAGATCCAAAAGAATTTTGGCGACGAACCCGGAGTACGTCCACATTTTCTGGGACATATTACCGTCGAACTGCTCCTGGACTCGGTCCTTATTGAAGCTTCTCCCGCAGGCCTGGAGCGCTACTATGGGGTGCTGGAATCGATCGATCCAGGGCTGGTTGCCGAGGCTGCTCGGGCCATGACTGGACAGCGTCCCGAGCGGTTGGCAGAATGGCTCCGCCGATTCCTGGACGAACGTTTTCTCAAGGATTACGTGGACGACGAAGCCCTGGCACGACGCCTCAATCAAGTGCTGCGACGCATTGGGCTGGATCCGGTTGCTGGCGACTTACCGGGCTGGTTGTGCGAGGCGCGCCAAGAGGTGCAGTGCGCTGCCTATCAACTGCTAGACGGTCGCCTGCCGAAGACGGTATAACCCTGATGCCTTGCGCGCCGAGACGACGTACATTGGCACGCAACGGGTAGGTTTCCACCGCCGAGTTATCAGAAGCCAAGGAGAGATGCGGCCATGAAATTTGGAATGAATCTTCTACTGTGGACCGGGGAGCTCAATGAAAGTATCCTTCCGGTGCTCGAAACTCTAAAACGCATCGGTTATGACGGAGTCGAACTCCCACTGTTCAATTTGGATTTAGATTACGCAGCGTGGGGGCGTCGCTTGGACGATCTTGGCTTAGAGCGGACGGCCGTTACCGTACGCGGGGAAGTGGATAACCCCATCAGTCCGGATCTTCGGGTGCGTCAGGTAGGCATCGAGCGCATGAAGCGAACGCTGGATTGCTGTTGCCAGGCGGGCGTGCGTCTTTTGGTGGGACCTTACCATTCGGCTTTGGGCGTCTTTTCCGGGAAAGGACCTACGGCCGACGAATGGAACTGGGGTGTCGACAGCATGCGAGCTGTTGCGGAGTACGCCGGCCAGGTGGGGGTGACCCTCGGCGTCGAGCCGCTCAATCGCTTCGAAACCTACCTGCTGAACACGCATGCCGACGCCGCTTGCTTCGTCAAACAAGTTAACCACCCAAATTGTCGTATGATGTACGACACGTTCCATGCCAATATTGAAGAGAAAAACATACCGGCCTCGATTCGTGCATGCGCCGACGTGTTGGTCCATGTGCATATTTCGGAAAACGATCGGAGCACTCCGGGGCAAGGTAATATTCGTTGGGACCAAACTTTTGACACGTTGCACGCCGTGGGATACGACGGCTGGTTGATGATTGAAGCCTTCGGATTGGCCTTGCCGGAACTGGCGGCTGCTACCAAAATTTGGCGCCGGATGTTCCAAAGCGAGGAACAACTAGCTCGCGACGGGCTGGAGTTTATGAAGCGTGAAGTGAGCAAGCGGTGGACCCGAGCGTGACGGAAGATTTTGGGCTGGATCGCTTTTCGCAGCCGCCCGACGGCGGTTTATCTTTGGAAGAGTTGAGTCGCGCCTATGCGGATTTGATGCGCGGCACTCGCGAACCGTACGACGACGAGATGTCGGCGGCGCCCGAAACGGCTGACCTGCCGTTAGATCCCCAGGCAGCCGAGGTCGATGCCGTTTGTCCGCTTACACCGCGAAGCATCCTCGAGGCGGCACTTTTTGTTGGTCATCCGGAAAACCAGCCTTTGGAAAGCAGCTCGTTGGCCCGCCTGATGCGCGGTGTTCGTCCTGAGGAAATCGACGAATTTGTGCAGGAGCTTAATGAGCAATATGCGGCCGAACGCTGTCCGTACGAAATTCGATCGGTTGGTGCTGGATATCGCATGGAATTGCGACCGGAGTTTACCCCATTGGGACAGAAGCTTCGTGGCCGTCAAAAAGCCGCTCGCTTGTCGCAGGCCGCGATTGACGTGCTGGCGATAGTTGCCTATCAACAACCGATTACGCAAGAGGCTATTGGCCAATTACGCGGTAAAGCGAGCGGTCCTATCTTAGCCCAACTGGTTCGGCGACAGCTCCTGCGATGCGAACCAACCGTGGTGAATGGCCGCCGCACACGGCAATACCGTACGACCTCTCGGTTCCTCGAAATGTTCGGTCTATCGTCGCTTGACGAGCTCCCCCAAAGCGAAGACATCGATTACTTGTGACCGTACTTGCAGCAACCGCGATTGGCGCGGATTCAACGTGACTGGCGTACAAAACAACCGCTCGGGGGCGTACCACGCCCTACGAACCTTGCGCAACGGCGAATGCTATCCGTTCGGTGAACTACTGCACAGTCGCGGCCGAGCTGATACGATCGAGCTTACACGTTTGGCTAAGAGCCTATACCAAAATTCATGGTTGGTGAGAGCGGAGCCGCTTTGGGACTGACCGCATTCACGCGGTCCTCTTACTTGTCTTACAGTTTTGGATCCGGTGCATCGGGTCACCAAAAAAAGGTAGAAAACTACCTTACCCTTCTCCATTTCGCCTCGGTGTGACTCACCTTCCGCCGTTGGTATTTTTGGGATAGGCCCTGAGCTGACACAATCACGCCGGTGTGTGGTGCGTGTGTAGGTGAACTTTTCCCACGGTCTAGCGTCGGGGCATGTGTTCCGTGTTACTTCTTGTGTGCGTCTCATTTTTAGGTCGGACATGGCTGTAACACGGTTGTCTATCGCGGGAACTTGCCCAATCGCTTGCGAAGATGGATAGCTTTACAGAGCGGCCCCCCTAAGCGAGCACCGCTACGCGAATCGGACCACGTTGTTAAGGAACGTCTGATCAACTGGCGGTAAACGAGCGTATTGGCTCGATGGATA
>CAYRMD010000179.1:0-3353 GCA_964425225.1 uncultured Pirellulaceae bacterium | reverse complement strand
AAGCTCGGATCAACCGACTGCCCTGCCGAATGTTCGCTCGACGGCGCCTTGGTCTGCTGGCGATACGCTCGATGCGGCGGCTCGCGTTCCTCCGTGCCCTCTGTGTCTGTGTAGTGCAAAGCTCCAGCGCACACACCGCTTCCTACGAGAAGAACACTGAGCTGAGCGAAGCAATTTCGGACTCTGTGGTCGATACCCGCCGCCTTTTCAAAAGGTTCCCGTGCAATAACGCTGGCTTCTACAGAGGTTCCTTAACGCAAAGGGCACTAAGGCGCAAGAAGGCAAGTGCCATGTACCTCTTGTTTTGGTTGCGCTTCTTCGCCGTTGCGTTGAAGTGTTCTGCCGCTCTCGAACGGTGGCGGCTCTGAAAAGCTTTCGATCTAGGGAACCGATAGGGCGCGTCTTGGTGCTAGCCAGCTACGACCACGTCCTACCTACAAATGAGATGCACACACGCCAACGCGTAGGTGGTCTTAAGGAATACTTTTTAGCGCGCTGTGAATACCCGCTCTTTAGATTAGGCCGCCACAGATCGTTACTTTGCTCAGCAACTCGGTGCGGCAACGTATCGCGAATTGGTCCGGCGGAAACTTTTGCCGAGCAATAGTGCCCATTGATAGCAATGGTCGCTTGGTTTAGGAGTCGACCGAGCTAAGCGTCGGGGTAGGCCAATCAATTCCAGGACCTGTTCAAGGCGACTCGACTGGCCGTGTACGGGTTCGGCACCCGTGGGAAATAGCCTATTGGGCTCCGGACGTTGGCCGACTGCCGGATGTGTGTACGGAGAATGCACGCAGCAAATTGGGGAAGGATGAACAAAAAAGTCGGATGGGCAATGTGGACGGCACAGGGTTAGGCACCGGGACAGGTCTGCAGGCTGCTTGGGGTCTGTCCCCCGTTGGCTTGGGGTCTCTAAAGCGTTGGCTAGGGGACAGGCCCAGAGGGCTGATGGCGGGTCTGTCCCCTGTTGTCCAGCCAAAGCCGCAGGGAATAGGGGGACAGGCCCACTGGCTCCTGCCGCTAACTATTCAGCTGTACATACCTAGCTTGGAGTATAGAAATCAACCTAGAGATGCAATAAAACTGCGCGTTTTCAGCCGGCTATCGTCGAAAACGATCGGCTAATGCCAAACACCAGGCGCAATTTCCCAAAGACAAGCCGTAAAATCCAGCCGCACGCCAACAACGCTCGCGCTAACCCCAGTAGGGCTTCTTCAAGATGAGCCAATACCAACAAGCCGTCCTGACTCACCCAATCGAGTCAAGACCACACCTCACTCCCCGCACTCGACTAACTTGTGTCCGGGCTGTTTTCTCCTCCGCCGCTACCCGAGGCTCCCACTTTGTCTCCACCACCTCCACCATCAGCAGCAGCCTGACTTCGGGCCAAGCGCGCCGCCCGATTCCGCTCGACCCACTTGTTGAGCTCCAAATACTCGCGTAGCGTCCGCTTCGGATCCCGCAACAACGCTTCCCCTAAACCAATCAGCTTCCGCTCGCTCAGCTCCACACGACCCAACACCTGCCGCAAGTACTCGACCTTCTCCTCACTCCAGCCTAAAATCCGCCCCACCTCCAGGCCCAATTGCTCGATGTGACCTCGACAGGAAAACAACCGCTCGGCACTTTGCTCGATACCCCCGGCGCTCGATAGGCTCTCAAGCCGCGACACCTCACCCCAGGCACCCATCCATCGCTTAAGCTCCTCAAGCGCCTCGCACTGCTCCGCAGAGTCTAGCTCCCGCGTCTTGAGCAAGTCCTCCTTCCACTGTTCCCAAGCCTCTTTGCCCCAACCGGCTGGAGCTACTTTTTCTTTCGCCTTCCCATTGGCCAGCCGCCAGGCACACCACGTCGGGCCTAGCCACCGAACAAGCTCGATCCACTCCCAGATCGTTACCGGCCCAATACCACGCGCCACCTGCCAGCCCAGTCCCGTAGCCCCGTACTGGCGACAGTCCACCGGACCTAGCTCGAATAGCTCTTCGCGTCGAATATCCAATCGGGCCATACCCAAAGGACGCAACCTGGCAGGATCCTGGCCTCCGCCGCTACCGCGTCGACGGTTTAACTTTCGCGCTCCGCTGCCAGATGCATCCACCGGGCTCGTACCCGGAGCGTGCTCGCCAGCATTCAGAGTACAAGACTCCTCAGAAGCTCCGCGTTCTTCGACGGAACCTCGTTGAGGCTCGCAAAAGGCAGCCCCTGCACCGTGGTCCGCGTCACCCGATGCCGCCAACTCGGTTTCTGGGCTTGCTCTGTTGGCCTCGGCCGCATCCGCTGGTTCAGCATCGGCCGAGCCACGCTCCGACTCGTCTTGCGTACCGAAAAGTTCCTCGGCCCTGCCACCGCTTGCTCGGGCTGGATCCTCACCGGCCAGCTTGCTCTGGCCAGCCGCTTCTTCACCAAGATCGTCGTTGGACCATCGCCCCGCCGGCAGCCCCGTTGCTTGCGAAAAACCCTCGTTCATCCACACGGCTAGCGGTCGATCCTTCAGATCGATCCTCCGGCCGCCGGCACTCAATATCTCGGCCAACCGATGCCACGCCGAACACGGAGAAGGCTCCTCGATCGACACGGTCTCCCCGGAGCCCACCGCGTGCAAGTCCAGCAACATCCCCACGGCCGTCGAACGCCCAATATCCGCTACCGGATACGACAAAAAACGCGACGCCCAAAAATAGCCCCATATCTTATCCTCCTTGTTGAACTGCATGGCCGCTCGCTGTTTGACGACCTGCATATACCGGGATACATCATGCAATGCGGCTCGCCACGCCTCGATCGCCTCGGTGTCCTCCAGCAGCTCGACCGGGGGCGGATCACCCTTACGCCATTGCACGTTCCGCTCCTTGCACCGCTCCTGGACCTGATTGGCCAATGCGTGGCACGCCCGACGCAGCACCTCTTCGGCTGACCAGCTCCGTGCCCAATCCGGACGCCAATGCTCGTAGGTCAACACCCCCTTGGAAAACACCACGATCGCATAAAGCTCGACGGCAAACCATTGCGCATACCACCGGAATAGCTCAATTACCGCCTGGCACCGATCGACTTTCCGGCCATCCTCTGTTGTAGAAAAGCTGCACAGCGACAATTGCCGTACACAGCTTGAGAAACACAAGAGCCGAATCGGTTCGTCAGCCGGCACCATATCTCTTCGACACACTCGTGGCATGCCAGGTGCATCCTGCCAAAAAACAATTCCGCCGCCTGATCGAAGAGTTGCCCGGTTCCTGACAAGTCACTAGCCTACCACAAACCGGCCAAAACTCTGAGGGAGTGGCCGACGATTTTGAAAAAAATTATTCCGAAAAAAGCAAATTTCTACCTGTGACAGACGGGTGTCACAGGGG
>CAYRMD010000178.1:0-3362 GCA_964425225.1 uncultured Pirellulaceae bacterium | reverse complement strand
GCATCGTGGGTTCGGCAAGCTTTGGCGGGCGATCCCAATCGGCGGCCGCCCGGAACGGCAACGGAATTAGTTGGATCGCTCGCAACATTTTTAAGACAAGACAATGTACGTACTCACGCAGCCGACTTGCCACGATACACGGTTAACAGAGACTCTCTTGATTACATTTTGCCGGACGTACCATCTCACGCAGCCGACTCGCCACGATACACGGTTAACGAGGCGCATCCTCTACCTATGCCCACAGCAGCTAGCGCGCCTACATCAGCAGCGCGTCCGGTCGAGCTAGGTCGTTACTTTTCAGGAAGGAGGACACTTATAAGCGAACAATGGTACTACAGCGTCGGTGGGAAAGCGGTAGGGCCAGTCTCGGCGGCACAGCTACAGCAGATGGCCTACTACGGTCAACTATCGGAGACCGATTTGGTTTGGAAACAGGGTTTTTCCGACTGGGTGCCAGTTGGAGAGGTGAAACATTTGTTTGCCGCCGCGAACCCCTACATGCCACCACCCGTTCCTTTCGGGCATATACCAGCGGCTTCTATTCGATATGCCGGGTTCTGGAAAAGGTTTGCTGCTCGTTTTATTGATTGGATTACCATGCTTTTGGGTGGTGCTGTGATCTCCGCTCTAGCAGGAACGGACGAAGGGTCAGCGGCATTTGTTGCCTCGGTCATGGGTATTATCATCGAGTGGCTGTATTACGCCCTTATGGAGTCTTCTCCTACTCAGGGAACGCTCGGCAAAATGGCGTTGGGAATCAAGGTTACCGATTTACATGGAAACAGGATCAGCTTCGGACGAGCCACAGGACGGTATTTCGCCAAGCTTCTGTCCTTAGTGGTACTAGGTATCGGCTTTCTTATGATAGCATTTACCGAGAAGAAACAGGGTCTCCACGACATGATCGCCGGGTGTCTTGTGGTGAATAAGTGAGCCTTTGCAAACGAACCGCATGAATGCGGTCACTACGAACGTCCTTGTGTTGATAGTGCCCCCGTAATATCACCAACGGTAGGGGCAACCCTTGCGGTTGCCGCTCGGAGATGCCCGCATCGGTGGTTGCCCCATTGCTGGTTGTGGGTTCATCTTGAATCGGTGCGTGTGGGGTAGGTGCGCGTGTTCCGCAGGTAGCATATTGGGCAGGTGCAAGGCGTGACCCTACGAGATGGTGCGGACATACACGGGAGACAATTCACGCTCAGACCGCAACTCGCCGCTTAAAAGGGACTTACTCGGCCGTGCTGCGGCGCGCGTTATTGAGCGTCCGCCTCCCACGAAGGAGGAATAATGCCGAGCTGCTCAAGAACGTTGCGCTTCGTACGAGGGAAGTACTGGCTGAATCGTGGATGGATCCCGGTAACGTCATCCGGCAGCGTTTGGATCGCGGACGCAAACTCTCGAGCCTCCTGGCCGAGAGCCTCCAGGGCTTGCAGTGCTGCCAAAGCCGCAAACAAGCCGTGACGGCGGGGGTCTGCATGTTCCAGTAGAATCTGCTGAGCGTCAGCCCGTTGTTCCGAATGGGAAGCCCAAAGAGCTAAAGCTCGCGCGGCCGCAAGGCGAACGTCGGCCGACGAGTCACTCAACATCCGAGCAAGCCGTTCCTGATGTGCCGCCACCGTTTCCCTTCCCCGCATCAGCAACCCCATGACGGCCCAATACCGCACCGTTGGGTCCGAATCATCCAAGCGTTCGATGAGTTTTTCCAGTGACGGCACTGCTTCTTCTCGGCTCGCCCAATCGGCTGTCTCTAATATGCGCTCCAACGGTAAAGCGTTCGACTGACGAGCCAGGTCATAGGGCGAATTGCCCGCGCTGTGCTCGTGCATCTGCCCCTCCGGCAAGAGTCCTATGTCACGTATTGCCAATTGGTGCTCGCTCAACACCTGACGCATCCGCTGAAGAATCGATAGATGCTGGGGCGAAGAGGCCAAGTTGTGGATCTCATGTGGGTCCGTCTGAAGATCGTACAACTCCTCCGGCTCGCGCGGCACCTGCCAGAAACGAGACTGCGCGGCATTCGTTTTTCCTTCCAAAAACAGCGTACGCCAAATCCGCGTTGTCGGTGTTGTCAACTGATACGGCAAATACTGACCATGGGAGACATGCGTAACGTAGTTCCGCAAATAAACGTACCGGCCATCGGTCACCGTGCGTACCAAATCCATACATTCGTCCATCCGCGCCCGCTCGCCGAACACGTATTGCGGTGCCTCCTGCTGGAACGGACCAGCAAACGCTCGACCCTGCATCCACGCGGGGGGCTCGATACCGGCAATACTCAGAATCGTAGGTGCCAGATCCACAAAATTCACCAATCGGTCAGAGCGTCCTCCGGGTTGGTAGTCGCGCGGTGCCAAGTGCTGCCATTTCGGCGGAAAATACACTACCAAGGGCACATGTAAACCCGATTGACCTGCCCATCGCTTGTGGCGTGGCATCCCGCTGCCATGGTCGGCAAAATAAAAGACGATGGTCTCCTCGGTTAACCCGTCTTCGGCCAATTCCGCAAGCCTTCTCCCAGCATCCGCGTCCGCTTCGCTTACTTGATCGTAATACTGGGCCCAGTCGTGCCGTACTTCAGGCGTATCTGGGTGATAGGGCGGTACCGGAACGGATTGCGGATCGGTTTTTAATTGGTGAGGTCGCCGGCGGATTTGGCTTTCATGGCTTTTGGTTGAATTGAACACTGCGAAGAACGGTTGCCCCGGACGGCGATTCCTCCAATGGGCTCGCTGCGACGAGTCATCCCACGTGCCAGGCGGCTTCGGCACGTTGTAGTCTTCCTTTACGTTGTTGGTGCAGTAGTAGCCGGCCTCCCGCAATAACTGCGGAAACAGCACCACGCCTTGTGGCAACGCCACCATCGAACGCATGTGTATCGCTCCCGTGCTAGACGGATACATCCCGGTAATGATGGCAGTTCGTGCGGGGGCACATACGGGGACACATGACCAGACGCGCGTGTAGATCATCCCTTTCCGAGCCAATGCGTCGACATTGGGTGTACGGGCCAATCGGTCGCCATAGCAACCCATATGCGGGCCGTGGTCTTCACTGGTCAGCCACAAAATGTTAGGCTGATCAAGTGCCGGGGCCCACCGAGTGAAACTCGACTCAATTATGAGCACCCCTACGCACAACGCCAACCCGAATTGAAACCCTATCCTCATGATGAGCTCTCCGCATTTTGATCCTAGCGACATGTATGTATTTTGGTAATTTCCGTTTTCTAACAGCGGTACTAATAAGTCCGTCTTCCATGAACGGCAAATTGCTGATCCGATTACTCTTGCCATTGACCATTGTTAAGGAACCTCTGCATAAGTCACCCGTATTGTACGGAACCTTTTAGCAAGTCG
>CAYRMD010000177.1:0-3453 GCA_964425225.1 uncultured Pirellulaceae bacterium | reverse complement strand
TCACGACTTGCTAAAAGGTTCCGTACAATACGGGTGACTTATGCAGAGGTTCCTCAAAGTTCTTATCGCATCCTGTCCGCTCCATTACGCAACAACAGTTACGTTTTCGGCGAAGTGATTCTACTCCTAAGCAGCGTCTGTCGAGTACGTTGAGCAAAGGGGGCGCGCTTTCCGAGAAAAGAGCAAGACACGCGAAAACTATATCGCTTTCCGGAAGCACAACGCGCAGGACCAATGGCACTGAGTTCAGTTTTTTGATCTGCTTCCTCTTGCGCCTTTGCGCGTTTGCGTCAATTAGTTCCCTGCCAAATGGCAAAACGCGAGATTAGGAGTCCGATGCGCAATCATTTTCCGGCCGTGAAAAGGCCGTTCACCGTCCGTCATCCCATCGTCGCCCGCGTTTGTCCGCCATAATCCGACACGTATCATTCGTGCCGTCCGATGTCATATTACCGCAACCATTCGCTCAATGGCGGCCGTTGGCCTGACTTGGTGGAAGCAGGCTATCGGCCCAGGCCGTTGGCTTGGCGGAACGCGCCTTTTAGGCTCGATTATGGAAGTGGGTACCGATGCGCTCGCTTGAAGGGCCGTTTGCATCGGGACTACTCGCAAGGTCGTTCAGAACCAAGGTGCGTTTTTCTAGGTGCCGCAGCTAAAGGGCTGTCTCAATCCGGGACCATTTTGCTCGACCAACCAGTCCATGGCCTAATACAGCTCGCCTTCGCTGACCGATTCCAGCTCCAACGACTGTCGCAACGACGTATTGCAACTGGCCCGGTCCAGCTCCCGCGCCGTGACCGATGGTCACGTGCAACGTGCCCCTACGCAATTGGCGGGCCGCAGCACCAGAGCCACAGTCATGGACATAACCGGGTCGCATGGTCGGCTGGACTTTTAATGGGTGCACGTCTTTTGTAGGTGACACAAAGAGAGCACTTTGTTCACAAGCGCAATTCGTCGTGACCGCATTCATGCGGTCACGGCACGTGGATTACAGAGCCCCACCCCGACGAGCCGGGGCACTACAAACGCAGAGGGGGGCTTGTCGTCAGAAAACTAGAAAATGATAAACACAACAATGCTGCTTTAGCAACCTACGCAATAACCACGAAAAAGTATGGTTTACTCAATGGAACCCGGTTCTGTCGTGATTTCTTTATCTCCCACCAGCTCCTCCGCTTGCAGTGCTTGCCAACGCAAGTGAGGAAGCGTGGCTCGGTGGTTACCGCAAATGTAAAAGCTCTCTCCCCCATCCGCCACAGTCCGCACCAAGACGGTTTTCCAGGGCCGATAGTAATATTGAGGATTGTCGCGTGGGGCTTCTTGGTGAAAGTCACCATGAATGGGAATCAAATCGAAGGCAGCGGTCGTAAAGTGTGCAATCTGTTTGCCTTCCTGATGCGCCACGTTGCGCGCCATCGAGAGCGCCTTCAAGTAGACTTCGGGACCCATCACCGCTGAGCCGACGCATAAGAAGACCCCGCCTTCCAGGTTTTGAATGGTGTGGCACAAGACGAGAAAATCACGGTAGCTGGCCAAACCACTGGCAGCCGGATCAAAGTTAGGATGCTCGTGCAGAATGTCGTACCCGATGCCGATATGCACGGTCACTGGTACACCCAGTCGCACAGCCGCAGCTAGTAGGCTGATGTGCTTGTGCGGAAAATCTCCTTCCAGGATGGCACGCCCAACGCTCTCTCCGAACCCCCAACCACGTGCCGCTCCCTGGGCCACGATATCATTAATTTCGGAAGTTTCACGCCACAAACCGAACTGGCCGCTGCGAATATAACGCGCGACGCTTTCACAGGTGGCCCCGATCTTGGCCAACTCATAATCGTGAATCGGCCCGGCACCATTCATTCCGATGTGCGTGATCAATCCCCGTTCCATAAGATCGATTAGTTGCCGAGCCACTCCCGCACGAATCACGTGTGCTCCCATGAGCATCAAAATGGCTGCTCGTCGACGTCGCGCGTGCACCATCCGCCGGCCGACCTGGGCCAGTGCACGCATCGTGTCCGGATCTAAATCCTGCGGCCGGTAATCCAGCGGTAGAAACGATTCGTGAAATAGGTCGTGTTCACGATTGGCCAACGGTTCGATTTTCAAACGGGAACGATCGAACAATGGATACGGCGTCATGAGGCAAGTCCCAAAGCAGCCAAAAGTTCCGGCAAACAACGATAGTCGCCCACAATGATATCAGCGCCGGCCCGAACGAGACGCTCGCGCTTCCAAGCATTGATGCCGCTACGCGTCTCTTCGTTGCTTGCTACTCCCACAGCCGTACCACCGACCCGCTTTACCTCCTCGATCTCGACAAATCCGTCTCCGATACCTAATATCACCGAACCCGGCTCGCCTGTTTCTTGCAACATGCGTTGGACCACCAATTGCTTGGAGAATTTTCGATAATCGTCCAACGCCCCGTAGACGCGCCCTTCGAAGTACGACCATAGGCCCAGAAGACGTGCTTCGTGTTCGACATACGACAAGTCGGTACCGGATGCCAAATACAACCGGATACCTCGGTCGCGCAGTGCTTCGAGCAGTTGGTAGCTACCGGGTACCGTCATCTGTTCGGCCGGCACGCGTCCCTCGACCACCGCCTGAATCCGCTGACTGACCTCCTTATAGAGCCGTTCATGATAAAGCCGTTTGTATTGCAGCGGTTCCCAAGGTTCTGCCCCTCGCTTGCGAACTTCTTCGCATAATTGGAACATTTGGTAGATCGTCTGTTTACCATTGAGGCGCATCACGAACTCTTCTACGACGCGATATAACTCTTCATGACTTTCCTGCGTGCCGGTAGCGGCCAAAATCTCCACCATCATCGGGATCATGACATCCTGCCAATTGCGCCGCAGTAGGGACAAGGTTCCGTCAAAGTCGATGATGGCTGCACGGAAGGATCCCCGGGGATAGTCTGGGCGCACAATTTCCACGCCGTACGCCGGTGGCTCCCGTGATTGCAAGCCAGGTGCAATGGGCATTGGATCTTGATCGCGAGATTCCAAAGGTGTGCCGTTCTTTACGGGCCTCAGTCAGCGATATTCTCAAGCCCCAGGCCTGGGCTTAGCACAATAATGGCATTGTAATCGGTGATGAGGAAACCGAGCAGGCGGATAAATTGCCCGCGGTTGTCGCGTAGTGCAACTGAGCGTCGAGCTCGCGGTGCCATTTAGCAAGGAAATGATTCCACACAGAGGCGCAAAGACACAAGGGCGCAAGAGGAAGCGAAATAAAGAGCTGGATAGGCGCGTGCTTCATTCCGTCTCCTCTCCAGAAAGTGGATTTTCTCGAGCTTTTGGGGTTTTCTGGCGGCGCAAACGCCGAAGCCTCAAGACCGCACGGGAACCGCCACAAATTGACACTTAAATGGCCGTCACGAGACTTATCGGAGCAACTGGTATAGCGGGCCGATCGTGCAGTGCCGCGTGTGTGCGTCGT
>CAYRMD010000176.1:0-3475 GCA_964425225.1 uncultured Pirellulaceae bacterium | reverse complement strand
AAGGTTCCGTACAATACGGGCGAATTATGCAGAGGTTCCTTAACGCAAAGGCGCAGAGGGGCAAAGGCACTGCGAAGACCGTATCTGCACCAGCGCCTCGGTGCCCCTTTGCGCCGTTGCCGTGTTTCGACATTCCCTAATTGTCGGCGAAATTTGGCCTTTTCTAGGTTCCTCGCTTCGGCTATTGTTCGCCCCACGAGTAGCTCGGGTCGCCAAAGTGTCACCGATCGAGATTCCTTGGGAGCTAACGGTATTGCTATGCTGCGGGGCGTCCGATATTGCCGATGGTTCGGCTGGATCGTGACGATCGGAGCCTGTTTAGTCGGCTGCAAAAGCGGAGCGTTTCGGCCATTTTCCGGTACCGGAACCACTCGCATCCCCCCACCCCCAACCGGAGCTTTTGGAACAGCCGATCCCTACTATCAGCCACCCGCACCGCCCGCCACGACTCCGACGCCAACCGGCCAGTCCAGCACCACCCGCACCGGCTCGTCCGACATCCGGTCGGTCACAAACCGCGAAGGATTAGCCAGTACAAGAGCGGCAACATCGGCAAGCACGAGCCAATCGACCGGTGCAACCTCGCCAGCGACGCAGGACGCGACCCAAAGATTGAGTCTACCGGGCACCGCGCGCTTGAGTGACGTGCGAGACACCTCTGGTTCAGCTCAGTCGCTACGTTGGCGGGATCCACAAGAGCGTTCTTCGCTAACCGGATCGCGTCCGGCTGCTTCCACCACTCTTATTCCAACGGCACCAACCGAATCACCGCTGCCACAGACCACGGGTCGTACCGTTATCCGACTTTCTTATGACGAACCGGCACGGTCATCCCCTTACCTCATCCTTGAGCCTAAACCACCTGTTGCCTCTGACGCCGACCGCGAGTCCGACGACACGTTTGTCCCTCGACCCACGGTACGCTTACCGCAAACTGCGTCAGCTCTCAAATAGAAAATCGTTGCAGGCCCACGTTTCCGGCTAAGGCAAGCAAGCGCATTGGGTCAAGTGAACTCACTTCGACATTTGACCGCTTACGGCAGCGTCCAGCCTTGAGAATCATTCAACACTGGGGCCATGTAGAGGTCTTGGGCAAAAAGGGTTCTTTCCCAACCGGCAGCGGGTGTTACCGGCTTACTTATTCTCTTCTCTGCGTCTCTTTCCCGCTGCGATGAGTGCTAGCATCAAGCCGGTTTTCTTTCCTCTGCATCTCTGCGTTAAAAAACTTTTTCACCGAAAAACGTGACGCACACACGGTGCCGGGAATATAACGTCCAGCGTCGATCGCCGAAATGCCTCGTAGCTTCTTTGCGCCTTCGCGTTTCGCTAGTTCGCCCAAATCTTATGGGCAATAAAGAAGCACACGCTAGCTACCTGTTGGCTTCGCTGCGGCTCCGCCCCGTGGCGCCTTGTCCCGAATGGTCCGAGCCGCTTTTTTGTAGCTTGCCAAGCGGTGGGAGTCCAACTAGGGTGGATGGTGGAGGGTTCAGCGTTTCGAACGAAGCGAGGCATCGGTATCAGAAAAGGCACTTATCTGTTGATGAGGTGATCCATGAAATGGGCATGTCTGGCGGTAATGCTTCTTATCGGTTGCGCATGGTCCGGTCAGGTCTTCGGGCAAACCGGCCCTTGGTTCGCGTGGGATGTAGGGCTCGCCGGATACGCTCGTCTGCCGCTTCGCACCGGTAATGTGCCGTCGCCACCCTATTTTGCTTTACATCCGCCGGTCTATTACCGCCAGATTCATCCGCGTGATTATGGCCAATCGCCGTTTGCCCACTGGCCCTGTTGTTGTAGGGACCTATCAAGCATGCCGAATCAATCCAGAGTTGTCCGGCGTGATTCGAATAGTGTGCCACAGACTTCAGTCGACGTCCAGAGGTTCGAGGCCGCTTACGGCCACGCAGCCCGCTCTCTGCTCATTGTCAACCCGTACTACCAGCCCGCTATGGCTACGTCCGAGCGATTTGGCGGGAAGTGATTTCAACTCGACTTTTGCGATTTTCCCGTGGTGGGAAAGCCCCTAGTTTATCGGGATTTTGTAAACCACCAGGGTTTATGCACAGCACGCTGTTTTTCGTGCCCACAAACAGCCAGTAGGTCGCGACATTCCTAGGATTTGCCGACCTGTTGCCGCAGCACCCAACGGCCAGGGTTCTCCCGCGCTTACCACCGTGCCGTTGTTTGCAGTGCAACTCCCACGGCGAGCCAATGGAAGAGACAAACCGAATCGCTTTGCAAAGTTATTTCCATGCTGTGGTGCAAGCCGGGTTGTGTAAAACGGATTCTTCCGCAAATCGTTACTTTACCTTGCCAGCACTCTAGTCTTCTATTGCGCCTCGGCGCCTTCGCGTTAAATCATTTTTGATCCTGAAACCTACGAGGTGGCAAAAGTCCCGTTCAAGGGTCGTGCAGAAAGGAAGTAAATCAATTGAGTCATCTGCTACAACCAGATCACGCGTTACCTAACCGTCGGCCTGTTATGGTTAGCCGGACGGTGCGGTAACAAAAGGCTGGCCAAAGCCACGCGAACTGACCCTGCCACCGTTGCCGGTTGAGATCGGATGCGACCAGTAAATCACTTTGCCATCCTCGGTCGCAGGTTCCACAGCAAAAGAAGAAACCCATTTAGTATGGCCACCACACCAGGTGGCGCCAACCGCAAGCCCAGCCGGGATGCGGACGGTGGTCCCAGTACCGGCTCGGGCAATCCGAATGCTGTCAAATAAAAGTCGCTCTCCGGCGGGCTTGGTAAGAAAAACGCACGTTGTAGCTGCTCTCGTGAATGTACGATTCCCTAATCGCCGTGAATTTCTTAAAGAAGCGCCCGGGGGCCTTGAAACTCCTCATACCACGTCAACTTACTACGTCCCTGCTTCTCTCCAGCAGCCCCACTCCACTCGCAGCGAACGACACGATACTCCTGCGCCGGATTTAACTCGAAATACAGATCTCCCTCAAGTTCCAAATTGCACTTTAGCGGATGTGGTCGCGCAGATTTCGCGCTGTATCGCCCCGTGCAACGAATCAAGTTTCGTCCGTCCCGCGTTACCATCTGCGCATCGTGCAACGTTAAACTACGCTCGCCTAGTGCCCTCGGAAGCGAAAGGCAACCGAATAGCGTCAGTCCGTCGAGCCGAAGACCTAATTGTTCTGCCTCGATTCTACGCGACTCGACCGGCAACGGGCCTTCCTGCGGCGCACGCTCTAGCCTCACCAATCAAAACGGTCCTTTCGCTGTGTCGGCCTCGAGCTCAAAAAGATAAAGCGCATTTCTGCCCAGCACCCTAACGGCACGTCGCGCACCCGCCTTTGATGCCCGATCCGTCGTAGTCGTCCGCGATTCAGAGATCACCAAATAATTCTTAACTCGTATTTTGAACATGTTTTTGGAAGTTTCAAGGTCATCTGGCCGGACGCGCGTTAAGGAACCTCTGCATAATTCGCCCGTATTGTACGGAACCTTTTAACAAGT
>CAYRMD010000175.1:0-3797 GCA_964425225.1 uncultured Pirellulaceae bacterium | reverse complement strand
CATCGGCTCACGTTGGGTCGTGCCGAAAAAGGCGTACCTGGCCCAGGCCCGGCAAATCACCGAACCATTTCATCTACCATTGAGAGAGATACCTCGCTTTTATTCCTGCCGTGGAAAAACAGTCAAACTTCCGCCTTGGCCAGCCTTTTACACCAAAATCCCACCGATGATCAAGCCCCACACACTCTTGATAACAAGTCCGGCCTTCGACCACCGTTCGTTGGTAACGATCAGTAGAACTGGGACGTTGCATGTATAAAGTTTTACAACTTTCCTCGGAACTGTCCGATGGTTGAGCTGGAGTACAAACCCCGCTCTGTTACGACGCGCCAAAGGTAACGTTGATTCGACGGCGGCAACGATTGCCTCCGTCGACAACGGACGGGGAACGTATTTGGATCCCTCTGCGGCTAACAGATTGAATAGATAGTTTGTACGGCTGAGAAGGTCATTGCGATGCCGGAGGCAAACAGCGATACGAGGTACAAGGCCCTTTCCCACCTTTCCTCGACCAACCATTGATGACGGAGAATGCTCAGGATGTCTGCATCTTATCAATTAACAAACGGATTTTGGAAAACCCTATGGCTGGTTATCGGTATCGTGACAAGCTCGGTGATTGCCGACGAGCCACCCAAGAGTCATGCCGGCGCTGAACAACAGTCGGTGATGGCAGAAGTGGCCTGTCCAGAGTGTGATCAGCTTGCCTCGCGGGCTGACTTGTTCGCCAATTATTATGTACCGCCAGTTTGTGATGGATTGGGTGCTCAATTGTATGTGGCTCCCGGGCCGGTGCCTGCCTCTGTTGGTCACACCTATGTGACTTATCAACCGCTAATGCCCCATGAATTTCTCTATCCGCACTATCACTCCTACTATCGATACTATGACTGTGGGCGCGGTATGACGCGCGCTAAATCGGTTTATTACTATCCACCAATTCGAACTTGGGTAGGGGGAGTCGTGCACCATTTTCGCATACCTCGCTGATACGACTGTTCGGTAATAGAAAAGAATCACGATCACTGCGTGATGCGATAAGGGCTGAGAAACGCGGCCGAAGCGCACTTTGAAACCTAATAGAGGATAACGGCGATGAGAATTCAACAATGCCTTATAATTGCGTACACATTGGCGGCGATCTTTTTGTTTGCCTTTCCGGCTTGGGCAGGTGAGCCGAAAATTGCAGAGCGCTGGGCTCTGCGTCACGCCACAGTTTCTCCTTGGCACGGGGCATATTATCACACAGCCTATTCTCGTCCTATTCCCGTACTCGTACCCCCAATAGTTAATAGTTATTCCACGATGAGCTGGGGCGTTGCCTATAGCGAGACACGTCCGATCCATCACCAGTTCCGTCGCCCGTACCCTGGCATCCAGCCATTGACCTCAACAAGTTTCTTGCCGACGCCACCCTGGCCCAGTCATACGGACCAATTTGGGGTCTACTACGTGCGTGGACCATGGTAATGTCACGATCGCTTCACTTAAATGCGTGAACGGCGTGTTCGGATAACCGGTCGACAGCCGTACTGTAAAGAGACTGCACCTTGCGACAATTTCCACCTTCAGCCGTCAATCCACGAACAGCATAGCTAAACCTTCGTGGCACCCGGCAATATGGTGGCCGGTACGCGAGCCCCTATAGAACCCGAACACGCGGGGTCGATAACTCAAAACAATTGGAACAATCTCTTTGATTCCAAAAATGGGATCGGCTACGCAATTCCGTAACGAATGGCTCGTTGCGCCTAGCTCCTGCTGGCAAACGTTCGGATCCACCAACGTAGTACAAAGACGCACTTCCCAAACTATGCTTCGTACACGAAAAAACGCCGTTTTCGAACTGTTGCTATTCGTCCTGCACCGAGTGACGGGAGTAAAGGGATTTGTACCGGCAGTGTGAGTACGGTGCCACGATGTCCGTGTGTTCTGTTCGCGCTCGTTGTGGTTAACGTACCTTTGGCTTGGAAGTTTCAAAAGTTGCGGTCCGAATTCTCCTTGAGTTCTCAACTGCGCGTTTGCCGAACCGCGCCAGCTTTGATTAACGCCTGCCAGCCAACACACCAGCTCGGGATCCAGCCTTCTTTGCCAGAACCGCCAACCCGGCAGTAGAAAGAAGGCTCCATGTTGGATCGCATGGGGAGTCGGTGTGGCTCGTTTCATGTACCGTGGTGCGCAAGCGCCGGATGCCTCGATTTGTAATTCTTTGCCTGGACGTCCCGATGGGAATCGCAGGATAAGAAAGGACGTAGTTTCTGAACACCCTTTGAAAGCGCGTGGTTTTACGACACAATCGAGTAAGGTAAACGCGCCGATCGGAGCCGTCTGTCGTGTGGAGCAGAATACCGTAGAGCAGCGGAAATTTCGTTCCTCGACACACTAGGGTGGAACATGAGTCACTATCCGCGATTGTTCCGCGTGCGACAAAGATTTGATCAACCTCGGATTGACCACATCGAGGCGGAGGTAAAACGTCAGCTCGAGCGCCTAGAGCTTCAACGCCGGGTGCAACCAGGTCAAACGGTAGCTATTACAGCAGGCAGTCGCGGTATTTATGCTATCGACAGGATCATTCGCGCAGTTGTCGAGTATTTCAAATCTTTGGGGGCAAGACCGTTCATTGTCCCAGCGATGGGCAGCCACGGAGGAGGGACCGCCGAAGGCCAGCGAAGAATCCTGGAGTCTTACGGAATTACCGAATCATTCTGTGGATGTCCGATCCTGGCCTCGATGGAAACGGTGGTAGTGTGTCAAGCCAAAGAAGGTTTTCCGGTACATTTTGACCGGCATGCCTACCACGCCGACCACGTAATGGTGGTGGCTCGCATCAAGCCCCATACCGGCTTTGTTGGCGAGATCGAAAGTGGCTTGATGAAGATGCTACTGATTGGACTTGGCAAACACAATGGAGCCTTGGTCTACCACCGAGCTATTCAAGATTACTCGTTCAGTCAAATTGTCCGCTCAGTAGCAAATGAGGTTCTCCAGCGTTGTCGCATTCTCGCGGGGTTAGCAATTGTAGAAAACGCCCAAGATGAGACAGCCTGGATCGAAGCAGTGTTACCGGAAGAATTCGAATCGCGCGAAAAACAACTCCTGAAAATGGCTCGCCAATGGATGCCTCGGTTACCGTTCCCAGTGGCCGACATATTACTTATCGACCAGATCGGTAAGAACATTTCCGGTACCGGGATGGATACCAATGTAGTTGGGCGTAAATTCTTGGACCATCGCGCTGCACCCGACGAGTACCCCAAAATACGTCATATTGTGATCCGGGATCTGTCCGAGCAGACACATGGCAACGCAGCCGGGATCGGGCTCAGCGAGTTTTGCCGGTCGAGGGTCATTCGCAAAATGGATGTTCAGGCGACCCGCATCAACTGTCTTACTGGCGGGCACGTTACCGGTGCCATGTTGCCGTTGGACTACGAGACGGACCGCGAGATTCTCGATGCAGCTTTGTCGGTGATCGGACTGGTGCCGCCGCGCCAAGCCAAGTTGATGTGGATCCATCATACATTGGATGTTACCGAAATTGAGTGCTCAGAAGCCTATTGGTATGAAGCCCAGAAAAGGGCCGATCTCGAGATACTCAGTGATCTGCGTCCCGTGCCATGGGATCCACAAGGCAATTTACCAGATTCGGTTCACGATCTAGCCAACCTGGGCTCGGCTGAGGTACGGCAGACGAAAGGAGTCTCGTTTGAAACAGGATCCGCTACGCCCTGACGACGTGTGTCCTCAACCGTTTCGTTGGACGCAGGATCTACCACCGCACGCACCACCTTTAA
>CAYRMD010000174.1:0-3925 GCA_964425225.1 uncultured Pirellulaceae bacterium | reverse complement strand
ATCCATCGAGCCAATACGCTCGTTTACCGCCAGTTGATCAGACGTTCCTTAATGCAAAGGTGCAAGTAGGCAATTGACACGTACCTCTTGTCTTCGTTGCGCCACTGCGCTTTTGTGTTAAAACTATTTGCCTATAAATGTGACGCACACGCCCTCGGAGGAGACAAACAAGCATGGAACCTCAAACGAGCAACCACGCAGCGCCCCTCCGAGTGATTTGGTCGCTGGGTCACTCGAACCGAACACTCGACGAGTGGCTGGAGTTGCTTGCCGCGTTTGGTATTCGCTGTTTAGTCGACGTTCGTCGGTTCCCCTTTTCCCGCCGCCATCCGCACTTTAACCGCGAGTCGTTGGCCGCGACTTTACCGCACAACGGGATCGTCTATGAGCACCTGGAGGCTCTTGGCGGGCGGCGGCGTGAGCGGTTGACCAATTCACCTAACGGTGGCTGGCGAGTGGAGGGGTTCAATGCGTATGCCGATTACATGTTGACACCCGCCTTTGCCGAGGCCCTCGAGCGACTGGAACAGCTAGCCTACCAAACCGCGACCGCTTTGTTCTGCGCCGAGGTAGTCCCATGGCGCTGCCATCGACGCTTGATAGCCGATGCCTTGCTCGTTCGGGACTGGCGCGTGATTCACATTTTAGGACCGAGTGCGACGCGCGACCATGTTTTGCCCCCGATCGCTCGCTGGGATGGGCAACGGCTGATTTACCCACGTGAACCGTCGCTGTTTTCGGAGGCTTGACTTCGAGTTTTGCCACCGGGGGAGATGGCTACGACGAAACGGCTTACCGCAGACGCGCAAAAGTGCAGAGGTGCAAAAGTGCAAAAAAGAGTAAGCAAAACGAAGACGCGGGATGGCAGAGTTGAGCTTGTGCGTCCTTGCGCCAGCGGGTCTTTGCCCCTTTGCGTTGCAATCCTTTTTATGTGGGGCCCCTCCTTACATGTCCCGTATTCATGTTTATTCACCGTGGGCAGCTTCGCCCCAAACGTTGTTCCGCTCTCCAATTAGCCGAGTAGCCTGTAAAAACAAGCTACGGTCCTCATCGCACCAGCGCACCCCGACGAAGTCCGTATGTGGTGGGTGATGTTGCTCCGAAGAGGAAATACCGGGTGAAAAACGGTCGAAAATTACAAGGCGGTACTGCTAAAATAGGGTACTGGAATGGCACGCGTTCAAGCGTATTTACCACCATTTCGAACGCAATTGGGCATTGTGGTTGCGTCGTCTTGTACGTGGCGGGCGGTGCTGGAACGATAAGCGCAAGGGGAACCGGCCCGATGGATACTCGTTTAGGAATCCTCGAAGAGCAACGCCGTGGTGAATTGGCTCACGTGGGTGGGGCGAATAGAAACTGGAGTTGCTCGCGCCGCGAGGCACTGTTTGGTATGGGGTTGAGCCTCGGCGCCATAGCGTTCACTTCGCTACTACGCGCCGAGGAGGCAAGGAACACCAAGCCACATCCGCTGGCTGCCCGCCCGGGCCATTTTCCGGCAAAGGCAACACGCTGTATTTTCTTGATGATGGAAGGCGGTCCTTCTCATATCGACACTTTTGACCCCAAGCCGAAACTCGATCAGTTGCATATGGCTTCGTTTGTCCGTTCGGGCGAAGAGAATTCGGCCATGTCCAGCGGGACACGCTATTACGTGCGCAGTCCGTTTCGTTTCCGCAAGGTGGGACAAAGTGGGGCGGACATGGCAGAGAACTGGCAACATTTGGCCCGCGTAGCTGACGAGATCTGCTTTTTTCGCGGTTGCCAAGTCGACAGTATTAACCACCCTACAGCAATGTATCAAATGAATTGCGGAAACCGGTTCGGCGGCGATCCGGCTATCGGGGCGTGGGTCACCTACGGATTGGGAACGCTCAATGAAAACCTGCTGGGCTTCGTGGTTATGCCCGAAGTGGCGTATCCTCAGGGCGGCGCGGCCAATTGGGGAAATGGTTTCCTGCCGGCCCATTATCAAGCAACCGCATTGCGTCCACAGGGTTCCCCGATACTAGATTTGCGACCGCCCGAAGGAGTTTCCCGTCGCCAGCAACAGATGGAACTGGAATTATTGTGGAAGTTCAACGAGCGGTATGCGGAAGATTATCCCAATCAGGATGAATTGCAGGCCCGAATGGAAAGTTACGGCTGGCCTTTCGCATGCAGATGGAAATCCCTCAGGTACTCGATTTTTCCGACGAATCGGCTCGTACCTTAGAGGAGTACGGCATTGGTAAGAGACCTACGGACAGCTTCGGCCGCAAGTGCCTTCTGGCGCGACGCCTGGTGGAACGGGGCGTGCGGTTCGTACAGCTTTATCACGGCACGTGGGACAGTCACGACTATATTGCCCGAGCGCACACTCGACTGATTTGGGAAGTGGACCAGCCAATAGCGGCTTTGCTTACGGATCTAAAACGGCGCGGCCTGCTGGAAACGACGCTTGTCGTTTGGTGTGGGGAGTTCGGTAGGACTCCTGACAACGGTATTCGTGGTGGGATCGCGTATGGCCGCGACCATAATCCCAAAGCGATGACCATTTGGTTAGCCGGAGGTGGCGTAAATGCGGGCCAAACGATTGGTGCCACCGACGAAATCGGTATGACTGCTGTGGAGGAAGTACACCATGTACGCGATTTTCACGTGACGTTGCTGCGCCTGTTGGGATTGGATGATAATCGATTGACCTACTACCATGCCGGGCGGTTCAAACAATTGAGTCAGTTTGGCGGACAGGTTATCGAAAAGTTAATCGCCTAGCGAGCCGGCTGGCTAGCGACCGGTCTGCAATTTGAGCTCTGGTTGTTTCGTGCAAAGGCGCCAAGGCGCAACGGCGCAGGGAACCGTCGAGCGAATACGTGGAAGCCAAGGAGGTTCTAACACTATTGTTTCAGCGTGGGCTGATCCCGCTAAAAAATCCGCTAGATGTCGCTAAAGTTCAATCGATGGCAGCCGTTGCTCAACAGCGAAATTATCTCACGTTCATGTGCCGGAGTTAAACGTCGCAATCTTCGAGGCACTCTTGTTTTCCAGGCGTGTTGCGCTCAACGTGAGTTTTCGGCAAGCATGCGTGACAGGTATCAACTCGGGTGCGTAGGCTGAAGCTGGTATGCCAACCGTCAGGCACGAGCAGCTTATGCAATGCCCAAACCCATCCGCAAACGTACGACGCTCTTGGATCCGGTTGCAGCACAGTTTTCCCAATGGCGAGCTCTCCGCGGTAAGCGAACGAGAATCCCCGAGGGACTCTGGAAGGTTGCGTGCCGAACGGACCGCGTCCACAGGATCTAAAAAACGTGGGAGAAACTCAAACTGGATTACCACCGACTCCAGCGGTGACTGGCCGAGTCAAAAGCTGCGCCTGTTCCCCCTGCGTAGGCCAGTAAGCACCGGTCATTCGACCATCCTGGTGAGCCTTTTGTGGAAATTGACCAATCTGGCCGGTCCACCCAAGGCCGAATGCAAGCTTCAATTCGAAGATGGCCGCCGGATGCAGGTATATTTGCGATGGAAAGCAAACACGGCTCCGGATCTGTGGCTGTGAAGTCAACTGATCCGCCAGCGAAAAGGCGGGCCATGCTCAAGATCACACCTCACATGCGCATCTTGGTGGCGATTGAGCGTGTGGCTAATCGACCGCCTGGCTCGCCAATGCCGTGGCGTCCTCAAAGAAGATCCGTTCCGCGGAACGGCTTTCGTTTTTCGCAATCGTCGGGCTACGGCTATCAAGGTGTTGGTCGATGACGGCCAGGGATTCTGATTGTGCCAAAAACGACTTTCGGCTGGTCGCTTGCGGCATTGGCCCAGCAGCCGCACGGTAGCAACGTCGCTGGCAGCCCATGAACTGCTAGTTTTGCTAGCCGCGGCCAACCCAAGGAACCTCTGCATAAGTCACCCGTATTGTACGGAACCTTTTAGCAAGTCGTGA
>CAYRMD010000173.1:0-4021 GCA_964425225.1 uncultured Pirellulaceae bacterium | reverse complement strand
CGACTTGTTAAAAGGTTCCGTACAATACGGGCGAATTATGCAGAGGTTCCCTAAGTACGGAACTGCGACAGGCAAGGGCCAAAGTAAAAATAGAATTCGTTGCAGCCGGCGCCTGTGTTTTTAAGAATATCGATTTTGGTCGACAAGCAAAGAGAAGCGATAGACTAGCCCATGCCGTTCGGCGCGCGGAGCTTTCGGTGAGCGGTCGAGGTAGTGCAAGTCTAAATGCTTTCAAAACGTGACTTTGGTAGGGTCTCGTGGTGCGTTGCATCGACGTCCGATTAGACCGCTCAATAGCGAATCGATCATGGAAAGACGAATTCAGATGCGGCAGAAAGTGGCGCATCATACTGAGGCACAAACGAAATACAACAGGTGGCAAGGCAGCAAAACGACGCAAGAATCAGTTGGGCTCAGGTTTAACGTCTTCAGTGTGGGGACGTTTTGAATCGCCGCCACAAAACAGTGACCTACTGAGGGGCACTCACAAATCACCCTCCCTCCCGGATTCCAGCGACCGGCGGTAGGCATCGCGTTCCCGCCGTGTTGCCTCAAGATCGAACAGCAGGTATTTCATATCCAACCGCAACTGGCTTAAAGCTTCTTGGACCAGACGCAATATTCGCCTGCGGCGACGTGTCGTTTCCATGATACGAAGCATCATTGGTTCGAGGCGATGTCGGTAAGTTGCTGGTAAAGCCGAAATCGCATCGGCCAATTCGACCATCTCTTGGGGCAATGCATCGTGGGGCCAGCGACCAAACCGCGGCGATGGATTCATGTTGCGGATCTCCCAGAATCGCGAGACACGGCTCGTTTGCCTCTGTCGATCGCAGCTCTGATGCCACGTGCCGGAAGAGGGACGCACGAAACGTCGCAACTTGGGAGCGTGCAATAACTTGTGACGCCTGGCCGGAAATAGAACGTAATTGCCCGTAGTGGAGTTTTGGCAACAACTCGCTCTAGCATCTTAGCGTAACCCACGTTATAAGCGGCAGTTAGTTCTGCGCGCCGCGCCGTCGGCTACTGTCGTTTTTGGGCAACGCGTCCGTTGCCGGAATGCCCACAAGTAACGTACGGAGGATGTTGGGGAGGATGCCTTCGGCATTAAACCACTTAGCGTATCAACGGCTGCTCGGTTATTCGATGTTACTAGCTATTGGGGTACTGATGCCCCGCGGGTCACTGGCGCGAGCCGAAGTGCATGAGCCGTTTGAGTCCCCGCGGACATCCGGGAAATTTCTGGAGTCGGATTGTACGGGGTTAGCCGTCCAACGCCATGAGCGGCAGTTTCGGGAAGCGTGGCGGGGCAATGGATGCGAGCACGTCAGCTTACGAGCCGGTTTCGGCACGTACGTGCGGTACGCGATTCCGATACCACCAGCCGCCGTCATTGACGAACTGTCGATTAGCCTTGCTGTGCGCAGCACGCGTCCAGGCCTACAACTGCTAGCGCGTGTGGTGCTTCCCATGACGCGCTCCACGGGGACGAAGCCTGTGGTCACATGGTTGCGCGGCGAAACTTACGAGCGCGTCGGGCAGTGGCAACAGTTGAGCCTCTCGGATCCAGCTCGACTGCTGCGACGACAAGAGCCGAGCCTGCGGTTCGAGCACGGACCGGGTCTGTCGCTTGCTGGAGCCTTCGTTGATTTCGTTGCCGTAAATGTTTACGGCGGACCCGGTCAGACTGATGTATGGCTCGACGAACTTAAAGTGACGGGAGCCGTAGCTCCTCAAAAACCCGTCGGCGATGTCGTGCTTGCGTCGGCGACGGAACCAGAATCTCCTGTGCCCCTTGAGTGCGATGGCAATCAACTGTTAGCTCCGACGCCTCGATTTCTCAGGGCGATTGAGTATTGCGGTGAGCCGTTCCAGATGCTGGTAGACCTCGGATTCAATGCCGTGTGGTTCCAGGACCCACCCGACGCAAAACGAGTTGACGAGGCGCATCGCGCAGGACTTTGGGTACTGGCAAGCGAGGCTGGGCAATCCGGCGTGGTGCCTCTGGACGTTGTCGTCCCTTTCCCGTCGGCTGACGCATCCGCGAGCTCACGCAAAACACGTTCTATCGAAGTAGGAACATCCTCATATGCGACCGCTACGGCGCGCCGACCTTTACAAGCAGACTGGATAAACGATGCGGGGCGGGGAGTGGGCGATTTAGGGATCGTCGAGTGGGCCACGCTTAGCAGTGGGTATCGCCCCGACCGATTGGTCGAAAAGTTGACCTGGCTCGGTCACCGCTGGCCTCGGATGCCGTTGCTTGTCGTGCTTCCCTCTACGGCACCCGTGCCTCTCCAGGCCCAGTGGCAAACGCTGGGTTTCCCACCCGCGGAAGCGTGGTACGAAACCGAGCAATTATGGGTTGCTGCAGTGGCTGCGGCGGCTGGTGGCGCACGCGGGATCGTGTGGCGATCCAATCATCCGCTGAACCACGACCAACCGACAGCTCGCCTACGCCGTCAGCAGCTACGCTGGGTCAATCTGCAACTGGAGGTGTTGGACCCCTTTCTGTCAGGTGGCCGTGCCTTGGGAAGAGTTGATACCGGTTTGCCTGACCTAATAGGCTTCGGTTGGGAAACGGATCGAGCCCGTTTACTGGTATTGGTGCCTAGCGATGCCGAGCAGTCCTATTGCGCAGCATCATTCACCGCGCGTAGTATCGAATTGTACGTGCCGACCACCGCTAGTTCGGACCGAGCTTATTGGTTGAGCGAAACAGGCTTGGTCCCACTTGCAAGCCAGCGGATCGCAGGTGGTGTATCTATTCGCTTGGAACCGCAATCCCTGTTTGTCTGTATTGTCACCACACAAGACAGTCAAGTAGTAGCGCACTTGGCTGATACGATCCGCCGGTTACGGGATCCATGGGTAGAAGCCAAACGGGCTCTGCTAGAGGCTACACTCCCGTTGGTCGAATCGATTCTAGCCAAACTGTCGCAAACACGAGCTTCCGAAGTTTCACGATCGATACAACAGGTCACTGATACGCTCAATATGGCCTCTAGCCTGGGGGCTCGAGGTGACTATGCCGGAGCCCATCGATACCTTGACGAAGCATCGATCTATTTAGCAAGGCTTCGCCGCGGAACGTGGGAGCGGTTCGTACGGGTTTTTCCCAACTCAGGTGCAAGTCCTTTTTGCATATTGTTTTCCACGCTACCGTGGCATCAGCAATTGCGCCAAGATTGGCAAGGCCGCTCCTGGTCTGCCAACCTGCTGCCAGAGGGAGACATGGAGGACTTAAGCCGGATGTTGTCCGCCGGATGGCGACGAGTCGATCGAGATGGTCTGCCTGACGTTGTAGTGCGCCTGACCGGTGAGGAAGCGCACTCCGGCCGGACAGCTCTTTATTTGACTGTGGTTCAAAAAGGCGCACTGGCGTGCGCCCCGGCTGAATATGCACCGGTGGAAATCGTGTCGGCCCCTTTGGCCGTCAAAGCCGGACAATGCCTGTTGGTACGAGGATGGGCTCGAGTCACAGCGAAGAATCGTTTCCGTGGTGGTTTAGTGATCGATGACTCAATGGGCGGGCCTCTACTTGCCGAGTACCTGAGCCCCAGCCCCGTATGGCAACCGTGGTCTTTATACCGTGTTATGCCCAAAGAAGGTGTGTTTTACGTGCGGTTTCGGTTGGACGGCTGTGCGGAAGCCTACATTGACGATGTAACCGTGCAGCTTCTGGAACCCATACCATCCGAACGGGAGCTTAAATGAATCCGCCGGAAACGGCGGCTTTAAACTTGTAGCTCCGAATCCTGCCCAGATTCGACCGTCAAAGGCCCGCAGCTCGTACCGTATTAATAATGCGTGCTATCAATTAATAATGCGTGCTATCAATCTTGCACGCTAAACATTTTTCACGTGCCATTCCTTCGGAGCATTGGGTAGTAATCTACCAGCGCTATCCCCATACGCTAAGCGCGCAAATGGCGTGTGGGGGAAACACGCGGTCTTCTTGAAGACTCAAGGAACCTCTGCATAATTCGCCCGTATTGTACGGAACCTTTTAACAAGTCGT
>CAYRMD010000172.1:0-4106 GCA_964425225.1 uncultured Pirellulaceae bacterium | reverse complement strand
ACTTGTTAAAAGGTTCCGTACAATACGGGCGAATTATGCAGAGGTTCCTTTAGTTTCTCAGGAGCCGAACTTAGCCAACGAAGGTCATTTTTCGACAGTGGTCTCAACTCGAATACTGCCATTGGGTCGATCGAACGTGTTTACCCGCGATCAAGTATTAACCGCCGACGCGATCATGGCGGGCTAAGTAAAAGAAGGCAGACCAACGCTAGGCTCGTTCAACCAAGAAATAATCCCATCTACAATCAAGACGCACACCCCTCCCGCAGGGTACGGATTACCGGTGGTTTGCCATGGAGCGGCGGAGTTGTTACAAAGTCTGAGCACAGGTGCCGTAAGCGGATCTGTCCTGCGAGGGACAAATTGTGGCAGAAATGCGTCGGTAGCGAGATGCCGGACTACGCGAGCATGGGAGTCTAGGATGGATTTCGAGGGGCGACGTGGAAAACTGTCGGTGCGCCTGCGCCGAGAAGGTTTGGCCGGGATCCTGATTCGGCACCTACCAAATATCCGATATTTGACGGGTTTTACCGGCAGCGAGGCGTCGTTAATCGTAACAACCGATCAATCGCTGTTGCTCAGTGATGGTCGATATGAGCAGCAAATTCAGCAAGAATGTTCCGGGTTGGAGGTGGCCATACGCCGACCGAACATGGACTGGACAGAACTCGCAGGCCGTCACTTGCGGCGCTTGCGGCTGGCCGCGGTAGCCGTGGAGGCTGAACACGTAAGTTTAGACGAGTTCGAGCGGTTGCGGACAGCGTGCTCGGCTTGTCAATTTGTACCGGTGCGGGGTTGGGTTGAGCAGTTGCGGGAGGTAAAGGACCGAGAAGAATTGGGCCTTTTGCGTCAAGCGATCCAAATAGCGGAAAGTGCCTTTGTCAGTTTTTGGGCGGCGATCGAGCCGGATGTTACCGAGCGGGAGTGGGCGGACGATCTGGAGCGTCAGGTCCGTCGGTTGGGTGCCGAGGGTTGTAGTTTTCCGCCGATTGTGGCTGGCGGTGCCCATGCGGCCTTACCTCATGCACGACCTCGAGACTGCCCGTTTTGCGACGCCCCGTTTCTTCTGGTTGATTGGGGAGCTCGCTACAACGGTTACTGTAGCGACTTGACGCGGGTAGTACCCATTAATAGAATCTCGCCCAAGTTTGAAAAACTGTATCAGATCGTGCTTCAGGCGCAACAGGCGGCAATACAGGTTGTCCGCTCGGGAGTATTGTTGCGAGAGGTGGACCAAGCAGCACGCCGGGTGATCGAACACGCGGGGTTAGGCCGGCGTTTTCCGCATGGGTTGGGGCATGGTCTGGGGTTGCAAGTACATGAAGCGCCGAGGTTGGCGCCCAACCAACAGGCCCCTTTAAAGAGGGGGATGGTGCTTACCATCGAACCTGGAATATATCTGCCGGGCTGGGGCGGCATTCGACTGGAGGATGACGTGCTGGTCACGGGGAGTGGTTGCCGGATGCTAACGACGCTTTCCCGGGATGCTATGGATTGGATGGTTTCTTTTTAGCGACCCCGGGGCGCGGCGTTCGGTACCAGCCCTCCTTGTGCTCGCCGCTGCAACGGCGCCAGTGAATCGAATTAGATCACGCGAATTGAAGTACCACCAAAGGAGTCCCGCCATGACCGGATCCGAGGACCAGTCGCCCGAACGAACATCGGCGAGCATCTTCGATCTGGATCGACTGCGTGCGCTGATCGAGTTGATGCAGAAACACGATATAGCCGAAGTTGACCTTCGTGAAGGAGCGCATCGCATTCGCGTGTCGCGCGGAACCGCGCTTCCCGCGGCGCATTTTGACCCGCTTCGGACGGTGCTATCGCCGCCGGCCACCTCCGGCAGCTCAGTGCCAAGCGCGCCACCGGCCGCTGCGACGCCTCCAGCCAGCTCCCCAGACAGTTCCCATATTGTGGAAATTAAAAGCCCAATGGTCGGTACCTTTTATAGCCGCCCCAATCCCAATACCGAACCGTTTGTGAAGGTCGGTGACCATGTCGAGCCGGAAACAACCGTTTGCATTATCGAGGCGATGAAGATGTTCAACGAAATTCCGGCCGAAGTGCGGGGCAAGATCGTTGCGGTGCTGGTGGCCGATGAAGAACCGGTCGACTATGGACGTCCGCTTTTCAAAGTCGATACGTCGGGCTGATGGGCAGCGTAACACGGTCTGTGGGCTAGCGGTGTTGTAATCGGACCGTTGCAAGTCGACATACCCGATGGGTGGCTTATCGGGTCGTCGATCGCCGAATTGGGTCACGGGACAGGAACTATGTACAAGCGGATCTTGATCGCCAATCGAGGCGAGATCGCTTTGCGGATTATTCGCGCATGCCGCGAGCTCGGGATTGAAACGGTCGTCGTCTATAGTGAAGCGGATCGGAATGCGTCGTATTTGCGATTAGCCGACGAAGCGTATTGCATCGGGCCGGCGAGGTCCGCGAAGAGCTATTTGAAAATCGACCAAGTTATCAGCGCGGCCGAAGTTGGAAACGTCGAGGCTATTCATCCCGGATACGGTTTTCTTTCGGAAAACGCTCGCTTCAACGAAATCTGCCGCAGTTGCAAAATCGACTTCATTGGACCTACTCCGGAAGCCATGGAAAAACTCGGGGATAAAAACACGGCACGCAATTTGGCTCGTGAGGCCAACGTGCCCGTGGTCCCCGGAAGTGAGGGGTTGATCGAAAGCGAGGAGGAAGCCGTACGTGTCGCCCATCAGATTGGTTTTCCCGTGCTCATCAAAGCTACGGCCGGTGGGGGTGGCAAGGGCATGCGTGTCGCGCATAACGATTTGGCGTTAAAGACCGCCTTGGCTCAGGCACGTGCCGAAGCAGAAGCGGCGTTCGGAAATGCTGGAGTCTACCTGGAAAAGTACATCGAACGCCCTCGACATGTCGAAGTCCAAATCCTGGCGGATCATTATGGCAACGTTGTGCATCTCTGGGAACGCGATTGTTCCACCCAACGCCGCCACCAAAAACTCATCGAAGAAAGCCCGGCCCCCAATCTGCCCCCCGAAACCCGCAACGCGCTCTGCGAAGCTGCGGTACGACTGGTCCGCAAAGCCGGCTATACGAATGCAGGAACCGTCGAGTTTATCGTCGATCAGGGTAACAATTTTTATTTCATTGAGGTCAATGCGCGTATTCAGGTGGAACATCCCGTGACGGAAATGGTGACGGGAATCGATTTGATCAAACAACAGATCTTGATTGCTTCGGGTGAACCGTTGTCGTTTCGCCAAAAGGATATTCGTCATCAGGGAGCTGCCATCGAATGTCGTATCAACGCCGAGGATCCTGAGCGAGGTTTCCAACCACACGCAGGAACGATTCGCCAGATCTTTTATCCGGGCGGCCCCGGCGTGCGTTTTGATTCGCATGTCTATGCCGGTTATACCGTACCGCCGTACTACGATTCGATGATCGGTAAATTGATCGTCCATCAACCCACACGAGCCGAAGCTATTGCCTGCATGCTCCGAGCTCTAGACGAATTAAATATCGAAGGTATTCCGACTACGGTTCCCTTTCATAAGAAAGTCCTCCAACATTCCGATTTTGTCGAAGGCTGGGTAGACACGAAATTCGTAGAGAGAACATTCCTGGTGGGCACCTGAACCGATGTCAGCTCCCTGGCTGCCTCGTGAATGGAGATGGGACTTAGCTGAACTTGTGCTATTTTCTCGTGGTGGGAAAGCCCCTGGTTTATCGGGATGTTGTAGACTACCGCTGTTTTTTGCAGCACGCCGTTTTTCGCGCGAGCACAAAAAGCTAGTAGCCGGCGACATTCCTCAGATTTCAAGACCTGTTGCCGCAGCAACAACGGCCAAGGTTCCTCCACTCTTACCATCTTGGCTTACCATCTTGCCGCCGTATGCAGTGCATCGCCGTTGGCGAGCCGATCGAAGAGAGAACACCGCGCGGCCTTGCAGAGTTTTTCCATGTGTGGTGTAAGCAGGGTTGTGCAAAACGGATTCTTCGGCAAGATCGTTACTTTCATTTGCCGGCACTTTCGTCACCTATTGCGCCTCGTCACGTTTGCGCTTTTGCGTTAAGGAACCTCTGCATAATTCGCCCGTATTGTACGGAACCTTTTAACA
>CAYRMD010000171.1:0-4477 GCA_964425225.1 uncultured Pirellulaceae bacterium | reverse complement strand
ATCCATCGAGCCAATACGCTCGTTTACCGCCAGTTGATCAGACGTTCCTTAAAAGATGCCAATCGTGCGGGGATAGACTGGTGGGCACTGCGTCCGCTGACTCGTGGTACTGTGCCCTCGATTCAGCTTCCGGCGGACGCTCTCCAAGCATATCCTTGGCTAGACCGCTGGCTTTACCACCCGATTGACCGCTTGGTTTTGGCTCGTTTATTGGAGCATGGGCTCTTGCCGTCGCCGCCAGCCGATCGGCGCACGTTGATTCGGCGTTTGACGTTTGACCTTACGGGCTTGCCGCCTAGGGTTGAAGAAGTCGAATCGTTCGTTGAGGATCAGGCTCCGGACGCCTACGAACGGCTGGTGGATCGGCTTTTGGCGTCACCAGCATACGGGGAGCGTTGGGGACGGCACTGGTTGGACGTAGTGCGGTTTGGAGAGAGTAACGGGTTCGAGCGGAACGTGTTGATCCGCGACTTGTGGCCTTTTCGAGATTATGTCATCCGATCGTGGAATGCGGATAAGCCATTTGATCGAATGGTGATAGAACATCTGGCTGGGGATGTGGTCGGACCGGGCGACCCGTGGACTGAAATCGGAACTGCATTCCTAGTTTGCGGGCCGTTTGACAACGTAGGCAACCAGGATCCGGTTCAAGCAGCAATCATTCGGGCGAACACGATAGATGAAATAATCCGAGCCGTGGGTGAAACGTTTCTTGGGTTCACGATTGGTTGTGCGCGCTGCCACGATCACAAATTCGATCCGATTACACAAAGCGACTATTATGCGTGGTACGCGACGTTTGCCGGTGTTCAGCATGGGGGTCGCCCCTGGGCGGCGCTCGAGCAACACCGGGAGCATGAGCGCCTGGTACGCGAGCGAACTTTAGATCGCGATCGGATTCGTCAACAACTCGATGGCTTCGTTCGTAAGCTCGAACAGCGCGCTAAGGAAAACGAAGCGGTTCATGCGGCTGGCTGGACACGTCCCCCGGCTGATCGCACCGGAACTGTCGAACAGTTTGCGCCGGTGATGGCGCGTTGGGTACGGCTCGTGGTGGATCGGTTGGACACCAATGTCGAGGCGCGTACGGGATATCGGATTGATGAATTCGAAGTGTGGACGGATGAACCGAATCCGCGTAACGTGGCGCTGCAATCGGCCGGCGCACGTGCCGAGGGGAAGAGTCGCGAGGCGGAGGATTTTCAAGGTGCCTACGGCGTACATCTTGTCAACGACGGGAGATTTGGCCAGCGCTGGATTGCGCAATCGCCGGAGCTGATTATCCACTTGGCCCAACCGGAACGGATCTGTCGGGTGGTCTTTTCCAGCGATCGCACGGGGGAGGCAGGAGCATTACCGGAAGCAACTTTCGTTGCCGACTACCGGATCGAGGTTTCCGCGGACGGTACCCAGTGGCACGTAGTCGCTAGTTCAGCAGATCGACAACCGGTGCATGATGCGCACCGTCGCGTGCGCTTGCTCGAGGCAGAAATGTCGTCCGAGGAGCGGCAACAGTTGGTACAGATGAAAGGGGAACTAGCTCGGGCAGAAGCCGACCTAGCAAGTATCCCCTCGTTGCCTACGGCTTGGATGGGACGCTTCGTGCAGCCTTCGTCTGACATTCGCGTTATGCTGCGCGGCGATCCGCAACAGTTGGGCGATCCAACACCGCCTGCCAGTCTCGGGATGCTCGATGCCTTTGTGCCTCCTTATCGCTTAGCGCCGGATAGTCCCGAAGCCGAGAGGCGGTACCGATTGGCGAAGTGGCTGGTCGATCTACACAACGCGTTGACCGTCCGCGTATTGGCTAATCGTCTCTGGCACTACCACTTCGGACGAGGTTTGGTCGACACGCCAAGCGATTTCGGTTATCAAGGCGGACGTCCATCCCACCCGGAGTTACTCGATTGGCTTGCAGCCCAAATCCATGTTCACGCATGGCACTTGAAGCCTATTAATCGGTTAATTGTTACTTCCGAAACGTATCGGCAGAGTTCGCGTTTGACAGAGCGTTCCTGCTGGAACATGCGCGACCCTTTGGAGACAGACCGCGAGGCGCGACTGTTGTGGCGATTCGTTCCGCGCCGTTTAGAGGCAGAAGCCATTCGCGATGCGATGCTGGTGATCGCCGGTTGTCTCGATACGCGAATGGGAGGACCTGGTTTTCAACTTTACCGTTACCTGGAGGACAACGTGGCTACATACGTGCCCCTGGATCGGCACGGTCCGGAGACGTATCGCCGAGCCGTTTACCATCAGAATGCTCGAGCAGCCCGCGTGGACCTGCTGAGTGATTTTGATTGTCCCGATAGTGCGTTGTCGGCCCCCAGTCGGGCATCGACGATCAGTCCGCTGCAAGCCCTGACACTCTTGAACCATTCCTTTACGATCGACATGGCTGAGCGATGTGCAGATCGCATTTGCCGTGAGGCTCCTGGTGCAACGACCGATGGGCTGGTGCGGTACGCGTATCGCCTCATTTACGTGCGCGATCCAGACGAGAGTGAAATCGTGGAAGCCGCAGAACTCGTGGAACGTTACGGCCTTCGAGCGCTGTGTAGAGCGCTGTGGAACTCCAATGAATTCCTTACACTGCGCTAAGTGGGGTAAGACGTTCCACGTGGCCGGAATTGCCGAGGGGAAGCTGTTGGTTATATGTTCACGCGTCGTCAAAGAATAACACCCAGATGGGTCGCTCAACGACACGCAAGGCACTGGCGAAGCTGTTGGGCGAACCGGCCAACAGTCTCTTACCCTACGGGCAGTCGAACGGGGCGTGGAGTATCGTTTTTTGCGCTGAACGCAGGGCGAGGCTATAGCGATGCGAAATGAAGTTTATTACCAGGCGATTTCACGGCGAGGTTTTTTGGGTAATGTCTACACGGCGCTGGCTGCAATTGGGCTAGTGGACCTGGTGACTCGTGAAGGTAGCTCCAATGAGAAACCATCGTGGAGTCCCGGTGTTGGCCAAACGCATTTTCCACCTAAAGCCCGGCGCGTGTTGCAGATCTTCTGTCCCGGAGCGGCCTCCCATTTAGACTTGTGGGACCACAAGCCGCAACTGGAACGGTACCACGGAACTCCCTTGCCGGGAGAAGGAAATTTCGTTTCGTTTCAGGGTCAAAACGGCAACCTGATGAAGAGCCCTTGGCCGTTTGTTCCGTGTGGCCAGACTGGAAAACGAATTTCGTCGATGCTTGTGCACATGGCACAGCATGTGGATCAGATCGCATTCATTCATTCCATGGTTAGCAAGACCAACACACACGGTCCGGGTTGCGTTTTTATGAATACCGGGCAGGCGCAGGAGGGGTATCCGGCTGCCGGGGCATGGGTCAGTTATGCGTTGGGAAGTGCTAACGAAGATTTGCCCGCCTATGTGGCCATTCCCGATATCCGGGGAGAACCACCCAATGGAAAAGCGAATTGGAGCCACGGTTTTCTCCCGGCGAAACACCAAGCCGTAGTAATGGCGGCCCATCAGGCTCCTCGCAATTTGGCAACACCGCCAGCTGTGTCGGCCGAGGAAGATCGAGCCACGCGCGCGTTTGTCGAACGCCTCAATGAACGATACGGCGCTATCCACCCGGGGGAAACGGAGCTTGAGGCCCGTATGGCTGCATACCGGTTGGCTGGACGCATGCAGTTGTCGGCCCCCGAAGCGATGGATCTTGCCTCCGAGTCCGAATCGGTTCACCGTTTGTACGGCACCGATGACCCCAATCCGCTCAAAGCGGCTTATGCGCGGAATTGCCTGCTGGCACGTCGGCTGTTGGAGCGAGGGGTGCGGTACGTCAATCTCTATTGTGCCTCACGCGCTTCGGGTGTAGATGGGTTACTCAACTGGGACGCACACAAGACGCTCAAGGCCGACTATGAGCGACATATCCCGATTTTCGACCAGCCCACCGCCGCGCTGCTCACGGATCTGAAGCAAACCGGCCTGCTAGACGATACGCTGGTGCTGTGGACAACGGAGTTCGGCCGCATGCCGACGCATCAGGCAGGCACCACCGGCAGGGACCACAATCCTGATGCTTTTACGTGCTGGCTGATGGGGGCTGGCGTGCGATTCGGCGTCAGCTATGGCGCGACCGACGACTTTGGTCGTAGAGCGGTCGAAAACATTACCACCGTGTGGGATTTCTATGCCACGGTGCTCCATTTGCTCGGTTTTGATCATACCCGGCTTACCTGGTATCACAACGGCCTGGATCGCCGGCTTACCGACGTGCACGGCCACGTGATCCAGGCTATTTTGGCCTGAGCTTCACGTCGCACGTAGGGTGTATCCGTACGATAACCTTTGTGGGGGAGTTTTTCCAAGACGATTTTGAATATGTGAAACAACCTCGTTCAAGCGATAACATACCCAAGCGGAGCCTACGGTAAAGAAGCTCTTAGGACGAGTCTTTGGCATTTTAATTAAGGAACGTCTGATCAACTGGCGGTAAACGAGCGTATTGGCTCGATGGAT
>CAYRMD010000170.1:0-4497 GCA_964425225.1 uncultured Pirellulaceae bacterium | reverse complement strand
TATCCATCGAGCCAATACGCTCGTTTACCGCCAGTTGATCAGACGTTCCTTAAATATACAGCAGCAACCAACTGCGGATTAATTACCGGTCTATTTGTAGTTCTTACTCCACTATTAGAAGCCTTGGTTTTTCGCCGGAGACTTCCGGCCCTCCAGTGGATAGCAGCCGGTGCCACCATGTTAGGAATAGCATTGCTAGCAGGTTCCGGGTTTGATCGACTGCGTTTCGGCGATGGTCTTACTTTCGTTGCTGCTATGGCGTTTGCCGCGCATGTCGTGTGGCTAGGTCAGGTAGCTGCTCGACACCAACCACTTTGCCTGGCGGGTTGGCAATTTATCGCAGCATCGCTTAGTTTTGCTGCTGCGGCTCTGCTGTTGGATACCATCAGCCTGCCTGCCCCCGCCGTTTTTCCCGCACTTGCCATCACCAGTATTCTAGCCACTGCCGTGGGTTTCTTTGTTCAAACGGCTGTCCAACGCGTGTTGCCACCAACGCAGACGGCAGTGATCCTGGCCATGGAAAGCGGCTTCGCCGCGATATTTGGCGTTTGGTTAGCCGGCGATCGACTGACGGGGGTGCAATGGCTAGGAGCTGCCATCATCCTGATAGCAACCATCGGTAGTGAGTGTTGGAAGTATTCAACGCAGTTGGCAGCAGTTGCCGACGGCTCGAGCACGTAGGATTAGCTATTGCCAGATAGGGCCCTGTTGAGAAGAAAGACAATTCACCGCAAGGGGGCAAGGCCCAAACGCGCCCTCGTATCAGTGTACTTGCACCGATGCGTCCCTGTACCGTTGCGTTGACGTATTCTTGCGGCGAGGGGCATCACGTCTTTTTTGAATGTATGCGACACAAGTCAAGATAAGCAATGATTGGAGGCGCAACAGGCATGCATCATGTGGTTGGCATATAGGAAGCATGGAAACTCTCACCGGCCGTGTCCAATACTTATCGTAGCCATTCCCGCCTTCACTGACGCGTTACTTCCCCTACAAGCGCCACAATCAGAACCGTGCCATCCTCATAACTCGTTCACCCGACAAGATCCCTTTTACCCAAATCGGAGTTTGGGGCGATACACCCAGTATGGCCCCTCGTACTGGGGACTGACTGTTAGTCCGGCGAACGTACCGTTACGCAGGGAGGCAGAGCGATGCGCCGGTGGGATCGGTTTTGGCTAAGTATGGCCCTAGTGGCAGCACTTGCCGCGGGCGGTTGCGTTTCGATGCGCTCGGTAATGCTGCATCGGAATGAATCGAATACCGCTTGGGAAAAGACGCGGCATCTTCCCGGAGTGCCGATTACGCTTAAAGTTCCCACACACTTACAGATATCGATCGTCGAAAAGCATTTTCTTACCAAGGCTCAAGACGGGTATCGACGTGTCGAGCTGCCGGTCCCCGTGCGGCGTGTGCAGATGGATTTCCAGTATACGGAGCGCATATTTACCGTCGACTTCAAGCGACCGGCGGCCGGCACGCTGGATTTAAAGCTCCGTTTCAAGGAGGATCAACAATACTTCGAACAAATCGAACAGCGGGTGATCGATCAGACGATTCAAGATGTTGCAAAACTGATCGGTGCCATCGCTCCGCGCGGGGTACTTGCTCCAGCGGTTGCCGCGTCGGCTGTACCGGCGGACTTGGTGGAAATCGAAAGCGTGGTTGCCGTCGGTTGGTTCGAATTGGACGATCCGACGTTCGAGCACCAGGTCTCTGCGTTTCTGCACTGCCACTTGAACCAAGCTCACGACGCGTGGGTGGTACCACCAGGTGTAACGTCATTGCGCCGCGCTCCGCTAGTGGACGATAACCCGCACCCGGTTCCGCTATGCGTTCCTCCCTCGCAGATGACCATCGACGAGCCGTTTCCAGCATCAAGTACCAAGCCATGAACACGCACGCCGTTTGCGGCCACTTGGTATGATCCGCGCGAACCTGGCCGAATGTTCAACTACAATGAACATGGTGCCGAGCATGCGGCACAGGGTACTGACGTTCCTAGGGATGAAACATATTGGCAAGAGTCGCTGACCCATGGCCAAGCGAACCGCTCGTACTACGAAAATCGAACCTGCTTCGCGGCCAAAAGCACGTCCAGCCTTGCGGCAACCTACCCCTAGCACCAGTTCGGTGACAAGCATTCCGCCTGAAGTGGCTTACGCTCGGGCCGAATTGATTTTCGAACAGCACGCGGCCGAGCTTGCACAGATCCCAGGGGTATTGAGTGTGGACGTCGGCCTTCGTTATCGAGCCCACCGCTTGACAGGAGAGGTTGCGGTTCGCGTACATGTTGCAAAAAAGCTGCCTCAAGCTTCTCTCGGCCAAGACGTGGTTCCCCGGGAAATCGACGGAGTCCCCGTGGATGTCATCGAAAGAAATTATGCGCTGTCACGTCGAACGGGACTGGTAAGTGGCAGCCCCGATGAACTTCGTTCGCTGCAAGACCAGGCCGCTCGTATCGCACCGAGCCATCTTCCTGAATGGTTCGGCACTGCTGCCGCGGCCGTTCAGGACCTTGTCCGAACTGAACAGGGGTTCGTGGTTACCTGCGCCCATGTGCTTGCCGCCGATCGGCCTGTGGTCGTGTTGGATCAGACGTCCGTGGAAATCTTGGATGGAGAAGGCGAGCTTGTAGGCTTCAGCCTCCCGGGACGTTGGTGCCTCGACGAATCCGTAGATGCAGCGCTGTTCGCTCTATCGGATGCGGCCGACCGATTGCTCGAACAGTTGCCACTGGTACGTCGGTTAGGGCGGTTGACTCACCAAGACGTGATCGACCGGGTAGCGGTCTGGAAACGAGGAGCGCAAACCGGTTTTTCGATCGGACATGTCGACTCGGTGCGGTCACTACCCATTCCCATCCGCATGCCGGATGGCTCCATGGTTTTGGCTCGCAACCAGGTGCAAATCCGAGCAGCTGACGGCCGGAGGTGGTTTGCCGCGCGGGGTGACAGTGGATCAGCCATCCTACGCGCAACACCCGAGGGAGCGCACGAATGGGTTGCCCTGTTGCGAGCGGTGGATCCACACGGCTTTGCCATCGCCTGTCACGCCGACTTGGTAGCCGCGAAACTCGGGGTGCTGGTGTAGCGCGGGGGGCTTACGGCGCGCTGGCATAGGCATCATGTACGCCGCCTGAGTGAAAGTAAGTCGTGATGAGCGTTGGCCGAGACATCGGATCCACCTGGCAAAACGACCACGGCAACCGCGCGTCAACGGCGTGAAAGTCATTTATAGACCGCGGGTTAATTCGATTTAGACACGCGGGCAAGCGACTGACGGGGGAGCATTGCACAAAAAAACGAAAGGCACTTCCATGCACGGAGGCAACTACACGCGGATCGCCCTAGCATCGGCGGCCATTCTGGGCTGGTGTTTCGGTTGTCAGGCTGGTCCGGCTCGCCATCGAGGGTTCCACCGCAGCGAAATCGTTGAACCGGCCCTGTCTTCCGGGGAAGTCTTCATTTCTGGCCACGTGCGAAATGCTGGGCGCGCTGCCATGCCACCGGACGGGCGCATGACACTTGGCCAGGCCGTCATTGCCGCCGGCGGATTCACTAAGCCGACAGACCAACTTTGGGTAGCCCTCCGCCGGGGAACCGGGCCTTTGGTTCACACGACGTATTTACCAAGTTGGATGTTGGAACGTGACCTGGGGGCGGATATCCCGTTAGCTTCCGGCGATGAGATTTCCCTTGTTCTGCACGAAGAAACGACACTAGGTGCCGAACGCGCTCGCCTGGTGGGATCGACCGCCAACGGCGAACCGTTCCAAATTCTGGGAACCGTGGCACGTCCGGGCCTTCGCTATATCGGACAACCGGTAGAGAGCCTTGTTCGCGGCCCGGTACGTCCCGTTGGATTGGAGGCTTACCGAAGTCCGCCCGTTACTCGCCTGATCGATGTCGTATCACACGCCGGCCCGACTGCACAAACGCAGGTGGCAGTACTGAAACGCCGCACGATCTCTGGAGTAACTTTCGACTATTATGTTTTTCCCCTTTACGATCAGCGCGCGGTCGTGTGGACGAGCGACACGCTGTTGGTATCGGGCGACGAAATCATTTTCGGTCCGCTAACGAGTGTCCCATTGCTGGTATCGGCCTTTATCGAACCGCTGGCTCGTCAAGCTGTGGCCACGGCTGCGGAAAAACCTTTGGACAGAAAGCACCTTCCTTTCATAGAATGGAAAAGTGGAAAGGGATTCTACCACACGAGGGGCACCTCGCCCTGACCGTTTGGGCAGTTAGCCGCATTTTGGGGAAGCCGCGTGCCAAAGTAGGGGAGGGGTGTCAGTCGAACATGACGCTACAGCCTTTTTTCGAAAGCCGGTCGGCGGACATCTCCGCCGACGCGTTGGGTTCGGGTGCGGTTACGATTTGGGGTCTGGCTCAATTGGCATCAAGAGCACTAGCCGGACTGGTGCCGCCACCGGAAGTGTTAAGGAACCTCTGCATAATTCGCCCGTATTGTACGGAACCTTTTAACAAGTCG
>CAYRMD010000169.1:0-4512 GCA_964425225.1 uncultured Pirellulaceae bacterium | reverse complement strand
GGCGCATGGATGTGAGTTGGAAGGCTAGAGAAGGTGGTGAAAATTCTGAATGAAAGTACGGAGGGTCGCACCAAGACATGGTACGACCCTCTGGGGCCTGGTGCGACCCTCCGCTACCGGAAGCTTCGGAAATGTGCGGCAGGTGAGAAAGGCAGCGCGTCTGGGCATACCGGCCAGTTCTGCCAAAATGGGAATCCTCGCCAAAACGTCTACAAACAGGTCATATACCCTTATTCGGTGTACCACAAATCCGATCCATTCAGGCCCCGTCGCTGAGCACACGGTGCTTAACCCGGTGCACGTCAGCTCCTCCCCTCGGAGTGCAGTCGGTTGTAGGCGTCGTTTGGAGATTGATCTTAAGTATAGGTCGTTTGCGGTAATCTACTGGGCCAGGGTGGGATGGAGTCTTTGACTCTTTCCTCAGGAGACGAGAGATGCATGCTCAGTGCGCAGGAAATAATCAGTGAGATTATGCAAAACTTGAAGGTGGCGTCCGAGGCAGCGGCTCAGGCCCGCCAGCGCGACATGGATGGTCATACCGTGCCACGTTGTTCGGAGATTGAATTATATGCGGACGCCGTTGCACAGCAGGTCAGCCCTTCGATTCACGAGCTGTTGCCGCAGCGGGCGGCTGAGTACCCGGCACCACAGGCCAAATGCCCGATCTACAACAAGATGTGCGGAGCGACGATTCGGCATCGAAAGGTGCAATCGATCGATGGGCCGGTGGAGCTATCCGAAGCGATAGGATACTGTAACCGGTGTGACCGGTCTTTTTTCCCCAACGCAATCATTTAGGATTTAGCAGTCGGAATCTGACACCGGCGGTGATTGCGAAGATCGTAGTGCCCGCAGCCAAAGAGCGTTCGTTTGAACAAGTGGCCAAGACGCTCCAGGAAATTGGCGGTTTGAAAGTATCGGGCAGCGCTCGCGGCCGTATTGCGGATGATCTGAATCACGAACTGATGTAGTTCACAAACTGTCCACCGAATCGTTATCGAGGCGGTTGTGGTGTCATCGTCCCGAAAATGCGTCGACGAGTGCAGTGATGTCGGTCGGTGGGGAGCGGATCTTAACACCGGAAGCGGATACGGGGCCTGGTGTGCACAACCAGCGGTGGCATGAGACCAAAAAGGCGACCTGTGAGCGTTTAGGACCGCGAAGTTCTTCGGAGGATCCGCGTCCGGAGGTACCCGAGTGTTCTGAGGATCCCGGGCATGTAGGGGAATTGGTGGAAGTGAACCTCCAGGAGCTTACAGACCAAGAGTTAGCGGATCTGGCGCCATTCGAGGAATGGATAAAGCATGCCGGGAGCAGCTCGACGGCTAGTGAGCAGGGTGATGTGCCAAAAGCTACTCGCAGTAGCTCAACCAGGCGATAGTGCGGTGGGTTCGGCGACAGAGGACTCGTCGATAGTCCATCACGAGTCGGCTTGCTTTGCAAAGATCACCAGCAAGGACGCATCGCACGCCCAGGAGGCTTGGCGACCGCGTCGCTTGTTTCATATGTGCCTGAGCAGCCTTTGTTGTGCGCAGGGATTTGGGGTGGCGACGGCTCGTGAAGCACGGCATCGGCGTTTTTCGGAAGCCAGTTGTACGGCGTTCGTGGCGGACGGAATGGCTTGGTACTGGCAGATATGGTATTGGCGTTTTCGAGCCTGCACGCCGATTTTGGATTGTGTCTATGTGGTCCAGTATTCATATCGGGCGGCGCAGGCGGCTGCCGGAGGCGATGCGATCGTTTGAAGCCGCTATGTACGTTGGTGTCGATGGTCGTAGCAAGGCCAAGTGGATGAGGTACTAAGCACGATATGCAAGTGGTTGAAGTGCCGTAGTGTGGAATCAGAAGGGGCGAAGGTGGAATGCCCCGATAAGGCGACGAAAGCGGCTCTGAAAACGTATCGGTACTTGACGAACAATCGGCAGCGTGTGGACTACGTACGGTATCGGAAAAACGGCATGCCGACAACCAGCGCGACAATGGAATCGCGATCTAACAAATACACCTTCGGGTGAAGGGAACGGAGATGTACTGGAACGATGCACCACGTGGGGGCGAGAGCATCCTGCGTTTGCGAGCGGCATAATTGTGCGATGACAACCGACTTCAACACTGCCTAGCCAATCGGCCGGGTGAACCATCTGTGCGACGCACTACACGGGATAGATACTAATCCGCCAACCGGCTGACCTCAAATCTGAAAAGGCGACGTGTACCCTGCTTAAACACGAAACCGCACGCTGTGTAAGAATTCGCAATTATTAACGAAATCGCAAAGAAACTTGGAGCATTCCCAATGCGGGAAAATGGCAAAAGTCGAGCCAGGTGGCTATGGCCAGAAGGTAACCCGTCGTGGTTGTGCCTTGGCACCTGTAAGCCTTTGCGTAAACTTGTTGACGGATTGTAATGACCACGGCACGGGCGCGGTCCTCGACGAGCGTTGGCAGACAAATCTGAAAAAGTTTTTATCTCTACTACCTGTTGCTGTATTACGGCTACGTTTCGTCGACAATCCAGACGCACCTACCACCTGCGTTTGGCTAGTTTGATTCTTACCGGCGAAGAAGAGTGCGCAATTGGTCGGCGAGCAGCTCGCGTGTTTGTTGATCCAGCGATACGACACGTCCTTGCCCACTGTGGTTGGGCTCGGCTACCAACAGCAATTCACCCTTAGCGTTCAAGAGCTCTAATAGGTGCTCGATTGCGGGTGGTGCGGCCTGGACCGCATCTAACGTCGTTTGCGGTTCTTTGACCACGTTACCCGGTGAATCTTCCGCGATAGGATGGCCCACTGTGTCTGTCTGTTGGTATACAAATGCTAAGCCAGCTTCGTCGAGCATTTCTTGAATAGTCCGAACGCCCATGTAGAGGCCCTCGTCCACATCGCTTGGGTCAGCGGCGTAGCAGACGCCGATTAAATGGCCTGCTTGGTCGAACAGTCCGCCGCCGCTTCGCCCGTCGACCGGGTCTCCGGCAACCTGAATTGTATGGAGGTAGCGGGAGCGACCGACATAGCGATCGACCGAGTTGATCCGACTGCGAACCAAACGTGCCGCTCCGCCTCGGTCACACCCCAAACTAAAGACTTCGGCCCCTGCGTTGATCTGCAACGGGCTACCCAACTTCACCGCCTGCAGCTCGACACCCGGCTTGATAACCACCAAGCCCAAATCCCGTTCGCCAGCGTCATAGCTGAGCAGCCGAGCTGGGACGGAGTGTTCTCCTTCGGGTAAAAAGAGATCGACCCAAATGGGCAGTTTTCCCTGAGATTCGCGAAACAGGTGCCCGCAGGTAAGGATCAAAGCTTCATCACCATGGGTGTGCACGATTGTACCAGTCCCGAAAGACATTCCCGACGGTTCTTCGACACGGATACGAACAGTCGCCGCCGTAGCTTGCTGTTCCACTTCGTTGGGGTTGTTAGTACCGGTGGAAGTGGTTCTGGACACGTTGCCGCGCGTGGATGTCTCGCTCGTGCCGCGCGGCGCGGCACTGCTTATCGTAGCCTGAAACGCCTGTTTGGCCATATCAAGAGGCGCACTCCATTCGCCGGGTGCATTCTGAGCTCGCACCACTTGCGTTCCGGGTGGAAACCCAACTCGATCGAACATACGCACCAACCGATCAAAGCTCGCAGCACCGACGATCCGCTCCTGTTCGTAGCCGTTGCGCACCAAGATGTACGATGGAATGGAGTTGACTTTCCATTGCTCTGCTAGACGGCGATAGCGGTCGACGTCGATACGCTGAACGGGATAGCCGGCCTGAATGAGCCGGTCGACCACTGTCGCCATTTGACGGCACGGAACACACCACTCGGCGGTGAACTCTAACAGGACGACGTTTTCGGCTTGTGAGACGGTAGCCAACGAGAGAAACAAGGCAGCGACGGCATTCATTCGAGTCCCTCCTTGGACGGAAGCATTCCTCCACTTTGCGTGGGCGATTTTCCGGACGTTTGTAAAACTTACAAATCCCCTTGTGATTCGTCCGCACAGCAAGGAGCTCGGTACACTGTGCGTCCTTGCTGTTGGGTTCAAGAAAACCAATCAGTGACCCGCGAAGTCCATATGTTTTGCGGGCTCGCATATTTCGCAGGATCACAAGCCCCCGCGTGCACCACGACAAAGCATATCCCGTGCCATCACCGCTTCCGGTCCGCTAATTACACTGAGATTTCGGGCGGCGACAGAGATGAAAACAGTCGAATTTGTGGCATAACGATGAAGTGTGTGCTCGGCTGTGCATCTGTCGCCGTTGAGGAAACGCCCTGCTGCAACCAGGGAATCGTCAGCTTTTGGAATAGGCCTCCCACCCTCCGCAACCGGTTATGCAGCCGCTGTGGCGCACCACACGAACCATCCACTACACGGGTTTCACGATGGCTCCTGTGGTTGCCGTCGCTAAAGAAGGAGAGCATCCAGCGCAATCCTATTGGAGCTGATTAGTGAATGGACATTTAAGGAACCTCTGCATAATTCGCCCGTATTGTACGGAACCTTTTAACAAGTC
>CAYRMD010000168.1:0-4614 GCA_964425225.1 uncultured Pirellulaceae bacterium | reverse complement strand
ATCCATCGAGCCAATACGCTCGTTTACCGCCAGTTGATCAGACGTTCCTTAACTTTCAGGCGCAACGGCTCAAGTGGGTAACATGCACCTCATGTCTTCGTTGCGCCTGTGCGCCTTTGCGTGAAACCTATTGACGCACAAAGGTGACGCACCCCTGTGCGACTACTGAGCGGCTGATCGGCTTCCGTAGGGTGACCCACCGATCAAAAGATCAAAAGGCATCGGGCGAGCGGCAGTAAGAAAGCCCTTTTGGTATATGTGCTGTCGCAAGCGCCGAAAGTCGTCGAAACTGTCCGGATAAACCCAAACCGTTACAGTGGTCAGACGTGGATCGGCAAGCCCCAAATGAGCGGAAAACTGCGAATCGGGTTGAAGTGCTTTTTCCAGTGGCTCACCAAGTTCGTCGCTTACCGGTACCAATTCGAAGTGATCTAACTGCGCATGACGCTGGAGAATGGGCCCGGCCTTCGTGGGTATCTCATCTTCCACTGCCCGGAGCGTATACCGAATGCGAAAACCACCCACCGGGCCGGTCTCCTCGGTAAGGGACGGAACTTCGCGCAGTTTCCAGACGTGCTGTTGGGCGGATTCCTTGAGCTTTTCGACGATTTCATCCCAGGGAAGAACCACAACGCGTCCTTGCAAAAGCCGCACGTGCAGTTCCTTGCCAAATACCGTCTTCGCCATGGGAGTCGGTAGGTGTTCGAGCACCGAAGGCCCCACGTCGGCATTTGCTAGTGCACGCGTAGCCTGTTCCAGTGAGGCGAGCTCTTTTTCCAGTTGCGCCACCGATGCAGCCTGTTCCAACTGTTGCCGCTGGGATTGGTCTAGCTTCTGTTTGGCAGCCTCAAGCTCATGGCGAACGGCAGTGAGCACAACGAGAAACTTGTCGCGTTCCTTTTGTCGATATGCTAAGTCGAATTGGTAGCGTTGCAATCGAGCCGCAAGTGCGTTGATTTCCTGTTCGAGCTGTTCAGTGACATCTCGCAAGGTTTGGGCGTTGTTGCGCTCGGCAACCAGTTGTTCGCCCAATTCGGGGTTCTGTCGGCGCCGGTAAGCGTCGCGTGCTTGCGCACCAACGATCGTTACCAAAATGATGAGGATGCCGACTAAGTTAGCCACGACATCCAGAAAGGAGTCTTGACCGGGCGTAAGATCGTCGCGTGGACGTTTCACGGTTGACTCCTATGGAACTCCAGACCGCTTCCTTCTAGCAGTGTGGCGACCAGCGCATAGGCCTGCTCAGCATCCGGGGCAACATCCATGAGTAGCTGCGGCTGCCAATATCCTCCCAGTGGTGGCGATCCCCAAAGGCGCACCCGGCGCCGAAGCGCCTCGACCAATCGATCCACAGCCATTACCGGATCTGGATCGAAGGGGAAGGGTTCCGGTGGTGCATCCGAGTTCGGCTCGGGCATCAGAATAAGAGCTTCCTTTTGACACACGACGCGCAGCGGCCGCCGGTAAGCCGTAGCCCCGGTAGTGCGCTTCTCGAGCGCCCAATCTTTACCCCGTTTTGCAGCTAGTGACCCAAAGGATTGGGTGCCGCCTACAATACCGCTATGTGACCCAGACGCGGTAGGAGGCGGTGAACCAGTTGGTGCGCTTGCGGTAGGACTTGTCGGCGGCTCGCGGTGATCGGCGGAATCCGATCGAGTCTGGCGGGTAGCGGCTAAGCGCCGAGCGGCTCCCAGCGGGGTACTTTCCAGCGGGACGACCCCGCCCCGAGTGGTGCTGACCACAAACCCCGATGCTTTGGGCCGTGACGGCATGGCACGCCGCAACGCAAGTTGTCGCTGGCGAGCCTCTCGTATGGCTTGTTCAAGCAACTGGGCTAGCTGCGGGTCGGGTGGCGGATAATCCAGTAACAACTCCGCCGAAACCAATTCATACCCCAACTCTTCTTCCCAACTTACCATCGCTTGGCGTGCGGCCGCGTAGGCCAGGACGCCATCGGGGCGCACGATGAGCAACGGGTACGGTTGTTCGTTACCGTCAGCCGAATGCTGGCGGTAATATCGTGCGGCGGTGCGCAACGCCGTATCCAGCGGGTTGCCTGCACCCAAAGGTTCCTCAAAGTCCTCCACCGGCAGTACGATGTTTTCCGGTTGAAGAATTACCCCTTGAGCGGTGCATTCCAGGTAAATGGGCCTGCGGGTGGTGCCGTTCGGACCTGGGTACGGTACGATACGATACCGAGCGGTACGATTGGCCGCCCGCTGGCGAGCTTCTTCCCAGGCAGCCTTGGCTGCCGCTAATTTCCGCTCGAGTTCCTCACGACGCTTGTCCAGCTCGCGGGAAGTGTCTTGTCGATGCTGGTGGAGAGTTTTCCATTTTTCGATTTGTGTCCGAACCTTCTCCAGCTCGGTCTCCAATTCCCGGATGTGTGCTTCCAGATGGGCAAGCTGTTCGCGTTGTTGCGATAGTTGGGCTAACAGCTCGGCACGTTGCTGCTGAAGCACCTCACGGCGCCACGTTTGATCCTCGATCGCCATTTGTATCTCTTGGTGCTCTTTCTGAAGCCGCTCGAGATCCTGGCTCTGCACACCGGCCTGGCGCGCCTGCTCCATGAAGAGTACCAGCAGCATGATCAGCGCACCCATCGTGCAGATCAGCACAGCTAAGAAGGGAAACAGCGACACCGTTGGTTGCAACGTAGAAGATCGACCGGTCATGCTGCGCGTTCTTCGGTCCGCGAGGCGCTTCGCAGATCGACCCTTCGTAGGTCGTGGGAGGGCTGAAGTCGAGCGGCGAGCAGTTGGATAGCGGCCGCTAAGCTCATAACCGTCTCTTCAAAATGTTGGGCTTCCGCCAGTCGGCCCAAATTGGCATTCAGCGCATCTTCCAACCGCATGATGTCGCCCGTGGCGCTTACCAGACGTTCCAAAAGGGCTATCTGGTGTTGGGCTTTTTCCAGTTGAACTTCGAGTAACTGGCGATTCTTCTCAAGCTCGGTTTGCCATTGTTGCCAGCGAGTTGCCGTCGCTTGCTGGATCTGGTTTTCCCATTCGAACCATTGCTGGCGATGACGTTCTAAAACCGAATCCAGTACTGAACTGAGGGACTGTTGGAGCGTAGCACCTGCACGGTCCCAATGCTGTCGCCATGCCTGACGTGACTCCTCCAGGCTGGCCAGCCACAACTCGGCCTGTCGCTTAATCAAGTTTTCGGTCGCACGAATCACCCCGTAACTCATCCGTTCGATTGCTGCCAATTGCGGATCACGGCTGCCACTGCGAAAACGGCCAACCAACAATGCCGCCGCGCGATCGGTAATCTGATGCCCTAAATGGGTCTCGACTCGCTCGACCGGGAATTGGAAAAACATCAGACCGATCGACAAACTCAAGGCTAAAGCCGTAGTGTCGAACGCTACATAAAGGCCGCTGAGCAGCCCTTGCATAGCCTGAGCGGGGGCGGTGGCCAATAGATTGGGGTCGAGATTGCCTAAGGCGCGGGCAATGCCAATCACCGTCCCGAGAAACCCCAGCATGGGAATTGCCCAGATCACAATGCGAACGAGCGCATAACTTTCGTATTGACGCTGCTCCTGTTTCTCAGCCAAGTGCCGCAAGGTCTCATCCAATCCGGCGGAGGAGTCGTTGCGCACAACATGATGCAGAGCCTCGAGGACCCGCTGCGCTAACCAGGAACGTCCCGCAAGCCGCGTGTCATTATCGATGAGCTCAATCCAGCGTTGCGCTTCCTGGGCGTCGGCTTCTTCGCCGGTCGAGCTTTCCAGCGGCACTTGACCAAAAAGATAGCGTTGGCGCAGTAGTTCGGCGCATTTGATGACCAGTGCCGCCAGGCCGATAAAAAACAATACCGTTTCGCTTATGGATATCGGGTGTCCCGTACAATAACGCTCCAAGAGCGGTGCGGAAAACCACCGCCGCTCCAGTGCAGCATAAAACAGGCTCGAAGCAGTACCACCCAATAACACGGGCCAGCCCACCGCTCCGACGCCGTGCCACAATCCAACGTTGCGTCTCTTCCGCGTCACCCTAAAGGTCTCCTCGGTATGCGAAATCCGGCTCGTGTAAGATCGGCTAAATTTATCGAGTTGGTGCAATCTTTCCAACACGAAAGCTCGGCCTAATCAAAAAACTTTGCGACAACAAAAGAAAGCGGCAGGCCCGAGCCGATATTAGTTACTGCTTGTCCAGGAGATTTCGACCACGTAATCCAAAACCGAAGGCCAGGGCGCCGCTTCCGTAATGTGGCACTGCGGTACACTTGGCCCATCAGCCATCGCATTCGCTTGCCGTCCCAGGGGGGAACCAGGGCTTGGCGACGCACACCGATCGCCGAGCCCTTTTTTGGCGGGGAACCAAATGTCGCCCCGTGCCGTGCTCAGCCCCTTAGTAAACAATACGCGGTCGCGCTGAACTATTCAAAAAGCTTAACCAAGATCGCAACAGCCAACCCCCTTTATGCAATGATCCAAGCGATGATCAATCGGATGAGCCCCTTGTAGGCGCACGTCGCTACTTGCCCTGATGTGCTATCGCCAACTTACGCCTTGGCGTGTAAGTGTTCAGAATACGCGCCAATGAGATAATCACCAAATAGGGCAACCACAAGGCTTGCCCCTCCCGTTGCTGATTTTAAAGG
>CAYRMD010000167.1:0-4668 GCA_964425225.1 uncultured Pirellulaceae bacterium | reverse complement strand
ATCCATCGAGCCAATACGCTCGTTTACCGCCAGTTGATCAGACGTTCCTAAAGTCGAAACCTTGTCCCCGAGCAGTCCCTGAAACGCTGGGCCGTGGGCAGCCACGACAGGTCTATCAGAAGCCCAGCGCCTAACGAATCCGAAGCCCAAAACGCCTCGCATCCTCGAGGTAAAAAACTGGATGCCCATCGAGTATGTTCTCTTGATCCGTCAAAAAGTGGCGGCGAACGTTGGGTACCACGTTGATCACGCGTTTTCCTCAATGTCCGTGCCTGCTGTTTCCGGGTGTCGGTGCCCTCAGTGTCTCTGTGGTGAAAACTTAGCGATGGACAGCATCGAGAGCGCCTCGACCGAAGTTTACGCGACAAACGGTTTTCTGCGTACGAATGTTCCCATACTGCTTGCGTTCATAGTACCGGAACGGAGTCACCGCTTGCTGTGGGTAAGTCCTTGCGTTAGAAGCGTACATAAAACACGGAATGGATCAAGGAGCACCAAATGCCTAACCAAACGCCGGAGCAGCGACCTTGGCACAGCCCCCACCGCGAAGAACTCCTGGCGTTGCTCGATACGTCACCTGCAGGACTTACGGAAGTCGAAGCGGCGCGGCGCCTCACTGAATATGGTCCCAATCTGTTGCCGGAAAAGGGTCCGGATCCGCTCTGGTTAATTGTGGTCCGACAATTCATCAATCCACTGATTTACATCCTGGTTGTGGCTGCCTTGGTGTCCGCCATGATTGGTGACCTGAAAGACGCCAGCTTTATCGCCGCTGTTTTGGTTATTAATGCGGCGATCGGGGCCTGGCAGGAGTTTCACGCGGAAAGAAGTAGTCATGCTCTCCGCAAATTGTTGCGGATTCATGCTCAGGTCGAACGCGACGGGGCGATTCGTGAAGTTGCCGCTGAAGCGATCGTTCCTGGTGACATAGTTTGGCTCGAGTCGGGAAACCGAGTTCCAGCCGACATACGTTTGCTCCAGGCGCAAGGACTTGAGGTAGACGAATCCTTGCTGACGGGTGAATCGCTCGCGGTCACGAAAGATGCTGACTGGATAGGCACGAAGGACACAGTGCTTGCTGACCAGAAGAATATGGTTTTTGCAGGGTCTATCGTAACACGAGGGCGAGCCAAAGGAGTGGTGGTCGCTACGGGTTTGGCAACGCATGTGGGCCAACTGGCGCTTGACGTACTGAGCAGTACCGGAGGAAAGCCCCCCTTACTGGTCCGTATGGAACGCTTTACCCACTTCGTGGCAGTGACCACGCTCGTGGCAGCCCTGCTTATAGGCCTAATGGGATTCGTGCTCTGGAAATACACTCTGGTGGAAACGTTCTTTTTTGTCATCGCTTTAGCTGTCTCCGCGATTCCCGAGGGGCTACCTGTCGCTATTACTGTGGCGTTAGCCGTTGCTACACGACGGATGGCCAGGCGTCATGTGATCGTTCGGCGGCTCGCGGCCGTCGAAGGCCTGGGGAGCTGCACGCTTATTGCCACGGACAAAACCGGCACACTTACCTGTAACGAACTAACGGTTCGCGAATTGTGGTTATCGAATGGTCGAGCGTACGACGTAACGGGTGAAGGCTTCGTCCCGAGCGGAGAAATCCAATTTCAGGGATATCCGGTGGACTCGAGCACAGATGAGTTACTGGCCGCCCTGCTGCGCGCTGCCGTACTGTGCAATGAGGCTAATTTGCACCATCGCGATGGGCAATGGGTATGGCGGGGCGATGCTGTCGATGTAGCGCTGTTAACTTTGGGATACAAAGCTGGGCTCGTCCGTGAGGTGCTTTTGGAAACTCTGCCTCAAGTAAACCAAATTCCCTTTGAATCGGAACGCCAATTCGCTGCTACATTCCATCGTGATGCGCAAGGGACCGTGGTCTTTATCAAGGGGGCCCCCGAACGGGTGCTCGACATGTGCGCTACCCAACTGAGCGATGCCGAACGCCGCCAACTTGACCGTACGGCACTCAGGATGGCCGAGCGAGGGCTACGCGTTCTAGCCGTCGCAGCCGGCCGATGTAAGCGCGATATATCTTCATCGGACGTACCATTGCTGCCACAACACGTGCGCTTCCTGGGATTCGTAGGAATGCTGGATCCCTTGCGACCCGGGGTGCGCGAGGCGATCGCAAAGTGTCATTCGGCCGGTGTACAAGTTGTGATGGTCACGGGAGACCACCGTGTCACGGCACTAGCCATTGCCAGGGACCTTGGACTTGCTCAACACGAAAGCGAAGTTCTGACAGCTGCTGACCTGGAAAACCAATCCCCCGAGCAATTAAACGCGATCGTTCGACAGGCACGCGTTTTTGCGCGCGTTACCCCGAGGCAAAAATTACAAATCGTAAATGCCGCACGCGCCGCTGGACACTTTGTTGCGGTAACCGGAGATGGGGTTAATGATGCGCCGGCGCTGCGCGCTGCAAACGTCGGCGTGGCTATGGGCAAGAGTGGAACCGACGTGGCACGCGAGTCCGCTGACCTTGTCGTCAGTGACGACAACTTTAGCTCGATCGTCAACGGAATCGAAGAAGGCCGCATTGCCTACGACAATATCCGCAAAGTGGTTTATCTCTTGGTCTCGATGGGAGCAGCCGAACTCTTCATGGTTTTTTTGGCAGTCGTCTCGGGCTTGCCCGTACCTCTGCTTCCCGTTCAACTGCTGTGGTTGAACCTGGTCACGAACGGAATCCAGGGTGTTGCCCTGGCGTTCGAACCCGGTGAAGGAGATGTTCTCTTGCGCAAACCGCGCCCCCCAGGGGAACCCATTTTTGACCAACTCATGATCGAGCGGATTTTGGTGGCTGTGCTGGTTGTCGGTATCGGGGGTTTTCTTGTCTTCTATGTTGCCCTACGACTGGAATGGACTTTGGAAGAGGCTCGCAATTTACTCCTGTTATCCATGGTGCTATTCGAGAACTTCCATATCGGCAATTGCCGTTCGGAAACCCGTTCGGCATTCGCTTTGTCTCCGTTGCGCAGCCGGCTCCTATTTTTTGGAACCATTGCCGCTTTTCTGGTGCACGTCGCCGGCATGTACCTGCCGTTTTTCCAGGATGTTCTTTCAACAAAACCCGTGTCTGTTCCACAGTGGTTAATCGCCATTGCCGTGAGCCTGCTAGTGGTGCCGGCTATCGAGTTACATAAGTGGTGGTGGGCGAGGCGAACAAGAAGAACCGACTAACGGATGTTTTCAGTGAGCTTTCCGGATGTCGTCGTGTGTGCGTCGTGAGTGTAGGTGCCACGTAGCTCTAACGCATCCGGCTATCTTACGGGTTCGCGGTACTGCTTCCAAAGATGGCTCGCCTTACAGAGTCACGACAGTCAGGAAGCGGTACCCCAACAGAACTGCGATCGTCAAGGAGCGGTATTTCAGTTCAGGCGGTAGTTGGTTCCCCAGAGGAGCCGACTTGGAAAAGTCGGCCATGTCACGTACACTGTCGTTTATGAGCGATCACGATACAGAAATCCTGGCCCGTCGCGTGGCTGAATGGTTGCTAGATGCGCAGCATGCTGTTGCGTTTACCGGTGCTGGAATCAGCACCGAAAGTGGCATTCCAGACTTCCGATCTCCGGGTGGGTTTTGGACCCAAATTCGGATCATCTATTTCGATGAGTTTCTTTCGTCCCCCGAGGCGCGCTACGAATACTGGCGGCAAAAAGCCGAAGGATATCGCAGATTTGGAGGATGCCAGCCCAATCGAGGCCATATCATACTGGCCGAGTGGGAAAGGTGTGGTCTATTGAAGTGTGTCCTAACACAAAATATTGATGGTCTGCATCAGCGGGCTGGCTCGAAGCAAGTTTGTGAATTGCATGGAAATGCTCGGTTTGTCGTGTGTTTGGCATGCGAAGCGCGTTTTGAAGCCGAGCCATTTGTTAAGCGTTTTTTGGAAGAAGACCGAGTTCCGGATTGCCCGGAGTGTGGCGGACTGCTAAAACATGCCGTGATTTCTTTTGGGCAGCCGCTTGATCCGTGTGTGATGGACGCTGCTTATCGTGAAGCGGGGCAAGCCGACTTGATGATCGTCGTCGGTTCATCGTTGGTTGTCGAACCGGCGGCCAGCCTACCGCGGTTTACCCGCAACAAGGGCGGCAAACTTGTCATTATCAACCGCGACCCGACACGCCAAGACTCTCTGGCTCATTGTGTGTTGCGCGGGGAAAGCGGGCGCGTTCTGGAACTGATTGATATCTCACGTCGTACATTGGCCGCATCCGGTGGGCGCGGAGGGTAATTAGGAGAGCCATCGGGTGGTCAGAGTACAGAACCGTGACGCAAGCCGCAGAGGTGCCACCAGTTCGCGCGACGTGGCAGAGGTAACCGCGGGCGTGCTGCAAGTCGAGCAAAGTCTCATCCGATGGGTTTTCATTTGGGGCCTGCTTCTGTGTGGCCTAGGTTGCCACGAGCAGCCCTATCCGAGCCGACCCATCACGATTATTGTCCCGTGGGCAGCCGGTGGTGGTACCGATCGCTTAGCCCGGTTCTTGGCCGATGCCCTCCAACGCGAGCTCAACGTACCTTGTGTCGTCGCCAATCGCACGGGAGGAGCAGGGGCCATCGGTCACCAAGCAGGCGCCTCAGCGCGACCCGACGGGTATACGTTAACAGTGATTACGTTCGAACTGTGTACGATGCACCATATGGGCATTTCGAAGT
>CAYRMD010000166.1:0-4795 GCA_964425225.1 uncultured Pirellulaceae bacterium | reverse complement strand
TATCCATCGAGCCAATACGCTCGTTTACCGCCAGTTGATCAGACGTTCCTAAACATCGTCGCCCGCTAAGACCAAAGGAGGCCAATCGGCACGGCATGCGTCGTGGTGCCTGCGGTACACTTCGCATTTTTCAATTCTCACTTACGAGACACACGAATGATAACAAACTGCTGGATCGATGGCTATCATTGGAAGGCAAGGACACGATGATGGAAAGGCTTAATCAAGAGGGCTCAGCAGAAGAAGAACACGTACAGGCGCCCGATGCCCGCGGCAATAATCGATACCCATCGGCTTTCCGGCGTTTTTGGGCAGCCGCGGTGGTTGGATTTGTGTGCACGCTTATTGTCTGGTTTGGCCTCAGGCTCTTGCGTCAACCTGGGTTAGAACCGCTGACGCGTACCGGTTGGCAACAGGCATGGCAGCGATGGAACGAACGTGGACCGCGCAATTATGAGATTGTTGTCGAGACCTCCGGAAGGCAGGCTGCGACGTATAAGGTCATTGTGCAAGGGGGCGAACCCTCTAGCGCCACCTGCAACGGCCAGCCTCTGCCTCAACCTCGTGCGTGGTACACTTGGTCGGTGCCCGGGATGTTCGAAACCCTCGAGCGGGACCTAGAACAGATAGAACGTGCTCAACAGGGAACACCCAAGGGCGTGCCGCTGTCTGTTTATGTGGCTTTTGACCCCCAGTACGGTTACCCGGCGCGTTACTTGCGCTCGGAGCATGTGGCTTCCGGATCCAACCCAGATGTGACATGGAAGGTGGTAAGCTTTCAACCCTTGGGAACAGACAACCCATGAGAGTTTTTTCGAACTACGAGCGGCGGGCCGTGCTGTATTGGCAAGACAAGTTGGTGCTTGTTACCGGTGGTTCCGCTGGATTTGGAGAAGTACTCTGCCGACAATTGATCCAATATCGAGCTACGGTGCTTCCGGTAGCGCGGCATCGCGACCGGCTGCAAAGCGCTGTAGTGCGTTGGCGAGCACCGGAGAATCTCGTATTTCCGGCTGAAGCCGATGTAACACGCGACGAGGACGTCCAGCGGTTAGTCGAGTGGGTGAGGAAGCAGTTTGGTAGGTTGGATGCCTTAATTCATGTTGCCGGCCAGTCTGACCGGGGTTATCTCCTGGAAACCTCGCTACAGCGTTTTCAACAACTTTGGGAGCTTAATGCGTTAGCTGCTGTCCGTTTGGCGCAGAGTTTTTGGCCGTTTTTACGCGCATCCCGAGGCCATTTGGTGCTCATCGGGTCGCTGGCTTCCAAGTGTGCTGCCCGTTATCTGGGCGCCTATCCGGCCAGCAAATTTGCCTTGGCAGGTATCGCCCAACAACTGCGCCTGGAGGGGCAAACCGATGGTGTGCACACGCTGCTTGTGTGTCCAGGTCCCATGGCACGAGACGATGCGGGGCATCGCTACGACGAACAGGCTCACGGCTTGCCACCGGCTGCACGAAAGCCTGGTGCCGGAGTGCGGCTCAAGGGAATCGACCCGCAGCGGCTAGCCGTAAAACTCCTTCAGTATTGTCAAGAGCGGCGCCCCGAGCTGGTTATGCCGGGCCGGGCTCGGTTGCTGTTTGCCTTACTCCAACTCTTCCCGACGTGGGGCGAGCGACTCGTTGCACGGTTTACTTCCGGCTAGAGTGACAGTGTGGCGGCCGGCTCGAGCGAGCCGCGGTGTCCGCGACGCACCGCGCACCGCTGGTGCGCTTACCTTGAGAGTAAATCCTGTGTGGGTTTGGCAAGGTACGGGACGCAAATGTTCCCAATCCGGACGCCTGACGCTCCGCCGCGCTAGGGTAGCTTGCCGACACGCGACAAATCTGCGACGATTCCAGCATTCGCTGCGTGCAGTCGGCTAGCAATACAATTGTTCCTTGTTGCTTTCTGCATAAGGAGGCTAAATCGGTCATGACTGCCTTTCCGGAAGTCCCGTCGCGCATTGAGTATGAGGGTCCCCAATCACGTAACGATCTTGCCTTTCGCTGGTATAACGAGCAGGAGCTGGTGGAAGGTAAATCGATGAAGGAGCATCTGCGGTTCAGCGTGGTGTATTGGCATACCTTTCGAGGTACCGGGTCGGATCCATTCGGTGCACCTACCTTGATCCGACCCTGGGACGATGGTTCCCCGACTGTAGAGAATGCCATTCGTCGCGTGCGAGTGGCCTTCGAGTTTATGGAAAAATTAGGGGCGCCCTACTACGCTTTCCATGATCGCGACGTGGCCCCGGAGGGTGCGACATTGGCCGAAACCAATCGCAATTTGGATGCAGTTGTCACAGTGCTCAAGGAAGAACAACAACGTACGGGAATCAAACTGCTCTGGGGCACGGCCAATCTCTTTAGCCACCCGCGGTACGCCCATGGCGCTGCCACCAGTTGTAATGCCGATGTGTTTGCGTATGCCGCAGCGCAAGTAAAAAAATGTTTGGAAATCACCAAGGAATTAGGAGGCGAGAATTACGTTTTTTGGGGAGGACGCGAAGGGTATCAAAATCTTTTTAATACCAACATGAAACGCGAATTAGATCACTTGGCAAAATTCTTACATATGGCAGTGGATTATGCTAAGCAGATCGGGTTCCGAGGCCAATTCCTTATCGAGCCGAAGCCCAAGGAGCCAACCAAACACCAATACGATTCGGATTGTGCTGCTTGTTTGAATTTTTTGCGAGCTTATGATCTGTGGGACCATTTCAAACTCAATATTGAGACGAATCATGCCACGCTGGCAGGTCACACGATGATGCACGAGTTAGAATATGCGGGAATGCAGGGTAAACTCGGCTCGATCGACGCCAATACCGGAGACTTATTGCTGGGATGGGATACAGATCAATTTCCCACCAATTATTATTTGACAACGGAAATCATGTTGGTGATCCTCAAATACGGTGGGTTGGCTCCTGGCGGGGTGAATTTCGATGCGAAGGTAAGGCGCGAGAGCCTTGATCCCATCGATCTGTTCCACGCACATATCGGTGGTATGGATGCTTTTGCGCGTGGTTTGAAAATCGCCGCGGCAATTCGACAGGATGGTATTCTTGATGAGTTCATTCGCCATCGCTATCGCAGTTGGGATGAAGGGATCGGCGCCGAGATCGAAGCTGGCAAGGCGGATTTCCGATCATTAGAAGCGTATATGTTGCAGAAAGGCGAGGCAGCGCCGAACGAAAGTGGTCGGCAAGAATGGTTGGAAAACATTATCAATCGGTATTTGTAAGTTTGGAAGATGGGCTGGCAATCCGCCATAACCCGTGATGCTACCGATAAAGAGTTGGGCTGCTGTTTGTATGTCCAGGCGGTCCGAAAAAGAGCGATCGATCCCGCCACATAGCTCGGCCCAAGGAACGCCCAAGGGAACAGAGCCCAACCCCGAGCCTGCGAGCCGGCTGCGACGTCGTCTTGTCGAGCTTCGGCGGTTGTTGCAGCTCTGTGAACGGGAACGCGGATTGATTGCTAACGAGCTGCACGATGGTGCCGTTCAAGAGCTGGTAGCGGCACACATGTTTCTAGAATCGGCGTTGGAAGCCACGGGCCGCCGCAGTGCAGCTCGGCCCTTGCTCGAACAGGCGCTGCAACGCGTCGACGCCGCATTATCAGAATTACGTGCAGTGATGACACGGGCTCGCTTGCCAGCTTTCCAAGGCGATGGATTGCGCGAAGCGATCCAGCGTTTGACCGAGGCCCCTCGTTTCCAAGGACTTTCCATCGACCTTCAACTAAACTTGCAGCGGCGGCACTTCTTGCCTACCGTCGAGCTAGCCGTATATCGCATTGTGCAGGAGGCGCTGCAAAACGTATTGCGCCACAGCGGTACCAATAGGGCTTCCGTACGGATTGAAGATAAACAGGGGGTGCTGCGAGTGGAAATTGAGGACAAAGGACGCGGTTTCCGCCGTCAGGAAGTCGGTAAGGGACACTTCGGACTGATCAGTATGCGCCAGCGCGCCCAACTGATGGGAGGCTCGCTCAAGGTGATCTCCAAACCCGGTGCGGGAACGCGCGTCCTGGCCTCCATACCCATCCGCGATACACTTCTTGAAGCATAGCGAATGGGAACGGCTCTGCTTGCTTGTACTGCAGGGGCAACAACGTCTTCCCAGACCGCTCAAGGTGAGAATGACCACCCATGATTCGTTTCCTTTATTTTGATCTCGGGAATGTCTTGCTTTTCTTCAATCCAGACGTAGCATGTCTGCGTATGGCTGAAGTAGCCAATGTACCGGCCGAGCGGATAAAAAAGCTGCTCTATGAAAGCCGCCTGATGGAAACGTATGAGTTAGGCTGGATTAGTAGTCACGAGTGGTATTTGACATTTTGTTATTGGACGCAGTCGCGACCCGATTACCACAAGCTGCTTCACGCAGCAGGCGATATGTTCGAACCCAACGAAGGGGTTTGGCAACTCGTGCGAGTTCTAAAACAAGCAGGTTGGCGCTTGGGAATTCTATCGAACACCTGCGATGCGCACTGGCAATACTGCCGTACTCATTATGCCCAGCGACTGGCGCTTTTTGACGTAACGGCATTGAGCTTTCAACTGGGAGTCATGAAACCGGCTGAAGAGATCTTTCGCCAGGCGGCGCAGTTGGCCGAGGCCTGGCCTGAGGAAATCTTCTTCGTGGATGACCGCCCAGAGCATGTGGCGTCAGCCTGCTGTGTAGGCTTCGATGCGGTTCGGTACGAATCGGTCGAGCAATTGCGAGATGCTTTGCGACAACGCCGATTGCTGATGTAAGGAACGTCTGATCAACTGGCGGTAAACGAGCGTATTGGCTCGATGGATA
>CAYRMD010000165.1:0-4849 GCA_964425225.1 uncultured Pirellulaceae bacterium | reverse complement strand
TAAAAACTCCATAAGACCCATGCTGTATACCCGGCGATTATAGCTTCCCACAACTTGGGGTGGCAACAATCTTGTGTCCGAGAAAAAGTTGATGCAGAGACGCAAAGGCGCAGCAAATTAATGAGTCAAACTGAGCCCTTATTTGTAAGTGTTCTACCGCAGTAAACAGACGCCGGGCACGCAGCCGTTTTGTAAAAAAGCACCGTTCTTCGCGACGTAGTTAACGCGTGTTCCTTTTTGTGCTGAGTTCTTGGAACAGGGCCTACATCATTAAGCACGCAGATCACATCAAAAGTCGCCGCGTGCAAGGACGTCTTGAGTTTTCGGCAGCGAGGGGGCTAGCACGGGCTCAGCCGGCCTTGCCAATTCGGGCTACAGGCGCCAAAGAAAAATTTGCGACAAGAACTCGTTCAAGATTGCGGAAACAATGATGCTAGCTGCGGCAGCGATTGCCGACTTCGGCCCACCCGGGGCGCCGACATGGAGCGTGTTTTTCAGTGTGTGCGTCTTAATTGTAGGTACGCTGCTCCCGCGGTTTTTGGATCTAATGCCACTTCGCCTATTTTCCATGCCACGTTCTTCCGGACGGACGGCATGCCGGGACCCTGCCGCAGGTGATCCGCCTCGGTGAAATCCTGCCACGGGCGGGCACATCGGGTGGGCACGACCGTTACACTTGCCTGCGCGGTCCACACGGTCGGCGGCGACCACGTTCGAGCTAGAAAACGAGTGCACCAGCATCCGAACCTGGCACACCGCAGGTATACCTCATCCATAAGAAACACGTACACACACGATTGGCTTTCGGCACTTCAACCGTCTGGTGTACCCTACTACAAAGTGGAGTGGATCGTCAATGCAACGGAAACTGAATTGCCGCCAATTTGGCTGCCGGGTCATGTGGTGGAGTAAAGACCATTTCTACGGAGGCCACACGACTGGCTCTGGCACGCAGTTGACACACGTTTCCCATTGCCACTCCGTCGACGTACGCCTGCAAGGGACGCTTCACCGGGTCAAGGGTCGTAAGAGTTACTTCAGCCGACACTGGGAGGACAACGGGGCGCCAGAGTATCGGTCGCAAGACGTTCGAGCCGACCAGTAGCAACGCTGGGGTTCCTAAGGGCAACGGTACGGCGCCCATGGCTCGAGCGTAGGCGGTTGAGCCAGCTGCTGTGGCCACCAAGGCTCCATCGGCAACCAAATGAGGTACTCGCACCTGGCCGTCCACACGCACCTCCAGCCACGCAGTTTGCCCCGTGGCACGTTCGACCCATGTATCGTTGAAGGCCCACGCATGCTGTAGCGTGCCGTCCTGGTAGAGCAATTCCACATACAGCAGGGGCAACTCCCATAGAACGAGCTCTTGTTGGGCTACGCGGTGTGGTAGTTGCTCGTTGAGGAGGAAGCCAAGGTGTCCGATATTGACACCGTAAAACGGCACACGCCGGCGCCAGGATTGCCGCACGGCGCGCAGCATGGTGCCGTCTCCGCCCAGCACGACGAGCAATTCCGGATCGGGCGCTTGGTACCGAGCCATTTCCCGCGCCAGGGCAGCAGCTTGTTCGTTGTGTTGATCATACACCAGTTCGAAGCGACATTCTTTGAGCCGAAATATGCACTGGCCGCCAGCCACCGTCCCCTGGTAGAGCCGATGCCGATCGATGTAATCGGCTACTCGCTCGGGCAACCAATGCCGGAACGGTTCATGCTGATAAATCGCCCGCCGCACCTCGCGGCAATCCAAACGCTTTTGGCTGATGAGAGTCTGGCAGTTGCCGGAAGGACGCGATCGCTCTACCTCCTTGCCTGGTGGGCATATTACGACGTGGCGCTGAAACTCGTTCGAAGTTTCACTTGCAGGGCTTGCGGAAAGTGTGTCATTTGGTACGCGTGCCGCGTCTAAAGAATCACGATAAACGACCTGCCATATTTCAGCCTGTTCCAGTATCGTTTGCCAATCGGCGGCCGATCGCACTTTGCCCTCTTCCAATTCCGAAAGGTCCACGACAACGCGGGGCAGGGCCGCGAACGCCATGTCGGCCATCGTGGCACGATGGTGCGGCTGGATCTGGCCGGAATCGTGATTGCCATCCGTACCGGTGGGGACGATGCGCACTTCGTCGAACTGATCCGATAACTGGCGGACAACGCGAACGTGTTCTCGCAGTGGAGGGTTGAAGCTGCTGCGGAAAAGCGCTATTCGTTTCATAGTTTGCGCTAGATCACCTGCTGGCGAAGCGGCTGTGGACAGTCGCGGCTCGGACTATGAACCACGCCCGAACCCAAAGCGGAAGCCCTGTCTTTCGAGCGCGTCAAGCGCAACGCATTCTACAACGCAGCAACTGCAGGAAACGAGTAACATTTTACGGAAGTTGCGTCGCTTTCCCCCTCCGCATCCTACCGACTTTTTGCAAGCTGCGCTTGGTTACATCACTGTACAACGCGTAATTCGTGTCCAAAAATGCCCCGCCTTGGACTCGAACCAAGAACCCTCTGATTAAGAGTCAGATGCTCTGCCAGTTGAGCTAGCGGGGCTGTAACCGACTCGACCTGCACACGCCCGCAATAACACCCGTATTGCGCCGCCTACACTATGTGCCTTGTCGCCTCGCGATCGTTCCTTCCGCCACGCGCAGATGGTCCGAATAGGCACGTTGATATACTAGCAGCCCGAACGCAACCGTCAAAGGGGACTGAGGGCCGCTGGGACCACAAGGTAGTAGTGCGGTAACCAAAGGCGCTACGGCGCAAGGGAAAACAGGATAAAGCTTGGCGATTTGAAGAACCATTTTTGACGGCCGAACTTATTTGAGAGTGTCGTCCGGTTCGTTTTCTTTCGAGCGAGTCCTAACCGCGGCTAACGCCAGCGCTGACCAAGGTGACCCGTAGGTACCTGTTGTCTTCGTTGCGCCTCTGCGCCTTTGCGTTAAATCACCCCAGCCGCTCCCGAACGGTCGCGGCTCTGTAAAGTTGTAGCTGGATCTACGCTCACTGCACGGATCAAAGCCTTGGGCACATACCGTTACCCATTTTGGATGTAAATACGATCAGCCCGGGCAAGAGCCCGCTATGCTGGGAATCGTTCTGACTTATCGTCGAGGCACACGCCGTACCCTACCGGTTGCCACTGTGCCGCAGTAGGCTAACAAAAAATGGAGTAAGGTATGGAGCTTTTTGGTCAGCGGAATGGCTCTATGCAAGCTTTGATTTTAGTCGATCTGCAAAACGATTTTTTACCTGGTGGTGCTTTAGCAGTGCCGGAAGGGGATCAGGTTATTCCGCTAGCTAACCGCCTGCAACCGCATTTCCCGGTAGTGGTTGCCAGCCAGGACTGGCATCCGGCGAACCACGGCAGCTTTGCCAGTCGGTATCCAGGCCGGCGAATTGGAGAAACCATCCAGCTAGCCGGCTTGCCGCAAGTGCTATGGCCCGATCACTGTGTCGAGAACACACCGGGTGCGGCGTTTTCGCCGCAATTGTACACCGGCTCGTTGGACCACATCGTCCGTAAAGGAACCGACCCTGAGGTGGATAGCTACAGCGCGTTTTTCGATAACGAGCGTCGCCGCGACACGGGATTAGCTGATTACCTTCGCCGTCGGAGAGTGGATGAAGTTTACATCATGGGCTTGGCAACCGACTATTGCGTACGTGCTACCGCTTTGGATGCTGCTCGCCTGGGCTTTCGCACTTTCGTAATCCAAGATGCCTGCCGGGGAGTCGACGTCCACCCGGGCGATTGCCAACGCGCGTGGGACGAAATGCGCCAGGCAGGCGTCCGGTTGGTGAATAGCTCGCAATGGTTGGATTCCACGTCCCGAGCCGCATGGCACCGGCAGTCAGTCACATCGATACGGGAAGGGAGGTTCGTACGGCTGGTCGAAAGCAGGGGTTGGGAATTCGCCGAGCGGACCGGGACTGGCGGCGTTGTGATTATCGTGGCAATTACCGATGCACTCGAAATACTGATCGTCGAACAGTACCGTATTCCGGTAGCGCGGCGGTGTTTGGAATTGCCGGCGGGCCTGGTGGGCGACCAACCCGATGCGGCTGATGAATCGTTCACCCAGGCGGTCGAGCGCGAGCTATGGGAAGAGACCGGGTACGAAGCAGGCTCGATTCGTAGGCTGGTCGAGCTGGTACCGTCCGCCGGGATTACATCCGAAACGACGTGGATCTACTTGGCCACCGACCTTCGCCGGACTGGATACGGTGGTGGCACCGAGAACGAGTCGTTGTTTGTTCATCACGTGCCTTGGTCTTGGGTGGGCATGTGGTTGCGGCAACGGGCGGCTGATGGCTATCTGGTTGCCGCGTCGCTTTATGCAGGACTTTGGTTGGCGAGTGAGGAACTGCATTTGCCATTGACGGTTGCAGAGGCGCAGGAGTTAACGCCGAGACGCAAAGGCGCAGAGACGCAGGAACACAACGAAGGAAATTGAGCGTCCCACGGCAGCCACCTCGTGCCGGCGATCCTTAGGAAGCGTGCCGCGCACCTAGATGCGCATCGAAGGGCCTTATTGGGCGCTATCTCACGCGACTTTGCAATTTGGAAGGGCTCTTTGTAGTTCGTGAGTTTTCGGCATGCGTGCGACAGGTGTAAAAAATTCGGGAATTTTAGTGTTCGGCTTGTCGAGTAGCCTGAATCGCGCTCGTAATTGCGATCCCTGGCGATCCAAGAGCGGGGCTTGCCGGCTTGCCGCGACAGGCTTTCCGCAAGGCAGACAACTCCATCCCCAGTACTAAGGCCTGACAGAGACAGGTCGCCAATCCGCTAGGGCTGCCGAAGCATTTGGGAACGTCTGATCAACTGGCGGTAAACGAGCGTATTGGCTCGATGGATAGT
>CAYRMD010000164.1:0-5049 GCA_964425225.1 uncultured Pirellulaceae bacterium | reverse complement strand
GACTTGTTAAAAGGTTCCGTACAATACGGGCGAATTATGCAGAGGTTCCTTAACTTCCGCTCATCAATGCTATGGCAACGCGGCTGATCGTAGGGGCACATTACAATGTGAACCTACGGGCTTAATCGCCCCAGATACTCCCTTCTTGCTGGGACGTGCACTAGCTCAACGAAGGCCGCTACTGGTGACAGACTATTTTGCGGATTCATCCTACTGAAAAAGAAGACACACACAGAAGTCACCTCGTGTCGTAAAACATAACACGATCTGTTTAACATTTTGAGACCAACATTGCGGCAACCAGTTGCAACTGAAGATTTGTTTCCATCCCCGTAAAGTCTTTAGTGCTGGACGTTGGACTAGCCTCACCGATTAACGTCGGCAGTTGTAGGTTAAAACTCGTCGCCAACAATGTCATTACCGTTGCGTGTTCCCAAAGCGCGCCAAGTAGCAAGACTTATTTGTTGGCTCATGAATCGCACGGATCCGTCGGCCAGCGCTACTTGCACACCCTGACGGTGGTGGCTGCGAGCGGTAATGATTGCATAACTAGGCATTCCATTGCGACCGTTACGGCCTTCTTGCCACGAGTTGTAATCGCAGTTGAATTGCATTCCTCCTTGCACGCACGGGACAAACGTATTCGGGGTAAGTGTGGTAGTGAAGCCCGTATGGTGCACGCGACCATCGGGCCACTCCGTGTGGCCAGTGTTCTTAAAATCAGGCGCTGAAGCAACAATGACTGCCGCTTCGGAGGCGGTTGAGGGAATCTGCAGATGCGGAGGCCCGCCGTTACGCCGGTACGGCTGCCAAGCCAAAACATCCGCTGCCAGCAGCGTCGAACTGGTACCGTCCAAGATATCGGCAAAGGACAAGCTGGCATTTGGATAGGAAATTCCGCTTCCACCCACGTTCCGAGATGGATCATAAACAAAGTAGGTGCCGAGGTTAAACCCGTAGCTAGTAGGATATAGGTGAGGCTTACCGGCACCGGTGTCTCGCACGTGTCGGCCATGCGGGTCGCTGGGGCAGGAGAAAATCGGTATCCGTACATGGTCGATCACCATTTGACCGTCCCATGCCGCTGCCAGATCGATCCGGCTTCCTAGATCTTCGCGTTCGATAAACGGCAAAATGCGGCCGTGCACGCCCCAGGAAGCATTGTTTCCTGTCAGCGTTGTCGTTAAATCGACAATTGCGCTCGGAGGCAATCGCTTCCACGTATCGGCGTATAAATGGGTAGCCAGGCCGAGCTGCTTCAAGTTGTTGGCACACTGAATCCGGCGTGCCGCTTCACGCGCCGCTTGCACAGCGGGTAATAGTAAGGCCATCAGGACGCCGATGATGGCAATGACTACCAGAAGTTCAACGAGCGTAAATCCGCAGCGATGACATGCCTTATGCATTCGCGGCTCCTTTCAAGTTTCTTACTATAGAGATACTTCTGGAACGCCTCACGAGCATAACTACCCGCGGTGTTATCCCCAGTTAGCAGAAGGACACCGCTTGTCGGTCGATCCGATTACCTGTCGTCCAGACGTTTCCTTAATTTAGTGCCCATCGAGTTCAATAGGTTCATTGAAATGCCACTGATGAGTCGCACGTTGGCGCTTGTTGCGGACCTTCAATGCAATTGGCACCCAATTGGACGGAAAACACCGCATTGCCGTGTAAAGGTTTTGCATGGCCTGGCCCAAACACGGTCGCAATACGATTTCTGCCGCAGTGCTACTTGGCCAGCTATCTGTTTTTCCTTGCTTCTCTGCGCCTTTGCGTTAAACCAATTACACCGCGACTGGCCAGGGCTTGTTAGCCATTTTTGGGTATGCGGAAAAGCTAAGCGCCATGCCTCGCCGAAGGATGCGGCCCCCTTCGCAAACACGTTCTTGAGAAGACGAGCGTGTTAAAAGCGGCGGGATCATACCTTCGCAACAGAAACAAAGATTTGTTTGACGCAAAGGCGCAAAGACTAAGAGGCGCGAAAAAGTTCGATCCAAATCGATACATGCCTGGGCAGCCTCGGCATGTTCTTTGGTGTTTGACGAATGTGTTCTTGTTTGAGTTGCTTTGGTGTTGGTGATTATTGGTCGCACCTCTCCAAAGTTGGAGCTGAATTTAGGCTCTTTGTACGAATCGGCAAGTGCACCCGGCACCATGTCACCTCCGGGTGGCGAGAGAAAGCAGAACCGCTGAAATGGCCTCCAGCGTCACAAAGAGTTGGCTCGACGCTGGAGACGCGCTCAGAGGCGACCTAGAAAAATTTTCTTGCAAAAGCTTTACAGGGCGGGGGGGCAGATTTGATAACTTCAACGGTGGTGCGCAAATCTGTTCGTCGACGGATCGGCCCGGGTTCTCATCATCGACGATCGAGGAGCTTGTGAGTGGAGCGTCACCATGCGGGGTAGCCGAGGGTTTGTCCGGTATCTTTTTGGAAGCGGTTGGGATGTGGTGCGCATTCTGCTTGGACTAGTACTTCTGAGTGCAGCCTGTTTAAAAAGTTACTCGTTATTGACCGAGCCGTCCGTAGCGCTCGACCAAGCCTCTTTAAGGAGCTGGCTCGTCCCTGCCACCATCATGGAAGTTTTTATCGCCAGTTGGCTATTGTCCGGTAAAGTACCCCTGGGCAGTTGGTTTGCCGCAGTTAGTTGTTTTGGCTGTTTCGTTCTTGTGGCCGTCTCCGACGCACTTTCTGGCAAAAGCTCGTGTGCATGCTGGGGGCGTGTCTCAATGAACCCTTGGGTAATGGTCGCGATGGACGGCGCCGCTATAGTGGCCCTGCTGTGGTTTCCACCGCACATGAGCCAACGAGGAAGTACCGGACCGACGAGGTGGTCAAGACTGAAGTGGGGGGCGGCAGCCATTTTATCAGCCATTCCGGCTACCCTAGGTTTCCTGGTGTATCAACGTCTAGTTATACGTCCCGATCCTATACTCATGGATCCGGCAGCTTTCTCGGATGACAAAATTCGAATGCACATTGAAGGTCGCTTCGCGTGGGTCAATCATGACAGTCGAATTTTGCTTACTCCGGCCAATGCTGTAGACGTAGAAATTCCTGTCGAGAATCCCTGGGACGTGCCCATACGGATCGTAGATGTTCTACCCAGTTGTGCATGTTCGCGTGCCGAGCTTGACTCACATGATATCGCGCCGCGGGGACGTACATCGCTCAAAATGTTTGTAGCCGTTGGCGGTGGTAGCCGTGTCCGAGCAATTGACTGCTTATTGAAAGCCGAGTCGGGACATCAATGGTTGCATCGGCTCAAACTGATCCATAACCCGCCTGTGATACTTGACGGTGAATCCGAACATATCGCAGTGCGGGACGTGCTCATGGGCCAGACGCGAGCCATAAACGCCACGTTGCTTCGTCACCGGCCCTTCCAGGAAGCGTTTATAGACCCACAGTTGGAGATTTCCCATTCATCGAATCTGATCGAGCTTAAACAGGGACGGTGGACAGGACTCGAGCCATTACACAACGGGGCAATTATCCGTCAACGATTGCCCTTGGAGATTACGATCAAGGCGTCTTCGACGCCGGGCTTTCCGCACGACAATATTTACATAAAACAGCCCGGCAGCGAAGAAACACTCGCGGTGATTCCCATATCGTGGCAAGTCAAGAGCCCTTATGAAACAGATCCGCCAAATCTATTTGTGCCCGTAGGCCGGTCGGTAGCTCACGAGCGGTTGGTCTTTCGCGTGCGGCGGATAGATAACCAACCTTGGAAGATTGAAAGCGTCACGAAGCGCGATCCTTGGATTACGGAATGTCGTTACGACGATCAAGTGGCTGTCCAACACACAATCGAATTAACCATCGACGGGGCGCTTTTAGGAAACTGGTTGCATACCGAATTAAAGGTCACAACGCGCGATCCGGAGTTTCCTCAGTATTCGATGCGAGTGTCGGCTGTGCACGAATAGAATAGAGCAATGTGCGTGATATGCCGTGATTGATAAGGAGAAGAAGAAAACGTGTATGGTATTTTACACGAACGAAGCGCATCGGTTATTGTGCCTCGAAAGGCAGTATGAGGCTAATTCCAGTTGAGAAAGTAGGAGGATGAGCGACGAGTCGGTTACGAAACTTTGCACGAGAGGCTGTCGCTTTGGGTGTGGTTCTACCAGTAGTCACTGTCGTTGCCAGGCTCGCCGTATCCGAGGCACCCTGCATCGATCCAGTTACCCGGCAGCCTTGCAATAAGTATTTGGTACCAAACCAAGAATGCAAAGATTTCAAGACATGCTATGCTTCCTATCAATGTGTGCAATCCCCCGTCTTCTGCCGGCCACTGGAACGAACGCTCCCCTATCACTCGACAGAACACACTTTTTTAACAGGTACCTGCACCGGTACACACCTCCCCAACGTTTTCTGTCGTAAATGTTCGATCCCGTGCCAGTTCGTATGTGCAATAGTGCGGGCTTACACTTTAAAAAACTTCCAGACTGGCAAATGTTGTGACCCGTGTGACCTCCCGGAGTATCTGTATGCATCCCCGAGCGATTGCGATATGTAAAGGAGGCTCACTTATTAGAGGAGTCGCTTGTCGTGAAGGCCGGCTATTCGACGCTCGCTTTGGTTGCGATCGGCTATTTCGCGGGGCTGGGCTTTACCGAACAAACCGACGTATCGCGCGAGGACGATGTTGCCTATGCGCGTATGCTGATTGACGGTTATCTGGCCAACTACCGGCGATTTAACCCACTGGTGGTGGAGATCCGCGTGAGGAAGGGAGACGGTTTTGCTTCCGATCTTGTGGAAGCGTTTCAAAAAGGGCCTACGATGGACGTCGTGGAAGGCCGTGCCATTGTAGCTGTGGACGGGGATAAGATGGCCTCCCGGGTAGTTGTGGACGAACGGTTCGCACGCCTCAGTTACACCCCGATCTTTGAACAGGGCAAAGTAGTGCGCGGGACCGTGAGAATTTTGGAAGAAGTATCGCTACGTAACGGCTCCCTCGCGATGTGGGGGGAGCCCACCTATCTTAGGAACCTCTGCATAATTCGCCCGTATTGTACGGAACCTTTTAACAAGTCGTG
>CAYRMD010000163.1:0-5552 GCA_964425225.1 uncultured Pirellulaceae bacterium | reverse complement strand
TAAAGTAGCTGCACCCGAAACAAAATACGAAAGCGATGATTCGGCAAAGATGGGCAGACGCCACGCATTGCCTTTGGCGAGCCGCCCGGTTGGTCTTAGCGTTTGACTTTCGCCGAATATTCGGTCTCGGTACGTGTCGGTGGTGGCTTGCAAGGCTGGTCCTTGATCATCCACAAGACGTAGGACGCCTCGGCGGTTGTTTCACACGTCAGGTTGCGACACCACGTACGAACGACTGCGGCTGGATCTGTTGAATGGTCTAGGGACAGTTTCTAAACTACGTCGGTCAGCCCAAGGAAGATAAACCGGACGCATGCCGCAGAGAGCAGCACCGAGCACCGTCATGATCTTTCTGTCGGTCTTTAGTTATCGCAAAGTGAGAATGTCCTATGGCAGTCTTCTTAGGAATCGACATTGGCACATCGGGTACCAAGGCGCTGGTGGTCAATGAAAAAGGCGAGATCCTGGCCGAAGCTAACCAATCCTACCCGTTGTATCATCCTCGACCCTTGTGGAGCGAACAAGATCCGGAAGACTGGTGGCAGGCTGTGGTCCAAACGGTTCGAAAAGCAACGAGTGAGGCGAAAGTCGCAGCCGCCGATGTTAAAGCAATTGGCTTATCGGGTCAGATGCACGGATCGGTATTCTTGGACAAAAAGGGAAAGGTAATTCGCCGGGCGATTCTCTGGAATGACCAACGTACGGCAGCCGAATGCCAAGAGATCGAACAGCGTGCCGGCGGGCGCAAACAACTGATTCGCATGACGGCAAACCCTGCCTTGAGCGGTTTCACGGCACCAAAAATCTTGTGGTTGCGTAACCACGAGCCGAAGCATTTCGAGCGGACGGTCAAGGTTCTTCTCCCGAAGGATGAAATTCGCCGCCGGTTGACCGGTGAATTTGCCACAGATGTCAGCGACGCGAGCGGCATGCTCCTTTTGGACGTGCGCCGTCGATGTTGGTCCAAGAAGCTTCTGGAAAAACTCGAGTTGGATGAGGCACTTCTGGCTCCCTGTTTCGAATCTGAAGAGATTACGGGAAAACTCACGCGACAGGCAGCGGAGCTGTTGGGACTTTCGACCGATTGCCTGGTAGTAGGAGGAGCCGGAGACTGTGCTGCCAACGGAGTGGGGACCGGCGTGGTCCGTGAGGGAATCCTGTCCACATCCATCGGTACCTCGGGTGTGGTGTTTGTTCATTGTGACGAAGTCCAGGTCGATCCCTTAGGCCGGCTTCACACGTTCTGCCATGCGGTTCGCGGTAAATGGCATATGATGGGTGTTAGCCTCACCTCGGGCGGTGCCTTGCAGTGGTTCGTCGACCGCCTGTGCAGCGAGCTGAGATCGGCTGCTTATGACGTCCTGACAAGCGAGGCCGAACAGGTACCGGCGGGAAGTGAAGGGCTGTTTTTCTTACCCTACTTGCAAGGCGAACGAACACCACACGCGGATCCCTTGGCGCGAGGTTGTTTCGTCGGATTGACTCTGAAGCACGGTCGTGGACATCTGGTGCGAGCGGTCATGGAAGGGGTCGTGTACGCCTTGCGCGATAGCCTGGATATTATTCGGCAATTGGGAGTACCGGTCCGACAAATCCGAGCCTCGGGTGGCGGAGCACGGAACGCTCTTTGGCGACAAATCCAGGCTGACATGTTCGGGCAACCCGTCGTAACGATCAACACCGAACAAGGGCCAGCCTACGGCGTTGCGTTACTGGCCGCAGTGGGAGCTGGGTATTTCAAGAATATCCAAGAGGCTTGCGCCGCCACGATCCAAGTAGTTTCCCAAACCAAACCGCGCCGCCCGGTCACCGCCATCTACCAGAAGGCATTTCCGGTGTATCAACAACTATATCGAGCTCTTTACTCTTCCTTCCGGTCAATTGATGCGCTGAAACTGTAGTGCAACTGCCGGTGGTTATGCCTCCGGGCTAAAGCGGTTTTGATTCGTGGAATCGTAGCCGCCTCCATCAGATGGGCGCGTCTCGACCGAAGGTCGTACAGAGCTGTTAGACAACTGGCGGCCGCCCACGTTTTCCATATGATTACGCGAAGATCGGAAGCGGAATGATACGTGGCCGACATTCCGAGTCGTGCAACGAAGTTAGATCGAGCTCCCGTTTTACAGAGGTGTTGTCTCAGGGTCGCGGCTCCATTGGAGCACCGCTCCCTTACGGTCGCAGCTCTGTTTATGAGTCGCTAGATCTACCCTCGTTGCGCGATTCGAAGAATTGACCACGCACATTAGGCGTTTTTAGATAGACATACAATACATCATGGTGATAACCTGCTAACCCACGTCCTGCCTGCAGCCTAGACGCACACACCTCAATCAGGCGAGCGGCATCGATGAAGAAATCGTAACATGAGTGTTTCTTCTCTCTAACCAAGGTCCGTTGTCCCAGGCAACCGTAGGCAGGTACCAAGTGCCATTTGCTCCTTAAATCTGTACACTCGACGTTGGGAGGAAGCTCTCCATCCTTGGCCAAATGGGCTTGTCCCCACGCCATGGTAGAACTCATAGCGTGTCATTTACATGCAGGTTTAGCCAGAGCGCAGGAGAACTGTCGCGGCAATTTGTAAGACCTCGCCGAAAACCACCGAGGTAGCATTGATCATGTGCATTATCGGTCCGCATCGGTTAGGAGGAAAGCAATGACGGCAAGCACCGTGTTGGCAATGCTGGTGATCCTACAAGTTGCAGGCGAGAGTTCGCCGGATGGCCGCGTAGCTATTTCGGGTGAGCGAAAACTGTGGCATAAAGTGACGCTTACTGTCGATGGACCATTTGCCCGAGAGACTGACGACGATCCGAACCCGTTTTTAGATCTTTGCCTCCAGGCGGATTTTGAGCACATTGCCACGGGTCGTCGCATGGAAGTACCGGGCTATTTCGCGGCCGATGGTAATGCGGCGAACACGTCGGCCACTTCTGGAACCGCGTGGCGCGTGCATTTTGTGCCGGATCAGCAAGGCGCGTGGCGGTACCGGCTGCGGATGTGGCGCGGTCACAAGGTGGCAATCGATGCGGAAGCTCGCCGTCAGTTGCACCCGTTTCGGGAGTGCGAAGGCGTGTTGGAGATTGCACCAACCGACAAGAAGCCGCCCGACCTACGCGCACGCGGACTTCTTCAGTACGTTGGCTCTCATCATCTTCGCTTTGCGGGGACGGGCGAGTACTTCTTGAAAGCCGGCCCCGATTCGCCAGAAACGCTCTTAGCCTACGTGGACTTCGACGGTGCCGAGTTAGGTCGGCCAAGGCGCGCTGGAGCGGGCGAAGCGCAGGCCCAAGGTTTTTTACATCGATTCTTGCCGCATGTGGCGGATTGGAACGAGTCGGACCCAACGTGGAAGGATGGAAGGGGCAAGGGACTGGTCGGCGCGATCAATTACCTAGCATCTCAAGGGATCAACTCGATTTCGTGCCTAACGTACAACGTCGGTGGCGACGGAGATAACGTTTGGCCTTTCGTTTCCCGTGGCGACAAGCTTCACTACGATTGCTCGAAACTTGATCAATGGGCCATCGTGTTCGATCATGCAGTGGCGCGCGGTCTGCATTTGCATTTCAAGCTGCAGGAGCAAGAGACGGATGACAACCGTGTTGGCTCCGAACGCAAAGTGGTACCGGCTTCGTTGGACGGTGGGAAACTGGATACGGAGCGCAAATTGTACTGTCGCGAGCTCGTCGCCCGTTTCGGCCACGCCCTGGCACTAACCTGGAATCTCGGAGAAGAAAACACGCAGTCCACTGAAGAACAACGCGATATGGCCCAGTACCTTCGCCAGGTAGACCCGTATGATCACCCAATCGTCGTGCACACGTTTCCCGGGCAGCAGGAGCGAGTGTATGAGCCGTTTTTGGGCGATCGTCATGGACTGTCCGGGGTTTCCTTGCAGACTCATTGGGCTTCAGTGCATCAGCGCACTTTGCAATGGATTCAGGCGTCAGCCCGGGCAGGGGTTCCCTGGGTAGTTGGCAACGACGAACAGAATCCAGCTTCGTTGGGAGTTCCACCGGACCCGCAGTACCGGGGCTTCGACGGCGTAGCCCGCGAATTGCCCGATAGGCCACCTACCGCTGATTCGATACCGCGCCCGTATGAGAAACGGAATTACACGTTACATGATATTAGAAAATACTGTCTCTGGGGCAATCTCATGGCCGGAGGTACAGGCGTGGAGTATTATTTTGGCTATCAGTTGCCAGAAAATGATTTGGTATGCGAGGATTTTCGGAGTCGGCACCAGAGCTGGCAGTATTGTAGGATCGCATTGGAATTTTTCTTTCGAGAAAAGATCCCTTTTCATAGAATGACTTCTGCCAATGCACTCATTGGAAACCCCGAGAACGCTAACGAACGCTACTGCCTGGCAGCGAGCGATGAGATTTATTTGGTGTACTTGCCGCAGGGTGGTACCGCGACGCTTGATTTATCGACAGCCAGAGCTGCCCAGTGGTCGGTTCGCTGGTTCAATCCCAGGGAAGGAGGACTGCTTCGGGAAAGCGATGTCCAGACGGTTACCAGTCCGGGGCTAATCTTCTTGGGCAACCCACCCTCGGAGGCACGTGAGGATTGGCTGGTGGTGCTACGCCCGAAAGAGTAAGAGCGAGTTAGGCTGGCGACGCATTGCTTGTTGGACTGGCCTGGGACGCCGGACGGCACTTGGGTTTCGAACTGCCTCGTGTACCGTTTAACTGATTGAAACGTGGCCAAAGGGCACTATTGCGATAGTCTTCTGGCGACAAAACGGATTGAGATGGCAACCAGCACCAAGACTATTGCCACTCCGGCAGCCAGACTCAAGTAAAACCCCCAAGAAGAACCAGATGGTTGCGTTGCTGAAAATGAAATCGGAAGCCTCGGGTCATACGTTTGGCTTTTCCAATGCAGCCATATTCGCGGCAGATCGTCCGCGTGGATCGATTGGTTTCCTGCAAGTTGCATCGGAGGACCATTTCTCGCACCATCGTGGACGGATGCTCCCTCTTTGGGGAGCACGAGCGATAGATCTTAAGGTTTTAAGGGTTTGCCGAAGCGAATCGACGTTGCCACTCGTTCGCTTACGAAATAACGTCGAGCCTCTTTCGCATCGGTATCCCCTCCTGCGTAGTAATTGACGCGTACCAGTCTTGTCGGAAATCAAAGCCCCCCTAGTATTCACGTATCTCGGTGATGAACGTAGCGTCGTTATTGAGGCTGCTCTCGACGGGTCCCAACCCCTCACAAATCGGTATGAACCCTCTCGACTTGTCAATGAAAAAGAAACGGTACTGTGTAGGAGTATTGTACACTTTTAGCAGGTCAAAGACGCGGCCCAAAAACACTCGGTCCCTTTCTACTGCAACGGTTGCTCCCAGATCCAAATTCTCTGGTATTGCATGAAGCGAGCCCAACCCGTCCGAATAAGCCCATGGCCACCAAGTGCTGTACTCCGGCCCGCGGTATCGTAGGGGGGCTTCGACCGAGTCGGTGATATTAAGGAACGTCTGATCAAATGGCGGTAAACGAGCGTATTGGCTCGATGGATAGTGTCATTTGATCCGAACAAG
>CAYRMD010000162.1:0-5617 GCA_964425225.1 uncultured Pirellulaceae bacterium | reverse complement strand
ACTATCCATCGAGCCAATACGCTCGTTTACCGCCAGTTGATCAGACGTTCCATAATTCAACGCGAAGGCGCGGAAGCACACATCAAGGATGAACGAGAACTTGGAATGTTTGATCGGGTCTTAGTCTCCTCTGCCCTTGTGTACACGCCAACCAGAGGCCATCCAGCGGTTTTCGACGCCTGGCGCTAGCCCGCCCCATGGGCAAAAGCAGATGGATCAAAGCACCCATTCTCCGCGCATGCAATGGCACGGCGAAATAGAGCTCCAGGTATGCGGTCCGCCTGTTCGTTTCAGTTTTGTTGAGCCCGTATACCGCGGAACCGTTGCGTTCACGAATTTTCCCTCGAGCCTAGCGGAACAGCACAAGTTGTGATCAGTCCGTTTGCCATACGATCAAGACTGTATTTGACCGGCATGGCTTGCCTGTGGCATTACGTGGCTGAAAATGGACCCAACCAGGGCAGGGCAGTCTGCGCGTCAAGACGACCGCTCGCAGCGTGGGCGCCCGTTGCGAATGCCACGCCTACGTCGAGCCATGCGGAGCTTAAAGAAAGTACCCCTACCCGCGACTCGGCGATCTCAGTACAACCACGTCACATCGATACCGAAAACCGCTTCCTTAGAAATGCGGGCGATGTTATCCGCGATCGATCCTGGAGCTCCTCCCGGGGTTCCCGGCGACCAAAGATAACGGACTTCCGGGCGAATCATGATATTGGGGGTCGCTTGCACATTAAAGCCGCCAGTAAGTGTGTAGTACGACACACCGTCGGCTTTCCACCATTCCTGCCGAATACCTGATTTGACTCGGTCTGTCCATTGATAAAAGGCGTAATGGATAAACCCAATGCTGTCGCCAGCGACACCGGTAACGACAAAATCCGTGCCGCTGTTCGTGCCCAGGACATCAAATTGATGTACCGTGGAGAATCGCTCGGTCCACTGAAGCGATAAAACGGCTCCGGTGACGCCCGTTTGGCTACCGCGCCATCCAGCATTGCCATAGGCACCGTAGAGAGCCAAGACTACTTCGTCACTGATAGTCCATGACAGAGCGCTCAATACCAGATTGCCCTGACTCAGTTGATCGAATCCCGTATCCCATCCCAACGCCCACCCCCCGGTAAGTGTCACACGATCACTGTACTGGTAGGTAGCCAAGACACCTGTGTGTGTAAAGGGTTCCGCGTTGTAGAAAGTAATCTGTCGACTGAGGAAGAAGTTGCCCAGCGGTGGAATAACTTCGTACCCGATGATCGTAAAAAAGTGTCCGATTTTGACGCTCAGATCTTCATACGCAATTTCCGCGTATAATTGTGGCATCGCCCACTCGTAGATTCCGTGATCCCATCCGTTCAAAAAGTCAAACCTCCCTGCATTGTTCCCGAAAGATTGCCCTTCATTCCCGTCTACGCCGTAAACTAGATCAACACGGAACCCCCAATCCCAACCGCAGGCACTGGCGTCAGCCGCCTTGGCCACATAGAACCACCCTTGATTTAAATTGAAACTGGTCCATTCGCGGTCGTCTAAGAACGGACCATTACCGGTAAAGGCACCGTCGGGTTTATTTTGGTAACCGGCACTAATCCAGCCACCGATCGAATAACCTCGATCTTTCAACCCGGGTAATTGCTCAATTAACGCCCACGGTTCGGGGGTTTCTCCAGGAGCGTAATCACCGAAAACGCATGACTGGCGCAGCCAGTCGCCCCAGCCACAATGATCCGCAGAGACGTCAAGGCAACAGTCATCCGTTTCCGATGCCGTAGAAGTCGTCTGATAACGCACCCCAGGCTCTGTTCGTTCATCGCCGTCACTTACGGTTTGGAAGCTTTGTGCCACGGCAGAGCATACCAAAGACGCGCCTAGCAATAAACAGGCGACCAAGGGGCGTAGCCACCATAGCATCGCGGTGCACTCCTTTATCACTTCCGTTAACTGAACACGGCGCCAGCTCCGCCTTTACTAGCCCGGTCCTCTCCTGAACGTTTGTCGATTACACTGCTTAACTTGACAATAGCAACGCACCGAAATCGGGTAGTTGCTGCTATTTGTGCATCGAGCGCACCATTCAGAAGTAACAGTCTTTAACGTACCGCTGGTGCATCTTAGCCAAAGCGCAAAGTTTAGCACGCGGCTTGCCTCATCTTTTTGCGATCGAGCTGATAGAAAACTCTGTCACGTATACGCTCGACTTTATCGAGCGGCGTCGTCTTGCCTGGCACGGCCACAACGAGCATGTCGTTGGAAAAGCGCTGTAGCGGCGGTTTCCTCAACGATCTGCGTTTCCTTGGGGCGGCAAATTTGGAAAATTGGGCGAGCGGAATGTGTGTATTTGGTCGGCTTCCGAATAGACATACAGCGCCGCTGCATGGAACTGATCCGCCAACCGAAGCCCCTCATCAGGTTTCAGAACCGAAATAGCCGTGGCCAGAGCGTCGGCCAAGGCTCCATTCCTGGCAACTACCGTGACACTGCGCGGCCCCTCGACTCCCCAACCGCGGCGCGGGTCGAGGATGTGGGAATAGCGGCGGCCGTTGAATTCGAAAAACTGCCATAGATCTCCCGAGGTGGCAATGGCACAGCGCGATGCATGGAAACGCTCCAGTGGAGGACCATCGCGCTGCAAGCCTGCGACGGCAACAGCCCAACCGGGGCTTTCCGGAGGAGGCTCGCCGACAACGAGGTCACCGCCGGCGTCGACCAATGCTGAGCGAAAGCCGTGACGTTCAAGCACCTGGAGGGCTTCTTGAGCGACACAGCCCTTTGCAATCCCGCCTAAATCAATGCGAATTCCCGGCCGTGTGAGTTTAACTTTGGGAGGGGGGCCGCTTAATTCAATTTGCCGATAATCGACCGTCGCCCGAGCTGCTTGCAGTTGTGCATCGGTAGGAGGCACATGTTGCCGCCGAGCACGACGCCACAGGCGAGTCAAATTTCCCACCGTCACATCAAACGCCCCGCCAGACGCTTCGCTGACTCGCACCGAAAGCCGCAGTACCTCCCATAAGTCTTGGCTGACAGCAACCGGTTCTGGATGCGGTGCCGATGCGCACAATCGCATCAGTTCGCTATCCGAGCGATAATCACTAAAGGAGCTATCTAATTGCGCAATACGCTGGAAAGCCGCTTGGGCTGCCTGTTGGAACTTCTCCTTGTCTGCTGCATAGGCCAGCAGACGGATCTTGGTACCCATGTGGACTTCGGCTAGCTCAATAAGCTCCTGGGATTGCCCGGCAATGGCCCAACTCGATATCCACATGCCGGACCAGTAAACCGCCAACAGGGACCAAGCTAAGTAGGTTTGTTGCAATCGCTTCATCGCCAAGCTATCCTAAGATCGAGTCGCTCCTGAGAATGCCGCTCGGTGGCGACCCTTTGTCAGGTATTATCGGGCGCGGCGAACCCGGCGAGAAGCATGTTGCTCAGTAGCGCTCACAGGGTTTCGGCGGGCAAAGTCGATAGTCGTGGTTTTATCCGTAAGGAAAAGGAGCATTATCTATGCAACGACAAGAGCTGGGCGCTCAACGGCCGTCACGTCGGGAATTTATGAAACACTCCTCGTTGCTCGTTGCCAGTGGCGCAGTAGCCAGTGCGGTAGCTGGAGAGCTCAATATTGCACGGGCCGCTCATGCCTACGGCAGCGATACGATCAAGATCGGTTTGATTGGATGCGGAGGACGCGGTACAGGAGCGGCTGTACAGGCTTTGAATACCACAGGCGGAGAAGTAAAACTGATTGCAATGGCCGACGCGTTCGCCGACCGGGTCCAAGCTTCGTATCGATCTATCAAGAGCGAACATCCGGACAAGGTAGACGTGCCCAAGGAGCGCCAGTTCGTCGGTTTTGATGCCTACCAAGGCGTGCTCCAAACCGATGTGGACCTTGTCATCTTAGCCACGCCGCCTGGGTTCCGGCCTCTACATTTTGAGGCGGCGGTTCGGGCGGGCAAACATGTTTTTATGGAGAAACCCGTGGCCGTCGATGCCCCGGGCGTGCGGCGAGTCCTGGCAGCTACCGAAGAAGCCAAGAAAAAGAGCTTGGCAGTTGCTGTGGGACTCCAACGGCGCCATGAGCGCGCCTACATGGAAACGATAGCCAAACTGCAGGAAGGAGCCATTGGGCGCATTCTGTTAACACGCGCCTATTGGAACGGTGCGGGTGTGTGGGTGCGTCCTCGTGAGCCGAATCAAACGGAAATGGAATACCAGATGCGTAACTGGTATTACTTCAATTGGCTGTGCGGCGATCATATCGTCGAGCAACACATCCATAATTTGGATGTCATTAACTGGTTGATGAATGGCTATCCGGTAGAAGCTAACGGTATGGGAGGCCGACAGGTCCGCACAGGAAAGGAGTACGGCGAGATTTACGATCATCACTTCGTGGAATTTACATACGCCGACGGATCGAAAATGTATAGCCAATGCCGGCATATTCCTAATACGTGGAACAGTGTGTCCGAGCACGCTCACGGCACGGAAGGGGAAGCCGACATCAGTGGCGGAAAGATTTACAACGCCAAGGGAGAACTCATTTGGCGCACCGATGCTTCTCGCGGCGGACACCAGCAAGAACACCACGATCTGTTTGCTGCGCTGCGCCGGGGCGATCGACCAAATGAAGGTGAATTCGGCGCTCTAAGCACCATGACGGCTATCCTCGGACGCATGGCCACCTACTCCGGACAAAAGATCCGATGGGAAGACGCCATCAAGTCAGATCTGAAATTGGCCGATGTCGACAGCTACCATAGTTTCGAGGATGCCCCGCCGGTGCTTCCCAATGCTGATGGGTATTACGCTATAGCTATGCCTGGAAAGACTAAGGTTCTGTAATTTGTCACCTGAAGCGCAATTTGCTTATGCCGCAGAGGAACGATGAAAGCCTGCCGAGCCGAGTCGGCAGGCTTTTTTCGGACCTGAGAAGCTAACCAGGAGCAACTCAAGCCGAAACAGCAAAACGGTCGATAATTCGCGCGGTGCGGACCGAATCGGACAATCCGCAGGACGTCCAATTCCGGAGCGTACCTCTACAAAACGTTCTGCCTCCAGCCATCATTACGGCAGAGGGACCAACCATTTGGCGTTGGCCGGGATCCTCGCACGGCTGGTGCAAGTGCACGCCCGATCCCCGCCAGTCTCGCAGCGACTCCGCTCGTCGCAAGTTGGCTGGAGGTATTTTTTATTAATAGCCTGTCCCAAAATACCGGCAGCGCCCCAGGTGATTCCCGCCTAGGCGCAAGGGAAAAAGGCAGTGTAGTTTTCCAGTTTATTTGTTTGTACTGACCCGATTCATCGGGTCTGGGAGAGTAAGACAAGTAAGAGGACCGCATGAATGCGGTCACTACGAATGAGCCTCCGTTTTCACCAAACATAAATTTGGAAAGGCTCCAAATGTGACTTTCGCTATTTTCGAAACGTCAGCGCATGGCAGGCCCAATCGAAGATGTAATTGCCCAGCTTCGTACCGGTGTGTGCTGATAGGGGGCGCCGATTCGTAACAGGGCGGACTATCATCAGGGTGCGCCTTTTCTCGAATCGTTAGATGAAACAGCGTTAGACTCGACGTGGTACCTGTCTACGTGTGGATTCGTGCAAATAGGCTAAA
>CAYRMD010000161.1:0-5637 GCA_964425225.1 uncultured Pirellulaceae bacterium | reverse complement strand
CTCACAAGCTCACTCACAAGCTCACAAGCAGATTCAACGCAAAGACGCCGAGGCGCAAGGAAATTTAAGGAAACTCGGCTCACCCGATTGCCCTGCGAAATGTTCGTTCGATGGCGCCATCGTCGTTTGCTGGCGATACGTTCGACGCGGCGGTTGCCGATCCTCCGTGCCCTCAGTGCCTCTGAGGTGCAAAACTCCAGCGTACACACCACCGGCCACGAGAAGACCTGCGAGCTTCGCGAAACGATTTCGGAATCTGTGCTTGATACCTGCCAACTTTTTGAAAGGTTCCAGTGCAATAACACTGACTTGTGCAGAGGTTCCGTGAATAATTCTACCGCTCCCTCACGGTCGCGGCTCCGTAAAGTGATCCATCTTCGGAAGCGATGGGGTGAACCCCGGGGTGAATTCCAGCTCGGTTACAGCCACTTCCTGCCTACAAATGATACCTACACGTGCCTACACTCGGAATTTTGCCCTTTTGTAGGTTCCAGGATACAAAATCATTCAATGCAAACGGGCAATAGCCGAGACGCGCTATAAGAGGCTGGAACGATGACAAGATCAAATGACGCTCTGCCGAACAATCTAACTTCCACACTCCTGCTTGACGAGTCGCAGCGCCGAGATAGTCCGTAACACGATGCGCTTTTTTCTTTTCGATCGACCGACCATGGCTGTTGCACCGCTAACCAAGGCAAGACCCTCAGCTTGGCCGGACTCTTGCTGTCGTCATTGCGGCAACAGACTAATCAGTCTTAGGAACGCAGCTCCTAATGACTTTTTGCTCTGCCTCCAAGAACCGTGTGCTGTGTGATAATCAGCGGTAGTTTTCAAAATTCCGATAAACTGGGGGCATTCCCAACGCGAGAAAAATGACAAAACTCGAGCGAGGAGGCTATCCAAAATCATCCGATCCTGCACACCAGCCCCGTGTACGACGCGAACAAAGCCCATAGCAGGTGCTGGTTCTAAAGTGCGTCCCGTGTCAAATTACGTCGCTGGAAGTGTGCGCGTTTTGATTGAAGGTAAGTTGTTTGCGATGAGTACTCCGTTGTGATGGGGGTTCGGCATTTGCCATTTGATGGGCGTGAGGATTGGAGGTAAACGAGCAAAGGCCCACTAAATAGACGCTTGGCAAAACCGGGTAAGCGCGTGGCCACGAATGTCTCGCACAACCCCGGTGGTTTTGGTGAAACTAGTTAACCCGAGCCGTCGCATTATCATCACTGGGGCCGCGTGTAGAGGCGTTGGGCAAAAATGATTCTTTCCCAACCGGCAGCAGGTGTTGCCAGGTTCCTTATTCTTTCCTCTCCGCCTTTGCGTCTCTGCGTTAAAAAATTGTTCATCTACAAGCGTGACGCACACACGTGCGCGGTCAACGTTTCGATTGGTGCATAGAAGGTAGTGTGAGCTACAGCTCTCTAAAGCCGCCGTAGTAAGGGAGCGGTACTTTCCCAATTTAACTTCGTTTTTCGTCGGGGTCGGTGCAAACGGTACTCCATAACATGTAGTATAGACTACCCACTCCTACGATGGCTTGCGCTTATTTGTCGCGCGTCCCCTACCTTCGCCTCACCTTCGCAAAGGCACGGAGTTCCACCTTTGCTGTACGCACTCTGAAAGCTTACGATTGGAACCACGCCGCTGATAGGATAATCCAACGCGGCTACAATCCCAACGCACACACTGCTAGCGCTCTTGCGTACCGAAAGCATGCCTCCTATAGGTAGGCGTCGTCCCGTACAGGTTTACGAGCCCGACTCACGAGCGCGGGACCTGTCGTCCACCTCGGGTGTGACGCGTTTTGCACCCCAGAGTCGCTCCACGTGGGACTTGGGAAACAGCGACAAAAAAACTCATACTGTCTCGGGAACCCCGAAGGGTGGCCGGCACTAGGACCTGGGGACAGGCTCGGGGATAGGTCCCAGGACCGAATTTCAACGAGGTGGCCGTCAGAGCATCCTGAAGTTAGGTGTGGGTGGACCGATGTAACTACTGGTGGCGAACGGCTTGGTGCAGGGTCGCGATTCGCGGTGCGTTTGTGACGCGCGACTGTTGGGAACGGGGCATTATTCCGACCATAGCCAGCGTGCGGCATATCGAACGGCGAGGTGGGGCTTTGCTTGGAGAGACGACTGACGACGAGCCAATCACTGGTGTGATGGCAGCCGCTACGGAAATCGAGTCGTGACGCTGTCGGTCGATATAGCTATACCTAGAAAGGGACGCATGTACTTCTGAGAGTTTGTGGCTCTGCCAAGCTGCGTGCCTTTCCAAAGGCGACGCCGTCTTAGAGGAAGTGGTCGATCGACGATAAGCAAAACCAGAACCTTTTCTTGTTCGGGCGAGTTCATAACCAGCCCGTCATTCTACGGACTGGTTCTCAATCCGTGCTGATCAAAGTTCGAAGCTAGATTGGCAAAAGGCCGATCCCTTACGGTTCCAGTTCTGTAAGGCTAAAGCTCAATCTATCTATCCTCGATGCGTGCGTCTGCACGTCGACCACGTACCAGGGTTGTATATCGTGGCGGAGCCAAAGGCAAACTCGTGTGATCGCCGCCTTTGTGACGAATAGATCGCACCTACTAACCGAACCCACACGCGCTGAAGCACGGCTTGTGTATGCCGCGGGGCGAGCTACATTGGCCATGTAGATTGTGGATGACCCGCTGTTTCGCTGTCTTGATGGAATAACCATGTTGCGAAAGTGCTTGCTGAGCATTATTGGATTGGCTTTTACTTGGCCGCTTCTGGCTCAAACGAATCCGAAAGTGTTGTTTATCGGTAAACAACCCGATCACCCGTACGGTACGCACATGTATCTGCACACGTGTCAGGTGCTTGCCAAATGTTTGAGACTTAACGGTGACATCCAAACAGTGATTTCCAACGGTTGGCCCGAAGACCAAGAAATTATAGAGGGCGTGAGCGCCATTGTTGTTTACACGTCGCCCGCTGCCGAGTTTCTGCTCGACGGCCCGCAGCGTGAGCAAGTTGTTAACGTTATGGCTCGAGGTACCGGCCTGGTAACAATCCACTGGGCGTCTTCGATATACCAGCGCAACTGGGAGCGCTTAGGACCTATCTGGTTAAGTTACTTGGGAGGAACCTGGATCAGTAACGTGGGACTACATACCGGAGAATCGCCAATAGAGCAGCTTGTCGCAACGCATCCGGTATGTCGAGGATGGGAAGCATATCGTCTCCATGACGAATTCTATTTAAATCCACATATTGGTGAGGCGACGCCGCTGTTAGCCGTTACGGTCAACGGTCAATCCGTAACAGTTGGATGGGCCTACGAACGGAAAGACGGTGGCCGTTCCTTCGCTACCACGCTGGGACACTTTTACCGCAACTTTCAGCAGGAACCTTTTCGCCGTATGGTCGTCAACGCCATTTTGTGGACGGCCAAAGTTGAGGTACCGGCTGGGGGCGCTCGAGTCGATTTGCCGGACAGTGAGCTAGCGCTGCCGCCGGCCCAGGAAAATAAGCGATAAACAGGTGACGCGACGCATGGCGCAGATCTTGGCGGGCGAAGTGAGCATGTCTCCGGGCCTCGCTTCGCCGCCCGCTATACGCACATAGTTAAAACCGCACTGACCTTGCAATATACGCGGACCGCACACGACGCGCCGATCGAGTCGGTGTTAGCTCGCCGATGCGTTCTCCTAATCGGACTCTGCACGCCGACAAATCCACAGCCGATCCATACGAAAGGTTTTCTCAGCATGACTGCGATGGCAATAGGCAATCACGGCCAGCACGCCAGAGCTGCGAGTGAATTGTCGAGGAGTAATAATGCGCGGTTCGCCAGGTGTCGAGCCGCCCCAATAAATAATTTCCAGGGCAACTTGTCTGCGAAGTGCCTCCTTAACAAGAAATCGGCATTGTTCCAGCACCACGATCCAGTGCAATGCTTCGTGCAAGTAACAAAACAATGAGTCGTCGAGCAACCGTGCCACTCGTATGCTGCGAGGCGGGGTGGCGATAAGTGCCATGAACACTTCTTTCAGGAGTCGACAATCTGCCAGCGCCCGATGCGACTGCATCGTGTCGATGCCTAATCGGCGTGCCACGTTCGCCAAGGAATAGCTCGATAATCTCGGCAGTTTCTTCTGCGCCAGTCGATAGGTATCGATAATCGGGTGCCGGCCCACTCGGGCCCGACTACCACGTGCAGCGGCTACCAAGAAGGAAACGTCAAACCGTGCATTGTGGGCAACCAAGACGCAGGGTGCCTGTCCAATGAAACGAAAAAATTCCGGTAGGACTTCGTGAATCTTCGGCTGACCGGCTATGTTGCGATTGGTAATACCATGGATGCGGGTTGCCTCCGGTGGGATTGGCAATGGCGGCCGAACCAACTGTGAAAACTCATCCGCTACACCACCCTTTCCCCCAGAAAAGCGTATTGCTCCGATTTCGACAATGTGATCTGCCCCCGGATTGAGTCCCGTCGTTTCCACGTCAAACGCTACAAAATCGGTTTCACGTATTAGCAGCCCGCGGGTTTCCATCAGTGAGCTCTCGAAGTGCTCGCCGTACCAAATGATAGTGATATCCCGCGCACCGACCTACACACAACCGCCGTCGCGACCCATCAAAGCGAACCAACCGATGGACCCAACCGAGCCAGCCCAAGCGACAACCATAGATGCCGCCTGGCTGAGGACCTTTGCCAGGCTACCGCTCCGGCGCGTAGCCATAGACTGCGACCCAGTAAGGCATACCGTTTGGCGAAAGGGCAAATCCAAAACCGGCGTCCTGCGTGGCACTCGTCAAGTTCGCCCAATGTCCACTGCTGGCCTGCCATGCCGCAAAAGCACCTTCGACGGTCGCTTGTCCCATCGCAATGTTCTCGCATACCGAACCGGCGTAGCCCCAATACCGAGCACGCCCCCACGGGCCTCGATTCACATAATGATCAAACTGACCGGTCCGTGCCATATAGTTGGCATGATCCTGGGCTGCTTTGGTCAGTTCCGGACTCAACCGATGCGGCGGCAACCCGACACGCTGCCGCAATAGATTGTTTTGCTGCCACATCTTTAAAATCGTCGGATGAGCATGCAATGGCGTTCGACCTAAAGCCATCCATTGATCCGGGGCATCTGATGCCAAAGAAGCACAAATCAGCACCGATGTGGCATATAAACCGTTCATTCGCGTCGCCTCCTCTGCTGCCAGATCCAAGTTCCCCAAATCTCATCACATACCACGGTCTGCCGTTCAAATTTCGCTCGATGTGTGGCGTATCTTTACAAGGCTAACGAAACCTGACAAGTATGTCGACCAGCAAATAGGAAGACTAGATAAAGCTTGACAGTAAAAATGCGACAAATGCCATGAATAGTAAAAATGCGCAATATGGAAAAATATATTTGCCGAACTACGTGTACTCTGCAACTACGTCAGCAATCCCTGACCTATTACCACGGGATGTATCAATGTGCAATGGGAAAGCTAACTCGGGTGAGTCGCATTATAACACGGCACGAGAATGACGTCTCAAGTGGTCCGGGAACGGTTGCGAGCATAGGGTGCTATACCCAACAATGGAACCGGTTTAGTTTGAGCTATTAAGGAACGTCTGATCAACTGGCGGTAAACGAGCGTATTGGCTCGATGGAT
>CAYRMD010000160.1:0-5754 GCA_964425225.1 uncultured Pirellulaceae bacterium | reverse complement strand
CGACTTGTTAAAAGGTTCCGTACAATACGGGCGAATTATGCAGAGGTTCCTAAACTCTTTCGGCCCTGAATTTGAAATCCAACTCGTTTGGTAAGACAGGATTATGGCCGCCACAAGACGGTTCACTAAGCGTACGCGGCAGTGCAGCTCAGATGCGCCGTTTTTGGATTATGGCAGCAGCGTAACATGTGCCGATGGCGGTTCGTTCCCGGAACACCTCAATCTGGGATAGCTCCGAACGCGCGCGCAATTACGGCTTTTTCAGCATTTTCGTGATCTTCCATTTTTCGGCGAAATAATTCAAAATCGTTGCGAACCGCACGAGCCACCTCGTCTGCCAACTGCGAAAGCCCCTGGAGTTTTCGAAGCGTTTGCTCTAACATTTCGAGCAACCTGGCATGTTCAGCCAGAATGCGGTCCACTTCCGGGCACACTGCCGGGCAATAGTGGCGCGATTCGACAAGGGCTCCAGCTTCTTCTTCTGCGGCAAAATGTTCCCGTAGGAATTCGAGCAAAGCCATAAGGCGCTGAAGGGCGATAGTGCGGTTCTGTGGATCGTCGACTTTCTCCAACAGGCTTGCCACGTCACGCACCAATTGCCGCAACATTTGATGATCGCGGCTCAGATCGGTAACATATGGTTGAATTTCAGGGGTCGGACCATTCATTCCGGGAACCTCGTTTTACGTATAGCTCATCTATAGCAGGTTCGGCCGTCCTGCGTTTGGAATACAAGTCTCCTTTTTCCTTTAGGCTTGTGTCGTAGGGATGGTTTGTGCTGCTGTGGTGGCTGGCTCTTTGCGCGATGGCTGCCGGTACGTGATCACGGGGCACGATGCACGGCGTACGACGGATTCGGCGACACTTCCCATGAGTAACCGGCGAAGTCCTGTCCTTCCGTGCGTACCCATGACGATAAGGTCTACTTGCTCTTCTTCCGCCACACGCACAATGGCACTTGCCGGATCGCCGGTGACCAATCGGTGTTCAAAGCGCACATCGGGTACCGTGGGGACCACGGCATGCAACATACGGCGTATTTCGTCGGCTGCCGGTTCGGGCATACCGTAATACATTTCGCCACCACCATAAGCTACGGCCGGCTCTTCGACATGGATAATCAATAGCAACGCTCCCGACTCGCGAGCCAAGGTGGAAGCTAATTCCAAAGCGGCATCGCCGGTGTGAGAAAAATCAGTCGGGAACAGGATTTTCCTGAGTTTCACGGTGTATACCTCCTAGAGCGTCATGGCGCGCCGATTTGCACGTGCATACTGTGCATTTGAGCACGGTAGCCATTGCCTCCGGCTCGTAAGCAGCTTCTTGGTAGGACCCGGCGAACGGCATAATTCACCGCATTTACCGTATCTGGGTGCCGCGATGGGCTGTTGTGCGCGGAGCGTCGTCCCTTAGGAATGGGGCAACGCCTCCATGGCAAAATCGCCTACCGTCGGCGATTCGATCCTGACAAAATCTTCGACCCGCATCCGTATTGCTTCCTGGTGCGTCTGTCCTTCGAATACGATCCAGGGTTCCTCTAACAAATCGCGATCAAGGAGCGTGCGCAAACCATATATTGAACCGAACGGCGGTATAGCCCCCAACTCGCAGTCGGGAAACAGCCGCCCTATTTCTTGCTCCGTAGCCAGCTCGACACGCTCAGCATTAAATAAGCTACCAACTAATTCAAAACAGACTCGCTCGGCAGCCGGTAGAACGGCTACGTAGTAGGGGCCATGTTCCCCTGTCCGTACTAGTACTGTCTTGGCCACGCGATGGCCTGAAATATGCAACTCGTGGGCTAGATGTTGGGCATCGAACGTTTCGCGGTGGGGCAATACCTGAAAGGGAACATGCTTTCCTTTAAGGAAGTCAGCTAGTTTCATGATTCTTACCCTTTTTCTGCCCCTTGGCCTACGGTGGCTCGCTTACCTTTTTTGCGGCCCATACCATACCGACCTCTGACCAACTGCTTTTTGTGCATCTTTTGTACCGCACTGCCTTCGGCATCCGAACAGTTTTGGCATCGGTCATCTGCCAAAGACGAACTCGTCTTCGGCGGCATCCATACTGGTACTGTGCTCCTCGATAACCTCCACTTGATTATCTAAACGATTAATGACTGTCGAACGGATAAGGTCCATTGCAAGTGACTGCGCCAATTGCTTTTGATAGTACGAGGGGACATGGCCATACAGTATCAAGCTCGCACCTACTTGCTTACATTGCACGTGACGCAGCGCGTAGTAGCTACTGGAACGCAGCCGCTGAAGCACGGCTTCGACGACACGGTCGACCAAGGTAGCCGAATCGTGGTTCGGCAAGCCGATGGGAATGACACTTAACCCCCGGCATTCACCGGCTGTCGCCTCGTTGCTCGAAGAGTTCCAAGAAACTGGTGTGGATCCGGTCGAGGTCATGACTCACCACTCCCTTTAATCCGTTGATTCATCTGTCGACTTGGGCCGCAGATGCCGGGATGTGACTCGGCTGAATACAGCGTCGGATGTGCGTGTGACTACCGAACTGTCCTAAATTCCTACCAATCATTCCTACAAGGCCGGTGACACTGTGGTTTGGCACGTCTATAGTGTTGAATATCGGGATCAGAAAAAGCGAGATTCATCGCACTTTTCCACGATACCAAATTACGGACGAATCGCAATCTTTGTTCAAAAGTTTTTTCATCACCACGTTGAGCAACCGGCTGGGGGGCGAAGTTTCGGGGGTGGCTTGCGACAAAGCGGGCAAGGGGCTAGGAATTACAGGCTGCCCCATTTCGCTGCACGCATGGCAGAGCAGCACGGCATGAACTACTTCGGAAACCGAACATCCGCATTGGGTAGCACAATCGCGGATGAGGGTTTCGGAGGCGGTCGTGTCGATACGCAGATAGTTGCTGACCAATTGCGCAGCCATGCTGGTTGATGCCGCGTGACAAAGCATCGCCCAAAGTATGGCATTCAACGGCTCGAGACGCCGCAGGTGCTGGAACCTCAGGTGTGCTAAGGCGATTGCACACGTAAGATCTACGATCCGTACCGGCTTGATCAACCACGCCATCACGTAGGGCAAGGGCCTTTCGTCAAGCCAAGGCACACTTTCGGTGCCTGTGCCGATAACTGCCGGCACAGCTTGTTCCTCCCAGATTGATCGCAAGACTTCCAGGCCGTGTCGGCCAGGCAGGTAAAGGTCGGTCACAACTATGTCCGGCGGTTCGCGCCGTACTCCATCCAGTAACTGTTGGCCGTCGGTGGCCACTATGACCAGTTTATGCCCAGAACGCACTAGTCCCCACTGGAGGAATCTAAGTGTGTCCGGTTCACCTTCGGCTATAGCGACGCGTAAGACCGACATGCAGCGGATATCCGCACAGGTGGGGCACTGGCTTTCCTAGGGGGACACCTCGCCAGTTGGGAACCAATCCCAACCGGGAATCCACACGAGTGCAAAATGCGTGCCGCGAGGGGTTCCAGGCGGTTTCAGACAGTCGTTCTGTACCGAATCCATCGTGACGAACGAAAGCGGTTCTTATTTCAGCGGAGAAAACCCAAATCCAACCCATATTTTTCTTTTTTCGTGGTGCTGGATTCTTCTTGTGGTTAGACACGCTTCAAAACATGAGCTATGTATTGAGTTGGCGGAGGGTTGTGCTGGACTTCTCATTAGCCACGGAGGCGAGGATTCAAACTTGAGTGTGTGACGGTGGTCTACTCGTCCTTGGTGGCGTTGGTGCCGGTCCGTTTCTCTAGTCGGGAGGAACGCTCATGACGCGTTGGAATGTCAGTAATCGCGTGGGACTTTGGGTTCTCGGTGTCTTTTGTGTAGTGTCGATGGGTGAACCACTTTCGGCACAAGACAGCAACGTCGTGCAAGTGGAAGAATACTGGGAACTGTTGCTGGCGCAACCGGACCCGAATACCGCCTCGCCGCAGATTTCTTGTACGCTATCGCCCCAAGCAAACCTGGACGGTTGGTACGCAGTCTGGACGGTCAATTACGGAAATGTGCCGGACTTCTTTCCCGGAGGCGTCCAATTGCAGCTTTGGCGTGGCTCGGAATGCGTTCAATCAGTGTCCCTTCATCCTGGAATGACCCTATCGACGCCCAATGAAATCGTGCGATGGACATTGGGCATGCGCCGAGTGGGCAGCGACCTAGTATTCGAGGTGGCGGAGGGTCAAGGCCAAAGCTGGGGACGTTTCGGCTCGCAGGACGGCTTGTTCTGCGTCGCACCCGGAGGAGCCTCGAGTTTTACAGGCTATGACCCAGCTATCTCGACGTCCAACGCTGAGGTGGGCTTCGGGGGCAATCGCGTGGTGAAACTCGTCCTGAAAAAGGTGCGCTATACGATGGCCGACGGCTCGACTCGAGAAGACAGTTCTCCCCGCGTTACCCATCAGTTAGCTCAATAGGTGAATGCAGAGTAACTACCGACAAGCATAAAGCCCAAGCATACGGGGCGGCTTTTTGCTGGTCAAAGGGGTCGCGAAAGGCTAAGCCATGAATCGCTCGGTAAACAGGCGTGCAAAACGTCGAGGAGCCGTCTTCGTTTTGACGGCGTTCTTGATGGTGCTGCTCATGGCACTGTTAGCGTTCTCGATCGATCTAGGCAAATTGTGTGTAGCGCGCAGTGAATTGCAGCGTACGGCCGACGCTGCAGCGATCGCCGCAGCCTGGGAACTAATAGATCCCTTGGAGCTCACCGGTTCGCCGGCACCCTCGTTGGCCGAAGCACGCGCCCGGCAACAGGCCGAACAGCTCGCCATCTCCAACGCTGTACTACTTCAGTCCCCCCAACTTTCAGAACAAGATGTGCAATTTGGTTATATGGCTGATCCGACCGACGCTCACTCGCCTTTCGACACCTCCGGTTTGTACCCGTTCAATGCGGTGCGCGTCGTCGTGCGCCGGACCAGCGAGCAAAATGGGGTTATCCCCCTGAGTTTCGCTCGTGCACTAGGGGTCGATTCCAGTTCGATGGTTGCCGAAGCGACCGCAGCATTCCTCGCAAACATCGACGGATTCGCGATTCCCGAAGACCAAAGCAATTTGGGAATTCTGCCCATCGCTTTGGATAGTGAGACTTGGGTCAACCTCATCCGATACGGCATCGGAACCGACTCGTGGAAGTGGGATGAGGTTCAACAGCGCGTCTTGCCTGGAAGCGACTCGATCCGCGAAATTAATATCTACCCCCAATGTACCGGCGCTCCCGGAAATCGAGGGACGGTCGATATCGGTAGCCCAAATAACAGTACAGCCGATATTGCACGCCAAATCGTTTACGGGATAAGTCCAGCCGATTTAGAATACCACGGCGGAAAACTACAATTCAATTCGAATGGCGAACTATTTCTTAACGGCGATACGGGAATCAGTGCTGGCATAAAAGATGAGCTAGCATCGATCATCGGACAAAAACGTATTGTGCCGGTATTCTCCGGCGTCACGGGCCCGGGCAATAACGCTACCTATACTATCGTTCAATTTGTCGGTGTGCGAATCTTGGAGGTGAAACTCACCGGGAGTAGCTCGTCGAAACGTGTCATCGTGCAGCCGGCACATGTAATCACCAGGGGCGTGATTCCTGGTAGCGTTCCAGGCAAAAGTACGTTTGTCTATTCGCCAGTGCGGCTGGTGCGCTAGAGCTGGATCGACGCAGTTAGCTCGGTTTTTTACCTTTTTAAGGAACGTCTTATCAACTGGCGGTAAACGAGCGTATTGGCTCGATGGATAGTGTCATTTGATCCG
>CAYRMD010000159.1:0-6183 GCA_964425225.1 uncultured Pirellulaceae bacterium | reverse complement strand
CTTTGCCCCTGTGCATTACATGGAATTGTCCGCTCCCTTACGGTCGCGGCTTTGTCGAGCCCTCGCTCGACGCAACGCCTCTGCTAAAAAGCACTCGCATCGGCTCACCTTGGGTCGGCCCGAAAAGGTATACCTGCCCCAGGCCCGACAAATTACCGAACCATTTCATCTACCATTGAGATAGATACCTCATTTCCATTCTTGCTACTCAAAATAGGCAAACTTCCGCCGCGGTCAGCCTACTAGATCAGAATTCCACCTACAACCAAGGCGCACACACCGCGTTGGCTGTATCACGACCACCGAACGTGCCCGGGCAGCCCAGTGTTAGGCAATCGGTAGCTACCGGGTTGCTCCTTTACAGGTGCAGCTCCTTAGGTTGCCAAGTATTTGCGGACGAATTGAGCCTTCGACTCGAAGGGGAAAAAGCCTCAACTCAGAAGCACGCTAGCGCAAAGAAAAAAATGAGGCATATTTGGATGGCATATTTGTGTCTTGCTCGACAATGGATTGGTTCTATTGTCGTCCGTAGTCGATGACACATTCGCAAATCGATCGGTGCTTCATCCAAATACAAATACTTGGGGTTCCCTAACGGTGACGCTAATCGATTGACTCACCTCCCCTTGGTTTTCACGTCCCAAGCCACTGGCACATTGCGTGATCAAGATGTTGGCGAACGACAACCGCCTCAGCGTAGGGGCGGTTAGCCCCGCCCCTACACCTGCTTTTGCAAAATCAGGGTACCTAGATACCTTTCCCCTATCCGTTGCGGTTTTCGGGTCGGTACTACGTGTTGGAATATTGCGTAGCGAAAAAATCTTGGCTTTCTTTGGGATCGGCTTTCATTGCCATTTTGCCAGGCTTCCAGTCGGCTGGACAAACTTCCCCGTGCTGCTCAAAGAATTGCAAAGCGTCAATTACTCGCAACGCTTCGTCTATGCTGCGTCCCAAGGGTAGGTCATTAACCACTTGGTGACGGACAATTCCTTGCTTGTCAATGAGAAACGATCCTCGCAATGCTACCCCACCAGGAAGCAATACATCGTACGCACGAGCGATGGACTTGTCCAAATCGGCAATCAGCGGATACGTCACTTCGCCGATTCCACCGCACGAGCGCGGAGTTTTCCGCCACGCCAAATGTACATAGTGGCTATCGACGGAAGCTCCTAGCACTTGTACATTACGTTTCTCAAACTCTTGGATTCGGTCGGAAAATGCGATGATCTCCGTGGGACAGACGAACGTGAAATCTAAAGGATAGAAAAATAGCAGCACGTACTTTTTTCCGCGGTAGTCCGACAACCGTATCTTCTGAAACGACCCGTCTGGCATAACCGCTTGTGCTTCAAAATCGGGAGCTTGCTGCTGTACCAAAACTGCCATACCTAATCTCCTCCTTTCCCGTAATCCAGTCGCTAAGCCTCGGCCGTTTTCCAAGCTAGCTGAGTCATGGTGCCGAGTGCCAACCAACGATGCATATAGCCTTCTAGCGTTTTACGGTTTTTTCCGCGAATCGATCAAGTGGGGCTTCTTGGTGAAACTTTCAGCGGTGTTACCAGCTGGTTCCATCGCTACGTTCCAGCCGCGCCGCCAAACGGCCCTTGGCGCAAGGGGCTCTATCTAAGATGCTCAGTAGCTAGAGCCTTACCGGGACACGAATCGCACCGACCAGCACCAGGCAACTGTTCGAAGCGGCAGAAAGTAGGCACAGCGATGGAGCTAGCTTTATTATGTGCGGCCATTTACGCCGCTTCCTGGTTAGGAGGTAGTCTCCCGACTTGGTGGCATTGGACCCATACACGACTGCAACTAGTGCTGAGCTTCGTTGGTGGCTTCATCTTGGGTGTAGGTCTATTGCACTTACTGCCGCACGGGATTGTACTGGGTCAATCGCTCGAGACGGCCATGCCGGCCGCTCTTGGCGGACTACTGCTGATGTTTTTTCTGATGCGCATCTTTCACGTCCATTTGCACGCTCCCCACGACGCCGCTGAAGCGATCTGCCATCACGGTGTACCGCATGCCCATGGCCCCCACGGTCCAAGTTCCGCATTAGAAGTTCCGTGTATGGCCCAATTAAGCGCCAAGAGCACTCACAGCTCTGTGGCAACAGATCCGTATTGTTATGGAGGTCTGGACGAAAACGTGGCGGTTGCAAACCAAAAAACTAAGCGCTTTGGTTGGATAGGATTGGCTGTAGGGCTATCGTTGCACATGCTGCTGGACGGAGTTGTTTTGGCCGCTAGCTGTTTGGCTGCCAGGCACGAGCAGCACGCAGCCTTGATGCTGGGACCTTTCTTGGCGATCTTACTGCACGAGCCCCTAGACGTCATGTCGATTACAACCGTCATGCAGTCCTCAGGATGGTCGCGTCGTCAGGTAATGCTTTGGAGTCTCCTGTTTGCAGCCATGTGTCCTCTAGGTGCGGCGTTAGGGCACACCGGCCTGGTGGGCACCAGCTCCTATCCTCAGGGGTTGCTGGGAACTACGCTGGCATTTTCCGCCGGAATGTTCCTTTGCATCGCCCTATCCGACATCCTGCCAGAATTGCAATTCCATGCCCACGATCGTTGGCCTCTTTCGTTGGCCCTCTTGGCGGGGGTCATCTTGGCGTTTGGTTTGACTTGGTTGGAGCCGGCTGAATGGCACCAATGGCCTATTCCGCAAGGTTCGGACCATTCACACGCCGTAGAAGCGATGTCGAATCACTGAGCGTTCAATCGAGATGATCATTCTTCGAACACGGAACGACTCGTGAGTCGCGTTGCGTTGACCGATGACGCGGGCAACTCTGACCCCGCTCTTGACGCCGTAGCTGGAGGCCGATTTTTCCCGTAAGGCCTTCCATATGCCATTTTACGGCTATAGGGTGATTCCTCCCATGCCGGCGCTAAGTCCTACGGTCGAAAAACTCACGGAAGTGCTGTTCTTAGTACATACTTCTAGTGATTAGATAACGCAAGTGCCACACTGCGGTCCAAATGGGTACAAACTAACGACCCTTACACTAACCAAAAGTCAATTTGTGACGGTTTTCCAGAGAACTTATGCAGTCTAACACCCCTTCAGCAACTTCCGAATCATTCTTACTAGTAGCCGTACGGCTCATGCGAGAACTATCCGGTCACCCAAAAAAATACTCGGAACGACGACGACGAACGAGGTATCCTTTGTTGTGCCCCATGACATATCGGTCGATAACAGCCGAAGATCCAGCCACTGATCAAGCTCATGCAGGAGTATTGTTCAATTTATCGACCAGTGGGGTTGGATTCCTCGCCTCGGAAGCTCTCAAGAAAGACACTAGGCTCATCCTCGAATTTCAACTCGGCAATATCCGTTGGTGTCTGGAAAGTGAGGTTGTACGTTGTAGACCAGTGTTTAGCTATTACGAAGTCGGGGCGCGCCTTCTGCGCAAGGTCGAGCCAGAGGCCAACGCCAAGGACACTCAACAGCCCCAGTGAAGCACCAAATAAGGCGAGGGAACCGCGACGAACTCGCGGCCCACAGCGAAGGGTGTTATTGCACCCAACAAGGCATCCCACCAGCTACTATCCCAATTGTGCCCTGGAGTGGTTTCACGTCAGGTCTTCCTCCAGGGAACCAATGTCGACAGGCTCAACTAGGAAACGGACCGTTCACAACCGCTGTTCATGTCAGATGGGGTGGGTGCGTTTTGATTGTAGGGAAGTTGTTCCCGCTGAGTATTCCGTTCGAATGCATGTTCGGTATTTGCCATTTCCTGGGCGTCAGGATTTGACGCAAACGAGCAAAGGCGCAGTAAAACAGACTTTTGGCACGATTGGGAACGGCTTGATGGCGAGTTTTTTGCACAACCGTGGTTATCTTGGCGACGCTGGCGAATCCGATACGAGGCATTATCATCACTGGGGCTCCACGCAGAGGCGTTGGGCAAAAGTGGTTCTGCCCTACGGGCAGCGGATCCTATAGGTTTACTCATTCTTTCCTCTGCGTCTCTGCGTGAAAAAATTTTTCATCCACCAACGTGACGCACACACTAGATCGGGTAAAGGAGAATAATGCCTTGCCAAGGAGCCGCGACCGTAGGGCAGCGGCTCAAGTACATCAACGCAAGGGTGCTAAAACGATGACAGCACGCACCCATCGGTCATCTGCTTGCCAACTTGTCCTTACGCCCCCGCGCTTCTATGGTTGCTCGATCTTCGCTCTGAAATGTGTGTCCGTCTTGATTGTAGCTCCGCCGGGTCATTGCATGAGCGACGCACTTTAGGTGATGAGTTACTCAGAAAACTAACCGCATAGCCTAATCTCCACACCTTGCGGAAGGCGCCGCAGACCCGGCGCGTTTGAGCGACCAACGAGCGATAGAGGCGAGGTGCCAGCCCGCTCAGCTCAAAGTACGTGGCCCCCCGACTCGCAGGTTGACCCGTCCTTGCCGTCGGGATTCGGCTGCGTTTTCGATCCCCGACGGTCGCGACTCTGAAAAGCTACAGCCCGATCCAACGTTATTACATGAACCGAAATATTGACCAGGGACCATGTCACTCTCTTCGGATAGCGACAGACTGAACCCGGCTGAAAACCAACTAGGTTACTGCCACATCGCAACGAAACCCGAACCGCACAGACCTTTGGGCAACGACAACTGTCGATGAAAGTATGGCAGCAACCGGTATAAGGAATCGTTCTTGCGGCGTACGAAAACAGTTATATAACCGTTAGCCACGGATAGGCATGCACGTGGCGAAGGTGGACGCGAACGGAGCCCTACGTTGCGGCCGCCGCATTACTCGGGAAACAGTGTGGTCGACAAATACCGTTCGCCGATATCGGGTAATACGACAACAATCAATTTGCCCCGGTTTTCCGGGCGTTTGGCTACTTGAATCGCTGCCCACGCCGCAGCGCCGCTACTGATACCACACATCATTCCCTCGTAGCGAGCCAACCGACGAGCCGATTCGGCAGCGTCTTCGTCTTTAACCCTAATCACTTCGTCGATGATATCGAGATTTAACACATCCGGGATAAAACCGGCGCCAATTCCTTGAATTGTGTGACGACCAGGTTGTAGAGGCAAACCAGCTTTTTTCTGAGTTATCACCGGGCTATTGGCCGGTTCGACCGCTATTGCATAAAACGAGGGTTTACGGGCCTTGATTACCTCGGCAACACCCGTGATTGTACCGCCTGTACCGACTCCCGAAACCAAAATATCAACTTCCCCATCCGTGTCACGCCAGATTTCTTCAGCAGTGGTACGCCGATGGATCTCCGGGTTAGCGGGGTTCTTGAATTGCTGAGGCATAAAGTAGCGAGCCGGGTCTGAGGCTACGATTTGTTCGGCTCGCCGCACCGCCCCCGGCATTCCCTCGGCCGCAGGCGTCAAAACCAACTCGGCTCCTAACGCCCGCAACAACCGGCGGCGCTCCAAGCTCATACTCTCCGGCATGGTTACCATCAACTTGTAACCGCGTGCTACACATGTATAGGCCAAGGCAATTCCCGTGTTCCCACTGGTTGGCTCGATAATGATCGTGTCTTCGTTAATCAACCCGTCTCTTTCCGCCGCGTCAATCATCGCGCGACCAATGCGGTCCTTAACACTCCAAAGCGGGTTTAAGTTCTCCATCTTGGCCAAGACCGTGGCCACACAGCCTTCAGTTACGCGCCGCAATTGCACAAGCGGCGTATTGCCAATGCATTCGGTGATCTCACGGAAAATCCGCTTTTTTGCGGCAACAGCCATCGTTTTACCTTTCCCTCTAAGCCGCTTGTCTCTGCATGCCTCTTCGGCATCATACCATTAAATACCCCGCCGGAACGAAAACTCCTGACACCGGTCGGTCCCTACACAGGCTCTAGCCCTCGCATTGGGCAACTGCTAAACACCCAACGGCGAGTACCGGCACATTGTATCGACTACTCGAAAAAGAGGTCAACGCGAATACACCCCCCTTTTCAACCATCACATATTTGATCATCAAGCTCATATTTTAGAGCAGTTGCTCTCAACCTGCCAAGCACCCGAACGCAGTCTGGGAGCCTGCCGAGAACCGTCTTCGAACGATACGGCCTCTAGTGCGCGCTTCACGTAGTGCCGCAAGTGCCTCGTGCCGGAGCTGGGCCCAGCGACCGTTCGTTAAGGAACCTCTGCATAATTCGCCCGTATTGTACGGAACCTTTTAACAAGTC
>CAYRMD010000158.1:0-6202 GCA_964425225.1 uncultured Pirellulaceae bacterium | reverse complement strand
AACGCCTCTGCTAAAAAGCACTCGCATCGGCTCACCTTGGGTCGGCCCGAAAAGGCACACGTACGCCACGTACGGCAAACGAGCGAGCCATTTCACCTACTATATAGATACCTCGTTTCCACTCCTATCGCGGAAAATAGGCAACTTCTGCCACGGCCTTCCTTGTACAGCAAAATTCCACTTACAACCCAGACGCATACACCGGCAGTACCGCCCCCACCCACAAAAGCAAAATACGGTTGAACGTGGGCGCGGTAAATGCTATACGAAGATCCGCTTGCAACGGCCCCATGACGGTCGGCGACGGCAGACTCCTTCCTTTCTGCCTCACGTCGTCTGTTAACCCGAGATCGTATGGAGTCTATTTTTACGCGCAGCCGCCTCTTGGACGGATACCAGTTTCGATCTTCCCAACGCACCAAAAATGACAAAAGCCGAGTTAGAGCCGATCCCAAAATACCGGCAGCACGGAGAATGCCCGACGCTGATCCGAAATGGAGAAAGGCGAGGTATTTTCTACTTTTTTCTCAACGAATTGGTAGTTATCGGAAAAGGTTGGACCAAGAACGTGTCCTTACCTGTCCGTAGTGACCCGATTCATCAAGGCCAAAACTGTAAGGGAAACCCGGGAACCGTATGAAAGCAGTCACTACGAAGGCGGCTGCCTTCACCAAACAGAAATTATGCGATGGGCTCTAAATCACATTCTTAGGTCCGCTATTGGGGAGTCGAACAGGTCGGCCGGTGTGGGGAGTACACCATCGGCATATGCGGTGGCCGCAGAGCGATGGTCGATTTGGAACCGAATACTTTCTGCGTTGGCCTCGTTGGACACAGCCATTGAAACACTCTGCAATAAGAGGGCGGGGAGTTTTCTGTTTCACTTGAAGCTCAATATTCTCTGCGGCTTCAAAGATGCCAAGACTCGAACGAGGGCTCAAGCACGCAACGAAATGCGGTTTAACTACCGACTTGAATTGTGGCGTTTCGATAACAAAGGGGTCATCTATCCCGACTGTGTGCCCTTACCGTATTCCCATCGGTGTGACCAACGTCGCCTTTGTATGCATATCTCTTGAGAACGCCTCCGACAATAGGTCACTCTTCTCACCAACGGAGTTCACATACATCTAATTTACGGTTTGGTTCACGAGATGTAATTGAAGCGAACAGCCGTCGACCAAATCTGCAAGAAGGTCAAGTGACACGGCGCCGATCAGCGTTCAGCCGCTTCATACTGAGAGCGGGCTTCCAGCTTGACTGATAAGGTCAACATTTGTCCGCGCCGCCACACATCTACCCGAGTTTCCTTGCCAATAGGTGTCAATCCGACCTGGTTGATGAGATGATTATCATCTTCGATCGGTACACCATCAAGAGCCAAAATGACATCGCCTTCTTGAATTCCCGCTTTGTCCGCGGGTCCAGATGGGGTAAGCCCAGTAACATGAGCTCCTCGACGTTGGGACAAACCCAATTGCAAGGCTTTAGCGCGGGTGAACTGTGAATCAAGCTGAACGCCCAAATAGGCGCGTTCCACATGGCCTTTTTCCAATAGCTGTTCGACAACCCGCATCGCCATATTAATGGGAATGGCAAATCCAATTCCTTCACTTCCTCCCGAAGCGCTGGCAATTGCCGTATTGATGCCGATGACTTCGCCACGAAGATTGAGCAACGGCCCTCCACTGTTTCCAGGGTTGATCGCAGCGTCTGTCTGCAAGAAATCCTGCAATCGAAGCGACTCGTCGCCCAATTCCAAATCGCGTCTACCTTTGGCACTGATAATCCCGAAAGTAACTGAATGGCTGAGACCGAAAGGACTACCGACGGCCAACACAAAATCACCGATCTCGACTTGATCGCTGTCACCGAGTCGCGCGGGTTCGACGTTCCGGTCGGCTAGTTCTAGTAAAGCGATATCGGTAGCCTGATCGGACCACATAGCCACCGCGCGCAATGTCGTGCCGTCTTCTAATCGGATTTGGATCTTTTCCAGGGTGCTATCTTTGACGACGTGGCGGTTCGTTAGCACGTAAGCTTTACCGTTTCGCACGATAATTACGCCGGACCCAGCTTCTTCTAACGTTCGGTAAGCATATCGAGCCGTGCGCGGTGATCGTTCGGCCTCGATGTGAACCACCGACGGCCTCACACGCCGGATCAAATGTCGGAGCCACCGCGACTGACGCTCTAAAAACTCCAAGTCCTTTTGCCAGGTCTCCTCCTGCTGATCAGCACCGACGTCAGATACACTGAACGCAGGGGGGTGAGGTGGCTGAGCATAGAGTGCTTCAACCAAAGGGATAAGGCATAAACTTGTGGCCACAATCACGCGACTCACCACAAGATGCACAGCGTGGTTTCCGAATCGAGCCCGACTGCATTCCGTTTCCATGGTCCGTGTTCTCGCCCGTCAAGACTCGCGTGAGCCCCCGAATGATGCTCGTCTTCCCATTCCCATCGACCTCATAAGAAGTTCGGGGTGAGAACTCTTCGGACACAAACCTCCCGGAATTAAGATTTCACAAACGAAAAGGCTAATTCTATCGCGCAGACGAAATCGGCGCCTTTTTCCTACAAATCCAGTCTTTCTTCATCCCCGGATCCGTTAGATGGCCTTCCGCGGCTCACTCATTTTCTAGATCGTTGAGAACCACCTCACTGTCGGCATCTTCGTCAAAATCGCGAACAGCCTCTGCAACACGACTCCAATCGACATGACGCCTACCGGATCGCATCTGTTTTTCGAGTTCTCTCTGGGCTTCAATACACATCGTCGCGTACGGCAGTGCTTGTAAACGCGCCAACGGAATGGGCTTACCCGTCACTTCGCAAATACCATAGGTACCGTTGCGCATACGTTCCAAAGCGGCTTCAATTTGAGCCAGCTCACGCGCTTCGACCTCTGCCAGTTGCGAACTGATTTCATCTTGAGCCGCATCCGAAGCGATGTCTGCCCAGTCACCCCCGGACTTTGAGCGCAGTTCGCGTAATGAGCTAAGATCACCCGCCAATGCCTTCCGCAAGGCATCACGCCTTTTTAGCAGCACCTGGCGTAGTTTCTCGATTGCCTGCTGACGCTTCGAACTCATCGCTGTATTTCCCTCGTCAAATAAGCCCCTCGCTCTGTCCCATAGGCTCGGTTGCGTTCACCACCGTTACATCCTCTGACCCGAACGCGCAGTCGGTGTCGACAACCCTAATATAGTACGCACTCGGGCAAGTGGCGGTGCGCGTTATTAGCCCCAATTACCCAAGGAAAATCGTTCAGTCTTAATGACAAAATTTCTTAAGTCGTTGCAACGCAAAGTCTTAACCGGAATAAACCTTTCCCGGCCCAGGGGTTACTCTGCCGGTAGCCTGAGCCGGCTACCTGGCGCCTCTTGGTCGGCAGGTTGCGACACAATCTGGAACGCTTTCCGATAATCGTCCAAAAACCGCAAAAGGTGCAGCCAAATTTTCCGAAAAACCGGCAATTTCTGCGTCGTCGCGGAACGGCCCGGCTTTCTCGTGACAATTCATACGTTTTTGACCTGCCAGGAGACATAAGCTAAATCCAAATAGCCACCAAAGTATTGGACGCAAATCCTGTCCGGTTGGATTGCTCATGGCCAGGATGGTACCCGGTAGCACTTAGCCGCCTGAACCGATGCAAAGCGACTGCCGTACGGGACAACACAGGAATTAACAACGTGCCCCAGGTGAAGTCCGCTAAGACCTGTCACCCAGATCAAGCCACCCATACGCGCAAAGTCGGCCAACAACCCGAAACGCTGTTGGTATTGCGTTGTGGATCGTCTCCAGACCTTGTGGACCTTCGACTGGACAAGCGCACCACCACATTGGGATCCGACCCGCGCTGCACCTTCCAATTGAAGCGACTGGCCCCGGTCCATGCAATCGTCATTCGGGGAACCCGCGGAACGGTTCTTCGTGCATGGCAAGGTTGTGTCGAGCGGAACGGTACAACCCAAAGCGATTTTTTTCTAAAACCTGGTGATCGGGTACGGATGGCAGATTACGAATGGACCGTAGCCTGCGATGAATCTAATGGACAGCTTGCCAGTACTTTGGTGGAGACTCTAGCCACAAAACTACATCATTCATTCGACACATTGACCTTTCAGCTCGACCAAGCCGCACGGTCTACGCAGGATAGTCCTCCACGTGCGAACCAGCCTTCAGCTACCGTGACGCGTTCTCAGGGAGGATCCGACGCCGGCTCGCCCATCCGTAGTAGAGCGCGTCGCCCTACGTGGCATCGCCTCCGCCGGTACGTACGCAACCAACTCGATCAACTCGCAGCCTCGAGCGTTCACAACGAACAGCGAATCGCGCTGCTTAAGCAACAATTGCGAACCCTTCAACAAGCCAAAGCGGAACAGATACGCGACGTACGATCGACGACTGTCTCCTCCGAATCACTCGATCCACTGTGGGCCCGGATAGAAGACACACTCACACTCGTCACAACCCAGTTAAAATCCTTGCAGCAAACTCTTGAGCAACGTCTGCCATCTACCGCTGTGAATCAGGGGGTACCCATCGAGAACTACGAAACGTGCGCTACAGTTCACACACAGTCTCCTGCCCCTGGCGACGAGGAAGCTCCACCGAGCCCAGCAACTACCGAGAAGCTTTTAGCGAATGATTGCGATACCGCTTCCGAACCGAACGCTGCCATAACGCCGTCTTTAACTTCTAGCGCCAAAAACGAATCCAACGACGCTGCTCTATTTCATGAATCGACATCGGATCAGGACCTTGAGTCGGCAACGTCCCATCGGTCTGAAAGCCATGTGCTAGAGGCCTCCCCTATCCAGTTGCACTCTGGCGATTCAACAACACCGACAGCGGCGTGGGACACAGATACAGAAGCAGTAAGCCCGTTAATCTCACCAATCACCGATACTGGAGATCGAACGCCTGACGAAGGTAACCTCGATGATTTGGTCGTGGACCAATCACAGGCATTTCCAATTAAGTCCGAGCAAATCGGAGCATCGGAAGACATAACGCCTAGTGGGCCCGAGCTTATATCCGACGAAAGTACGCCGAGCGTAACGGACCCCGAGATCATCGATAGCGTATCGGTTGATCCGGCTAAACTGGGCGAGCCCCCAACGTCCGTCGAGGAAGTGTTGCAACGGCTTGCGAAGGCTGGCTTGTGGCGTCAGCGCTCCAGTGAACTGGAACTTCCGAATCATCTCTCGGAACAGTCTCCGATTTTAGCCGACAGGGAATCGGCAGAACCATTATCGCCATCACAGCGCGAATCCCCAGAAGAGGTAAGTTACCGAAACGACCATCGACGTAGCGACGTCGAACCGGAGACTGGTAACGATAGCGCTTTTGCGGTAGGTGACCCGGCTGCGGATCCACAGGACGTAACAAGCTTAGACCAACTGCCCGCGCAGCACGACGAACCTGAAACGAAGTTCACAGAACCGACCGACGAAGCCGAGTTCGCCGTTCAGCAATACATGGAACGATTGCTACAACGGCTGCGCGGCACCTCGCCGTCCCCACCGGCGCCTGATGTCCGGCCGGCAGCCAGAACTCCGGAAAGCACGGAGAGTACCGAACAGGAAACCCGCGAGGAGCGCCCGTATGTGCCGCTTGGACCTCCCCCGGAACGACACGTTAACTTAACCGCAATGCGGGAACTAGCACTGCATTCAGCACGAAATGCCGTCCTGGCTCATGCCAAACGACACGCTCGAGAAAGCACGCGGCGGCTGCTTCTTTTTTCAGGCATTTCATACGTTCTTACGGGGATCTGCTGGGTCTGGCCAAATCCTGCCCGGCCTTGGCTTACCCATTTGGCGTCGACAGCGGGGTTGATTTTGGGAACCACGTTACTGTTAACGGCTGCTTTTAAGTGGTTAGCTGGTGTGCGCTCCCTTCCGCCACAAAACCAGTAATCATTACGCCGGATACAAAGCCGCGCACGAGCAATGGCTCACCCTTTTTTCGTGAAGCGCACCGGCGGCCCTGTTGTCAACAAAGTCCCCTCCGGGTTTCGACACGCCAATGTAAAGGTGAACTAATCCGATTAAGGGCTGGTCTAGTACGGGCAGTTCCCGGTGGTCGATTAACGTTAAAACCGTCAAGCCGATCAACAAGCAGATCCCAGCCGTTATTGCACTTAAGGAACGTCTGATCAACTGGCGGTAAACGAGCGTATTGGCTCGATGGA
>CAYRMD010000157.1:0-6209 GCA_964425225.1 uncultured Pirellulaceae bacterium | reverse complement strand
TATCCATCGAGCCAATACGCTCGTTTACCGCCAGTTGATCAGACGTTCCCTAAGTGCCGTCACGAAATGGCGTGCTAGGCCCCGGTGACTGGTCCGGCCACAGAACGGCACCACTGGGCAAGACTGCCCTTGCTTCGGTCGTCGATGCGACATCGGCAGCCGAGTCTTCTGCCAACGGCTCCCGGTGACTCTCGGGAATCTGCAGCGGGACGATGACCGCCGTTCGTTGTTCAGCGTGTGGACAAGCCGTGCAACCGCCGGCGCACGGGCTATGGCACCCACGACGTATGAACTGGCGCACGAGCCATGTTGCACTGCCCAGTACTACCACTGCCACAGCGATTAACTGCCAGTAATACTCGTCCATCATCGACAATGAAACCTGCTCATCTCGGCTCAGTAGTTCACGCCAACGTTCGATCGTCTCTTGACGGATCGCTTCCGCTTAGCCTAGTAAGCAGGATCCAACTTGGTACGTTAGCAATGCTCCCACGTAAGCTAGTGTCGTCATGTAAAGGAAGGTAAAAGCCGGCCAGAACCAACTATTGGTTTCGCGTCGCATGATAATCAGCGTAGAGGCACATTGCGCACACAGGGCGAAAAATACCATCAGAGATAAGGCAACGGGAATGGTGAAGACCGGTGTTCCGTCCGGCCAACGGGCCTGCTGGAGCGCAGCAGCCAATCCGCCGTCCTGCTCGTCGGAGGTTCCGCCGAGACTGTATACCGTGCCGAGGGTGGCGATTACGACTTCGCGCGCCGGGAACGAAGCCAAGACGCCAACCGTGATCCGCCAGTCCCATCCAAGAGGCCAGAATAACGGTTCCAATGTCTTACCGGCACGTCCAAGGAAACTGGCACCAATGGCCTGGCTTGCCAAGCGATCGCCATCAGCCCTGAGACGAGCCAGTTGATCATCGAGCGACGTGCCGGGCGACGGTTCCCCAACGCTCCGCTCCCATTGTTCGATCTGAGCGGTGATCAAGTCCAGGGAACGTCGATCTGCGGGGAAATAGCCGAGTGCCCAGACAAGCACGGTCGTAGCAAATATCAGAGTCCCGGCTCGCCGTACGAACGCCACGACGCGCTCGTAAACGCGCCCCAACACCGTGCGCCAGCTTGGCCATTTGTAGCTCGGTAACTCCATGACAAAGGGAGGTGTTTCCCCACGAAACCAAGTCTTTTTCAACAACCAGGCAACCGGTACGGCCAGGGTCGCTCCTAGTGACATCATGGCAAACAAAACCAAAGCGCGAAGCGAGATATGACCACCGAACCAGTAGCGGTCTGGAATAAAGGTCCCGATCAATAGGAGATAGATGGGAAGGCGAGCTGAGCAGCTCATCAGCGGAGCCACCAAGATCGTAACCATACGATCGCGGCGATTTTCGATAACGCGCGTGGCCATGATACCGGGAATGGCACAAGCAAACGAACTCATCAACGGCACGAATGACTTACCGCTCAAGCCCACTTGTGCCATCAAGCGATCCATGACGAACGCAGCTCGGGCCATGTAGCCACAATCTTCGAAAATGGCAATGAAAAAAAACAGGAGCGCTATTTGGGGAACGAACACCAACACGGCACCAACGCCAGCAATCACCCCATCGACCAACAAACTGCGAAGCGGCCCCGGCGGCATGACTCGTATGACGACATTGGCCACTGCCTCCTGAAGCGATTCAATCGAACTCATCAGGGGTTCTGCCCATTGGTAAATAGCCTGAAAGACAAGAAACATCAAAAGGGCAAACACGCAAAGTCCCACAAAGCGGTGCGTCAAATACTGATCGATTCGATCGCTCCACGTAAGTGGCTCTTCGGCGGGACGTTGATAAACACCCTCTAAGACCCGCCGCGCCCAAGCATATCGAGCTTGGGCTTCAATGGCCGGTACTCGGATCCCTTGGGCCAACAATTGCTGCCGCGCTCGATGGAGCGTTTCGCTCAGGCCAAACGGCGCGTCGTTCGCAAAACGCCGCTCGAGCTGCCCACCGACATCCAAGAGCAATCGTTCAATCAAGAATCGTTCCGGAGGCTGTCGGTTGTGCTGCTGCCAGCGCTCCGCCAGCTCCAAGACCACCTGGCCAAAGACCTCGGGAAACACCTCATGCTGCGGGCAAGTCGACTCTAAGGCCTTGCGTACGGCTACGGGAATTTGTTCCAGCCCTTTCCGGCGATGGGCTTCGGTGGCCACCACCGGAATGCCCAACCGCTCGGAAAGTTGCACCACGTCGATCTGAATCCCACGCCGCCGTGCCAGATCCATCATGTTGAGCACCAGCACGGTCGGTTTTCCCATGCCGAGCACTTGGCTCAATAAGTAGGCGTTTCGTTCCACGTTCGATGCATCGGCGATCACCAATACAACATCCGGGGCAGGTGTCTGGGGCTGATGTCCCAACAGGACGTCCACGACAACCAGCTCGTCCAGAGAACGCGGCGATAAGCTGTAGGTGCCCGGAAGGTCGATGAGTACAACGGGCTGGCCATCCCATTGCACCGAGCCGAGCTTTTTTTCGACCGTTACACCAGGGTAATTCGCCACGCGCGTGTGTAAACCCGACAGCGCACTAAACAGCGTACTTTTACCGGTGTTGGGGTTGCCGATAACGGCCACAACCAGAGGCTTCATCCCGGGCTGCTCCCGGAAACGTTGCCAGCCGACCTGTCAGGATTAAGCCGCGAGTGGAAACATCTCGACGGAGTCATAGCTTGGGCTGACACGAGCCGCACGACTACGCGACGCGCCTCGCTACGCCGCAAAGACAGTCGAAAGCCACGTACACAAAACTCCAGAGGGTCGCCCAGCGGTGCTCGGCCTATTAATTGGACACTTTCACCCGGAACCAGGCCCATCTCCAAGATGCGAACCGCGATTGCATCTTCTCCTAAAACATCGACAATCTCGGCCCGCTGGCCAACCGACAAGGAATCCAAAGGCACCGAATTCTCAACAATGGGTTCACGCTCGGCGGACATTCTGCGCCCCTTACTACCCAACGAAGTCAACAGCTCGCCTACGTACGTCCGCGATTGGTGGGATGCCTCATGCGACCGACGCCGGTTCGCAAGGCGAGCTAATACGATTCGGTTTCCGGGGCTACCCAAATGGCCAGTTCGTCCGATCCGCGCAAGGAAAGTCTCTGACCTGCCACATGCACGATGCATGGCGAGCCGGCTCGCAGCACCCGCAACTGCGCACCAATACGTAAACCCATTTCCTCTAAACGGTGCACCAGCTTGGCCTCTCCGCCAAGTTGGACGATGCGACCGGTTTGTCCAACCCGCATTTGCTCCAAAGGCACGGCTTGGACGGCCCGCATGGGCTAATCCCCTTTAATTGAGACCCAATCTCAATCTATTGTGATTCTAGCGTGGATTCCCCGTCTCGCCAAGGGCCTTCCGAACGTACTGGCAGATGTGCGCCAGATCTATAGGAAAGGTATGTAACGCTAAGCCGCAGCGGCGCAGTAACGAACGAATCAATAAGCCAGCAAGACCCCCTGTCGGTTTTGGCGGAAAAAACTTCTAGCGCAACCCGGCTTGGCCTAAGCCGCCGAAGGAATCCACAGTAGGATGTGTTCGGTTCTTTTTGCCCTCCACGGCGTCGCCCATAGCTAAATCCGATATCCCGAAGGATGTAACAGCGTTGATGGGGAGACTACCAATGAAGTATGCTTCACTGTGAAGAAGGTATGCGGCTCCTCCGCAGATAGTTAATTCCATACTGGAAATAAACGCATTACCGTTAACGCGTTACCGCGAAACCCTTCGGGATGAGCCATCAGGGAACTTCCACCGTGAGGTTGAAGTCAATTCAAAAATGGTTACGATAACCATTGCGAGCCGCGTGTACTCGATTCATAGAGCTTGGGCAATTGCCCATGTCTAATGGAAACGGGCACTTCTTGAGAAAGCCTTTCAATTAAGGACCCTATCATGCAACGTAATTCACTCGTAGCTCGGACAGTTGCCGGTGTGGCACTCGGTTTTGCAATCCTACTTGTAGTCGCCTGTCAAAAGGCTTCCACTCCGCCGCCAGCCGGTGGTTCAACGGGTTCCACTACCCAGCCCTCAGCTACCGATGACGCTCAATCGAAGATCGAGCAGTCTCTGGCCCAGCTTTCGGAGAAGGATCGTCGACTGGCGGAAGCCCAGAAAACATGTCCGGTCAGCGGAGAGCCATTAGGTTCGATGGGGGTACCGATTAAGCTGACGGTCGAAGGGCAAGAGGTGTTTATTTGTTGCGAGGGTTGCAAAGAGGATTTGCTGAACGAGCCTTCAAAGTATTTAAAACCGAAGAATGGCGACTCCGGTACGTCGTCTGGTGACGGCGCCACAACGCAACCATAAAATCAGCTCAGCGTCCTCGCACCGAGAAATGTTGGCGGTGATTGCTTCCTTTGGTGCCAGTGCTCTATCCACACCATGGGGGTATTCGGGGACCAGCGCGTCCCAATAACCGGCGTCCAACGTGGGGCGCGGCCGTTACTATTCATTGCTAGCCTGACAGGAGTGAGAGGGTTAGCGGAGTAGGACACTGGTGCATCGCTCTTCGAGGATTGGACCTATAACGAAGTCCCAATGCGCAAGGGGCGAACATACTCACGCCATGAACATACAGGGCCGCAACGAAGGCAAAACGGATTACGCAGTCCGTGGCGTCGTTCTCGGTAACGCGCCTTAGCGCCGTTGCGTTGAGTGATTTTCACTCTCGTGGGCTCCCTCAAGTGCCGAGATTCGAGCTTCGTCAGCTTGCACGTGCCCTGCGATTCCAAGGACAATATCGCACGAGGAGCTGTGCCGAAGGCGTTGTATTACCCGATGGATCAGAAGGGAATTTCGCGTGCGCCGTTACGCCGTAGCTCTCATTGCTCATGATCGCATGAAAGATGCATTGATCCAATTCGTGCGCGAGCACATCAGTTTTTTTCGATTGCATCGCTTGGTTGCCACGGGTCAAACCGGCGCAAGGTTGCGTGACGAGTTGGGACTGGACGTGGAATGCGTAGCGCACGGTCCGCTGGGTGGGGATCTTATTATTGGCGGGCGGATTGCCGAAGGGGCGATTGACGCGGTTATCTTTTTTCGTGATCGCCTTACTGCGCAGCCTCACGAACCGGATGTATCGGCGCTATTGCGTGTTTGTGACGTTCACAATATCCCTTTAGCGACAAACCGCGCCTCAGCATTGGCAATTGTGCGTGGCTGGTCAGGTTCCGGGTCGTAAGTAACGTGACCAATTTCCTACTGCACCATTCGAACTACAAAGAGAATAGAGGAACCTCCGATCAACCGACTCCTGTCTGAAAGGATCGCTCGATAGGGTGTTGCCTTCGGGTGATACGTTCGACACGCCGTTTTCCGTACCTCTGCGTCTGCGCGGTGCAAAACTCCAACCTACACACCACCGGCCACGAGAACCGCGGTGAGCGTAGCGAAAAAATTACGGAGTCTGAGCTTGAATGCTTGCCGACTATTAAAGGTTCCCGTGCAAGAAGGCAGAGCTTATGCCGAGCGACCGGGAGTTGGCGCCTTCTTTGCCGAATGTCATCGGTCAGCTTAGTCGAAAGGTTTGGAGCCTATCCCAAAAAATAGCGGCAGCGCAAGGTGATTGACGCTGAGGCGAAATAGAAGCAGGCAAGGTAGTTCTACACTGTCTTGGTTTGTAGCCAACCGATTCATCGGGTCCAAAACTGTAACACTAGGAGAAGGACGGCATATATGCGGTCACTACGAACGTGGCTCCGCTTTCACCGAACATGAATTTTGGGATAAGCTCTTAGTCGAACGGTTGGTGACATGGGACATTCACCGTGCAGCATGCTTGTCAAGTCACCCGGACAGGTGGTGAACTAAGCTAGCCCCGAACCAGAGCATTGGTCGTGACTGCTCGGCTAAACCCGCCGCAGTCTTCGATGCGCGCATGGCTCGTACAAACAGTCCCATTACAAAGCCCGAGCACGGACCTGATGGGCGCAATGGCATCGAACAGTTGACGTGGAGCCTGCCTGAAAGGCTGCCTTGTGGGCAAGCGCTCTGCTGCTGCTTACGATTGCCTACCCAAGAGAGACCGCCTGCCAACCTATCACGCGAACGCGCTTTTAGATTTCACTTCCCATTGTGCCTTGGCGCTGAATCCTTTCCCTTTTAAGGAACCTCTGCATAATTCGCCCGTATTGTACGGAACCTTTTAACAAGTC
>CAYRMD010000156.1:0-6235 GCA_964425225.1 uncultured Pirellulaceae bacterium | reverse complement strand
ATCCATCGAGCCAATACGCTCGTTTACCGCCAGTTGATCAGACGTTCCTTAAATCGGAGCAGTTTCTGCGGCCTAGTGATTGTTTGGCGGATGGAACAGGTGCTGCAAGCTGAGCCTACCGCATTGTTAAGGTGTTTCCCGGGTACGATGGCGGTTCCGAAAGCCTGTACTTTTTCCCACAGCTTTATGCGGGTTGGGCCGCTCGTTGACACTGAGGGCTTTGAAATCTGCTATCTACACGTCACGCTGTTGTGCGTAGCGTTCTTGAGACGCTCGAATGGACACGTTGAGCTCGAGTACTCCATAGATTTCTCATCGTTATTGGCATGCGAAGTGCTGAATCCTCCACCATGTTCATCGTGTCAAAGTGTCATGGATGGGCAGTGCAGCAAATGTGGGCAAAATCCACTTGCTTTCGTGCACACGGCACAGCGGGCTATGCCAGCCGTCCTTGCAGCAAAGCCGTTTATTTCTATAATGCAGCAGCAAGGCACGTTGTGTGATGAATAGTCCGCCTCGTGCGGATATGACGGATGGTGGCGGTCTTATCCCCGAAGCAGGAAAGTTGCTTACAAAATGCGAGATTGGCTACGCAATATTTGGTTGGCAGTAAGTACGGTGGCTCATGGCATGTGGGTCACGCTTCGATATTGGTTAATTACTTATCGCTCCGACCGGGGGACCTTCACAGAGCGATTCGAATATCCGGAAAAGCCGGTACCCGTTGCCGCGCGCTATCGTGGTTTTCACCGGTATGATCTAACGACCTGTATCGCCTGTGACCAGTGTGCCAAGGCATGTCCAGTCGATTGTATTTACATTGGCAAAGAGCGCATCCCAAACGGCAAAGGGTTTCGCGTCACGGAATTTACCATTGACTATACTAAATGTATGTTTTGTGCGTTGTGTGTTGAGCCGTGTCCGGTCGATTGCATCTTCATGGGTGCAACGCATGACTTAAGCTGCTACAGCCGGGACGGTTGCATTGTGGATTTTTCGCGCTTGCCGTTGGAAGTAGCTTGGGGGCGCGCCACATTGAATCCCACGGCTGTGGCCGAAGCCAAAGTAATTTTGGAGCCGGTTCATGGCGGTCCGAATCAACCGGCTGGATAGCGGCCGAAAAACAGTATGCAGAACAAGGACCAAGGGGCTTTGGGCAGCGGAGTACTCACCATGACGAACACCTATCGGCCCAAACGACTCTTTACTGTGGCGGAAGCCAATGCGGCATTGCCCCTCGTCCGCGCCATTGTCCGCGATATCGTTTCATTAAGTGGCTCGATCATGGACCGCCGAGCGCGGTTGGATGCTCTTAAATCGCGACGGCGAGACACTCGGCCCGATTTGCAAGCCTATGCCGATGAACTGGCCGATGCCGAACGGCAATTAGCGCGCGACGTCGATCAACTGGAGAGCTATTTGTCGGAATTGGAGGAACTGGGTGTTGAACTTAAAAGCGCCCCCCAAGGCCTCGTGGATTTTCCCTCCATCATGGACGGGCGCCTCGTCTACCTGTGCTGGAAGTATGGCGAACCCGAAGTACAGTACTGGCATGAACTTGATGCCGGGTTCGCCGGGAGACAACCTTTGCCAGCCGAGTCGGCCGTGGGACCCGGCGCGTGATTGTCGTTCGGCCGGAAGCCTACCCACTTTCAGACCGACGCGCGCAGTTCCGAGCGGGATTTGAACCTAGCAACGATCGGCCACAAGGCAGGTTTTGGACAATGCGGTTTGCCTAATGGGGCTCCCGCAGGGCAACTATCTGTCCAGCGTCAGTCATGCTTCGTAACTGAAGCTTAAACACGAGTGCGGTCTTTCGTTGCACAAACAATGCGACTTGGACGCGTAGGGAGTTTTACTGTACCGGGCGAGGTTTGTGGAAATTCGTTATTGACGGTGCAAAGCCGCAGTTCAAGGAGCCTGAAAAATGCCACGGTTCATCTGTCGCCTGGCTCTTTACGGGACATTCATTTTGCTCAGCGCGCGTGCGATGTTCGCAGATGATTGGCCTCAGTGGCAGGGACCCCAGCGCGACGGAGTTTGGCGCGAATCGGGCATCGTCGAGCGTTTTCCGGAAGGCGGGCCGCCGATCTTGTGGCGCACGGCGATTTCCGGTGGTTACGCCGGACCAGCGGTAGCCGCAGGACGCGTTTTCGTGATGGATCGCGTCCTGCTAGAAGGAGCACAGGATCCGGATAATCCGTTCCAACGAGGCCGAACAGCGTCCATTGAGCGCGTCTTGTGCTTGCAAGCAACCGACGGCACGATACTTTGGGAACATCGCTATCCGTGTGCATACACGGTTAGTTACCCTGCCGGACCGCGTACCACTCCGGCCATCGCCGATGGCAAGGTCTACACCCTCGGAGCTGAAGGACACCTTTTCTGCTTAGCGGCGGAAGATGGTCGCGTGATCTGGAGCCGTGATCTAAAGAAGGACTACGGTATTGCCGAAAGTCCGGTCTGGGGCTTTGCATCCCATCCGTTAGTCGAAGGCAACTTATTGATCTGCTTGGTGGGCAGCCCCAACGCGCTGGTAGTGGCATGGGAGAAGGACTCAGGGCGCGAGGTCTGGCGTGCCCTGCAAGCCGCTGGACCTCATGGTCCCGGTTACAGTGCTCCGGTCGTAATCTTAGCCGGAGGGTATCGCCAATTGATTGTGTGGCATCCGGCCGGTGTCAGCTCGTTGAATCCTGCAAATGGTGCCTTGTATTGGAATCAACCATTTGCGGTCCGCGAAGGTTTAGCGCTGGCCACACCTCGGCTGGCTGGCGATCGCTTGTTCGTTAGCGCTTTTTATGATGGATCGTTGATGCTTCAGTTGGCAGATGACCGGCCCACAGCACAAAAACTCTGGCAACGTCGGGGAGAAAACGAGCGCAATACCGATGCGCTGCATTGCTTGATCAGCACTCCTTTCGTCGACGGAGACTACATCTATGGAGTCTGTAGTTATGGACAATTACGGTGCTTGCGAGCCGATACAGGAGAACGCCTATGGCAATCGCTGGCAGCCACCGGGGCGACCGGCAGCAGTACCGACCGCTGGGCCAATGCCTTTTTGGTTAAGCACCAGGATCGGTTTTTCCTGTTCAACGAACAAGGCGATCTGATTATCGCACGACTCACTCCAAACGGTTACGAAGAGCTGAGTCGGGCTCATCTGCTGGATCCGACCGGTACAGCAATGCGGCGCAAGGTGGTCTGGTCGCATCCGGCGTTCGCAAACCGATGCGTTTACGTACGCAACGATCGAGAAATTATTTGCGCTTCGTTGGCGGCGCAGTAACGAGCTGTGGACAACCTCCTGTGCGGGGTACGTGAACTGCCAAAGCCGGCGCAGGCTCGGTATGCAGTTCGTCGAGAACAACGCCTTTGGTATGCGTTGTCATGTTGAAGGGTATCACTTCGCTCGAGTTATTGGTGAGAAGGGAGTTGGCTTAACGTACAGGCCCGGAGGCGCAAGCAAGTTAACACGCATCATGTTCATCTGGAGTTGCTGCGGCGCGTTTGTGCACTTCCATCAGCTTGATCCGTGGGCTCGAATGCTTTTGCGCTACGCGCGCCGACAAACGTGGGAATCGCAAGGTTCCGCGTACCGTTGCCGATCAGCATAATTTCTTTCTACTGTTCACCGTATCCAATGAGTCTTCAGATTGGAACGGAGCGTTTAGAAGAACCGCATAGTAATGCCTCCACTCGGGCATAACCTAGATCAATCACTTAGTCCGCACTGGCACGGGAGATTTGGGAACGTTGAGGCGGAACTTGTGTGCCAATTTCAACCGCCGAGCTTATTGCCGGAAGATCGCCACGACATTCCCTTAGACTCTGATTAGGAGTCTTACCGTAGTACAGCTCCCACAATCGGGCTTGTTTTAAGAACGAATACAAGGCCGTCAATGCGCACACTTCGAAACCAGGAATCCCGTCCAAGAATCCCCGCCGTATTATGTATGTTTGTAGGAACCTCGCCGGACCGATAAGAAGAAGCTTCAGTACGCTGGGTTTCTTGCCTTGCTTGTACCATAGCTGTGCTTGAAGCTCCGCATAGCGCTGCAACTTGTTCAAGTAATGAGAAACCCTCGATGACGTAAAATGCTGGAGCCGATGGCGCAGTCGGCCTACTCGGCCGCTCGAGACGTGAACTTCCGCGTGATCCGTTTCACCCACATATCGTCCTAAATCCCGACGAAACAACCGCAAACAACAGTCATTCTGCCAACCGCTAAATCGTATGCGATGCCCCTGAAAATAATTCTCCCGATAGATCCAATACCCATCGTATGCGGGTGCTTGCAGCGTCTGGCGTATCTCTGCTGCAAGCTCGGGCGTTACTCGTTCGTCGGCATCCACAATTAGCACCCACGGATAAGCCGCCTGAGGAATTGCCCAGTTCTTGAAGTCTCCGGAATGCACATATTCGCGTTCGATAATGCGGTGCACACCCAGCGAGCGCGCAATCGAAAGCGTGTCGTCTTGAGATCCCGAGTCGGCCAGTAGAATCTCGTCGGCGATCCCTCGCACCGACTCGACACAAGCGACAATATTGTGCTGTTCGTTCTTGCATGGAATTATTACCGTCAACCACTCGCGCGACATACAGCGCCTTTCCCCTGATTTCCTCTCGCCGAATTACAAAGGAAGCTTATTCGCACTTTCGCCACCGCGTGAGACCATCCTTACACGAAACTCACTAGGCTCGGCGGGAAAGCAACGAGGTTCCCACCCATCGAGTTTTCCTGTCTATCCGAAGTCAAGCAATCGTGGCAAGAGCAACACCGAGCGTATGTCTCGTTTCGTCTTCCTTCGTCACTGTTATTACGTACTAGCAGATCTAACAATCTCAATGGAAACACCCATATTTCACGCTAACGTTGACACGCATCCTATGTTTTGGCTTAATCGCCCTTTAATTGGAGCTTAGCGTTTGCTTTTCTCCAAGGTCAATTTCTTCGGCCGTGGCGCGTCCACACGTCGGGTGTCTGGGGCTTGATTGTAGATAGAAATTGGTTCAAAAGGCTGGCTATGGCGGATGTGTACCTATTTTCCGCGACGGGAACGGAAACGAGGTATCTGTCTTTAGGGTAGACGAAATGGTTCGGTCATTAGCCGGTCATGCGTAGTCCGGCCCGAAGGGCTGTTTCCGTCAACCCGGGCCAAGGGCCTGGGCTCCAAAGCGTGCAAAACGCAACGGCCCGGGTATGCGATGCCGAATCATCCCCCGGCCCTGAAAGGGCCGTTCACCATCATCCACCGCGTCGTGTCGCGTTCCTCCCGTACCATCAGACGCGTATTTTTCGTCGCGTGCGATCGGCTAGCGCAGCAGCCATTTGGTCGGCCCAAGGCCTAAGGGGCACGTGCAACGTGCCCCTTGAAATACGTGGGACTGTTTGCGCCATTTAGCAACGCTGCGCCGTGGTCTAAGGGGCACGTGCAACGTGTCCCTGCAGCTCGGCGGCAGCAGCCGAGCCCCAATTTTGCTAACACCGCGGCGTGGCGATCTTCGATCCACGACGCGTTCCAGGCACAACCGCCAGGCCATCCCCACCAAGGTTGCCACGTGTCGAACAAATAGGCTCTACAGGATCGAGAAAGTTTCGTTAGCTGCAACGAGCTTCTGGCCCTTGAGCACGCGTCGGAGCAGCTCGATCTGCTCGATAGGCGACGCGCCCAAGTTTGCCACGGTGCGGTTTTTCACCTGAGGGCCGTGTCGCTAGCTTTCGCGGAGAAGACTGGCAGGTCGCAAATTGCGGCCGGGGAACTTGTGCGATCGTAGATGCCGACATGTACCGCCTTTTCTTCGAGAATCCAAGCTTACTCAAAATATTTCTATGAGTACAAAATACATCAAAGTTGATGGTGCCCCTTATCACTCCAAAACATTACTACCGTTCGCAGCAAGGAGCTTTGGTTTAACTCCCGTGTGTCCAAATTGCGCCTACGATCAAGAAACACATGCGCCAACGTCCAACCTGCATTACAACTCACCACTCTGCGCGGGCGATTCACTTACAGTCAGAACGCAGACACATCCCTTGCCGAAAGCGGTGCGAAGTCGGCGCAGCTCCATAACACATGATCTGAAGCGGCGGGTTCGAGAACCGCCCCGGTCTAGCAGCGTGGCCCGATTCACGTAGTGCGGCTCACTTACGGTCGCCGCTCTGTTGGGGTACCGGCCCCTTAGGGTCGCAGCTCTGTAACGCACCCGCTCAGTTGCGCCTTTACTGAATCC
>CAYRMD010000155.1:0-6408 GCA_964425225.1 uncultured Pirellulaceae bacterium | reverse complement strand
TATCCATCGAGCCAATACGCTCGTTTACCGCCAGTTGATCAGACGTTCCTTAAGATTCTTTGCGCACATCCGCATGTTGACCGCGCACCGATCCCATTTGGTGAAAAAAGATTCCTTCCCGACGACAGCTTGCCGCGTTAGGAATTCGTCTTACGCACCGTCGTGGCACACACATTCCTCGACGTTCGATTGTCTCGTTTGTAGTTCGGAGGTTTGTGTCCAATACTTCGCGCATCAGAAAAACGAAGCGAAGCTGCAGGCAGCCAGGTTCGAAAGGCTACCCTCTTTACGGCTGCTAGACTGAGCATAAAAGGTATGAGGATAGGCGGACTTTTTTGAAACGGCTGCGGTTTCGACGGTGCTACTTCGACGGGCGCTGGAAGACATCGACGGCAGGCTTTGCACCGTGCCTGGATACGAATTACCGGCTTAGCCTGCTACTGGGGTGGGGTTTACATCGTCTTCCAACGCGCTCAGGATATCCAAAAGCACTGAGGGTATTCGGTTAGTTGAACTGGCAGTGGCCTGGGATCCGGGAAGATCGCGAGCATGCAAGGCAGAGGCGCTATTGGGCCGAATTCGTGGTGGGCAGGAGGCATCTGGCTTGCTGGCATTCTCTATTGGAACTGCTTGGCTGCAGAGCCATCTCCGCCCGAAGTAGCCATCGACGCACCGGTAGTTAGTCGCTATGGTACCTGGGCACTGCCGTGGCGAACTAGTCATTTGAAAGGCACACCGGAAGCTCGTCCGCTGGTGCCGAGCCGGGTGTTCCCGCAAATCGCTTTTCGCAATCCCACGGTACTGACCGTTATGCCTGGAATGCGCAGGTTCGTTGTTGGTGAGCAGATGGGAAAGGTCTATTCGTTTTCCCGCGATCGAGAATCATCGCAGGCCGAGCTTCTTCTGGATGTAACCCAGCAATTGTCTGGTTGGCCAGAAGGCGAGCAGTTGGAAATCGAAGGTCTGTATGGTTTGGCCTTTGATCCTGATTTCCCAGAGCGTCCCTATATTTATGTCTGTTATGTGGCGAGGTATCGCGATTCACAACGCGGGCAACATCCCAAGGGAAGTCGAGTCAGTCGCTTCACGATTCGTTTCAGCGAGCCACCAACGGCGGATCCCCAAAGCGAACTGGTGATCATCGAGTGGTTACAGGGCGGACACAACGGCGGCTGCGTCAAGTTCGGGCCTGACCGATGTCTTTACATTTCCACAGGCGATGGAGGATTCGCTTATCCTCCAGATCCTCTCAAGGCAGGGCAGGACGTGAGCAACCTGTTATCGGCCATTTTACGTATCGACGTGCGTGAGGCTCGAAGTGAGGCTCCGTACCGTATCCCACCCGATAATCCATTGGTTCACCTGCCAGGTGCTCGACCAGAAATTTGGGCGTATGGTCTGCGCAACCCCTGGAAAATGAGTTTCGATCGCGTCACGGGGGATTTGTGGGTCGGCGATGTTGGCTGGGAATTGTGGGAATTGGTATTGCGGGTGCGTGCGGGTGACAACTTCGGTTGGAGTTTAGTAGAAGGCCCGCAGGTGGTGCACACAGACCGACCGCTGGGGCCGACCCCCATTGTGCCGCCTGTGATGGCGGTTTCTCACTCCGACGGCGCGTCGATTACAGGCGGATTCGTATATCGGGGCCGAAAATTTCCCGAATTATACGGATATTACATTTTCGGAGATTGGGAAACTCGTCGCGTATGGGCTATTCGTGAAGAAAAGGGGCTGGTAACACCACTCCGTGAAATTGCCGAACCAACGGTACGTGTAGTAGACTTTGCGGAAGACGAAGACGGCGAGCTGTATTTGCTCGATTATGACGAAGGCACGATTCATGAGCTGGTGAAGAATCCAGCGGCTGCTTCGCCATCGACCTTCCCTCGTCGCCTTAGCCAGACTGGGCTATTTAGGTCGTTGCCGGACCAGATTCCTGAGCATGGTGTTGTACCGTTCCAAATCAATGCTCCGCGTTGGGCCGACCATGCGCAAGCTCAACGATGGGTAGCGGTGCCTGATGGTCAAGCTATCGATGTATTCAATCGGCCGCAACCGATACCTGGATCGATGTTTACACGTACGATGCTTTTTCCACCACATTCGGTACTCGTCAAGACGTATTCCATCCGCATGCAGGAAGAGGATCCAACAAGCTTAAGGCATTTAGAAACACAGGTGCTTTATTATGACGGCAAGTTTTGGCATGGGTTCAGCTATTGGTGGAATGACGAGCAAACGGATGCCGAGTTGGTGCCGCCGGAAGGGATGGAGAGATGGTTAACGGTCGACGATCCTCGTGCTCCGGGTGGCAAACGACAGCAGTTGTGGCGTGTGCCCAGTCGCCAGGAGTGTATTCGCTGTCACAATCCCTGGTCCGAATATGCTCTAGCTTTTTCGGTGCCCCAATTGAACCGGTCGGTTTTCGTTGGCGGTTCATCGGTCTCCCAACTGCAATTGTTGGCAGAAATTGGACGGCTGCATTTCCGGGATATTGCTGAAGCACCGTTTAGGCATCTGGCTCGCGAAGTTTCCGGCACGCAGCCCTGGTGGGAACGCTTGCCGCGCCTAGCAGATCCATACGACGAGGCGTTTTCGGTGGAAGCTCGCGCACGAGCTTACTTGCATGCCAACTGTGCGCATTGTCATCGTTTTAATGGAGGCGGTTCTGCCTATTTTTATTTGCTATATGATTTGCCACTGGCGGAATGTCGAGCCGTCGAAGTAGCTCCTACCCAAGGTACGTTTGGGATTGCCCAGGCCCGATTGATTGCCCCGGGAGCACCCCAGAAGTCGGTACTGTTGTATCGGATGAGCAAAACTGGATCGGGGCGCATGCCGCGCCTCGGATCGGAGGAAGTCGACGTAATAGGGCTGACGCTTGTCGAGAAATGGATCGAGCCGTTAGTGTCCGGCTCGTCAAATGATTTGGCAACGGTTGCTTCCAGGTCAGCGGCGATGGAGACCGAGCAGCTCGATTATTACTTCTCGTCAACCGATCGAGCGTGGCAGCTTATGCGCATGCTGGATCGGGGACTTGTGTCCCATTCCGTGCGGGATGCGGTGCTGCGAAGAGCCGCACAGGCCGAACCAGTGATTCGGGATCTTTTCGAGAGGTTTCAGCCTCCGGAGGCGCGCGTAAAACGTTTGACTACGACTCTCCCCATCGATCGGATTCTGCAAATAGAGGGAAGTCCCGATCGCGGCAGGGATCTTTTCCTCCAAAGCAATCAGTTGCAATGTCGTCGCTGTCATGGAATCGGTGAGCCGGTGGAAAAGGTAGGACCGGACTTGGCGGGCATTGGTAATCGCCGTAGTCGTCGTCAACTGTTAGAAAGCCTCCTAGATCCATCGCGCAATATTGAGCCAAAGTATTTGACGTGGCTGCTGGAATTGAACGATGGTCGGGTGATCACCGGAAGGCTACTCGAAAAAACGTCGACTCATTACCGAGTGAAAACGGCTGCAAATGAGGACATCGAGGTGGCGGTGGATGATGTCGCCCAAGCGCAGTCGCAACGCATTTCGTTGATGCCTGAGGCGCAGTTGCAGGACGTGACGATCGAGCAAGTGGCGGATTTGTTGGCTTTCCTCGCGTCGCTAAAGGTACCGGCGCCGTGAGTGCGCAACGGCCTGGCGGAAGAGGTGTAGACACGTAGCTTGGTTGGTTTGTGGGCAACACCGCTGATGGGAAGTCGCCTTTCGAACGAATATGGCATCCTACTGATTCTGGTCTTGTTGGGCCTGTTGTTTAGTGTCAGTACGTGGTCGGAGCAGCAATTGCGAGGCGCGAGTGCTGGTCGTGAAGTGGCCAGACAATTAGTATCCCGTGCTAGACCTCAGCACGTAGTCATTGTCAAAGGCTCGGGTCAAGAAGAAGAGCAGTTTGCCAACAGTGTAAGTCAGTACCTGTGCCGATCAGGATGGGAACCACTGGCCATTTTAACGGGTGGACCGCCCGAAGTGCGCAAAGGGCTGATAGAACTTGTGCGAAGTGGCCAAAAACCGGACGTCATCGCTTGCAGTAGCGCGGTAGCTCGTTGGGCGCTGTGGGAAACCCCAAGTGCCATCCATCCAGATTTGAGTAGTCTGCGCGTGGTCATGCCCGGTACCTATTGGTGGCCTAACTTTCTTAAAGCAGAAAACCTATTGAACATTGCTAATCAAATTGCGGTAATCGCAATTATCGCGGCGGGTATGACGTTGGTGATAATTACGGGGGGAATCGACTTAAGCGTCGGAAGCCTCGTCGCATTGTCAGCGGTTCTGGCAACGCTCTGGATTCGTGACTGGGCAGGTGGACAGTCGGCAGGGTTCATCGGGATGGCACTTTGTTGTCTGGCAGCCATGACAATGTGCGGCGCCATTGGATTGGGAACCGGGTTGCTCGTTACCATGTTCCGCCGTCCGCCGCAGATTCCGCCGTTTATAGTGACACTAGCTGTGATGCTGGCGGCTTCCGGATTGGCTTACTTGGTGTCCGATGGCCAATCGATCGATCAGGTACCCTCATCATTCGTATGGTTGGGCAGAGGAGCCGACTTGTTTGGGATCCCAAACGCAGTCGTGTTGACAGGCGCAATTTACCTCGTGACTCATCTTCTGATGCGACACACCACTCTGGGCCGCTACATCTATGCAGTGGGCGGCAATCCCGAGGCGGCGCGACTGTCTGGGGTCCCTTTGAGGCAGGTTCTACTGTTTGTCTATGCCTGGTGTGGGTTTCTTTCCGGGCTGGGGGGTGTTGTCCTGGCATCGCAACTTAAGAGCGGAGCACCGACGTACGGACAGATGTATGAATTGTATGTGATTGCGGCTGTTGTGGTCGGTGGAACGTCTTTGTCAGGCGGCCAGGGTAATGTGTGGGGGACATTAGGCGGTGCCTTGGTGATTGCTGTGATCCAAAACGGAATGAACCTCGTCGGCCTAGAAAGTTATACACAGAAAATCGTGCTGGGATCCATCATTCTTACTGCGGTGGTCCTTGATCGCACGCGCAAGACCGCCGCATAGAAGAAAGGCACCCGTGATGACAAGTCAAGCAAGTGAGTCTCGAAAGGATCGGGATTTTTTTCCACACGGACTTGTTCCCGCTGTTCCCACTCCTTTTGCCGCATCCGGTGAGTTGCATTTGCCGAGCATTGAAATCTTAGCGGAGCATCTGGCGTCGCTAGGAGTACGTACGGTGTTTGTTGCTGGCACCACAGGTGAATGCCATTCGTTGGAGGTCGAAGAACGTCTTCGTTTAACGCAGCGATGGTGTGAGGTGGTGCGGGGAAGTGCCCTACAAGTCTGGGTCCATGTTGGCCATACCGTCCAAAAGACGGCCCGTGAATTAGCCAGAGAGGCTGCGCGCCATGGGGCCACGGCTGTTGCAGCAACGGCACCATTTTACCACCGACCCATCACGGTCGAGGATCTGGTGCTTTTCTTGAAGGCTATCGCCAACGAAGTGTCTATACCGTTTTTCTATTATGACATCCCTCATCTAACATGCGTCAAGTTTCCATTGCGGGAAGTGGCCCAAGTAGCTTTAGAGCTTATTCCCAATTTTGCTGGGGTCAAATATACCAGTTACGATTTAGTAGAATTCCAAAGATGCGTTGCACAATTCGGCAATCGCCTCGCTTGGCTCCACGGATTCGATGAAACATTATTAGCCGGATTCGTATCTGGGGCATCTGGGGCAATTGGAAGCACATACAACATCGCGTTCCAGATCTACCAACGCATGGTGATGGAAATGAACGAAGGGCGTTGGGACCGAGCAGCGCGCCTACAAGCACGTTGTATCAGTATGATCGATTTGCTCTCGTCATACGGATTCGTTGCGGCGCTCAAGGCGGTACTTAACGAAATGGGAATACCGTGCGGACCAACACGACCACCCTTGCGGCCACTGGATCGCAAGAAAAGCAACGAATTGTATCGGCATCTTAGGGAACAAGAGCTACTAGATGCGGTCTGAAAAACTGTTTGGACGGAACTACTCGACCACCCCGCTCCACCAGCATTACGAGGATCACAGATTGAGCTGGATTTCGCATAACCAGATTGTCAATCGGATATGTCGACTGACGTGTTAGCGTAGTCAGTCAAGGGCGGTTTACCCGTTTGGGTAGGCGGGATGGCTAGCCCCAGCAGCAGAGCGAACCACGGCTCGTGCGTTGACCATCCCAAAGCTTGGAATAAAGGGGCAACGGCAGAAAAGTATATGTGTATGCGTCTTGATCGTAGATGGGATTTGGGTGTAGCAGGCTAACAGGCTTACCATGGCGGAAATTTGCCTGTTTTCCGCAGCAGGAATGGAAATGAGGTATCTATCTTAGTGGTAGACCAAATGGTTCGGTCACTTGCCGGGCCTGGGCCAGGTACGCCTTTTTCGGCACGACCCAACGTGAGCCGATG
>CAYRMD010000154.1:0-6468 GCA_964425225.1 uncultured Pirellulaceae bacterium | reverse complement strand
CTAAACTTTCCAGACGCGGATGTCCTGCCAACTTGGCCAAGCCTTCATCCGTGACGGCCACATGGCGTAGTGCCAAATGACGCAGTTGGCTCAATTGACGGATAGCGTCTAATCCGCAGTCGGTAATATGGGTGCGGTACAGGATTAAGCGTTCTAATTGTGTACATCGTACGACATGCTGGAGATCCACGTCACTGATGGATGAGAAGCTCAGGTCCAGCTCTTTCAAGTGGGGAAACTGAACCAGAATTTGCCAAATGGCATCGTCGGCAGTCGTTCGATTGACCCACACCTTAACGACGGGAGCCGGATGGATGTCGCGCTGGGCATAATCGATTTCCACACGCCCTCCTAAGTGTTCTAAGGCCTTGATAGCTGCTTGCTGTTCTTCCTCGCGCCGCCGGCGTTCCTGTCGTTCCTTGTCGTCTGTTTTCTCCTGTGCGGCTGGGGGATCCAGAGCTTTCACCAAACGATCTGTGCTCAGAAACTTCGAGGTGTTAATCAATAACCCCCAAATGCACATGATCGACAGCACATAGGTCGCACGAAAGTTCTTCATGGCGAAATACTCCGTGTGGTTGTACAAAGGCATTACCACGAAGATTGGGTCTAGGTGCCAACCGTCGCGCAGGGTTCTGCGGCGGGCTGGCGCAACTGCCCAAGAGTCGGGCAGGCCACTCTAACCTATTTTGTCACAGGTACCATGGATCGCAACAGCTCTTGAAGTTCGACGACAGCGAACGTCGTTGCGTAGTCCGCCATAGCATACGGAATGATGAGCAACCCTTCGTGGAGCACGGCTCCGCACGTGTAAACGACATTGGGTACGTAGCCTTCTCGTTCATTAGCATTCGGACTTAAAAGCGGTTCAGGGAGGCGTGCCAACACACGTGACGGGTTGTCCCGGTCCAGCAAAGCGGCTCCGATAGAGTATTTGCGCATCGGGCCTACACCGTGGGTCAACACGAGCCACCCAGCGTCGGTTTCGATAGGCGATCCGCAGTTGCCAATTTGTACCACTTCCCAAGGAAACATCGGCCGCATCAACAATTGTTTGCTGTACCAAAAGTGCAGCAACTCTGAGTACATTAAATAGATGTTTTCGCCATCCTGTCGCGATAGCATTGCATAAAGGCCATTGATTTTGCGCGGGAATAAGGCGAACCCCTTGTTGCGCACTTCCGGACCGTTCAACGTATCGATCTTGAAGTGCACGAAATCCGCAGTTTCGAAGATTTGGGGAAACACCACGTCACCATCGAAGGCCGTGTACGTCCCGCAAAAGTGTACCGACCCGTCGTCATCGGTGAACTGAACGAGGCGAACGTCTTCAATACCGTTTTTTTCTGTGGGAGAATATGGGAAAATGACGCGTTCCGAAAGGTCGGAACTCGGATCACACTCAATCTGATAATTGGCTTTAGCCAGGGCCAAAACGTTCTGAGCGACTGTCTGCCATCTTGCGCGTTGTACAGGATTTTGTCGCAGGACGAATTGTACAGCGCGTTGTAGATCATCCATTGTGAACCGCTCATCCAGTAAGCCGCCCAAAGCTTCGACAAAGCCATTGGCAATGCCGAGTTCGGCGAGTTTTCTGATGAAAAGAGCTTTTTCGTACTGCGAGTGAGGTGTAACGCGGGGCGGCGCCACAAAGCCCGTGGGGCGGTCCACGGTAACATTCCCTTGGGAGTCAATAAGGCCGGTGCGAAAACCCACCGACGAGATATGGCCTTCGCCGGTGCATCGCAAACTGAGGATAAAGCGGCGGCAGCCGGGTGGCACCCCGTCCTGGTTCGGATGCCAAACAATCGACGGGTTGAACAGGGCAGCTGATTCCAAAGCATATTCCTGCGTGAAGCAGGCACCGATCAGCAGCTTGCGCGCTTCGCTCAGCGGACGATCCGTGAGCAGATGCTGCTCGACCGCAGCGAACCGCTCTAAAAAAATCTCCTGAAGTCGCATGTGCCGACCGCGAAATTCGGCCATAACCTGTGGCACGAGCTCTGCCACTTCGGCCTCGGACAACTCCATTAATCTGCCCAGGATGCGCACCGGGCGCCGCGGATCGCTAAACTCGAAAGGCCGCACTAAAACCCGCGCATTGTTGGGGCGGAGGATCAATCCAAGGCGTCGAACTTCCATGGCCACGTCAGCATGAAGATAACGGTCACGTATACACTGGAGAACGCTTTCCGCGATACGACATTATAAGTTAGCGCTTAGCCAAGGTTGGTCAATTGCCGTCCTTCGAGGGTTAGGGCTGCCAAGGGCAGCTTCGTCACCAAGCACTTCTAAACAACGCGATGGATCTTGGTTGCAGTTTGGCATGAATCAGAGATCGATGGCTGGCCAGCGCTAAAAAAGCGATATACCAACCAGCATTTGGAGCAACCCGGTCAACCGCTATGGAAATCGATTCTGGCACGGCATGACTCGCAGGGGGGAAGTACCATTGCTTGCCAATTCGATTCATTGCTCGGTAGTGGCGGTCAAAATCGTGGGCGGACCTTCGGCCAGACCAGTGACCGTCGACGGTTTTTGCGTTGGCCGGTCGGTTGCCAAGCTCGACTGGAGCAAGCGCATTTCGGCAAGCGCCGTAAGGAAAGCTAAGGTAGACTCAGCCCCTTGGTTCTCATTCGGACCATCGGCTTGCAAGCCATCACGACAACCGCCCGTTCGCGAATCATAAAGAAACGCGCCGAGGTCGTTACGCCCCAGGAACCACTCGAAGCTCCAGCGAGCTCGGTCGAGCCAGCGGCGGTCCCCCGTAGCATAGTAGGCTTCGATGCAAGCCGACACTGTGGCCTGGGCCTCGATCGGTTGCTGATCAAACGCAGCTGGTTCTCCCCCACGCCGATAGAAACCTTGATTACCGATCGGACGGAAACACCCCATGGGCGAACGTTGCACCGTACAGAGCCATTCCAAGGAACGTATCGCGACATCCCACGCCTCGCCATGTCCCATCCAGCGACCGCTCAACAGTAAGGCGTGGGATAACGTGGCGTTGTTATACGACACGAGCTCTTCGAACCACGGCCATTGATCGTCGGCTGTTTGACGATAAAGTTCTAGAAGACGTTCGGTTAACGTTTCGCGCACCTGACCAACCCAGCGATCGCCGCTCAAACGCCTGAGGTATTCGTGAATGCCCAACAGTCCAAAAGCCCAGGCTCGAGGCGAGGAGCATTCCACCAGAGCAGCGAGGGCCCGTTCGAAACGCGGTACCGCCCATGCCTGAAGCTCAGAACGGCGTGACCGCCCTGTGCACATGCCGAGTGCCCAGACGGTCCGGCCCAGCGCGTCGTCAGACCCATCGGCTTCCAACCAGCGCCGATCGAAGCTCATGAAATTGCGAAACCGCCCCGTCGATGCATCGAAAGCGTAGCTTAAGAAAGCCGCGTATGTCGTCGCAGCTCGACGTAGTTCCGGCGTTTCCAAGCCCAGCTCTTCCAGTAATATGGTTAAAATTAAAGCGCGAGCATTGTCATCGGTGCAATAGCCGTTCTGGTAATCGGGAATGGTATATTGAGCGTGCTGCCAGATTCCGACGCTGTCAGTTAACAATAAAACATGGTCGAGTTTCAGTCGTGGTAGCTCGGCGCGACGTTGCTCGAGTGTGCGCAGAACCGGCGGGCGGATGACCAATGCAGGAGCCATCCGTGCTTTACGAAACGAATCCATGAACAAGTGAGCGACGCTGCTCCATACCATGTGGCGACCTAATAAATAGGCACGCTTGCGCATCGCATGTCGCCGTGGTTCGTCTTGCAACAAATCGATTACTGCTTCTGCAATTGCCTGACTATCACGAAAGGGAACTAAAATCCCACGTTCATCTTCTAACAATTCCTCGGCATGCCAATAAGGCGTCGAGATGACAGCCTTACCACAACCGAAAGCATAAGCCAACGTTCCAGAAATAATCTGCGCTGGGTTTAGATACGGAGTAATATAAATGTCCGCGGCACCAATGAATTCGAGCAACTCACGTAATTCCACAAAACGGTTATAGAACATCACGTGGTTGCGTATTCCTAAGTCTTCTGCCAATCGCTCCAGACTCATCCGATAACGTTCCCCTGCTGACGCAGTAAATTGGGATGAGTGGCACCAAGTACGATATAGACCGTATTAGGAAACTCAGAAATGATCCGCGGCATCGCTTCTAAAACGTACTCGATGCCCTTGTTTGGCGACAAAAGACCAAAAGTCAATAATACGTATTTTCCCTCGACATCGAATTTGTCCTTATAAAAATTTGGATCAACAAAGGGCATGTCAGGTATTCCATGCGGGATAACGTCGATCTTATCCGAGGGAACGCAGTAGATAGTTTCAAGAAAACATTTGGCTTTTTGTGACATTACAATAACTCGGGTGGATACGTCCGCCAAACGCGACATAACTCGATGCTGATCGGTATTCGGGTGTTCAAGGACGGTGTGAAAAGTCGTAACGACCGGTGCTCGCAAGTCATTGACAAGAGCTAAGATATAATCACCAGCCGGACCGCCAAAAATGCCAAATTCGTGCTGGAGGCAGACAACATCCACGCGAGCGAAATTCAAAAAGTCCGCAGCGCGCAAGTATCCGTCCAATTCCTGCTCCGGGAACTGAAAACGAACTTCGGGGCCATAATCGTAACCGCCCGGAAGGTCGTCGACTGGCACGACAAGAGACTCGGTTTCCGGATAGGCATTTAGGACTGCGTGACAAAGGTCGTAGGTGTACGTGGCAATTCCGCATTGACGCGGTGGGTAGTCCCCGACAAATGCGATCTTGCGAACCAGGCTCAGGTCTGGCATAGCTCATTCTCCGTTTCGGTTAAAGCTTCTTCTTTCGCACGAAATCCGGATTGTGTCGTAGGTTCTAACGACTTAAGCAATTCCGATAATGCTCCTGTCGCTACACCCACCGATGTGTCGGCTGCACCATAATAAAGCCATACCTTTTCTTGGCGGCAAACTAGCCCCGTCGGGAATACCACCGCCGGAACAAAACCCTCGTTCTCAAATTCGCGGTCCGGCACGAGCAACGGTTCGGGAGAAACAGCCAAGATTCGGTGCGGTTCCTCTCCAGCAAGTAACATCGCACCAGCCGTATAACGTCCAACACTCTGTGTCGGCAATTTCGCACTGCCATGATAAATCACCAGCCAATCCCTATCTACCCGTAATGGAGGAGGCCCAACACCCACGCGCTCCGTTTCCCAATAAAAGCGGCCACCACTGTAAAGCCGAGTGTGGTCCCCAAAATACCGGCCATCATGCGACCAGGCTATCCATATGGCCGGATTCGACCAGGGCATCGAACACATGGGACGATGTAAAATCGCATACTTGCCAGAAATCTTTTCGGGAAAAAACACCACGTCTTTATTATCTGGAGGTAAGAGGATTCCCTGACGCTCCCAGCGCCATCCGTCCGAGCTAGTGGCCCAAGCTGTACATACTCCCCATGGCGACACGGCTACATACGTCATGAAATACGAATCGCCGATGCGCGAAAAGCGAGCGTCCTCCATGCCGTACGTTTCCCAATGGTAAAGGGGAACAAGCCGCTCGATTTCGCGCGGTCGATCCGTCCCTTTGCCACAGTCGAATAGCCTCAAATGCGATACCGTAGAGAGGCGAGTTTGGCCACGAGCGCGATTCCGCCAAACTCGCTGGTCTACTGCTTCCCAGTCGGTAGCAGGCTCCCAATCGATGGCCGGCCCTCGCTTGACATCCCAGTAAGGTAACGCTACCCACCCGCTGCGATCCGCGGCCGGTGCCTCGGCGATTCGCGCTCCCAATATCACCCGTCCACCCGGCTCTTCGTAAGCCCCGGCATTAAAAACTCCTATGACACGCCAGTCCGGCAACGATGGCGAAATATCCGTCGGCGAAAGCAAACACTCCCTACTGTCCCATCGCATGGCTTGCTGGAACTCCCACGTCCTCCTCTCTCGATGGCGGATCCACGTCTGGCAAAGAGTGCCAAACGTGCAGCCTCCCAAGAGCACCGCTTGACTACGGCGCACAACAGCACCGACGACCGGATCGTGTGCGAGAATATGGCCGAGAGAGGCTGAGGCGAAGCAAGGGGGAGCAACTTTTGTGCCAACCGGTGGTCTAAACTGGGAAGCCTGGGAAAATACCAGCCCGCGGCACAGTCAGCGCTTCGGTTGTCTCAGCGAAATGCCGCGACGAACAAACATTCGTCTGCTGTGGGATGAGTAACTTAGACCGTCTTTTGGAGAACTGAGAGTATGAAGGTATTCTCAGATCGATGTCTGACAAAAGATCAATATTAGAATACCCGACGCGGGTTAGGGACATATGGCGGTATTCGAAAGTGAACGTCCCCAAACCATAATACTGAAAGTGACTTATACTATTCGAGACATTTTCGTGAATGGTCTGATCTACTAGCTCATCCGTCTTTTGCCGTGCTCTTAAGGTACCGTCACCCGACCGAATTGCC
>CAYRMD010000153.1:0-6541 GCA_964425225.1 uncultured Pirellulaceae bacterium | reverse complement strand
ACTGGCTCGAGGCACTGGACTACGTATTACAAAGCAAGGGGCCGGAGCGTGTTAAATATTTGCTGACATTGCTAGATCAGCGCGCACGCCAGGCTGGGGTAGAAGACATTCCCATCGCCATCAACACTCCCTACATCAATACGATCCCCGCATGGAAACAGCCCCCGTATCCTGGCAATCGCGAAATCGAACGTCGCATCAAGAGCATGGTGCGCTGGAATGCCATGGCGATGGTGTCGCGGCAAAACAAAATTGACGACGGAATCGGCGGGCATATTTCGACCTACGCTTCGGCAGCCACGCTGTACGAGGTGGCCTTTCACCATTTCTTCCGCGGTCGGGGGCCCAGCGGTTACGACGGTGATCAAATTTTCTTTCAAGGGCATGCCTCGCCCGGCATCTATGCTCGCGCGTTTTTGGAAGGCCGCCTCACGGAAGAACATCTCCAAAACTTTCGTCATGAGCTGCGGGGCAAACCAGGACTTTCCTCGTATCCACATCCTTGGCTCATGCCCGACTTTTGGGAATTTCCAACCGTCTCGATGGGCCTCGGTCCAATCATGGCCATTTATCAGGCTCGCTTTAACCGGTACCTGCAGGACCGTGGCATTAAAAAAACCGAGCATCAGCGTGTGTGGGCCTTTTTGGGGGATGGGGAGTGTGACGAACCAGAAACACTCGGGGCCATCACTTTGGCCGCTCGTGAACAATTGGATAACTTAGTATTTGTGGTCAACTGTAACTTGCAGCGCCTCGATGGCCCTGTACGTGGCAATGGTAAGATCATCCAAGAGCTGGAAGCTCTCTTCCGTGGTGCCGGTTGGAACGTGATTAAAGTAATTTGGGGAGACGATTGGGACCCCTTATTAGAAAAGGATCACACGGGACTACTCATCCGCCGCATGGAAGAAGTAGTTGATGGCCAATATCAAAAATATACCTGTATGCCCGGGTCTTATATTCGAGAACATTTCTTTGGAAAGTATCCGGAGCTCCTAAAGTTGGTCGCTCATTATTCGGACGAGAAATTAGAAAAAATGCGCCGAGGCGGCCACGACCCTGAAAAAGTATATGCCGCCTATAAAGCAGCCGCCGAATGCAAGGGGCGCCCAACGGTCATTCTAGCAAAGACCATCAAGGGCTATGGTTTAGGAGAGGCGGGAGAAGGGCGTAATATTACACATCAACAGAAGAAACTGAACGAACAGCAGTTACTTGAATTTCGCAGCCGCTTCGGCATCCCGATATCGGACAAGGAAGTCGCAGACGCCCCGTTTTACAAACCGGCACCTGACAGCGTTGAAATGCGATATCTACGCGAGCGACGCGAAGCCCTCGGTGGATATGTCCCCAGTCGCCCCACCACGCACCCACGCACCGATGTGCCGACGCTTGACGAATATCGCGAATTTTTGGAAGGCAGCCAAGGAAAAGAATTGTCGACGACCATGGCTGTCGTACGGCTGCTGCGCAAATTATGCCGCGACCCGAAAATCGGGCGCTATATCGTCCCCATCGTTCCCGACGAATCTCGTACCTTCGGTATGGAAGGTATGTTTCGCGAGGTGGGTATTTATTCCCATGTAGGCCAATTGTACGAACCGGTCGATTCCGATCAGTTCCTGTATTACAAGGAAGCCAAGAACGGTCAGATCCTGGAAGAAGGAATTACTGAAGCTGGGGCGATGGCGTCGTTTATCGCCGCCGGAACGGCCTACGCCACGCATGGGGTCAATATGATACCGTTTTTCATTTTCTATTCCATGTTCGGGTTTCAACGCGTAGGCGATCTCATTTGGGCCGCAGGTGATAGTCGCGCTAAGGGGTTTCTGATTGGCGGCACGGCCGGTCGCACCACTCTCAGCGGTGAAGGGCTGCAGCACCAAGACGGACACAGCCTGCTACTGGCAAGTGCATATCCCACGGTACGTGCTTATGATCCTGCCTTCGCTTATGAGTATGCCGTAATCATTCTGGATGGCCTGCGGCGGCTTTATCAAGAAGGTGACACTGCGATCTATTATTTGACGGCTGAAAATGAAAATTACCCCATGCCGCAAATGCCCCAAGGGGTCGAGGAAGGGATTCTGCGAGGGATTTATCCGCTTTCGACACGTCAGCCAGGTCGTTCTGGTTTATCGGTAGAACTGTTCGGCAGCGGTGCCATTCTCCGCTGCGCACTGCAGGCTCAAGAGTTGCTCGCCGAGCGTTTCGGCGTTGGCAGCACCGTTTGGAGCGTGACCAGCTACGGGCAATTGCGACGTGAGGCCCTGGCGGCCGAACGATGGAACATGCTCCATCCGACGAAACCACCGCGACAATCTTATATCGAACAGGTGCTATCGGGCCGAACAGGGCCGTTTATTGCTGCATCGGATTATGTGCGAGCCGTCCCCGAACAAATAACACGTTGGATCCCGGGAAACTATTTTGTGCTGGGTACCGACGGTTTCGGCCGCAGCGACAATCGGGTGTACCTGCGACGCTTCTTCGAGGTAGACGCCGAATGCATTACGATTGCTGCCCTTTATCGACTGAGCCGTTGCGGAAAACTCTCCGCTCAGGCGGTAGCCGATGCTATTGGACAATTGGGCGTCGATCCCGATAAGGTCGATCCGGCAATGTCGTAAACGGGCATGCTTTATGATGTAACCGATAGGCGACAACCAAACCGCGTTCCCTTCGAACCGTAAGGAACGGTACGGCAATGGCACTTGAGATTGTATTGCCCGAGTTGGGTGAGGGAATTGAATCTGCGGATGTCATCGACGTCCTGGTGGCCGAAGGTGATCGGTTGGAAAAAGACCAGCCGATCATCGAGATTGAAACAGACAAAGCCACCGTCACTGTTCCGACACCGCATAGTGGGCTGGTACGCAAAGTCCATGTGCAGCGCGGACAGGTTATTCGTCCTGGGGCCATTCTCCTCACGCTGGAACCGCAAACGTCACCAACCACTCCCGCAGCTGCTAGCGAATCAGAGGGGCCCGGGGTCGTGCAGCCGCCGATTGTCGAGCCAACAAGCATATCGACGCCGATGCCCACATCATCGGTAGCCGAGTCATCCAGCGCTGCGCCGGCCACATCAAGAACCGTAGATCGGCAGCCTGCGCAAGTTGACCCCACGCCGACCGATCGTCCCGCAAGTACAACTCAGGCTCCTCAGCAACGCCCTGCTTTTGTGGAGAGCACAGCCCGCAGCGAGTCGCAGCCCGTGCCGGCAGGACCGGCTGTGCGACGTTTCGCTCGTGAAGTAGGTGTGGACCTTCGTCTGGTGCAGGGTACAGGACCGGGAGGCCGGATCACACGCGCGGATGTCCTACAAGTCGTGCGCACGGCTAGTCAAGCTTTGGGCACGAAGGCCGCCAGCACTCAAGACGCATGGGGGCCGATCCGTATCGAGCGGCTAAGCAAAATCCGCAGAACGATTGCCGAAAAGATGCACCAATCGTGGTCCACCGTGCCGCGTGTTACGAACTTTGACGATGCGGACATTACGGAGCTGGAACGCATTCGTCAAGCCAGCAAGGCCGATTACGCCAGTAAGGGCATTAAACTGACAGCCCTGCCATTCGTTATTAAAGCCGTGGCGATGGCCTTACGATCGCATCCCCAACTAAATGCTTCGCTGGAGATCGAACATGACCAAGTGATTTTTAAACAATACGTACACATCGGCGTGGCCGTCGATTCCGAACGCGGTCTGGTCGTACCCGTTTTACGCGATGCTGACCGCAAGTCTATCCCGGAAATAGCTCGGTGCTTGGCACATCTGGCCGAACGAGTACGCAACAACGAGTATACCGTGGAAGATCTGCGAGGCGGTACCTTCACGATCAGCAATCTAGGAGCTATTGGCGGCACGTATTCCACACCTATTGTTCATGTCCCGGAAGTTGCCATTTTGCTCGTGGGACGATCGCGGAAAATGCCGGTTGTGATCGATGACCAGATTGCTATCCGACTCATGATGCCCTTGAGCCTATCCTATGACCACCGCCTTGTGGATGGCGCAGATGCTGCACGCTTCTTGAACGAAGTAATCGGCTACCTGGAAACCCCGAGCCGCTTGTTGCTGGCTCCATAAGATTCGCTAGTTGCGTGAACGGGACTCCTTCAGTCCAATAGCGGATACGTAGTGTTTCGATGACCTGCTCAGCGATCGCGACACAGTGGAGCAGTGCGGCTCATGGCGCATAACCCCAATCAGCCGTCAGTCGAACAACCTGTGGCCACTTGGGAACGTCCTCCCTCGACCGTCGGCGGGATTCTCCTTCGCTTAGGCCCCGGTCTGATTATTGCAGGCTCGATTGTCGGTTCCGGGGAATTGATCGGCACGACCAAAACGGGGGCCGAAGCCGGTATGGCGTTGTTATGGCTGATCGTGCTGGGCTGTGTCATCAAAGTTTTCGTGCAAGTCGAATTCGGACGGTTTTCTATCGTCAATGGTTTAACCACCATGGATGGGTTGAACCAAGTGCCCGGACCGCGCTTGGGAAGCGGTAACTGGATTGTCTGGTATTGGTTCATTATGTTCCTGGCCAGTATGGGACAGTTAGGCGGAATTGTTGGTGGAGTGGGGCAGGCTATGGCCATTAGCGTTCCGCTGACTGAAGCGGGGCGCACCTTTAATCGCTACTTGGATGCTGCGTGCGAAAGGCAAGTCGTACAGGCCGAGCTGCGACTCTTAGAAGGACTGTCGCCTACCGAGACGCGCAATGAACGAAGTAAACAACTAAGAACTCGACTTGCTCACCTCAACCAGCAACTCCAATATCTACAACCCGCTCCCGCTAAGGATGCTTACCTGTGGGCAGCTTTCATCACGATTGTGACCAGTTTTTTATTGGTACGCGGCCGTTACGCGTTCATTCAAAATACGGCGACGTTGCTGGTGGCCATTTTCACCCTGTTGACGGTGGTAACGGTAGCCATGCTGCAAGTAAGCGACGTCTGGCAAATAAGCCTACGTGATTTGCTCTACGGACTCTCGTTTCATCTGCCGGAACCGAAGCCGGTTCAGTCCGGAAATTTCTCGCCGCTCGGTACGGCGCTTGCCACGTTCGGGATTATCGGTGTCGGTGCCAGCGAGTTAGTAGCGTATCCGTACTGGTGTCTTGAAAAAGGCTACGCACGTTTCACAGGACCTCGCCAAATGACCGAGCAATGGGCCTTGCGAGCTCGCGGGTGGATGCGTGTCATGCGTTGGGATGCCTTCTGTTCGTTGGTGATTTATACCTTCGCCACTGTAGCTTTCTATCTTCTTGGGGCCGGCGTCCTGCACCGGTGCGGATTGAACCCCGACAAAGAAGAAATGATTCGCACCCTTTCGGTAATGTACGAGCCTGTATTCGGACACTGGGCTACGTTATTGTTCCTATTTGGAGCCTTCGCGGTTTTGTATTCGACATTCTTCGTAGCCAATGCGGGTTTAGCACGCGTCCTGGCCGACGTGTTGCGCGTACTTGGATTCGTTACCCGCTCAGATGAATCCTATCGGCGGCGAGTGATTCTGCTGTCGGGGATTTTGCCGTTCGTATGCCTGGCTATCTACCAATGGGTTCGCCAACCGGCCCTATTGGTGCTTATTAGCGGAGTCGTTCAGGCAGTCATGCTCCCTATGTTGGCCTCTGCCGCCGTCTTCTTTCGTTATTATCGGTGCGATCCCCGCATCGCTCCGGGCCGGCTGTGGGACTTTTGGCTGTGGCTCTCGGCTCTCGGGATGTCTATTGCTGGCCTGTATGCACTATGGGATACCGTTGGAAACTTCCTTCGCCGTTGATCGGGCGACAAACTGCATGCGGCTGGCCTAATTCTCTGCTCCACCACCCACAACTTGCCGAGTTTCTCTCAACGTTGTGCTCCCTACAACCGATAAAAATATTGCAACTGATAGAATCCGGTTTGTCCAAGTAACCACTTGAGGAAAAGCTATCCGAACCATGTCCACAAGCGTAGCTCGGTCGTTGGCGTGGTGGCTGTCCGGCTGGCTCCTTTTGGGAAGCTTCGGCTGCCGCGTGTGCCATGTACCGGACGACTATAGCTACAGCTACTACGGCGGAGCTCTAGCACGGGCAAATCCTTACTATGGGAGAGTCGGATCGGCTTTCGACGACGGTACCTGGATAGAAGAGTTACCTGCTGGAGAAGCAGACGTGGTTTCCGACGATTCGCAACATCCTTGAGTTGCAGCCGGTCACGTACCGTATTGCTGGCAACCTCAATCCTTATCGCGATTCGCAAGCATTCCGCGCGTCGACCGACGACAACGGCTGCAATCTGCAGTCAGGCACCTCTGGTTAACTGCCAACGTGTCCCCTGCTACGCTCCGATTACCAACTTTCGCATTGCGCACCCTGATGCCTCACTTCCGTCACCTATTCGCTAAGAGAACTGCCACCGGCCGGGAGCGGATGGAATGATTTAACGCAGAGACGCAGAGATACTAGGAAGACAATAAGCACACTTCAAGGAAGCGGATGGAATGATTTAAGGAACCTCTGCATAATTCGCCCGTATTGTACGGAACCTTTTAACAAGT
>CAYRMD010000152.1:0-6577 GCA_964425225.1 uncultured Pirellulaceae bacterium | reverse complement strand
ACGACTTGTTAAAAGGTTCCGTACAATACGGGCGAATTATGCAGAGGTTCCTTAGTATCGCCAGAGACTGAAAACTCGGAAGCCAGCGTCGGATCAAGTGATAGAGCCGTTCGTAGATCGCTTAGTGCCTCTTCGGGGCGTCCGAGCGCCTGGCGCACGACTGCCCGCTGCCAATGATAGCGAGCTGCCTGAGGGCCTTCGGCCCGAGCGATTGCCTGTGTCCACTTCTGTTCGGCTAAACCGGGGTTCTCGATTCGCATCGCTAGCCCAGCCTGTAAAGCGTACGCTTCAGCTAATTGGGGACTCAATCGGATCGCATGTTCTAAGTCTTGCCAAGCGGCGGTCATGTCGCCAAGCTCGGCACGAGCTCGTGCTCTCTCGATATAGGCTTCGGCATTCGTGGGCACGACCGCTAGATAACGACCGAAGTCGGACTCTGCACCCGCCCAATCTTGAATGTCGATGCGTATCTTTCCTCGAACGAAGAACGTTATGGGTGCGGGTTCAGACACCTCCATTAATGCTTCAATATCGCGAAGTGCTTCCAGTTGTTTGCCTTGAAGTCGCCGCACTTCAGCGCGATCCAGACGCGCTCGAAAAAAATTCGGCTCTCGCTCGAGTGCTTGATTTAGGTCACTCTCGGCAGCTTTCGGTTTACCTTGTTTCCACCAGATACGAGCTCGCAGATACCAGGGCTCGGCTTGCTGGGGACTGAGCTGGGCAGCCGCCGTAAAATCCGCCATCGCCAAATCATATTTGCCCAATTCGAACCACACTTTGCCGCGTTCTAAAATAGTATCGTAGTTGGGTGACAAGCGGCACGCGTGATCTACCCACGCCAGAGCTTCAGCAGGTTTGCCTTGTAGGCGCAACGATCGGCCGATCGCCAATCGGTCGTGGGCCTCATCAGCCCAAATTGAAATGGTTTGCATCCCGACGGTGAGCGGGACGCACATTGCCGCAACGAAAAGCCAATGACACTCGCGGGAATATTTGCTCTGTAAGCGCATCATGTACATGCAGGCCTCATCGCACCAATACTTTCCGTCTCCAAAAAGCTTAGTGCGCCGCTTCGCAGAGTGTTCCTGCATGCGTCCGTTTGTCGGACATGTTCGCCGTGCTACTTGAGCCCTGATCCCGGTTCAGCACGCACAATTCTCACAAAATGAAATAATCCGCAATTTCGTCATCTTGATGTGTCGAGGGGCTGCATCAGAGGCACATATCGGCAAAAAGCAGGAAAAGCAATGCGCATCGTGCCGAAGGGCAACGCGCGCTTAGGGCCGCGGCTAGCTATTTTACTTTGACATGGGTTTTCCAACTTGAGCGTTGTCGGTTCTTACAATACGACTGTCAAAGTGACAAGCTTCTCATTATGTCGCGCGTAAGCAAAAAAGATCTGAGGTTTTCGCATTTTGATGAACGATCTGGCAACGCAATTGTATGCGTTTCCATCGATCAGAGCCAGAACAGCCATGTTGCGTGTAAAAAAAAGCTGAATCGGTCAAGACTCCCCAGTGTGTGACTCTTTACGCCCTGCCCGTGTTGGGAACGGTGCTCCATTGGTCTCAAGCCGTCGACGCGCCTGATGTGTTTCTGATCCTATGCTACGCTACCGCTGCAGATTTCGTCGCGAGTAGTATTATATTATTTGTAACGGTGGGTACTCAAATCCGTTTTCTAAACACTACGATTGCCCTGACGGCAGATTAACGGTTTACAACACGGCAGTACCAAAAAATGGACTCGCCACATTTTCTATCAGGCTTTGGGGTCGTAGTGTGTTGTAAGTTTATCACAGGACAATGTATTGCTACCCGTAAGAGATTTGATTTGGTGACAGCAAAAATTGTAGTGGTCAAAGCGTGGTCCGGCCAGCCCAAACGAAGATCTTCCAATACATATACTAATCGGTTATTCCATGCAACGACGTATTAATGGAATGATTGTTATGATTGTCATATGTCATACTAGCCGTATTCCTGTATTGAATCGCGTTTCTTTGCCGTTGGTGCTGTTGATTACGGCGGTAATAGCAACATTCGGGGTATCCAAGGTTATCGGCTTTGCCGGCGAAGGAAATGTTTTCGATAGCTGGTGCAGTCAGCCCCTTCGATATTCGGTACCGACAGACCTGCCTGGCTGCCGGGCTGAAAACCCAATTGATGTCTTTATCGAGGCAAAGCTGCGGCAACTGGGGTTGCATTCTCAGCCTGAGGCTGACCGTCGGACGCTGATTCGGCGAGTGACATTGGACCTAACGGGGTTACCCCCTTCTGCGGAGGAAATCGCAGAGTTTTTGTCTGATTCGCGTCCAGACGCGTATCAGAGACTGGTAGATCGCCTTTTGGCGTCACCTGCTTATGGCGAACGAATGGCTACGCCTTGGCTTGATGCTGCTCGCTATGCCGACACGAACGGATACGAGCAAGATAACGGACGCAACATGTGGCCGTGGCGCGATTGGGTAGTGCAGGCGTTTAACAGCGGCATGCCTTTCGATCAGTTTACAATCGAGCAGATGGCTGGAGATCTTCTGCCGGGAGCTACCGATCAGCAGCGCTTAGCCACGGGATTCCATCGCAATCATGGACTGAACTTTGAAGGCGGAAGTATCTCCGAAGAAAGCCGCTGGAATTACGTGCATGACCGTGTTCACACGACAGCCATTACCTGGTTCGCATCGACGTTGTCATGTGCGCGCTGCCACGACCACAAATATGAGCCAATCAGCCAGAAAGAGTATTATCAGTTCGCTGCATACTTCAATAATATCGCCGAAGAGGGTTATGCCGGAGAAAACGGCAACGCCGAACCACTTTTGAAGCTTCCGGATCTAGATCGGTCTCGAGCCATTCGAGACCTCCAAGAACGTTTAGAGCAGTTGGAACAAACGATTGCGGATCCGACGTTTGACCAATATGCGTACGAGAAGTGGTGCAATGAGCTAAGAGCAGGGGCTTCTCTTGCGCGCGATGTACTGGATAAACCGCTCGTGCGGTTTGCGTTCGACGAAGCATTCGACGATGGTCCCTTGACGGATGATTCCGGTGTATTAGTCGCAATGGTCTCTGGGGCGGTACGTTCCGTGGAAGGCTTTGCTGGTGAGGCAGTGCTGCTGGACGGAAAAAGCTGGATCGATCTAGGTGACGTGGGCGGTTTCGAGCGTGATCAAGCTTTTACGATTTCTGTTTTCGTGCGCCCCGACACACCGGATTTCGGTCCTATTGTGGGACGCGTGCACTGTCAGGGATACGATTTGTGTTGGAATCGGGGGCATTTCGAGGTGCACCTCGTTCACCGCTGGGATGGCCATTACTTGGCTGTACGCTCGCAACGCTCTTTTAACCCCCGTCACTGGTTGCACGTAGCGGTAAGCTACGACGGCTCGAGCCGAGCGGAAGGCGTACGCCTTTACGTAAACGGCGAACAACAGCCCTTGGATATTCTGGCAAACTCGCTCGATGGATCGATGATTTCTGAAACCCATCTGTTTCTCGGCGTGCGCAGTGAAAGAACCCCGGAGCGTTTTCGCGGAGCGATCGATGAACTGCGCTTGTACGATCGACAGCTTTCGGGTCTTGAGATCCAGTGTCTTGCTGAGGTTTCTGCGGTTTTGGATCGACTGTTGCAGGGTAAATCCACACCGGAAGACGAACAACTCTTAAAAGAGCATTTTGCTTTACGAATCGATGTAACCGATGATTCACTGTCGGCACAGCGTGCCGAGCTCTTGCAGGAGATCAGCCGCGTGGAGCGCGATTGGCCGACGGTCATGGTGCTTGCCGAGCGAGCCGACAAGCGGCCCACGTACGTGTTATATCGCGGCCAGTACGATCAACCGACGGAGCTGGTTCAACCGGCCATTCCGGCTGCATGGTGCAACGGAACCAAAGTCGACTTGCCGGATCGACTCGCCTTAGCCCGCTGGATGGTATCACCAAACAATCCACGGACCGCGCGTGTAATAGCGAACTTCCAGTGGGAGTTGTTTTTTGGAAAGGGCTTGGTGAGCACCAGCGATGATTTCGGGTCACAAGGTGACATGCCGACGCATCCGGAATTACTCGACTGGTTAGCCTATCAATTAATCGAAAGGCAATGGGACCTCAAGTGGCTGCATCGCCTGATTGTTACATCTGCTACCTATCGCCGCTCCAGCCGGAGCACTGAGTTATTGACATCGCGAGATCCAGGGAACCAATACTACGCCCGCCAATCGCCGCGACGTTTGACGGCGGAAATGGTACGCGATGCGGCGCTAGCTGCAACGGGGCTGTTGGACCGCACGATGGGAGGTCCAGGTGTCCATCCTTATCAGCCACCGGGCCTTTGGAGCGAACTATCCTTTCACGGCGACTACTCCGCACAGCACGACCAATTAAGTGAAGGAGCCGATCGCTATCGCCGAAGCCTTTATACCTATTGGAAGCGCACGTGCCCGCCGCCGTTCTTAACTCTGTTCGATGCGCCGGATCGTGAGACCTGTCAGGTGAGCCGTCCAACGACAGCCACCCCGTTGCAGGCACTGGCATTGATGAACGATCCAACATTTCTCGAGGCATCCGGTTATTTAGCTGCCAAACTGCTTACCGTAAACCATTCACACAAAATCCGCTGGCAAGAAGTATTTGAGCGAATCATGGGAAGGTTGCCATCGAGCGCCGAGTATGAACGGCTCGAGCGGTTCCTAGCGGACGCGCAGGACTGGTACGCTCATCATCCGGAGCAGTTACATTCATTGGCAAAAATGTGTGCCACAACTGGGCTATGGAACCAACAATCGGCTGAATGGGCTGCTTGGACGGTTGCCATTCACGCCGTGTTAGTAAGCCCGGCCGCGTTGACACGTGAATAGTGGAGTTGAAAGGGCGATCTCGGCTTGGGTATTGATGTCTGTCGGCAATGGCACCTGGAAATCATCGAAAGGGCGTACTGTGTCTTGCGAGGAACTTCATCCCGTACGGGGTTTGCAAACTGTATCGCGGCGGCGCTTCGTGCGGACCACGGTCGAACTATTGTGGGCGGCAGCCTTAGCTGAGCTGAGCGGCGGTGTCTGTTCGGGGCAAAACCGCAATGGCTCGCGGCAAGCGCAAAGAGCTACTGCTAAAAGTGTAATCTATATGCACCAATTGGGTGCACCCTCCCAAATCGATCTGTTTGACTATAAGCCTCAGCTTGCCAAGTGGCACGGCAAAGAGCTGCCCGAATCGGTGCGCACGACCCAACGTCTAACGGCATTCACAGCGAACCAGGGCACCTGGCCTGTAGCGGCGTCACCATTTGCATTTCGCCAGCACGGTCAATCCGGCCGCTGGCTCAGTGAACTGTTACCTCACTTGGCACAGGTGGTCGATCAACTGTGTTTCATCTATAGCCTCCAAACGGACGCGATCAACCATGTGACAGGGGCTAGTTTGATGTTGACCGGCAGCCAACGCTCGGGTAGGCCAGCTATAGGGGCTTGGGTCCAGTATGGCTTGGGTCGTATCTCCGACGAATTGCCGGCCTATGTCGTGCTCACTTCCAAGGGTAGTGCCTGGCACGGTGGCGAGTCGTTGCAAGCTCAGTTGTGGAGCAGCGGCTTCTTGCCTAACGCTTATCAGGGGGTCCAATTCCGATCCGGTCCCGAGCCGGTTTTGTACTTATCCCACTCCCACGGAATGGATCGTCAGCTCCAGCGTCAATGGATGGAAGTGGCTCTGGACGTCAAGCCCGAGGAAGGTGCCTATCCCGATGGCCTTCCGGGTCGGCAGCAATGGGAGACGGCCTTTCGCATGCAAGCGGCCGTCCCGGAATTGTTGGCAATCGAAAACGAGTCACAGGCCACGTTGCGTTTGTACGGACCGGAAGTTGAGCGACCAGGAAGTTTTGCCTATAACTGCCTGCTCGCCCGACGGCTAGTTGAACGCGGCGTTCGGTTTGTGCAGTTGTTCCATCGAGGCTGGGACCACCACGAACAAATTTGTCGTGATCACCCGCTCCAGGCACGCGATGTCGATCAGCCGTCCGCTGCTCTCGTCAAGGATTTGCGATTGCGAGGCCTGTTGGATGAAACGCTCGTGATTTGGGGCAGTGAGTTTGGCAGAACAGTGTACTGCCAGGGATCGATTCACCGTCCCGAGTACGGGCGGGATCACCACGCTGGCTGTTTCACGATTTGGATGGCCGGAGGTGGCGTCCGCGCCGGACATGCTCATGGAATAACCGACGAATTCAGTTATCAAGTACTCAAGGATCCGGTTCACGTCCACGATTTAAATGCTACGGTTCTAGCGTGCTTAGGTTTGGATCATGAACAACTAACCTACCGTTACCAAGGACGCGACATTCGTCTGACCGATACGGGTGGACGTGTCATTCGGGAAATCCTCGACGCGTAGAATGGCCAAAGCCAGGGGCCGAAACAAATTGGTCTCGACCGTAACGGGCAGCGATACAGAGGAATAGTTTAACGCACGGGCGTAAAGGGCAGAGGCGCGGTAGACAAGGAACAAAATAGATCCACACGCTCTTGGAATCGCGGAGTGACGGGAAATTGTTATTGCAAAAAACTAGACATGGCTAGCCGCATTGG
>CAYRMD010000151.1:0-6872 GCA_964425225.1 uncultured Pirellulaceae bacterium | reverse complement strand
CGACTTGTTAAAAGGTTCCGTACAATACGGGCGAATTATGCAGAGGTTCCTAAAGTACACAGCGGCCTCCCGGTGTGACTCCCAAGAGCTTGTCGGCAATTTCCGAGGCATGCTCACCTATATCGCCCGTCACAGCGATTTCGATTACCGGTGAATCACATTGAGAATTCGTCTTCATCGGCTCGATTCATTCCGCGGCAATGTTGCGTATTCGTGCTGGGCCTAGCTGTCCACCAATTGCTATGCAAAAAAATCATGATTACCCGAGAGCAAAATGCGAAGTTACTGGGTTGTTCTTCAGATGGCACATCAAGCTCGTACAACGGTGACGATTATCCCATGGATTGGAGCGGTTGCGAAGAGCAGCCTAGCACGGCACGGCCTGCACGCTACGTGATAAAGCGCCCCAGACGGAACGCGTGTATGAAAACGAGGCGTTGTACCGCGCGATCCTGGGCTATAATACTAGTTACGTCCGCTGGCTCAGGAAGCGGAGGCCTGCAGCCTGCAACATTCACGCGTTCTGTCGGGGACAGCGATGGGAATCCGCTTCTTTTGTCCGCACTGTAAAAAGCGTTTGAACATCAAAGAGTTCTTGGCGGGGAAGCGCGGATATTGCCCCGAGTGTGGTGGGAGTCTGGAGGTACCTCTTCAGAGCGACCCGGCTGCCTTAAGGGCTGCGGCTAAATCGCAGCGTGTCGCAGTACAGTCGTTGGCACCAGAGCTGTCCGGTAAAGGAGCGGTCGATACCGAGCCTACCACAGCAAACTCATCGCATCCGGCTACTCATGAATCCCCCGGCCGACCATCCGAGGGCGAGGGACCTGTATCATTGGACTTGTCTGAGAAAGCTCGCCCCAATGAATCGCCGCCGGGGGCTATCGACCTCGAGCCTCCCGCCAGTGGAACGTTGCAGGAGAGCCGAGCGGTGCTCGATTTGCACGGCGTCTGGTTCGTGCGAACCACCCAAGGTAAACAGTTTGGACCCATGGACGGCCCGGCCCTACAAAGCTGGATAAACGAAGGTCTCCTGTGGCCCACCATGTACCTGTGGCGCGAAGGTTGGCCGACGTGGAGAATTGCTCGCGAGGTGTTGCCGGAACAAACTTGGCAACACAGTGGGCTTTGGGGCAGTGCTTCCGGTGTGGGCTCCCCACTTGATCCGAAGACCGACCCGCTGCGCATTATCGCTCGGTACGAACGACGCAAGCGACGGCAAAGACAACTATGGGCCGGTGCCGTGGTCGTATTGCTTGTCTTGGCAATTGCTCTTACGATCACGTTGATCGCCGTGTTACGGCGCCCAACCGGTGCGTAACCGCAGGTGGCCTAGTGGGAACGCAAGGCGCCTACGCGATGCGATGCTTGGTCCTCCCGTGGGGCTGGGGAGAAAATCAATTTAACGCAAAGGCACAGGTAATGAAGGAATAAGATTTTAACGCAAAGGCGCGAAGGCGCAATAATAGCCAAAACTGTCGAAATCGGATCGCGGTTCGGGAAAGAAACTTTATGAACGAGGGGCTTTTTCAACGCGGGAAAATGGCAATAGTCACGCTACACGCAACACCCATGTTTTTTAAGAACAGGAGTACCCATATGCGGCTCGGCACTAGATCCCGTTTTACGCTAACTACGAACTTGCCCACGCTGACAGCCTGGCCATGCGTGACTTTCCTGACCTCTGCGGTTGTATTGGGTTCGGTTTATTGCCGGGTCGCTGTGGCTCAAGAGGGTTCCCCAGTGCCCGGAGCCGATCGAATCGTGCGCCTAAGTGACGGGCGCATCCGGCTAACGGCGCCATCTTCTTGGCAGGCACGACGGCCACAGACGCGCATCGTCGAGTACGAATTTCATGCACCCGCCGCGGGGGAAAACCAGCCAGGTGCCCGCATCACGATAATGGGAGCCGGCGGTGGCGTGGAAGCTAACATCGCCCGATGGATCGATCAATTCGATCAGCCCGACGGTTCACCCACTAAAGAAAAGACAAAGGTGGAGAAGCAACAAAAAAATGGTGCCGAGCTTTTCGTCGTCAGTATCAGCGGCACATACAAGGACCGGCCGGCTGGTGGTCCCTTTACCAATGCCCCGGTCGTGCCACGTCCCAGATACCGGATGCTATCTGCCATCGTGGTGACCCCGAACCTGGGTCATTATTACATCAAGATGGTTGGGCCAGAAAACGTGGTAACGGCGCACGAAGAGGCGTTTCGGAAAATGCTCGAGACGCTAGAAATCCAAACGCCGTAGCCCGGATTATTAAGGGAGCTTCCTTAGCGTAAAACGATTCAACGCAAAGGCGCTAAGGCGTAACGAAGACAAGCCGTACACGTCAATTGCCTACTTGCGCCGCTGCGGTAAATCTCCCTACGCTTTGGTATTGCGTTGCATTGGCCGCTTTCTTACGGTCGCGGCTCTGTGGAGCCTTCGCTTGACGCAGCGCCTTTGCCACGAAGCGCCCGCAGTGGGTCACATAGGTCGGGTCGAAAAAGGCATGCCTACGCTAGGCCTGGCAAATGACCGAACCATTTCATCTACTTAAGACAGATACCGCGTTTCCATTCTTGCCGCGGAAAATAGGCAAACTTCCGCCATGGCCGGCCTTTTACGGCGAAATCCCACCTACACCCCAGACGCACAGTCGCAGCCACGAGAAAAATCGACCTTGACGATCTGATGAATCGTCACCACACTGCAAGACCATTACGTGGCTGAAGGGCCGTCAATACGGAAGTGCGTGCTCGACGCTTTGTTGACCAAGGAGGGTAGAAATGCTGCGCTTCAACCCGAAATCGACACTGCTAGCCACCACCTGGTCGATGGCAATCCTGGTAGGCTGTGGCAAGGCTCCCATATCAGATGAGGCTCGTTCGACTGTTAGCCCCCAATCTACCGCTCCAGAATTCCAACCCTCTAGCGCGGACCATGCGCGTCTAGGGAACCCATCGCAGGACTCGAATCTTGCTCATCAACCAATATCGGAGCACGACGCTCGCGAAGCGCTTGATCCGAATGCCAGCCCCGAAACCGTGGTAAGTGCATTCTTAGAGGCTACTCGACGAGGCGACGATCAGTTAGCAAGGCAGTTGCTGTCGACACGAGCTCTGGAAGCTACATCGAAGGCAGGTTTGGCTGTGCAACCTCCCGGTACGCCGCACATGACGTACCGAATCACTCAAGTCGAATTCCCGCAGGGGATCGAGCACGGAGCTTATGTGCATAGTATCTGGACGGAAACAACAGATGGCGTCGAAGAATCGTTCGACGTTACTTGGGTTTTGCGCAAAGATCCACAGGGTTGGCGGATCGTCGGCATGGCTGCTCAATTCGACGACGAGAGCCAACCGTACTTCTTGAACTTTGAACAACCGGACGAGCTGTTTCGCCGTTTGAAAACGACGGCTGACGGCGGACAGACACGCCAGACGGATGCCGCGGGTGCGGCGACCGAGACTCCACAAACTGCCCGAATGCCTGATGTCCCTCCAATAAGGTAATAATCGTTACAATAAAAATAGTAGATTTTCCGCGTTTTGCCCATGCCTTTACTGTCTAGGCGACCGATACATTCTGCGCTTTCGATACATTTTCTCTAAACTCCCCTTGACTGCTAGTCGCTACAAGTTAACTTACGCGAAAGTGAAGGGCCGAGTCCGGTTCATGTCGTGTGGCGTAAAACCGGGTTCGGTCCTGGGTGCTACGGCAGATAGCGGGTGCTAGGATAGGCCGGTTCGTCGCGGCAAGAACGCCGAAGAGGACGACTTCTGCCCAGGCAACGTGAGGCTGCTACCATGTGGAGGTGTGTGCGATGAATCGGAGCACGGTTTGGACGATCGTGGTGTTTGTGGCGTTGTTAGGGGTTGGTGTTTTTCTTGCCGACCGGAGTGTTGCGGCTAGTGGTGGTTGCCACGGTGGTTGGCTTCGTGGGTGCATTGGGGGTGGCAAGTGTTTTGCCGGATTGCGCGATCGAATTGGTGGCGATTTGCTAGCTCGGCGGTGCCACGGGGGCGGCAAGTGCCACGGCGGATTGTTATCGGGACGCGCTCGCGCCGGGAAATGTTTCGGCTGGTTGACGCGCCGGTGCCATGGTGGTTGTGACGGTGGAAAGGCGGTCGAGGGCGAAACGCCGCCCGCTCCAGAAACCCCTCCGGCTCCACCGCCTCCTCCGGCGGCAACTCAAGTGGTGCCCGGTGGATACATCCCGGTTGCGTTCCGTGGTTAAGCGGTACGTGGCCCGCCGGTGTGTGGCTGATTCATCCTGGTAGATGTAGCGAGTCGGAACCGTTCCGACTCGCTTTTTATTTATTTGCGGGTGTACTGACGCAACAACTGAATTTGCTTAGCCCCCTAGGGCTCATGTCCTAGGAAACCGTACTACTAGGCCACTACTGAATTCGTTAGAATCGCACAAGTCGCACCGCAGCGTACGCGGCTCAGTGCCGATGGAAAGTCACAAACCACGTGTAGGCATAGCGAGCACATGCTGTATGACGGAGAACATTTTCGATCAGCGGCGCAAGGCATTGGAAGAAACTTTCTTTGCGAAGCGCAATCAGGAGCTGCTCGATTCGCTCCGTGTGCGCCTAACCAAAGAACAAACCAAACAAAGACTTGCCGAAGTTTCCGGTATTCGGGACCCTCAGACTCTGGAACAGTTGGTTCAAGCAGGCGTGCGCCCCGAGACTCTCATGGCGTTGTCCCTTGTACCGTTGGTCATGGTAGCTTGGGCCGATGATATTGTGCAGAATGGTGAGCGGCGGATCATTCTAAAGTTCGCACAACAGGAAGGAATCCAACCTCAGGACGAAGCCTATCGCGTATTGGAATTATGGTTAGAAGACAAACCCGACGACCGGCTGCTCGAAGCGTGGAAGGCCTACATTGCTGCGCTTCGGCAGCAATTGGAGGCCGCAGCAGTCGAGGAATTACGGCGGCGCATTATTGGACAAGCCCGGCGCATTGCCCGTGCCGCCGGTGGCTTTTACGGAATGTTAGGAACGACCGAGGCAGAAGAACGGCTCATTGAACAACTAGATGCAGCATTTCAGTAGATACCTGCTTTCCAGGTCGTCGATCGTGGCGCGTGAGCCGTGTCGGCGCGTGTGTGCCTCGACTCAACGTGGCAGGTGTGGGCAACACAGCAGTTATCGCCCGGGTGTGGCTTTTCTCCATCGCTAGAGGTGACACGGTAACGTGGGGAACGTCTAGATTCGTGCAAAGAGACTAGAGCGTGTGTGCATCACAGCCAAAGAATTCTGTTCCGGGGAATTCACCCTCGTGGGGGCACATTGCGGCGTACCCCTACTAATTGAGCCTTTGCGTTAAGTCTCCATCCCGAACCCCACCGCATGGCAAAAGTCGAGCTACGGGGCCGGAGCTGTCCGAAAATCTTGTTCGAGCATATCGCTCCATTGAATTTCTTCTACCTGGTAACCCCAGTCGCGTAGTTTCTTGGCCACTTGCCAGGCAGGCATTAAGCCGAATGCTGTACCAATTTCATCGGTACTAAGTGGCCGTATCGGACGTCGCGTTAGAAATCGCCGCACGCCTTGCCAACTTTTCCACAACATCTCGAAGCGCCATCGTACAAGCAAAGTCCAAACGTCCTGATGCACGACGAGAATAAAACTTCGGATGGACTGACGACTACGCGTACTAGCCGTATCATCAAAGTCGTGAACCTCGATCCCGTGGTTACTAATAACATAGCGAAATCCGCTGCCATCTAACCAACTGGCTCGCAACACTAATCGATCTTCATCTGCCTGGAATTCCGCGTCGGTGATAACGATCATGGTAAGATCCTATTACTGTTTTCTGTTCACCTCGCTTGCCACCGTGCTCGCACTACTGGATAGCCTTCCAAAAATCTGTCCACGACGAAAAGTCATACACGCGAAAGTCGAGATCACGGAGCACACCGGCCGGGTCCGGAATGGTAGTTGATGTCGGCCGTAGCCAGATCCCGACTACGCCTAATCTAAAATGTCGATGAAAGTCACGTAACCAGCCGCTGTCCGTGCTATCGTTAGTGCTCAAATTTTGCGGGGGCGGAGCTGGACGGCTAGCATCCGGTTCGCCGTACCAGACCAACAGGGTCAGAAGGTCGCCGTGCCGCACCGCGCCAAAGGCGGCCACATAGTTGCCATTCAAGACTTGTTTCGAAGGCCCGACCGCCCGAATATTGTCCCGTCCAAAGTAGATCATATATCGTTCGCTGCCGGCTTTTCTCCGTACGGCCAGGTACTCGAAGCGTGGCGATCCAGGCGTCAGTTGCTCTGCATAAACATCTAGCAAAAGAGGTATTGTACCGGATGCCTCAAAAAACCGAATCACAGTTGGTTCGGCAGATGTGAGACCTGACAAGGCTAAGCTCCTTTGATCTTAATGCGCGGTTCGCCTGTTTACAAGAAAAGGGATATCGATCTGACACGCAAACACATGGCTATTATTTTCTTCGTCAAAACGCGTGGCAAGTCTCTCTGGTCGACCGTAGTGCTTATTTTGTTTGTAGGTCGTATTTCCACGAAGGCGACCTCGGGCTAAAGGAACCTCGGCCTAAGTCAGCGTTATTGCACGAGAAGCTTTTCAAAGTGGGCAGGCTGCCACGCACAGACTCCGAAATTATTTCGCTAAGCTCAGCGTTCTTTTCGTGGCCAGTGGTGTGTACGCTGCGTTTTGCACCACAGAGGCACCAACGGCACGGAGGAACGGAAAACGCCGCATCCAACGTATCGCCAGCAGACAACGCCCCCATCGAGCGAACATTTCGTAGGGCAGTCGTTGATCCGAGCTTCCTTAATCTACTTGCGCCTCTGCGCCTTTGCGTTAAGGAACGTCTGATCAACTGGCGGTAAACGAGCGTATTGGCT
>CAYRMD010000150.1:0-7000 GCA_964425225.1 uncultured Pirellulaceae bacterium | reverse complement strand
ATCCATCGAGCCAATACGCTCGTTTACCGCCAGTTGATCAGACGTTCCTTAAGTAGATGAAATGGTTCGGTCATTTGCCGGGTCTGGCGTAAGTATGCTTTTTTTCGGCCCAATCCAATATGAGGCGATGCGGGTGCATTCTGGCAAAGGCGTTGTGTCAAGCGAGGGCTTAACCGAGCCGCGACCGTAAGGGAGCGGCCACTTCAACGCCACGGCGCTAAAGCTCAAGGAAGCTACCATCTAGCGGCAATCTCCTAACCGCGTCTTTGCGTCTGTGCTCCCTTAACTCCAGCGCGTCCAAATCGTGCCTGCCATCAAAAAGCACACGCGCCAACGTCCAACCTGTATTACAACCACCGCTGTGCGCGGGCAATTCGTTTACCGTCAAAACGCACACACATCCTTTGCCGAAAGCGCCGCAAGCTTGGTGCCCCTGCGTAACCGACGGTCTCTAGGTGTGGGTTCGCAACCCGAGTTGATCGAACAACGTGGGCCGATTTGGGAGAATACCGATCCCTAATGGTCGCGCTCTGTTGCGGCGACGCTCTCTCGCGGTCGCGGCTAGCAGGACTTAACGCAAAGACGCTAGGAGATTTAACGCAGAGGCGCGAAGGCGCAGAGGCGGAAGGAAAACCAATTAGGCGAAGCCATTGTCTCCTTGGCTCTTGGTGTTGTTTATCGGATCGAAGCGCTGCTCCCCAACGGTCGCGGCTCTGTAGAGCTAGCCATCGTCGGAAGCGATTGGGCCAACCCGGGCTGACAGTCGCATGGATGCAAGCTGCCTGCGACCGACAATCAGGAACACACACGATACTAAAGACCTTTCCAACCACCCCGTCCAGCAACGTCGGCATTATGTGCCTCAAGGCGCAAGTTGTTTTTAACCACCGTAACTGTTCCCGGCCAGTGTTCCATACATAAGTGTATAAATAATCATAGTCATAAATCCAACAGGGTGGTACCCAGCCCGGGGGACAGGCACTCAAGCCCCGGGGACAGGCACCGTGGGCAGGGGGACAGGCACTTGGCCTATTTGTTTTGTTAATTTGCGGAGAGTAGAAAGATCATATAGTATGCATAGCTTGGATGCTGTAAGTAAATTCGTGATGTTGAAGAGAATACGTCATGTTTCCAGTTACGTGAAGATAACCGCCATTGTCGGTACAGGTTGGCCAACTGGGGCCCCGTATGGCTAAAGTCGCACTACAAGGCTGCTTGGGGTTGTACGGGGCTGTCGTTCGGAACACGTTCCCTTGCGGGTTTTGCTAGCGCAAGATGTGGCCAGCGACGTGACGGGCCTTTAACGCTGTGTGGCGTCGTGGCTGTAAGTACGTGCGTCATCCGAGCAGCACGTGCCCTAATTCGCGCGTGTTTGAGAAAGCTTACTTGCATACGTGACGCTGCATCCCCCCGGCATTAGCGCTACGAACTTGGTACACCCGAGGAACGCACGACCTGTAGGAGCGGATTTCCGTCCCGCCTTGAACAAACAACGTGGCCCGATTCGCAAGGTGCTGCTCGCGAACGGTCGCGGCTCTGTAACGCCATCCATTTTCGGAAGCGTTACAGCCCGGGTGATTGCCAACTCGGTTACAGCCACGTCCTACCTACGATAGAGACGCACCCACGTGTGCTTTGTAGGTAGGATTTGGACGAACCAGAGAAACGCAAAGGCGCGTAGACGCTTACACGCATTTAGGCGACCAACGCTGGATGGTATGTTCCTTGCGCCTTTGTGCCTTAGCGCCTTTGCATTGGTTCTCTGCACGACGATCGATCGCACTGGTCGTGAGAATCATAGGCAAGTTTAAGGTTTAGGTAACTTTCGCTGACTTTTTCGGTGGACGGTAACAAAGCCAAGTGTCCCGGTTCTGGTCGTCGATACATGGAAAGGCGGCCAGCCGACCGATCGCCGCGCGCAATGGCGCAAGCTGCTGGATGTGTGATTCGGAAACTGCCGTGGAGGGAAACGACTCATGCGCCTTTCGGGCACGCTTGTAGTGGTCGGGCTTGTGCTTTTCGGGCCGTGGGGCCAAAGCCGCCTTACGGCGTGGGACGGTTGGCACCGATTCTGGAGTGACTGGCACCGGTCCAATGCGTGGCCCGAGCCCTATGCGTCGCAAGACCGAGAGCTTGCTTATAGTGCGCTGCAACCATTTGTCGACGCCGGCTGGCAAACCGAAACAACGCTCTTAGACCCGTTGTTCGACGAACAGGGTCAATTGACCCACGCCGGTAAGTTACGGGTCCGCGAGATTCTGACCCAATATCCAGCGAATCGGCGTATGCTTTTTGTGGCACCTGGTGCTGACAGCGAGCAAACCGAACGTCGGTTAAGTGCCGTCAGGGCGTACATCGAGAAACTGCCTGATATTGGCCGGTCGATTCCGGTGGCGGTGCGGTATCGGTTGCCCCGCACTGGGACGGGGGACTATTTGAATCTTGTGGGCCAACGGTATCGGCAAGCTATGCCGGCACCGGTGCTTCCGAGTAGCACAAGGGGTACATCAAACGCTACTACCGAAGGTACTTCGCCTTGAACCCTGGGCGACGCATAGGAAAGTTGCCGATTCGATGGTTCTCGGTCTTGGCGCCGTGTAGTGCTTGGCCCGGGGCGGCTGCGGCAATATGTCTGCTGTTCGCAGGTGCTTGTGGCCGGCCGGTAGCGTGGACTCAGCCAGGTGCTCCGCCGCTTGCTGCCGCACCATCGATGAGCCTCTGGAATGGCTTGTCGGGCATTGAATTGGCCAATCGAACTGCCGCGCGACGTTCGCAACAGCTGGAGCCGGATGATCCGCTCAGCCTTCGGTATATGCCGCGGCGTATCGGCCCCGAAGTTCCTGTGCAGGCAGCTCGGCTTTTCGAAGTCCAGGGCAAGCCGGATCGTGCCGTTGGTGCGTATCAGGAAGCCTTAGCGATCGACGCCGGATACGAGCCTGCTTTACTGGGGCTAGCCAGGCTCTACGATCGTCGTGGACAGTTTGCGGAAGCTGAACAGTGGTATCGACGCGCCGTCGAGCTCCATCCGTCAAGCGCTACTGCCCGTAACGATTGGGCTATGTGTCTTGCTCGACAAGGGCGATTGAACGAGGCAATTGAGCTTTGGCGGCAAGCTACCAGTTTAGCACCATCTGAAGTGCTTTACCGAAACAATCTGGCGCGGGCTCTTGTCCAGCTTGGTCGATACGACGAAGCATTTCACGAATTAGCGGCGGTCCTGCCACCTGCAGCGGCCCATTACAACATGGGGTGCTTGTTTATAGAGGCAGGTCAAGGGGCTTATGCACGTCGCGCAGCCGAAAACGCTCTGGCAATTGATCCCGCATTTACGCGTGCCCAGAAACTGCTCGCCAAAATCGATTCACTAACCAGGACACCGGTCGCCCATCGCACTTTGCCTGGACTTCAGGCAACCGTTGGAGCCGACTGGCGAGCAGGTTACGCACCCACGTCGGCTTCCCATGTTGGTGCTCAGCCTCCCACGGTCCAATCGCCCTTCACTAGCGGTCCAGCTCGACCGAATTGGGCAGTTTCCGCACCGCCTGACCAATTCCCGGTTAGATAGTGGATTGATATTGATGGTTTGGCTTTCGGTGCTCTTTCACAGCGGACGTGACACACCTCGAAGGTCCTTGAGGTAGTTCCGACACCTCAATGCGTTAGGCCAGCATGCAACTGGAAGCGAACCATAGAAACCCGAGTTTTCGGTAGCAGGTGTCTGTTCCCACGGATCCGTAGCCGCATCATGGAGCGCATCCACCGGCTTCCTGCTCGCGGCTCAGTTGTTCGGCGCACTTAGCTAGTGCTTGCATGATGACGCGTGCGGCGTCGGGGCCACAACTGTTGATTTCACCGTACTGGCTCCTCGTGCGACCGTAGCAATATGGAGGAACAGAATCCCACTGCCGTTTTGGAATGAAGTAACCCAATTCGTCGTTTGCCAAGCCCGCCAGCAGCCATGGTCGGTCACCCAACAATTGAGCGACACTCGGCTCGAGCGGGGCATCCGGAAAATCCGCACCTGGATCAGGTGGAGACTGGAATTTTCCGTAGACCAACTCCGGGTAGATTTCACCGGGAATACAAGCTAGTCGAAGTTCGCCAAACTCCACAACAGCCACCTCACTGGGCACCGCCATCGTGCGCCACACGTTTTGCCAACCAAGTGGTTCGCCGGGGGCAAAGGGGTCACCTGTCCATTGGTAGCTAGCACGTTGCAAAACTCCCGCCGCTCGGGCTGCACGATACCAAGGATTGGATACCGGAACATTCACGTTGACGGCAGCTACTTTCAGCGGAGCAAGCCTGATGGTTTCCAAACGCGACAAAGCCTTTCGAGCTAGATCGGCCACCATCTGTCCGTAGACCTCGGCATAGTGGAAAGTGCCATCCTGGAGCGTTTCACCCGATGGATCCTTAACCACACCTCGTGGTGGCGCCATCAATCCACCGACAGCTCCTGACATGTAGACAACGGGACATTTTTCGGATTGCTCTAGCGATGCGGTCGTAGCAGCCGGAAAGTCGGCTGTGATGCTTCGGTTGCGGGATCCGAGCGCCTCTGGATGGCAATTCCACTGGAGCCACAGACCGACCGGCTGCCGATTATCAATCCGTTCGAAACGAACGACGCGTAGAATACTGTCTTTAACGATCGGAAGGCGACTGTCGTGAAGCAACTGGTCATCCTGAGCGGTGCCGTACTGAGCTGAGACAGGAACCAATTGCTGTTCAGCCTGACGCACGACTTGTACGGTCCGCTCCACAATCAAATCCAAGTATTCCGGATTAACTCCCGAAACCAACGGGCTAGGTCCCCATAGACCGATCGTGTCCGGAGCCTCATGGTCATGAGTGCTGCTGACCAATACGTATCGATAATCGCTGAGCTTTTGCCGAATTTTTTCGACTGTCGGCATTTGTAATCCGATGGAATCGACACTGACGACAGCTACTCGGTCCGTACCGATCCTGAGTACCAAACACCGTGCCCATAACGGGTCGTGGATATCTACTGCTGTGCGACCCGGTGCATAACCAGCTAGATACACCGGTCTTTCTTCGCGCAGCGTCGGCGTAACATCTGCTTTTCCAAAACCGGCGGCGACGGGTACCGGATCGGCGGCTCGAAGCGGAAGCAGAATACAGTATGTCAGCCAGCATCCTATAATGTACCTGTATCGCGAAATGCTTTGCTTCAGCATTTGCAATCCTTTATTGAACTAACATTGCTTTACACCACCGGGCTCAATGCTGAGGCGGTTGCTGTGGTTGGGCATTGGGGCGATCCCAAAATAACAGTATAAAGGCTACGAGAATTATCGCGGCGAATAAGGCTGGCATTTTCCAAATGGAAGCCCAATCCTGTGTCTCCATGACAGTATTCAAGCGCACATGCGCCATGAAGAGTTTCGCCCCAATTCCTAGGCCTAGACCTTGGGTCACTAAGACGAGAAAGCCTTGAGCCTGATGCCGAATCTCTAGCGGGGCTTTCTTGTCGACATAGATCATCCCCGTAACAAAGAAGAAATCATAGCAGATTCCGTGCAGGAGCACCCCGAGTACGACGAAACTGGTGAGCAGAAAACCGGTGCTCATGTCGGCCGCGGCGGCAAACAATGCATACCGCAACACCCAAGCTCCCATACCCACGACCAACATCCACTTAACACCCAGGGCAGCGAAAAACCAGGGCATGGCCCACATGAAAAAGACTTCTGACATCTGGCCAAGGCTCATAGTGAATGTCGCACTGTTGTTGATCAGTACCTCGCGAGATTCGACAAACGTACGGGCTTGCTGATAGTAACCGGCAAGGGGAATGCACAGCAAAAACGAACAGATGATGAACACCGTGTAACTTATGCTGCGAAACAGCCGGAGCGAGTCTGTACCGAGGATCTGACCGATGGTCGGGCGCTGGCCCCGCAATGGCGGCGGTGTATGGGGCAACGTAAAGCTATAGAGACCGAGCATGATCCCCGCTCCGCCCGCCAAGTAAAACTGTTCCGGTGACTTGTCAGCTTGAGGCAATAAGCTGACGGCAATGTTCCCGACAATCCAACCGATCGTTCCCCAAACGCGGACCAAGGGAAATTGCTTTTCCTGGTTGGCCAGATTATGGAACGAAAGACTCGTAGTCAGACCTAGCGTCGGCATATAACAGAGCATGTGCCCTAACAACACCAGCACAAACGGATGGATATACGCGGGTAAATCATGAAGCACGATGCGGAAGAAGAGGGTAGCATTTTCAGGAGGTGCCTTAAGCTGGAACGGTCGCGCTGCTGCCGGTGCCAAACACAACAACACGCCGCCCACGATATGAAGTACACCCAGCACGCGTTCGCTGGCAAAAAACCGATCTGCAATCATTCCAAGGAAAAACGGTGCCATAATGGCCGCAATGGGCCCCACGGAATAGGCAGCACCGGTGACATCAGTCATTCGTTGTTCGTTGATAAAGCCGGTCATCGAGACGTACCAGGCTCCCCACACGAAAAACTGCAAGAACATCATCACCGACAAGCGAAACATCAAAGCCTGTTTGTTCATGCCTGGTGACCCTTATACGTGCACCGAATGCCTTGCCCGACGAACACGGCGGCTTATTCTACGGAAAGACGGGCCGAATCGAAAGCCGACTTAAGCCTGTCGCAAAATACGTCTGTGCATCTTAGTTGTAAGTGGAATTTTGGTGTACAGGGTTGGCCCCGACAGAAAGTAGCCTATTTTCCGCGGCAGGCATGGAAACGAGGTATCAATCTTAATGGTCGATGAAATGGTCCGGTTATTTGCTGGGCCCAGCATAGGTATGTCTTTTTTCGGCCCGAGCAAATGTGAGGCGATGCGGGTGTTTCTTGGCAAGGGCTCGGCTTCGAGTGAGGGCGCAACAGAGCCGTGACCGTATGGGAGCGGTCTATTCCATGGAGTACAAAGGCGCAAGGAGATTTAAGGAACCTCTGCATAATTCGCCCGTATTGTACGGAACCTTTTAACA
>CAYRMD010000149.1:0-7013 GCA_964425225.1 uncultured Pirellulaceae bacterium | reverse complement strand
CCTCGCGGGCCGCTTGCACAGCCGGCAACAACAACGCCACTAAAATCCCAATGATTGCGATTACCACCAACAACTCAACCAGAGTAAACCCACAGCGCCTACGAGTTCGAATCATACGCACCACCCTTTAATGAAGGAGAACAGAAACAATACCAGCGACCACTATCGCTGAACCGAAAAAAGTATTATACCCGCCGCCCGGCGAGATACAAGCACGAAGGTATCGAATTTCTCCCGCGAAACTCTTTCAGTCTCCCGGCGGCGGAGAAACCGCGCAGGCCCAGGATTGGCCACGGTCGCTATCAAGGCGAGGAGCGGGAAGTCGTTGGATAAACTTTTCGGCCGTCCACGTAGGTGGCTAACACCTTAGTCCGAACGATGTCGTCCAGCGAGCACGTTAATATGTCGCGATCCAGCACGATAAAATCGGCATATTTGCCGACCTCCAACGAACCTTTCTTATCCTCCTCGAAGCTCAAGTAGGCGTTTCGGATCGTATAGAGGCGAATAGCATCTTCACGGGTAATAATTTCCTCCGGATGAAGCGGTGGTCCTCCGGCTCGGGGTTGTCGTGTAAGTGTTATCCACATGCCGAGGAAGGGATTGTACGGGTTGACGGCACGGAAGCTGCCGAGTTTTTGCATATGATCTGAGCCACCGCCCACTACCACACCGGCCTCGAATAACGACCGATATGGCTGGAAGTAGCGCATGCGTTGCTCGCCAAACTGTTCTCGCAACGTCGCGCCATCCAGCCAGAGCCACACGGGCTGCAAATCGGCCACCACTCCCAATTGGCGCATCAACCGGATGGCTTCCTGGCTCATGAAGTTGGCATGCGTAATACAGGGTCGATGTGGACGTACCGGGAATTCTTCATTGACCTGGCGATACGCCTCCAACAGTGCGTGCACGGCTCCATCGCCAACTGCATGGGCGGTCATTTGGAAGCCGTGTTTCATCACGAGTCGCGAAATCTGGAAGAGCTTTTCCGGATCGATTTTCAACTCACCCCGATAGGTCGGATCTTGAATACCGTAGATACGGCTCACTCCCCAAGGCTCGCGCATGTAGGCACTTCCGGTGAGCATCCCACCGTCCAGAAACACTTTGACGCCACGCAGCCACACCCACGGATTGTAGTGGTGCAATCGATGCGATTCGGCTCGCGAAAGCCGCTCGTCGATAGCCGCGAGCGGTTCGTTGGGGTTCATCGCATAATAGGCGAACACACGACAGGTAAGTTCCCCTCGCTCGAGCAACTCTTCGTACAGCGCCAACTCGCTGTCCGACGTGCTGCGATCCGCAATGCTCGTAATACCGACGGAATTGTAATCGGCCAGCAGGGCTCGGACGGTCGCAAGTCGCTCTTCATGATTGGGCCGCTTCAATCGACTTTCGACCTTCGCCAAATGCGTAACACCCCGTAACAAGCCGGTGGGTTCGCCCGTTTGCGGATCCCGCTCGATGCGCCCGGAACTTCCCGGTGGCAAAGTGAAGTTGCGGTCGATTCCGCTCAATTTCAGTGCCAAGGAATTGAGCATCGCATCGGGCCCGGTCCGATAGATAACCGGATGTTGCGGAGCAGCCGCGTCCAATTCTTCACGCGTCGGATAACGTTTTTCCTCCAAACGCGTAATAAACACCTGATGCAACTCGATCCAACTTCCCGGCGGTAATTGCTTGGCCCGCCGCTGGATGTAGGCAAGCACATCCTGAATCGAACGCATGTCGGGGACGGGATGATCAAATTCATAAACGGCTGCATCAATTGGATGCACGTGCGAATCTATCAAACCGGGAAGCACAAGACGGCCTTCGACATCGACCCTTTGCGTGTTGGGGCCCATCCAACGTTCTATCTCCTCGTTGGATCCCACAGCCGCAATTCTCCCATCACGCACAACAAACGCTTCCACCATCCGAAATGCTGCATCAACCAACGCCACTTTGCCGTTGACGACCACCAAATCGGCCGGTGGTGCTTGGGCAACAATCCCACAGGTCGGCGCCACCACAAGCAACACACACGTCGCAAACCAAACGGCGAAAGACCAGACCAGCGGCCAGCAATCGAGCAAACGACCTCTCATGGAGTTTGCCTCCTGGTAGTTCAAACCATGCCTGTACAGCCTCGCGATAATTGTTGCATACGTTGCAGATCGTTGTAAACTTGCCCACAATCAATCGTCTAACCGTGGCCTCTGCTGCTACAGGAACGTATGCAGGTAAGTTGGTGCTTGGTAGGATTGCGTTACTTGAGCGTCGCCAAAGAGAAGGTCGAGATCATGGTATTAGTTGATTGTGTTGTTCGGGCAAAGCGTTTGGTCCGTCAGGGGGTTTGGTCGAGCGTTGCCTTGTTATTGGTATATGTTGCCGTGACGGCGTCAGTCTCGGCAGGCGATTGGCCCCAGTTCCGCGGACCAAGGGCCAATGGGATGAGCGACGAGCAAGAATTGCCGCTGGAATGGACATCCACACGGAACGTGCGATGGAAATGCCCGCTGCCGCGGCCTGGCAATGGCAGCCCTATCGTGGCTGAGGGGCGCGTGTGGGTAGCTTGTGCAGAAGACGAAGAGGGAAAGCGGCGTGGTCTATTCTGCTTGGACCGCCGCACTGGCCAAGTGCTCTGGAAGCGCATTGTCGAATACCCCGAAAAATCGGCTACTCACCAAACCAATCCCTATTGCGGTTCAACTCCCGCATATCACGCGGGGCGCGTGGTGGTCTGGCATGCCTCGGCAGGTTTGCATTGCTATGATGTCGATGGCAAGGTACTCTGGTCGCGCAACCTTGGCCAATTCGAACATATGTGGGGCTACGGCAGTTCACCTATTGTTTATCAGGGTCGTGTTATTCTTTTTACCGGTCCAAGTCACGAGCGGATGTTCATCGGCGCTTACGATCTTCAAACCGGTCAGACGCTTTGGGAAACCGAAGAGCCGTTCGAAGGAGACGGTGACCGCAATGCCGCCGGTAACTATATGGGATCCTGGACGACGCCGATGGTGGTCCAGGTTAAAGGACAAGACCAAGTCGTCGTCAGCTTGCCGACACGCGTGGTGGGGTACGATATAGACACCGGTCAGATTCTTTGGTGGTGCGAAGGACTGCGGGGTCCACGCGGGGACCTTGCCTATTCGTCACCCGTCAGCGACGGCCGGATCCTGGTAACAACGGGTGGCTATCAAGGTCCGTCGCTGGCAGTGCTATTAGGCGAGAGCGGGAATCTTACCGAAAATGCACGCCTCTGGCGCAAAGAACAGAATCCTCAAAGTATTGGCTCGGGAATATTGCTGGGCGACGTCTATTACATGGCAAATGCCGGCCCCGGAACGCTCCAATGCATCGAGGCCAAAACCGGTAAAGTGCTCTGGACCGAACGAGGCGGAGCGAATTATTGGAGCTCGATCGTCTACGGTGCAGGCCGCGCCTATGTAACCGACCAGAACGGTACCACGTTGGTCTTCGCGCCCAATACGGAGAAATTGGTCCGTTTGGCAAGTAATCCCCTGGGCGAGCCCTGCAATGCAACGCCTGCGTTGTCCGATGGAGAAATCTTTATCCGCACCTTCCAACACCTGTTTTGCATTAGCAACAAACTGAGCCCGTAAGGCTACAGGCCACTTCTGGGCAACGTGTTACACGCCGAGTCGTCAATCGACTAGTTGGACCTTTGGCGTGCGGATGATCTGCTCGAAGATTCGCACCAGTCGTTGTTCGTAGTTGGATGGGTCGCCCGACCCCCGAGGGCTGCGACCGTTAACGTCAGCCGTCCCACCCATGCGCGCCATACGGTCCATGAAATCGTAGTTGGTACCCAGACCGATTCCCACGGGCCAGACGTCCCAACCCATCGCGCGCATGATGTCGGCTTGCATCAGCGGGGCATCCAACCACCAACCACCGTTTCCGTAGTATTCGCGACTCGGATGACGGGCCATATAGGTGGCAATTACCGCTTCAGGAGTTACCCAGTCGTTCGGTGCTCCGTCGGTCAGCAACACGACAATCTTGTTGGCTCGCGGGCGACCCTGTTGGAGTACTTGCCGAGCACGAACGAGCCCGGCTTCGGTGGTGGTGCTGTAGCCAACATCGGTCGTGGCTTGAAGATTGACACACGCCTGCATTGCCTGATAGTAATCGCCTCCCAAACCGTAGTGGACTGTCGTGCCGTTGCTTTTTAAGTCAAACGAGATGATCGCTACGTGGTCGCGTTGCGATGGATTGGGAATGGCAGCATTGCGATCTTCGATCACCTTCAGCGCTGCGATCAAAGCGCGACGGCAGGCATGCATCGGTTGCTCGGCCGGCGGAAACATGAAGGTCCGGCCGCCAACCGAGTCGGGATTCAATGGGCACGGATAGGTTCGTGCCAAAGGTGTTAGGCGGCCTGCTACTTTTCCGTCGCGACCATAATCCATCAAGAATTGGATGTAGGTGCGCGGACCAACGTAGTTCCGCCACGCAGCCGGCGCATTGGCCGGTGCTCGCGGGTAAATATCCGCGTTGGGATTATTGAATTTACTCGACGTGATTCGATCGCCGTATTGGTTTGGCGGTAGTGTGCCGCGGCCATACGGAGGGGTTCCCGGTTTGTTGGTGGCCGCGATCCAAGGCGTCACCGATAACTCGACACCCGGCAACCATGCGGTCCAGAACCATAACGTCGCCCATGGGGTCACGGGGCGCACGATCCGGTCATTCGACGTCGAACTCGTGAACCATCGATCGCTCGTGCTGGGCCAATCGAACGCCGCTGCACCACCGCCACGAGGTGGAGGTGGGGGAGGGGGCGGCGGCGGAGGAGGTGGTGGTTCTCGCGGGGGCGGCGGAGGCGGGGGCTCTCGCGGGGGTGACGGCGGCGGTGAAGTCGGCGGTGAAGCCGGCCGTGAGGTCGGTGGTGAGGTCGGTGGTGAGGTCGGTAACTGCGGTCGAGGCCTGAGTTCTCGCGGCTTAGTAGGTCTCGGTGGATTCGGCGGGCCAGGCGGCCGAACATTGATCGTCTGGGAAATAATGATGTAATCCAAATAGCGCTCCCAAAACGAGAAACTAGTCGCATCGCGACTGTTCGGCTTCGGTAGCGCATTGGGCATCAAGCGAGCAATCTGTTGGTCGATGATCCAACTATAGGCCTTTCGCTTGCGCGTCGGTTCGTTGTCCGTCGCATTTATCCGATACGTGGCTGGCACCGTGGCCGAGGCAAGGGGACCGTTGTCCTTGGTCATCTCAGCGTACGCATACGAATTCCGTGCTACGCCTAGTGGTTGGCCAATGTACTCGATCGACCCAGGAAAAGCTCCTAGGCGAAAATCTTGATAGATCCGCGTCATAACACGTTGCGCGATTGCCGCGCCGTACTGACGAGAAATTTCGTCGGTGGCCCAACACGGTTCGGTGTCGTCATTCATCGAACCGGATAGGTCCACGACAAACGCAATATCGCGGGGCGTAACGGTAGCCACAGCGCGGGCGCGTGTGTCGACCGTACTTAACCCTAAAATCCGCCCAAAAAACAGCCGTGTCCGTCCATTGGACATCTGATCGCGCCTCATGGTTACCCGCACCGCGTTGGACTGCTGGGCTGTGGGCGTGAAAGTGCGACGTACCGGATCCCAATAGCCAAATTCGATGTCCTCGGTACGAACTTGGAAATCATTGCCCAGATTTAAGCGGGCCACACGCCGAGCCATTTCGCGAACTTCCGAATCGGGAAGACCTAGAGCTTGAGCGGATGCCATCGCCGCAGCATCCGCCGCCGCCTGAAGTTGCGTGCGCGATACAGCTACAACCCCCGTATCCACAGCGAAGGCTACAAACGCTAATATCACAATTAGAATAATGGCTGCAAAAACCGCAATCGCGCCTCGACGATTCGTGGTTCCCATAGTCTGGCTTCGGATCCTTTCTTTATGCCTTGCGTGTTCCGCTCTAAATAATGCCGATTCAGCTGCTTATCGGTACCAATACACTGTATCCACTACAACTCTAGGTCACGAAACACGAACAGGTGCCAGGAATCCGAAATTTCGCACACACTCGTATGCCGGGGAGCAGGCGATCTGGCTCCGATAGGATCCATCCTCACTACGAACAAGCGCCGTAACAGAAACATATCGATGCGCGAGGTAAAACTACTACGTGAGAAAATTGGCTGATTATGAGAATACCCAATATGCAACCGTTGCAAGTTACATGGGGCAGATACCTCGAATTCCTTCGACTGTGGCCATTTTCTACAGTTCGGCGGTCTCGACTAAATAGGTCCACGTCATTATGGAAGCGCTAAGCGGCATGGGCATAGAGCTGCTGATAATATTGGGTCTGTGGATAGAAATGTTGGTGAGCTTCTATCCGCTTACACACGAGTTCACTATCTCGTCGACAGAAGCGCATCGGTGATTCCGAGTAATCTCGTGATGTACGTGCCACCAGATGCGCTCGATTGGCTTCGTCTCCGACGCGTACTTCGGTAGAAAATGCACTTCAATGCGTCCACGCATGCTCTCCAGATATTCCCGCACCAAACGACAATTGTGGAACCGCGCAGAGTCGCACACCACATGGATCAGCCGACAACACCGAAGCTGTCAACTCAGATTCTTTAGATGGTTAATGAACAGTACGGCATTTCGTTGGCAGCCTACCACAGATCTGACACCGGACCCGTTCTCCAATGCAACGAACCACTGAGCTGACGCTTGTGGTTTGTGCCCGGCGTGCTCACCGTAGCCTGCTCGCCACGGGGCATCCAACAGTTGCCAATCTTCGGATTTCAGTCAATTTGTACCCCGCGACAGAGCTTGTGATCCTCGGGGAAAAGTGAGATAAAGTTTTTCTGAGCCGTGGCTTGGCCTCCATGCGGTGATGTAGTTTTTTACCAATAGGGCAGGTCGAGCCTAGTTTTTGCAATATCAATTTCTCGTCATTTCGCGCTTCGAAGAGCGTGTGGAGCGGCCTTTTGCCGTGCTCTTAAGGTACCGTCACCTGACCGAATTGCCCGCAAACCTCGT
>CAYRMD010000148.1:0-7370 GCA_964425225.1 uncultured Pirellulaceae bacterium | reverse complement strand
GACTTGCTAAAAGGTTCCGTACAATACGGGTGACTTATGCAGAGGTTCCTTAGTTCTCGGCGCCGTATCGCGTTGGCTCGATAGGTGAACGCAAGTCCACCAAGTTTCGCCGAAATTGCATTCGGCTGGAGCGTAGCGATTCCCCAAGGCCGATAGGGTTCCCAAGGATTAACGCAAAGGCGCCATGAAAGGACCACCCGCTCCATCGCATACTTGCGGCTTTGCACTGTGCGGCTCGAGCGTTTCCGGATAAGAACGCCCATTACTCGCGTTAGGTCCCTTTCGCGAAAGCGCTTCACGCCCCCCCGCGAAAGCCATTCTTTGCCGGAAAAACGCTGCAGGACCGACACACACAGCAAGAAATTGTGTTTACAATTATCAAGAGGCTTCGTGTAGAACCCTTGCGATGGTTTCCCGCCTGCATGTGTGCTTTCATCTAAGTTGTTGCTGTAATTACTGCGGAGTGGGCGACGGCTAAGCCAGGCGTCGTTTGCGCTTGGGCTTTGGGGAAAGGCGCGCAGCCGTGCACGGCCGCTCGATGTTTGGAAAAGCGGCTGCGTTAAGGCTTCCTGGACCCAGCGCTATGAGTCGTCCGTTCCGAACGATCCATTCCCGTAGCCGGTGAATTGATGTTGGCGCCGAACCACAATTTCGGCTATGCGTAGGCAATATCGGGCTTAAGCGACGAAGCGTCCTAGCCCGGTGCAACACAGCGGGATCGAGGAACAAGAGGAGGTCAAACAGTGAGTTTGATCGAACGCTGCCCCAATGGGCATCCTGTAAAAGTTCACCAACGGCATTTCGGTCACCGTGTCCGCTGTCCGCGATGTCGTGCCATATTCGAAGTTCCTGTGCCGGCACGGCGAGAACTTAGCGAATCGTCCGTACTGAGGATCCTAGGCGACTATTCGCCTGATGCGGGAGAAGACGCTATCGCGCAACGTGCGGTAGCGATTGATTGGGATCGGCAGATGGAAACGCGGATTTGCCCTCGATGTGGAGCCGAAGTGAACGCTTCGATACGCATCTGTCCAAGCTGCCACATCTATATGACGGACCTACCGAACTCGGCGACCGGATGAGTCGAGTTGGGATGACGCCCGCGGCACGCTCCCAGGAGATACCTGGCCCGTCGCCGGCTCACTGCTGGTATAAACCGCGGGATCCACCTTGCTGAGCGCATACTGCGCTTCGGCAGAATCGTCATCTTCCTGCAGTGGCGGAAGACGACTTTCGCGGTCCTCGATAACGTAAGGGACCTGCTCGGTGTGCTGCACAAGACGCGCCATTCGAGGTTCCTGCTGCAAGGCCTCACCCGGGTCGCGCTCCGTGCCCTCAGCCCCGTCCATTCCTTCGGGAATGTCGTGCTGGCGCAGCCATTCCGAGGGGACCGGCGGCGGAATGGGCAACTCCTCTAAATGCTCGAGCAATTCAGGATCGATCGGTTCGTCGATCCATCGCCCTTCTTCGTCCAAGCGCATGATGCCCAGATCGCGTACCAGGCGCATGCGCTGCGCGTAGTAGTTAAGCCACACGCTCATGAAGTTGTTTTGCGTACTGCGCAGGTCCGACAAGGCCGTCAACAGGTTCAAAGCGGCCGTTGGTCCAAGCTGTGCGGCGGGTTGTCCGGGCTGCTGAGGGGGTACGGGCCGGTTGAGATCCTCACGCGTCAAGTCGACTCGGCGAATAGCGATCGCCACCGCACGCCGCTGGATCTCCAAGTTCAGCTTCAATTGCTCCAATTGTCGCAGCGTTTGTCGCAGCGATTGATGTACCGAGTCGATGGCCTGAATAAACTGCCGTCGATCTCGCTGATAATCAATCAATGCCTGGCGATAATTGTTTCGCTCCAATAGCCGGACAAACGGAGCATCAAACTGCACTTGCGCTCGGAGTGCGCCTTGTTTGCCGTGGAAGCTGAAGATATTGTCGCGGTTGGTGCGCACGTCGCCGCTAAAGGTCACATTAAGACCGGCCTGAAGCGCGTCGGCATTGAACGAAATCAATCGCCACGTGTCCACCAGCGATGCTCGGGCGTTCATCAGGTCTGGCCTGTGGATCAAGGCGATACGAAAAGCCTGTTCATAGGTCAATTCGATCGGCTCGATTACGACGGATTCCAGTCGGGCTCTCGCTTGTACTAAGCTCAACTCCTGCACCAACCGGTAGAAGTCACCGATCCACGTAACAAGCTGCGTCGCGGTTTGACGCCGATTTTGTTCGGTTAGTTGGTCGAGCATTTCGCGGGGGGCCGATTGAAGCGTCGTGAAACGGTTTTTCAATTCCTCTCGGGAATTTTCTAAAGCCCGGATATCACGCTCTAACATCTGCCGTTCCGCTTCGCTCATGCGCTGTTTGCGTAGCTCGACCTGGGTGTGCATGCGGCGCATGTCATCGTCGACGGTTTGGATTTCTTTCTGCACGCGTTCAACCAGGTCCACCAAGCGCAACAGCATCTCGCGCAAGCTTTCCTGAGGGGGCTCCTCTCCCAAATCCCCTAGGGCTGCTTGCAAGTCCCCAATTTCCCCTTGAATCGCGGTGTTGCGGGGATCGATGAATTGGAATTGCCGGATCATTTCGTCATCCAGTTCCACCGGCAAATCGGGTGGCAACCCTAACACGTTGATCAAATAGTTTTCGATCGAGTTTTCCAGAGCGATTTGAGCTTGCAACAGATTGGCGCGTTCGGTTTCGATGTTCTGGCGGAACTGGTCGACTTGAGTGAGGTCGATGACACCAGCTTCCAGATTTGCTTCCAATAAGCCGAGAGTACGCAGTTGCAGGTTGAGTGTATCTTGTGTATTGCGAATTTGTTGCAGTTGTTGCAGCAGCCCCAGAAAACCACCCACCGCGCCGGCCCCTCCACCGGCAAAACCGGTCACACCGCCGCCACCGCCGCCGCCACCGCCGCCAACAAACCCACCGCGACCAAAACCGGTGGCTTCACCGACGCCGCCCAAACCGCCGGCGCCCTGTCCGGTAAACCCGGTAAGCCCGGTACCACCCAAGAAACCGCCGCGTCGCGACGGGCCACTTACACCCAATTCCCCGATCACGACTTGCGTATAGAATCCCCGTCGGTACCGTTCGAACGCCCGTAAATTGCCCAATAAAGCGCGTTCGACGATCGTTAATTGCTCCAGAGCAATGTCCTGTCCGGCTGCCCGGAGTAACGGTTGCACCAAGCTAAAATTCAGAATCGAGGTCGTGTTGTCTGTATCGCCGCCGGTAAACTGCCAAACAAACGAATTGGCAAAACCCACTAATAACTCACCCGCTGTCGCAAACCGCCGGCGCAGAGTGAAATTCGAATCGGTCTGGAGGCTATTTCGCTCCGTACCTAACCCGCGGAGCTTCCCCGTGTGGAGGTAGTTGTTGGTATTCGTCCCGAAGAACTGAGTGCTCAATCGAAATCGTTCCGTACTTACATCCAGTGCCGACAAGTACAGGGTTTCCAATTGCGTTTGATAGCTGGGCGAGTGGATGCGGGCAAGGCGCAAAGCCGAATCGACGTTCAAAACAACCTTCCCATCATCGGTCAGTTCAACATAACGACCTAGATGCGCTCGCCACCCATCGTTTTCCAATGTCCAACGTTCGCCGAATCGGTGCCAATACGGCCAACCTTTGTGCCCGCCCACATAGTGCATGTATTGATGGGAAGCCGGATCGTCCGGAGGCATCGGCGGAGCATCTTCATCGTAGGGCTCATAATACCGACTGCGCGGATCCATTTTTATCGAAAAATTAGGTGGCAGAGCCCACCGCGGATCAAAGGACTTCTCGTTGATAATCTGCGCTACCTCGAAATCGGCTTCCATCCGATAGTGCCTTCGCGTGCAGCCGGAACTTGTCAGCACCAGCACAAAGGCTACCATCAACATGCATAAGCTGAAAAAAACCGCGTGGCGATGGGCTAACTTACGCCAGTCGATTCGGTCCACCGTTATGCCCTGCCTGCAAGGTACGTGAGCTGTCAGTGCACGCGCAGACATACCCCCAGGGCAAGCTCGCTAATCCACTTGCCTTTGTGGGTATCGGACCACGACCTGTCAAACTTTAGTGAATAATAACAGTGTAACGATTAGGGCGGTCTATCGGAGTCTGCCGGATCATCGGGTAACGAACACAACGTAGATCCCTTTATAGCGCACTAGCACGGTGTTTTGGTTGCGCGTCGGCACCTGAGCTGGAGTCTTGGATTAGGCGAGCTCCACGATAGGGAAACGCTTGAACGCAAAGGCGCCGAGGCGCAACGAACGCAACATCCCATGGCAGTCGCCTAGCCGCTTGTCATCGTTTTTGCGTTCGTACAGGTCGTGCCAATCGTACCCACAATCAAGACACACACACTCCTTTGCCGGAGGCGCCACCAACTTGGTGCGCCCAGCCAACGTGCGATCTGTCGGGGTGGGTTCGTCATGCGCCCCAAGCAGGGAACCTGGCCCGTTCGCAGAGTGCCGCTCCCTTACGGTCGCGGCTCTGTGAAACGTTGCACGGCACGCGAAACGGAGCAAGTTGCATTAGTGGCTGTCAGGCGCTCGAACACTTATGACGCTAGAGGCGCCAGCCGATGCGCTTGTAGTTTTCACAAACGCACCTTGTTCACGCTCGCGTAGCGGCTTTCCACTCTTCGCCTAAAAGTGGCAAACTACGGATGCGTATTCCGCAAGCCGCAAACATCGCATTGCCGATCGCCGGAGCGATCGCAATGATGGGTGTTTCTCCAGCACCCGCAGACGGAAGATCTTTTCGGTCAATTAGTACTACATCGGTGGAAGGTATATCGCGAAAACGGGGCACACGATATGCCGAGAACTTACCGTTGATGATTCTACCTTGTTCAAACCGGATCTCCTCGTAAAGCGCACCGCCCAGGCCCATTACCAGTGCCCCCTCGACTTGATTGCGCAACTGATCGGGGTTGAGAATCGCTCCGCACTCGAAGGCTGTGACGGCTCGCACCACACGCACGCGTTGCTCGTCACGATCTACTTCGACTTCCACGCATGTAGCTACGTAACTCCCTTTCTCGGTGCCACAAGCAACGCCGTAACCTCGACCGGCATCGGGAGTCTTTCCCCAGCCGAACGCGTCGGCTGCCGCCGTTAGAACCGCGCGTAATCGCGGATCGAGGAGATTTTTCAAACGGAAAGTTACCGGATCGATGCCAAGCGCCGCGGCCAGTTCGTCCATGTGCGTTTCACGGGCAAACGTGTTGGCCGTAGCAGCCAGGGCACGATACGAGCCTTGGCGCAGCGGAGCATTACTGCGGTGGAACTCCACACGGCGGTTAGGCACGTCGTAAGGAGTTGCCAGGGCTGATTCGCCCGAATTGTAATTGTGGCATTCCCACGCCACGAGTCGGCCATCGCGCATTACTCCGCTACGGATCTCGATCCAGCCGGCGGGGCGAAAATACGCCCAGTGAAACTCCTCTTCGCGCGTCCAAACCAATTTGACCGGCCGTCCGGCCGCTTTGGCTAGCCGAGCCGCTTCGACGGCTGCCTCAGCCGAGTGCTTACCACCGTAACCGGATCCGGTATCCGGCACGATGACCCGTACTTTATCAGCCGGCAAGTTGAATTGACGTGCTAGTTCGTCACGAACGCCGAAGGGCCTCTGCGTCCCGGTCCAGACCATCAAGCGGTCTTGGTCCCATTGAGCGACGGCGGCTCGCGGTTCCAACGGCGCATGGGCTATATAGGCAACCCGATAGGCCTGCTCGAAGGTGGTGTCCGCATCGCGCAGTGCTTGTTCAACGTTCCCAGCGTTACCCCCGCGCCCGAATCGTCCACGCCCGAACGCTTGTCCACTGCTACCGGAACTAGCGGTACTTTTGAGTCGTTCGAATAGGTCGTGGTCGTCTAAACTGGTGTCAACTTCCCACTGGACGTCGATTGCGGCCAAAGCCTGTTGGGCGTCCCACACAGTCGCCGCCGCTACGCCGACGAACGTCCCATCGTGCACGACAACCACGCCCGGGATGGCTCGAGCGCGAGTGGTGTCCACCGAGCGAAGCGTGGCACGCAGCGCCGGTGGGCGCAATACCTTGCCATAAAGCATCTCCGGAAGCTGTATGTCACTGGTGTAGCGATGTTGACCGGTAACGATACTTCGGCCGTTTACTTTGGGCACCGCTTTGCCCTGCACTTGCCACTCGTGTGCGGCACGCAACGGCAGATCTTCAGGAATGGCCCGCAGGATGCGATGCCCACCGGCAAGTTCCGCATAAGGAATTTTGCGTTGCGCTGCCGGGTCGATCACGTGCCCGTTTTCCGCGACAAGCGTTTGTCGAGACGTCTGCCATCGCTCGGCGGCCAGTTCGATGAGCACTTCGCGTAAGGCCGCGGCTGCTCGTCGCATCTGCGGAACCATCGACGGGGCCGAACGGCTGCCAAATGTGCCCGCATCGAACGGACACTGTTCGGTATCACCTAAAATGAGTTGCACCGTTTCTAGCGGCACGCGCAATTCTTCGGATACAACCTGTGTCAGCATTGTGCGTACGTTCTGCCCCACTTCGACCTTTCCGGAATAGGCAGTCACTTGCCCCGATTCTTCCAATCGAACCCAGGCGCCAATCTGTGCGGCGCCTGAACTTCGCGTCGAAAATAGACCGCGCGTCGGAGGTTGCGCCTCAGACGGACGAACCAATAACACGACCATGATACCGGTGGTGGCTTGCACGAATTGCCGGCGATTCCACAACTCGGCCCCTTGAGCCGCTTCTTCCCACAACTCGTAACGCTCGACTTCCCAAGAAGAAAGTTCTGCATTGGTCGGATCAGCCGGCAATCTGGATCGATGGACGTTCGGTAAACTCATGGCCGATCTCCCTGCATAAGGCGAGCCGCTCGTTGCACGGCAGCGACGATGCGCTGGTAGGTACCGCAGCGACAAAGGTGGCCGTCCAGATACGTGCGGATTTGAGACGGAGTGGGGCGCGGATTGCGCTTTAATAACCCGCAGGCCCCCATGATCATTCCGCACGTGCAATAGCCGCACTGAAATGCCTCTTCTTCTAAAAATGCTTGTTGTACCGGATGCAGCTTCTCCCCGTCGCTCAGTCCTTCGACCGTGGTGACGGATTTACCTACCACAGCACCTACGGCCGTGGTACAGGATCGGCGCGGTGTCCCATCAACCAGGACGGTACAGGCTCCGCAATGCCCTTCCCCGCATCCATACTTGGCGCCGTAAAGGCCAAGATCGTCTCGCAGTACACTCAACAGTGGTCGTTGATCTTCGATCTCTAGGGTCATCGTCTTTCCGTTGACCAGTAGCTCAATCTGTCGCCGCATAGCAACTGCCTTTTTTAAGGAACGTCTGATCAACTGGCGGTAAACGAGCGTATTGGCTCGATGGAT
>CAYRMD010000147.1:0-7393 GCA_964425225.1 uncultured Pirellulaceae bacterium | reverse complement strand
ACTTGTTAAAAGGTTCCGTACAATACGGGCGAATTATGCAGAGGTTCCTTAAGTGTCTTTGCTTTCGCTAGCAGCTTGTTTGCCCCCTGGTTAGCCAAATGCGACCTTACGTGTGCGACCGAGGGCCCTTTGAAAAAAAGACGAAAATTGTGGGGCGAGCCTGATGCTTCTATAAGAATGCGAAGGTACGTCACCCCAACGGCTTGGGCACGTACTACAGGACCTCACCTCGCGTATCTTTGCCCCGCAGCACTTTTTTACGCTGCATTCGGTTCATTTCTCTGAGGCGAATGACCCGATTGAAAAAGCTACTTCCCAGGGCGGCAGGTGGTGAGAAACGTCGCGTTGCTAGCGTCGCCGATACTGGACTAGAGGTGGCGTCCCGTTCTCCCAAAATGGTGTAATAGGCTGTTGTCATCGAGTTTGCGTATGGTACGATAAATGCAGGCAATGGCCGAGAAATTTCATCAACGGGAGCACCGTGCTAGCTTGACTGTTTCCAACCACCACGTAGAGTGGAAGGAAGGAGCGTTGCGCAGGGACGTCTGCCGGTGCAGTCAGGATCCAGTGCCAGTCGGTGGAGGATCGGCACTTGCGCACGGGCCACCGCTGGTGGCGGCAGCATAAAAAGGAATGAACCATGTTGGTCTTATCGCGCAAGAAGAACGAAAGTATTATCATCAACAACGATATTACGATTGTCGTTGTTGAAATCCGCGGCGACAAGGTGCGACTGGGAGTCGATGCGCCCAAAGAGGTGCCGGTACACCGCCGCGAGGTCTACGAAGCGATTAAGCGCAACCAGTTGCAGAATCAGCAGAATTCTTCCGAAGCCGCAGCCGATAGTAATCCTACCCCCGAAAGCGCTTGTTCGTGAGCGCTGAGGCTCCCGGAAAGCTACGCGAAAAAAAGGCTGCTCCCAGCAGCCTTTTTTATTGGCAATTCACGAGAAGAGAAACGATTCAACGCAAAGACGCAATCGTAGGGGAATTAAGAACCGAATAGCGTTGCTTGCGGCTTGTATGATGTGGTTGTGGCGTTGTGTTTCCATAAATCCCCGGTCTTGTTTAGCGAGAGCCGTGTACAAGGGGCACGCGTTTTTGCCCGATACCGGACGTGCATGGTAATTGGCGGTCGGTAAACTTCCCGTAAGTGCGCTTACAGGAATGTGTCGCGGCGCTGCCACACCGTGGATCGTTTCGACACACCGCCGCGAAGTCGCTTTGCCACATGGCGATACGGCAAACCGGAGAGGTTGGACAATCTCGAACAACGCGCGAACTTCTCAGCGCCTAACCTGTGACGAACCGATATCCATAAACGTACGCTAAGCACTGGATACGACATCTTACGAGGTTTCGATCGAGCGCTCGCCGTCCAAGCGCCGCGTGCCTCACGAAGCCAGGGTTGATATTGACATCCTTGTTGGCTTTACGAAACTTGTTGGCTTTACGAAAATTGTCCGTCCCACTGTCGGGTGCGGTAAGTAAGAAAGGCATTAACCCGACTGGAGTCACGTGACGTGAACCATTCGAACACCGTCGCTAATTACGCCAAGAGGTTGCCCCGGGTAATGATCACTTTCTGCGCGCTGACGATGGGCTGTCAGGGGGTGCCATATCGTGAGCAAGGAGCAGCAGTCGGCGCGTTAAGCGGGGCAGGACTGGGAGCTGCAATTGGACGGAAGTCTGGTAGCCCGGTTGCAGGCGCTGTTTTAGGAGCGGCTGCTGGCACGCTGACGGGGGCCGCCATCGGTCAGGCCATGGATGAACAACAGCAAACCGACGGCGGAAGTTGGTTCCCCCAACGAACCGCTCAACCCGTAAGTTTAAACCAAATAATCGAGATGACACGTGCCGGACTCAGCGAAGATGTGATCATTGCCCATATCGAAGCCAATGGTGTGGGACGGAGACTAAGTACGAACGATCTGATACGGCTAAAAAACGAAGGCGTTAGTGATCGCGTGCTTCTGGCCTTACAGCAACCACCGCGCCGGAAGGATACGGACCGTCCAACGGTGATCGAGCGCCATTACGTAGAACCGGCTCCGTGGTGGTGTTGGCCACCGGCGCCACATCCTCACGGCCGCCACGGGTTTCGTTGGGGCATAACGTTTTACAATTAACTTGCGGCTTGGCTCACGAGCCTTGTGGCTTTGTTGACAGGCAAAGCGATGTATCCGATGCGGTTCCCAACGTCGCTCACGAGCAATGCTCAGAGCTCGACTCGTGGAGTCCAAGAAATTTAACGCAGAGGCGCGAAGACGCCACACAGGGGCGGTGAAAACGCGAGTAGGACCTTAATAGGTTTTTAGGATCTTTGCGGTACTGCGTTCTGCAAAACCGTGTGCGTCTTGCTGGTAAGTAAGCCGCCCCGGTGATCACCCAGCTGGGATAGAGGTTTCCCCATTTTCCATGCCAAAGTTGCCACGGCCGACCTAGTGGGTCGCGCCACCAAGTGTAGCGGTCGTGCCTATCCGGTCTCGCGATCCGCGAAAGGATGCCGCCGAGCGCGACCGCTCGCGGTAGGGACACGGTATGCCGAGCCCGTGCGTTCCTCCAGCGTCCGACCGTTTACCATTGTGTGCGTCTCGATTGTGTTATGGGAGATAGCTGTAACGCAGCTTGGTATTATCAATCGGGCTCGCCCTGACGCTTGCCAAGACGGATAGCGTAACAGAGCCGCGACCGTTAAGGGAGCGGCAGTATAATTCAACGCCGAGGCGCAAAGCCTCAGAGGCTCAAGGGGGCAATTGACATGTACCTCTTGTGTTCGTTGCACCTCCGCGCCTATGCGCTAAATCTTCCCGCGCATTTGTGTTGAATTGAATTGGCCGCTTTAAGAGATGGGCCCATGTCATTCGTCGAAACGGCGTCCTGCTACGGGGTAGCATCACGCCGAGTGGGCATAGGGGCTTGAATGGCCATGCGCCATTGCTGCAATTGTTCGTGCAACTTCTTTGCTTGTTCGGGATGGGTGGCCACTAGGTTTGTTGTTTCGCCTTCGTCGTCGTTAAGCCGGTAGAGCTCCAAACGGCCATCCTCGAAGAACTCTAACAACTTCCATTCTTGCGTAATAATCGCTCCGCCGGGCGTCGTACGCCAGGTATTGCCTCCGGCGCCCAAATAGCCGGGGAAGTGCTGAAAAACGGCCGCGCGGTTCCAGGCGGCATTTGGGTTTTCAAATAGCGGCAGCAGGCTTTGACCATCCAAAGGGTAATCCGGGAAAACGGTAGATCGGCTTACCTCCGCCAAAGTCGGCAGAAGGTCGACGTGGATGGCGGGCACATGACAGACGCTTCCGGGAGGTACAACACCTGGCCAGCGCACCAGAAACGGCACGCGGATTCCTCCTTCGTACAGGCTGCCCTTCCCGCTGCGAAGCGGTCGGTTGTCGGTAATATCACGATGTTCGATTCCTTCACGGCCATAACCGCCTACTCCCCCGTTGTCGCTCGTAAAAATAACTAATGTGTTAGGCGCGAGGCCCAGTTCATCGAGCGTTTTGGTGAGGCGGCCCACGCTGCGGTCTAGACTAGCGATCATGCCCGCATATACCGGATGGTAGTGCCCGCCGGCGGCGGGTTTTTGGCGATATGGTTCGATGTCCTCCGGGCGAGCTTCTAGCGGCGTGTGAACCGCAAAATGGGCCACGACCAAGAAAAACTTTTCGCTCTGATGGCGCCGCATAAAGTCGATGGCCCGGTCGGTCAGCCAATCGGCCAAACACGTTCCGTCCGGATACTCGACTCGTGGCTGCGTTACAAAGTTAAAATGTTTCCCCATCGACGTAATGGCCTCATCAAAGCCACGTTGTGCCGGGTGGTACCGCCCCTGTTGACCAAGATGCCATTTTCCGAAGTAGCCCGTCCGGTAACCGGCTTGTTTGAGAACCTGCCCCAAGGTCAGCTTGTCCAGGGGCAATTGTTCGACGTTATCGACGGGACGCAATGGGCGACTGCGCCAGTTGAATCGCTCGATGCTTCCCACGGTATAGACCCCGGTTCGCGGAGCGTATTGTCCGCTCATCAGAGCGGCTCGGGTAGGCTGACAATTCGGACACGCATAAAATCGGACGAACCGCATGCCTTGTTCGGCGAGTCGATCGATGTGTGGAGTCTCGTAGAACTGAGAGCCCTGGCAGCCCAGGTCAGTCCAGCCTAAGTCGTCGGCTATGATCAAGACGATGTTGGGCGGAGGAGGTGCGTTTTTTGCCACATTTTGCGCGGCGTATGCATCCGTCAGCGGCCACAGCGTCGCTACGCAAAAAAGGCTCCAACTATACGCTGTCTTGGCAATAAGCATTGCCACGTTGCGACGTAAAGCGAGTTTCCGAATGCGATCAGGGATTCGGTTTGTCCACGTCGACATAGCGCCACGTGCCTCCTGTAGCCTTGGCCAACATCTGGAAACAAGAAGACGTTTCACGAAGTGGCCCTCGGCCAAACTCGATGCAAACGATTCGGCATGTACTCTCGACAGCTCGCGAAATAAGGTGCTGCTGTTCGGCGCGTGTTAAGCCTGGATCACCGGCGTCGCTTAGAACGACGATCACTTCCGGACCGATATCCAAAGCTGCATGAATCGCCGCTTCGTGGTTCGTGCGACCGAAAGCCACGATCTGATCGAGCCATTCGCGATACGCGGCCTTTGGCCCTGGCTCAAGTGGTATCAAATGTCGGCCCAGCGGAAAATCTAAGTCTAATCCGCCGCGATAGACCGCGCAGCAGACACGTTGTTTTTCGGTAAGTGACTCCAAGATGCGGTGCATCTGGCTTCGCACCTCGCTGAGAATGTTCAGTCCGGCTGGCCCCATACTGGCAGAACCGTCGATCAAGAAAACGAACGAGCGCCCGACCACCGGATCACTGCCGAATAACGCGACGGCAGCAGGTTCACCCCACGGGGCGGACTCCTCCGGAAACGACGGTTCGCTGGTTATCGGGCGATCCGCGCCGGGTTTGCCAACATCTCGTAAAGGACGCCCGCCGGCTGGCAGATTCCAATTGTCGGGTTGTCTCTCGCGTACTAGGTCCGTCGTTTGAGGCAAGTGCGGTAGTTCTGCTGTAAACGAAATGACCGGTAACCCACTCAGCAGTAGTACAGCCTGCTGCGCAGAAAGCTCGCTTAGACTGCGATCGGCCAGCAGCCGAGGAGTATCTAGGCGCGTACTATTCCTTAGCGCGATGTTGCCTCTTTCGAATTTTGGATACTCCGTCGCGACCAATCGCACGTGCACCGATGGGGCTCGCTTGACATCCTGCAGCGACTTTGAATCGCTCAGACTGCGAAGACAAACGGCGCAAAAGAGCGCAAGCGACAAATGGAGCAGCACCGCCATAAGTAGGGCGACCAGGTTAACCGAAGTGGTTTGCCGGTCGGATAGGCTGACCCATCGGCCTATAGCCATTTCCATGCCCTACCGCATCGTATGGGCTAACTCACCGCAATACGAACGCCTGCCTCCGCTTCAGCACTTCGTGTCGGGGCCGGCAAATCGCTGTTGACAACGAACCACCGGTCATTCGGCCAGCAACTGCTCGATGGCCTTTTCCAGATCCCGAGCATTTTGCTCCCCGGAACCGACGCGAACCATGCGGATCTTACCGGTCTTATCTATGAGGATTGCCGTGGGAATGGCGTTGATTCCGTACTCTTCGAACAACTTCGACGTGTCATCCAACACAGCGATACGATGTTTCAATTGGTGATGGGACAGGAATTGTTGCGTTGCTTTGTCTTCGTCTTGCGGACTGCGGTTTTGCTCCCGGCGAGGCCGCTTGGCTTGGTCATCCCAACCATATTGGTAACGTCGGGTTGCACCGATGATGATCAACCCCCGATCGTGGTACTTTTCGTGCCATTCGCGCAGATGAGGAAACGTGGCAATACACGGTCCGCACCATACGGCCCAGAAGTCGAGCAACACGACATTGCCTTTTAGATCGTCGTCGGTGAGCGGCTCACCGTTGAGCCAGGTTGCTGGGCCCAGGGGTAAAGCGCTACTGCCTACCAGTTTCTGGACTCGAAGCTCGCGCGCGAGAACGGACTGATAGTCGGTGATCATGCGCGTCCACAGAGAACGTGTCGTTTCACCCAACCGGTCGTTTCCAAGGTTTTCGACCCAGTTGCTGAGCGATTTAAGGCGTTCGGCTGCTTGCTCGGCATTCGCACTCATAAGACGGCGGATCTCGGAGAGTTCCTGATTGACATAATAGTTTAAGGCTTCCGGTGGTGCGGTGGGCACTTTTGCCAGTTGCTGAAGCGCTTCGGAAAACTCCCGCGCAGCCTCGGTCGCCTTCGACGAACCGATACGCTCTAACACGCCGCGTTGGAGTCGGAGTGCTTCAAGCCAGCGAAGCCACGTTGCTGCATCGCGGTTGCTCGGCTCGTCGCGAGGTGTCTGCTCCTGCACGAACTGCGCGACGAATGTTTGAGCCTCGTCCGGCTTGCCCGTTTCTAATAGCAAAATCGCCTTTCCGCTTACAAAAGCCGACGGATCCGCCTGCGACTGGCGCGCGGCTTCGGTTAGTTCATCGAGAACCTTGGCGGCGGTGTCTGCAGCTTGAGCCTGAAGGTACGTCATGACCATCCGGTCCACGATGGATGCAAGGCTTATCGTATCCTGGCTAGATAATCGCCCATGCCGGACCCGAGACTTCGCGTACGCAGCCAACTGTTCGGCAGCCTGCACGGGTTTGTCGGAGGTCAAGTATGCCGAATAGAGCCGCAATCGTAATTGGTCTATTGCGATATTGCTTGGAAACCTTTCTGCCGCGGCGTCCAGTAATTTCGCTGCTTCGTCCGGTGCATTCCGAGACAAGGCTGCGTTAATCTGTTGTACGGCACTGGACACGTCCGACGGAACTTGCGCAAAGACGGGACCTGCTGGTAAAACGAACACCAGCGCCACCGTAACCGCACCCACAAGCCGCTGTTGAACGTTCCATCGATTCCAACAAGGTAAGATGAGCCCAACCATTAGAATACTCCTCAATCGAGCGCTTCTACACGACCCGCCGACCACCTACATAGCATGCTCTGGAGCTGACCTAGTGACGAGTAACCGCAGCCCGAGGCGATATCTCCATACGAAGCCTGCGCCACGCTTCCTCATACAAAGGCCACCTTTAGTTTCGCACAGTGCGCTGCGTAAATCAACTGTCGGCTCACGGGCCTGTAGTGTCGGCGGCCGGCAGGAACAGCGTATGTGCCGTACCCTCTTAATTTGTGAACTCGGGTGCGGTTGTGACGCAGCCTTTTGAGTTTGGCGGAACGACCTTATGACCACCGGGCTGATAAACGAAACTGGCGGGCAGTAGAATGGTTATATATACAGGAACCTCTGCATAATTCGCCCGTATTGTACGGAACCTTTTAACAAGTCGTGA
>CAYRMD010000146.1:0-7397 GCA_964425225.1 uncultured Pirellulaceae bacterium | reverse complement strand
CCAACCATCCGGCTTGGTCGTCGCTGTACGGCGAGCCAATTCCCGCTACTACCACGCGCATGGGTATCATCGGTGCTGGATGTGAAGTTTTAAAAAATGGGTAGCGCAGCTGATACACGGATCATAGCAACGAATGAGGTTTTCGCACGAGCGTGCCACAACTGGCTGTGGTTGCTCGATCACTTTAGGCAGCCAATCCCGCAGGTCCTTTTCGATCTGGGCTTGATTTTGTGAAGTGGGCGGGATGATTTTTGCTTCGTGCACGTGTCCCTGTTCGCCAATTGTGTATCGATGGTACAGTAGACCTCGCGGTGCTTCGGTAGCGGCGCATCCGGTAGCAGCCAGCGGTTGATAGGAAACTCGTGGTTCACCAGTTGGCCGATAGTCCCGCATCAATTGCAATGCCTCTTCGACGGCGTGTACGACTTCCAAACTGCGCGCTACAATTCCATGAAAAGGGTTGGCCGAGGGCAAGCGGGCGGGCAGCTCATCGGCTAACCTGCGAGCCGTTAACGACAGCCGATCGAAGTTCAAGGCAATGCGGGCCAACGGGCCCACCAAATAGGTGCCGCCGGTACCGTGTCGTACGCAATGCAACGCCGTGGAGTGTGAAACCTGTTTTTCTTCAAACTGCTGCTCGTAGTCCGATACGCGGAACCTTTCTCCCGTAGAAATTCCGATATCCCCTTCATTGAACGGGTACTCATCGGGGTGAACGAGCGAGACGAACTGGTAGTCACGTTCAAATTCAGGGAATGAAAAGGAAGCTACCCAGCGCGCTGTCTGCACCGCCGCGTCCAAGCACCACTCGAAGTCGGGAATCAGTCGTTGCAGTTCATCGGCTCGGGGCAGCCGATAAAAGCCGCCAATCGCGACATTCACCGGGTGGATCGCTCGACCGCCGAGCGTTTCGAGCAATTGATTACCGTGTTTTTTTAGCCGCAGTCCCAGGCGAATCCAATCCGGGAATCGCTCAGCAACTTCTAAGGCGCTATCGCATTGAAAAAAGTCTGGCATGTGCAATAGGAAGATGTGCAGTGTGTGGCTGGCAATCCACTCTCCACAATACAATAGTCGGCGCAGCTTTCGGACAAGACCGTTTACCTGAATTCCCAGAGCATGCTCCAGAGCATGCACACTACTCATTTGGTACGCCACTGGGCAAATACCGCAGATCCGAGCCGTTATGTCCGGTACTTCTTCGATGACACGACCTCGTAGTAGCGCCTCGAAAAACCGCGGTGGCTCGTAGATCTCTAATCGCAACTCTGCAATACGCGAATCCTCGAATCGCACATACAACCCACCTTCGCCTTCGACGCGGGTTAAAGCCCCAATGCGGATGGAACGTGTGTCTGACATTCCCATTTCCAAGTGTTCGGCTGTTGTTCTGGCAGTTCATTGGCTCCGTAATTCCAGATGCCCGGCAGCTAGACCTGCATTGTGTCGCTGCAAAAGGAGCTGTGCAACGCTACCTGTCCGCAACGAACCCTTGACGGTCGCCGTGTTATGCACCTTACGATTAAATTCTAGAGGGGGCAAGCCGTTGACTTTCCTGTCGGAACTCCGGCGCATAACCATTAAAGCCACGAAGCGTTCTAGCGACATCGCTGCGGTCAGTGCCTTGGGCGATCAATCGATCAGACAAACTGACTAGATTCGGCTCACGTGCCGGACCATAGCAACCGTAGCATCCTCGATTGTAGGCTGGGCAAATCGCCCCGCATCCGGCTTGTGTTACCGGTCCAAGGCACAGGACCTGTTGGGTCACAACAATACATACCGTGCCACGCCGCTTGCATTCCATACAGACACTGTGGACGGGTGTGCGCGGTCGACGGCCGTACAAGAACGATCGGAGAACTTCGTACAACTGTTCGGTGTTGATCGGACAACCTCGCAATTCGAAATCGACTTTCACACATTCGGCCACCGGTTTAGAATGGGCCAACGTCGCGATATATTCTGGCCGCGCATATACAGCTCTGAGGAATTCTTCATGGTCTGCCCAATTGCGCAAAGCTTGTATCCCACCCGCCGTGGCACATGCACCAATGGTGACTAGGTAACGTGCCGCCTGGCGCACTTGTTGGATCCGTTCCAGGTCATGCGGCGTACTGACGGAACCTTCGACTAGGGCAATATCATAAGGACCCGGAGTAATCCGGCTGGTGGCTTCAAGAAAATATGCCACTTCTACGGCTGTACCCAATTCCAGGAGCCGCTCCTGTAGGTCGAGAATCGCTAGTTGGCAGCCGTCGCATGACGCGAATTTAAGTACAGCAAGACGTGGCTTCTGCGACATGTTCCGATTCCCTAACCGATAGTTCGCTCCTCGTTAAGCACGTACCAGGGAGATTCATCGCCGCTTTGACCGCACATTGCCCCCGACCTGTAACGAGCCACCGCCACGCAACCGCCTTGGGACAACCTCGCCTTTAAATTCTACGACAGACGCCGCGTCCGCCTGCACGGCCTTTGCTCCTGTAGCCTGCGCCATACATTCCAGTAAAACTGACTATTGCGTGTTTGCGAAAGCGTACTTCACGCCGTAAAGTCACTTCACCCAAAGCACGCCTGCCTAGTCCGGGTAGCTATGGCACGTCTGATTCAATTGCTTCGTTATTACCGCTAGCGTTAACCAGGTCAAATAGACATTAAGTGCCACCATTGAAATGCGATCGCTGCTAGGCGATGAAGCGGCATGTCGCTCATCGCCATCTGGAATACCGAAAGATACCGACCCTACTTTAACGCAGCGTTGGTGGTTTCCCGAGGCCGTTGTCTGACATGCCCAAGATGGTGAGGCACGTAATTACAATTCAGCAATTTCCAGGAACGCTTGGATGCGATCATACCGAAACACCGGCCCATCGCGGCACACGAAAGTTGGCCCCCACTGACAGTGGCCACACCAGCCCACGGCACACTGCATGTGCCGTTCCATGGAAAGCCAGATTTTCTCCGCGGGCCAACCGCGCCTAAAGGCTGTTAAAACCGTGAATTTCATCATGATTTCCGGGCCGCAACAAAACAGTACCGCGCGGGACATATCCACGTCCATCAAACGATCCAACAACAACGTGACGGCCCCGACGTTGCCATTCCAGTCATTGTCAGCCCGATCGACGGTTGTTTCGATCGACCATCCTGCCTGTTGCCAAATTGCGTATTCGGCATGATATAGCAACATATCGGGAGACCGTGCTCCGTAAAGCAAAATGCGTTTTCCTTGTTCTGAGGGACGCTTTGCTAAAGCGTAAATTACGGGTCGCAATGGAGCTAACCCGATTCCCCCGGCTACCAAAACCACGTCTCGACCCGCACATTCGGCCATCGGCCAACCCACGCCAAAAGGACCCCTCAAACCGATTTGCTCACCAAGTTGCATACGCGATAGTGCCGTCGTGACATTTCCCGCTTGGCGAATCGTATGTGCGTACGCCGGTGAGGGGATCGCGTCACTACTTATGGATATGGCGATTTCACCGACGCCCGGGATGTACAGCATATTGAATTGACCAGGTTGAAAATGGTAGGCGGCGTGCAAAGTGTGATCGCGCAAGGCTAAGTAATACGTGGCGACTCCAGGAATTTCCTGTTGGATGTCGACCACGATCGCAGAAAGGGGAACCCACGCATGCGGCATTAAATAATCGCACCGATTAGCCATCATGGTGCTCATTGGTAGCCTGGCGAATAACCGCAACCTCCCGAGTTAAGTCAATGCCTACGGGGCACCACGTGATGCATCGTCCACATCCGACGCACCCAGAAACTCCGAACTGGTCAATCCAAGAGGCGAGCTTGTGCGTAAGCCACTGGCGGTACCGACTTCGAATGTCCGGCCGTATCGCGCCTCCGTTCATATAGCTGAAGTCCCAATTAAAACAGGAGTCCCAGACACGGTAGCGTTCCACATGCGTTTCTGCTAGATCGGCTACGTCAGTCACAGAGCAACAAAAACACGTTGGACATACCATCGTGCAGTTCGTGCACGACAAACACCGCTGCGCTACTTTTTCCCACTGCGGGTGATCCAACTGACTCAGCAACAGGTCGCGAATCCCTTGGGTGTCCAATCGGCGTACGATTTGCGCGACTGCCTGTGCTCGGCGCTGTTGAGCTGCCGATCGCTGCTCAGCCGTGGCCGGAATCGTACTCAACGCGGCTATAAGCTCCTCGCCACGCAGGGTGCCAATTTGGAGCACAAAACCATCGTCCAACTCGGTTACGGCGACATCGAAGCCGGTCGTACATTCCGGCCCTGTTCCCATCGAGGTACAGAAGCATGTGGGAGCTGCCTGTGTACATTGGACGGCAATGATGAGCGCATCGCGTCGCCGACTGGCATAAGTGGGCTCCGGATGCGGGGCTTCGAGAAACACTTTGTCCTGTACCGATAAAGCAGCCAATTCACAGGCACGAACTCCCAAGAAGGCGTATCGGGGGGGACGATCTTCCGCAGCCGTGAACTCCCAACCCTCCGCCGTTCGGCGTGCCTCAGATACCTTAAGGCGCGGCGGGTATAGGTATTGCTTCCATGAGAAAGGCCCTACTACGTAGCCGAACCATGCCTCGTCCGAACGCCGCTGTAAACGGTAGGTACCAGCTTCTTGACAGTCGCGCCAGCCGATAGGTAAATCCTCCGCCGATTGAATCTGCCGATAAACGATCGCTCCTTGCTCAATCCTGGGGCCAATGATCGTGTAGCCACGCTCGCGCAAGACATCAAAGATACGCGAGAACTCGCGCCGACTCACGTACAACTCGGATCCTTGTCCGCCTTGCTCCACGGTGCTAATCCTTCGTTGCTGCTGGCACAGGGGGCACACTCGGGCTGTTCGCGAACAAGTCTAGCAATTGCAATCGTGTTGCCAGTAACCGCTCAGCTAAAGCTTGTGCCATGCGGCGCATCATGAAGAATCCAAACTCGTGATCCGTTTCGCACTGTTGCCGTAACGCATCTGCCGACAATCGTAATAGCCGGACCGGTTCGACCGCTGTAGCGGTAGCTGTCATCGTTCGCTTGCCTAATAAGGAGGACCAGCCGAGCATATCGCCGCGTCCTAAGGTCAGAATCGTCACCATCCCGCGACCGGGAACTTGCATCTGAAGTGCAACTCGACCGGAAAAGATCAAATAAAAGGCCTCGGCCAATACCCCCTGGCGAAACACCACCTGCCCCGCCTGAAACTGCTCAAGTTGCCCATGTCCTACAAGTCGATTGACGATTTCTTCCGGTAATTCTGCGGCAAAGGCCACTTGGCGTACCTCAATTCTCCAGTGCTCCCCCTCCATCCGGTCTACTTCCTTAATCAAAGCTCATGCAATCGCCACAACCTACGCATTATCCCAATTCGAACTTCTAGCGTATAGGAGTCGATCGATTATACGACCATTGCGACACATTTCCCATCGTGTGTGCTGCTGTTGAATCGCAGTGACGGATACTCACCAATAGACCTCTATATGAAGATTGCCCGGTTCATGGGCGTCATCCAAAACAAAGCCTCGCTTCTCCAGTTGCTCTACCATTCCATTTGCTACCGCGTAACGTCGCGAGCCTGAGCGCGTGGGTACGGGAGCTCCAATCATATCAGGATTCCCGCAAAGAAAAACGTGGGTTTTTTCCGGATCAAGGACCAGTCCTGCATCACGCTCGAACTCACCCGATCCAACATAATCCTGGATATATTTTTTGCCAACATAATGCGGATGGTTCGGATCGACGTTCTCGGGTTCACGCGTAGTCCAAGCCAGGTATCTGTAATTGGCAAAGCGGCGCTCCAATTCGCGATGGATCGTCAAATACCCGAGGTCTTTTTTCCATCGAACGCAAGTGGCATTGACGATCTTCCCGCGATGACGAGTTTTCAGCAGTTGAGCCACCATTGCATTGTGCGGCGCTTCTCCTGTACCAGTGGCCAACAGTACCACCTGCGCATCCCAAGGCACCCGCGCTAAGGTATATCGGCCGTAGACGTGCGGACCGCAAAAGAGTCGATCACCTGGAGTCAGCCGAAATAGTCTTGGGGTCAGCGCCGGCGCCTTAAGGTCGGCTCGACGCACCAGCGAAATGTAAAACTCAAGAAAGTCCAGATCATTCACGGTCACCAGAGTACCGTCTGCCGCCAGCATGGGACAGGAGATCGAATACGCGCGCTTGATCAGTTTGCGAACCGGGATATCACTTTCTTCTTGACAACCCGAAATGCGCGGTTCCCAATAACCTAGCCCGAGCGCCGTGAACTGTCCGGCAACAACTCTTGGAATACCGCGATCCGGGCGAACACGCAAAATGATCAATTCCTCGTGACAGCGCCTTACCTCCACAACGCTAGCGTTGTAATGTTCCAGTCGAAGTAATTCCACTTCCGAAGTAGGTAAAGGTTCTCGGAGAACGCATGTCACTGTCGCAACCTCCATCTGTGTCCGGTAGAGGTAATGTACACCCGATGAAAACTTCCGTATGCTCTGTGGAATCCGATCGCTTCACTCAAGGGGCATGCTTCAACATAAGGGTAATTGGCGTACCTGGCCGTGTCGTGGCCCCTCGACACACTGCCGGCCACAATCTCTTGGATTAACGACGTGGCATGACGACAACTGACCGACTGGTGCGCAACGCTTACGATTAATGTGCGCCGTAAATTACGAGGGGGTTTAACGAAATGAGAAACCAACCGACTTCGCCTCATACCTTTGCGCGATTGAAAGTTAGCAGTTCTCTTGTGACGCGATCACTTCGCACATTTCATTGCACTTTTCAGGCGCGTTTTTGGGCAATCTTGACGCTCGATCTAGTCCTTTTAGCCCAAACACGGCCGTCTCAAAGTTCTACCCAGTGGATATGGTTGTCATATGGCCAGAGTCGATTCAATACCTCGAAGCTACAGCCCAGCGGCGGTTAGCCCATTCCAAGAAGATTGCCAAATTAGGATAACTTGTGTGACCACCATCGTGTTGACGCCAGGCCAGCGCTCCGTCGAGCAGTCCTGTGTTGACCGGTGGCATTGATTGCTGGAGATCATCGGGCGGCAAACCCAAGGCCGGATCACCAAACAGATGCCAAGCCGGTTGTGCCGCTAAAGCTGCCATGAAGCTACCTCGTTGATCCAACCACAACGCATCGCCGCGTTCCGGGATGCCGTAGCTAATAAAAACCAGCCGCGGCGCACAAAGTGCCAACAGTTGGTGCGTGTCCACCGGCAGACCATCGGCCGTTTTTCGACCGAATTCGGCTTCCTCGGCTGCATATTTTAAAAAATTCCCGGCCATCCAATGGTATTCCCCTACACCGGCCAAGTTCTCTACTGCCTCGCCAAAATTGCGACGAAACAACTTAAGGAACGTCTGATCAACTGGCGGTAAACGAGCGTATTGGCTCGATGGAT
>CAYRMD010000145.1:0-7441 GCA_964425225.1 uncultured Pirellulaceae bacterium | reverse complement strand
CTTGTTAAAAGGTTCCGTACAATACGGGCGAATTATGCAGAGGTTCCTTAAATTTCCTAGCGCCTTTCCGTTGAATTGGATTGGCCGCTCCCTTACGCTCGTGGCTCGGTTGAGCTTCGGCTCGACGCAACGCCTTTGCTAAGAAGCAGTCGCATCGGCTCACATCGGGTGGAGCCGAAAACGCATCCCTCGCCAGAACCGGCAAATGACCGAACCATTTCATGGACCACGAAGACCGGTACCTCGTTTCCATTCCTGTCGCGGAAAATAGGCAAACTTTCGCGACGGTGCGCCTTGTACACTGAAATCTCACGTACAATCGAGACGCCCACACTTCGCTAGTTCGCCTTGCTAGTCTGGCCTCTCGTCTAGCCCAGTTTAGCTGTTTTTGATTAAAATGCACCGCGTCGCGAACGGAGGTCTGATTGTCAAGGATAGCACCATGGAAGGGCTTGTCGCATTTTCCGCTAACCGTCGGAAAGAGTCGGCGCTTGGCCACACCGACGATTGTTTTCGTGACGTTCGGCTTCGGCTCGTGTTTGGCATTGTGGCCACCCGCAACTGTGCGGCGCGAATCCTGCGAGAGTTCTTTGTTGCGTTTCTGGCAGCATGCGGAGCTGTGGGGATAAGCGCTCATGCTGAACCACCGAATGCAATTCCCGCCAACGCGCAACACGACGCCACTCTTCGAGCCGTCTGGTTCTTGGACGCTGACCGAGGATGGGCCGTCGGCGACCGGGGGGTTATTTGGAGAACCCTCGACGGCGGCAGAAGCTGGCATTTGCAGCCGTCCGGGGTCACGTGTCGGTTGGACGATATCGCTTTCAGTCGCGATGGCCGCGTCGGGTGTATCGTGGGAGGTTGGATCGAGCCGTACACGGGAATCAGCATGGGTGTCGTACTGCGTTCGACTGACGCAGGGCAAACCTGGACCCTGGTACCCACGCCTACTTTGCCTGCCTTGTTCAAAATCACCTTCGTCGGCCCCGAGGAACTTGTTGCACTGTGCTTGCCTTCGTCGTTGTACCCATCGGGAGTACTCCGTTCGAGTGACGGAGGGAGGTCCTGGAAAGGATTGGCGGCGGGTACGCCCGGGCACGTGGTTACCGGGGACTTCAGTGAAGCTTCGACCGGAGTTGTCGCCACCGAGGATGGGCGCCTCTTGTCCGTGGCCGGTGGTCGATTTACTCCGGCTCGCAGTGCTCCAGTTGGTTGGCGCACCGTTCGCGCCATTTCGTTACAAGGCCAGCGCGGTTGGCTGGTAGGCGATCAAGGGCTGGTCATGAAAACCACGGACGGAGGACTCACGTGGCAACAGGTACTGCTTAACCTACCGGAGGGAGTGCCCACTGCTTGTGATTTTTACACGGTAGCCTGGAGCGGAGCCCACTGTTGGATTGCCGGGCAGCCGGGCACGATCGTCATCTACTCCCAAGACGACGGCAAAAGCTGGAAGCTCGCCTCGACCGGGCAACGGCAGGGCCTCAAGCGACTCTATTTCCTGGACGAGCGTCGCGGTTGGGCAGTAGGCAATCTGGGAATGATACTCGGCACGCGTGATGGAGGCCAGACGTGGTGGACGATGCGTTCAGGAGGCGACCGTCTGGCGGCATTAGGGATATGGACAGATGCTGAAACCACGCCATGGGAATGGCTGGCGTGGTATGCTGCTGACCAAGGGTACCTAGTGGGGTGGATCCAGGTTGCGAATCGACAAAACGAGTCGGACCGCACGGGCTGGTGGAATACCAACCGGCGTATTGAAGAGGCGTTCCAGCGCATCGGTACAACTTGGTTCGACCCGTGGCCTTTCTGTCCATTGCCGCGGCGTGGTATTTCCTTCTCAGAAGATGGACTATTGCAGCGCTGGACTCGTGCCAGCGACCGCGAGAGCTCGGAGGCACTATTGCGATACTTGGTGCGTCAGGTTCGAACAGCTCGACCAGCTTTGCTGATTGTCCCTGAGGCTGGCCCTGCCGCTGATCCAGCGGATCGACTGGTGCAACGATTGGCTCTCAAGGCGATCGAGCGAGCCGCGGACGCGACGGCATTTCCCGAGCTGACGGCTGCTGGTGTCTCCCCGTGGCAAGTGTCCCATGTGATCACCATTCGCGGAAATTCCGAGAGCGTGGCTCAAGGCGAGATGCCTGTGTCGGTTCAACAGTTGTCGGCTCAATTGGGCAGTTCGCTCGACGAGTATTCTGGGCCGTCGCGAGCGTTGGCCTCAGCGCTTGAAGCGCCCTCGACAGGCTGGAGCGGTTCCTGGCTTTTGGGGGCGAATATCGACACAACGCTACGCGATCCGTTTGCCGCACTTCGGTCAGCAATGGACGGATCGGCGCGTCGCCCGGCGGTTGCTCCGGTCCAAACGGACGTTCAAGCGCTGAGCCGTGCTGTGGAGCAGCGTCGCCGCGGCTACGAATTGATTCGCTATGCCGATGCGCGGTTTTTGGAGACTAGTTTGGCGGCCCAGCTAAGCGATCTAACCGGTCAGTTGCCCGTATCGGCGCGAGCGGCGTTGTTGGACGAGCTAGCGAAACGCCACCAACAAGCCGGCCAATGGGAAGCGGCTGCCGCGACCTATCAGGCTTTGTTCGAACAGTGTCCCGATCACGAACTGGCGCTACGTGCCGCCGCATGGCTCGTGCGTTGCTACGCAAGCGCCGAAATTACCTGGCAATTGCAACGCAGCTCGAGCACCCTAGTTGTCGAGGATAAGTTTCGTGACCGCCAAGCTGCTCCGACACCCAATACTTCCGAAGTGCCCGAGCCAACGGCAACAGTCCGCTGGCAAGTCCTTCCCCACCATACGCCGACACGTCGTGCTCAGCGCGCACTGGATTACGCAAGTCGCGTGGCCGAGCGATCGCCGACCTTGTACCATGACCCGCACGTGCGGCTTCCCTGGGCGGCAGCCCAACGCGTACTGGGACAGGGTAGGGAAGCACAAAACTACATTGACTGGCTGGCGGTCAACGGTCTGGATGCGGCATGGCGAGCGACCGGGCAGGCGGAACAGTGGCTGCGGCATGGCCAGGGATTGCCGCCAAAACCGACGGCACTGTGTAATCGCGCGCCTTCGCCACCCTATCTGGATGGTGATCTCCAGGACGAAGTTTGGCAGCAAAGTCCGACAATTGAATTGCACAGCCCACTCTACGACGACCAGGATTGGTCGGCGTCGGCTCAACTGGCCGCGGATGACCAGTTCTTATATCTTGCCGTTCGGGTCAAACGCACCAATCAGGATGCCTATGGTACTTTAACCACAATGCGCAGGCGGGACACACCACTGTCGGACCACGATCGGATCCAGATTGTTTTGGATGTGGATCGTGATTACGCAACGTATTATCTGTTAGAAATCGACCACCGCGGCTGGGCATCCGATCAATGTTGGGGCAGCAGCGCTTGGGATCCGACGTGGTATATTGCGGTACGTGACGACGGAACGCGATGGACAATCGAGGCTGCCATCCCGTGGGAAGAGCTTGTCCCGGAAGCTCCAAAACAGAATGCCGCCTGGGCTTTCCAAATCCAACGCATCGCGCCCCGAACCGGTTTGCAATCATGGGCGACACCAGCCGACACACAACCCCTTCCGCAAGGCTTTGGACTGTTGATCTTCCGTTGAAAATGTGTCGGGGTTTAGCCAATGCGTTGTGGCCTGTGCCTCGCATTCGTAGGTAAAAACGATGTAACGCAAACGCGCAAAGATGCAGAGACGCAAAAAACCAATACGTGAGCTCGCAAGATCTGGCAACGATTTTAGTCGAGAAACTGGTTGGCATACAATCCGCGGCTCCAATACCGCCCTTGATTTGATGGCGTATGCCTGCAAAATAAGGGTTTTGAATCAATCGGGAACCATAGATAGGCTTTTTGTCGAGGCGGCTATGGCCTTCGAGCAGATCGAGAAACTTAAATCACAATTGACGGACAAGTATGTTGTCGTGGACGATTCTCGCCCGGAATTGCGGCGATTTCGCGGCATGACTGGCGTCGTGAAAACCGTCAACATGAACGGCCGCGCGTTAGTGCAGTTTTTAGGTGGCGCCAGCATTGCGTGGTTCGACATCGACCCGAGCTTTCTGCGGATTGTCGAGGCTCCGGTTGCGGCGGCCGAGACTGCGGCGCGTCACGCAGCCGAGCACAAGAAGTCCCACGATGCTGAGGCTCGACCGACGGCTCGTGCCGAGCCGAGCAAGAAAGTGCCCACGTCGACCGAGGAGATCCTGGCTGCAGCTCGGGCGGCGAAAAAGCCCGAAAGCGCCCCGCCGACACATGCTGCGTCAGCCAGTGGTGCTTTAACGACGGCCGAGATTCTTGCCAGAGCCCGAGGCCAAAAGCCCGCCACGACACCTCAGACGGAATCCGTAGGCGCGGCATCCGGCAGCGGACAGGCTCCCGCTGGCGAGTCGCCGCGTGTCGACCCATCGAAACTTACAACAGCCGAGATATTGGCAATGGCACGTGGGCAAAAACCGGCGACCGCGAAGCCCACTGGGCCGGCTGGTGAAAAAACTCCGGCGGCACCGGCGAAGCCATCAACCCCGACCTTGGATACCTCGAAATTATCCACGGCTGAGATTTTGGCGCTAGCGCGCGGGCAGAAACCGGCGGCCGCCGCCGCAGCGCCTACGGCGAGCCCTTCAGATGAGACGAGGGCTTCCCAATCGGAAGTGCCGAAATCCCCCGACGCCATCGCCCAGCTACTGGAAGCGGCACGCCGACCAAAGTCTTCGGGTTCCGCGACAATGGCGCCACAGCCGATTCCAGAAGCAGAGACGCAACCGCAACCGGCTGGCGCGGCTGCGATCGAGACAACCACGACGAGTGATGAAGGCTCTGCTCCAAAGGCCCGTCCGGACGTCAGTCAGATAAAAACCTTGGATGATATTCTGGCCTTCTGTCGTAGCGTTGATCGGGGACGCCGCAAATAGAAGCGTCCCCGTTTCCGGACGCGGAACGATATTTACCATCTAATTTTCATTTCGTATGTTGGGATAGTTACGGAAAAGAAGATTTAACGCAACCCAAAGGCGCAGAGGAAAGACGCGGTTCGATTGTGCATGCTTTTGAAATAGCCATCTTCGTTATTCCTCTCAATTGTTTTGGATCGTGGGGCACCGAGCAAGTCTGCAAATGTACTGCTGTGTGATCAGACCAGTTCGCAGTAATAACGCCAACGATAGGTCTGAGCGGCCGCGTTGCGTGTTGGAAAATCAGCAGGCGCGATGATGAGCCACTCGCCGTTTTGCTCGGCGTAAGAACGACCGGGATCCTCGACCGCCGCAGACAATCGCAACTCTCCGTCGGGTAGGGCGACTAAGAAGTTTCCGTCGGGCTCGTGATCCAGCGCGCACCAAAGTCGGTAGGTTGACCCGAGCCATTGCGGCTGGCCAGCGACGCGGCACGCCACATCCCACTCGATCCGTTTCGCCTGCTCTTGAACGCATACACTGAGCGACCAATGACTCTGGCCGGCTAATCCTACTCCCAAAATCGCTTTCCCACCGTGGACAGCAGCTCCATCAAGCTGCTGCATGGGTGGACTAGGCGGCCACGGTTGCTCATCGTCGCCCTCACACGAGCTAAGAAGCGCTAAGTGCGTCGCGCCGGAAAACCATTGGACGTGATGTGCAAACCGGTCTTGTATAAACGTGAAGCTCACCTCGATCCACCCCTCGGTGGTCGGCAACCGGATCGAGCATCTTGCAGGTAAGCTAGAGTCGGTCGGCATAACTTTTGCCGATATGTCTTATACCTTCGGCCTGCGGCGAACCAGCGGTCTGCCTGCCGGTGCACCGACGTATGTGGCGGGCCGTTGCTCTTCGCATCGAGTCTCCACGCGCTTAGTCGAGTGCACCTTGCCGAGCATGGACGGAACGCAAGGAGCGATCATGCACCAGCGGCCGACCTGAACATCAATTCTACTTTCCTTCCTGTGGGTCACCGTCGTTCGGCTGTCGGCAGGTTAGTTGGCCGAAGCGGAAGACGAGGACTGTTCCTGGGCAACTCGCCATTTGAGATACGCGTCCAGGAATCCTTGAATCTCACCATCCATCACCGATTGAAAATTCACTTCCGTATGACCGGTGCGTGCGTCTTTAACCCGTTGTTCTGGATGTTGGAAGTAGCTTCGAATCTGAGCTCCAAAACCGACCTTGGCTTGGCTTTGGTACTTTTGAGCTCGTTCGGCCTCACGTTTTTCCTCTTCCAAGCGTGCCAGCCGGGCCCGCAACATTTTCCATGCCTGGGCTCGGTTCTTGTGCTGGCTGCGCTCATTCTGGCACTGAACTACGATTCCCGTGGGCAAATGAGTCAAGCGGATGGCGCTACTGGTTTTGTTGACATGCTGCCCACCTGCCCCACTGGCTCGGAACGTATCTTCTCGTACATCTTTTTCGTCGATCTCGATGACAATCGAATCGTCCAATTCTGGCGAAACATCGACCGCCGCGAAACTGGTTTGGCGTTTACCCTCGGCATTAAACGGACTGATGCGTACCAGGCGATGAATCCCCGTCTCGCCTTTTAGATACCCATAGGCCATCGGACCTCGGATCGCAATGGTCGCGCTGTTGATACCCGCCACTTCATTGTCCACGCGGTCCAAGAGCTCGACTTCGTAGCCATGCTTTTCGGCCCACATTGTGTACATCCGCAGCAACATTTCGGCCCAATCATGGGCATCGGTGCCTCCATCGCGAGCGTTGATGGCGACGATGGCCCCCAGTTGATCATGAAAGCCGTTTAGAAGAGCCTGGATTTCCAGTTCCGAGACCTGCTGCTCCAGACGGTTCAACTCGATACGGATTTCCGCTTCCAGCGAAGGATCTTCATCGCAAAGCTGAAGTAACTCCTCGAGGTGCTCCGCTGTTTCGATGGCTTTGCCAAGCGGAGCGGTAACGGCGCGCAACTCTTTGAGTCGTCGAATAACGCTCTGAGCTTGATCCGCATGGTCCCAAAAGCCAGGCTCCGCCATACGCTGCTCGATTTCGGCTACTTGTTGTTGACGGCGCGCGTAGTCAAAGACTGTCTCGTAGTTCGACGAGTCGCTCACGAAGCTCCTCAAACCGCTCGAAAAGCTCTCCGGGCATTACGCTTGTTCCTCGTGAAGTCCTTTGAATGTGTTCATCCCTTAAGAGCTCGCAGCGCACCGCGAAACTCCGCAGGGCATGGTACTAAGCACCCCACTTCAACTATATCGCCCTTGGGTCGCGTGACCAACCCCACTTCTTGACCGGCCTACCGCCTGGCTTTCGCCAGCGCGGGAATAGTTTAACGCAGAGGCAGAAAAGCGCGAAGGCCGAATGCATCAAACAAGACTATACGATGCAACAAACGGTAGTGGTCCAGTTGGGGGTGGCCAAGGAACATAAACTTCTTAAGGAACCTCTGCATAATTCGCCCGTATTGTACGGAACCTTTTAACAAG
>CAYRMD010000144.1:0-7700 GCA_964425225.1 uncultured Pirellulaceae bacterium | reverse complement strand
TTAAAGGCGGTTGCTACAAACACACACGCGTTCGTCGTGACCTCGTTCTTAGTAACTACATTCATGAGGTCCTTTTGCCTGAGGTACGCGTCTAGAGCCGATGAGTCGGGTCACTACCGACAAACCAGGTAGAAAACTATTTTGCCTTCCGCCATTTCGCCTCAGCTGAATCACCTTCCGCCGTCGGCATTTTGGGGACCGGCTCTTAATCGGCAACACCATTTCTTTGTATTTTGATGTAAGCCAAAGGAGTGGATTGTTTCGTCCACGAGCTAAGACCGCCTTCGGGAAGGCTCATGCCACTTTGTCCTTGCAACCACCGTCACGGCTTCTACAATGTAAGTATGGACAGGTAAGCAAGATTAGGTCAGGGAGCGGACTATGCGTGGTATGGTAGCCGGGATGGTTGTGGGCGGCCTGCTGGTAGGGGCTTTCACCGTGTGGTGGAGCGAGTGGCCTACTGCCCAAGCCCAGGTCGAACGCCCAGGTAAGGGCCAGTCCGGTGAACTTATCGGGTTCGTAGTGGTCGGCGAGACAAGTCCATTCGTTGCAGTGGTCGATCCCCAAACGCGCGTGCTGGGAGTTTATGAAATACACCCCACCACCGGAGCGATCTCGCTGCGAAGTGTACGGAATTTGTCGTGGGATTTGCAGTTAGAGGAATTCAATACCGGCAGTCCAAATCCTAAAGAAATACGGGCACTCATTGGTCAAGGCCGCTGAAGTGTGGGCCAGTGCGCGGTCCTTGGAACGGTGGACGGCGCAAAAGGCAAGGGGAACAGAACAATGACCAAATTTGTCAATTTGGAAGAAGCAGCCCGCATGCTGGGCATGTCGCCCGAGCAATTGGTCGAGGCGCGGGACCGCAACGAGATTCATGGGTATCGTGACGGCGCAAGTTGGAAATTCAAGGTCGAAGAAGTCGAGCGTTATCGAAAGGAACGCGGGGCTGGTCCGTCGGCTGAAGAAGGGTTGCCGGCCGGTGACCTATTGGGTGAGGATGAAGAGGATCTGGTGTTGCTGGCCGACGAACCGGATCAGTTAGTGACGCAATCGCCCAGTACGGTTATCGGTAGCTCATCGGCTAAGCCCTCAGCCGATAGCGACATTCGTCTGGCTGCCAGCGATCCGTTATTAGATATCGGTAGTAGCGGCCTGTCAGGGGCCACGGCTGAACCGGAGACCGCGGAAAGCGATGTGCGCCTGGTCGTTAACGGGGCGACAAGTGACGTGAAAGTCGAACCGAGCTCATCCAGCGCATTGGCAGCCGGCGCAGGCAGTCCGGGTAGTAGTGAACTGGAATTGGAATTGGGCAAAGTTGCTAGTACCGGTACCGGTGACTTGCCGGGCAGTGACGAAATAGCGATGGACACGGATGCATTGTCCCTCAGCGATGAAGAAGAGCTGATGCTTGCCGCCAGTGGAACCGGAAGTGATGTGGGGCTAGGCTCGGACACCGGTATCAACTTGGCACATCCTTCGGATAGCGGTATCTCATTAGATGAAGAGCCTATTGAACTAGGGGCCGTGTCGTCGTTGGAGCTGCCGGAAGACGAAGAGTTACCGGCGGCCGCAGCCGAAGAAGTGGAACTGGTGGCTGATGAAGAGTTTCAGTTAGAACCGGGTCCGCTCGCTACGGAAGAGGAGGAAAGTAGCGCATCACAAGTCATTGATTTAGAGCCGACATTCGGTGAGCCGACGGGGGGCGAGCCGGTGCCACTGGAACCGGTTACCGCTTTGGAGCCTGCTGCCGAAGCCTATGTACCAGCCGCTCCTCCGGCGCCCAGTTATTCCTTGGTAAATGTGCTGTTTTTGTTCTGCACGGTAGCCGTCCTGGCCTTGAGCGGTCTATTAATGGTGGATGTTACTCGCAACATGTGGAGCTGGAGTGAACAAACAGACCGCTCGTCAGCCTCCATGATCATGGATATGTTGCTCAATGCGTTGAAACTGAACCGCTGAGAGGAATTGGGCTGTCTCGGTGTGTCCGCTTTGCAAGGTAGTGGCGTAGCGGCGTACGAACCAATCCGACGAATTAACACGTTATCAGCGCGTTACCGACCCGCCGGAATCCTAACAAGGCGCCTGTTCGCATTGGGCCTCGCTCTTGGATGTGTATCCTTTTACCCGGCGACGGCCGCTGGGGCGCTACGAACGTGACATGTCTTAGAACGTATCCGCTAGAAGACGGATCGGTGGTCCACACACGGCTGAGATGAGTTACATCTTCCTATTATTTTGAGTAAGCTGTAAAATCGGGTTGATGTAGTGTTGCTCACGGAACTTCCGGTGAGGCGACGTAGTTTGCCTCGACTTTCCCGCCTTTAAAATACATGTGCTGTTCAGAGCGGTAACAACCTAATTTAGGATGTGTTTGTTTCCCGCGCATCGGATAGCTTTATGAGACGGTATCTAGGCATTGGTTGGCACGGGGCCGGGCTTGTGGCGTGCATCTGGGCAGCCGTGTTGGTGAGCGGTTGTTCGAAGATGCCCGAAATCCAGAGGTATCAAGCTCCCAAAGATCCGCTTCCAATTCAGCAAACCATGGCGCCTCCCGCGGTAAGTACACCGGCGCGTTTGGTAGCTGCTGTGGTGCGGCACCAGGCGGATGTGTGGTTTTTTAAGGTCACGGCGTCTCCGGATTTGGTCCAAGAACATCAGGCGGCCCTACGCCGTTTAGTACAGTCCGTTACCTTTGATTCGACCGGCAATCCAGTATGGGAACTTCCGGATGGTTGGAGCGAGAGCCCGGGAGATGCAATTCGGTACCGCACGTTGCGATCCGGTGGTGAAGTCGGTCGCACGCTTGAAGTATCAGTTACGCGGTTACCTAGCACCGGAGGCGATTGGGACGCATATTTGTTGGCCAATGTTAATCGATGGCGAAACCAGATTGGTTTACCACCGTTGTCAGCAATGCAGCTTACCGACGCCATCCAACTCGATAAAACCGCCTCGGGTGAAGAGATCTTTTGGTGCGATTTTGAAAATCGTCCGGCCGAAGCGACAACCTCGGACCGCTCGCCAGATTCGCAGCCGGTTGCTGACTCTGCGCGTGGTTCGCTCGAATTAGGGCCGGTGCCGAGTGAATGGAAGGCTTTGCCGGCTGATGCGCTGCGTCAAGCGGCTTTCGTCGTGGACCGCGGTGGCAAACGGGCTGAGGTAACGTTGATCGCTCTTGGACCACAAAGTGGGTCGCTCGTCGATAACGTGAATCGTTGGCGCAACCAGATTGGTTTACCGCCATGGACAGAGCAGCAAGTCCAGATGGCTCGAAAATCGCTGGTGATCGGCAAAGACACGGCAGATTATTTCGAGCTCACGCCGGACGATGCGCAAGGCGAAGCGATCCTGGGGGTAATTGCGCGCCGACCGGATCGCGTTTGGTATTTCAAGTGGCGAGGTCCCGCCGAATGGGTGGCCCAGGACAGGGAGGCTTTCCGAAAATTCGTCGAAGGAACTCGGCTCCCATAAGCCGCGATTGCACAGGTGCGTACGGAAACGAAACGCAAAAGGATTCACGTGGACCAAAGGATCCACATAGACTGGTTGCCGGATCTTCCCTACAATGGGCAAAGGCGAGGGCGGAGCAAGTTTGATAAAGAAGGGGTCAACGTATGGCCACTGAAATAGAATCCCAAGCCGTTGTAGCGCCCGTCGAGCGCCAGAAACGGTTCGATCGCGAGCAGCTTCGCCGTGCGGCTGGCAGAACGTCGGTCGTTTTACGCCTGCTGGGTATACTGGCTTCGCTGAAACTGACCGTCGTGTTGATGGCTCTGGCTATATTCCTGGTGTTTGCCGGGACGTTGGCACAGGTGTCCATCGATATGTGGGAAGTGATTGATCAGTATTTTTCGGCCTACTTAGCGTGGATCAATATCCAGGTGTTTTTCCCGCCCTCGTTTTTTCCGCAATTGCATGCCAAGATTCCCGCCATCTATTTTCCATTTCCCGGTGGGGCTACTATCGGCTTGGCTATGATTGTCAATTTGTTAGCGGCACATGCAGTCCGTTTTAAGATCTATGCCAGTGGTTGGCGCTTGCTCTTGGGACTGCTGGTCATGGCGACAGGGGCCTGGATTACATGGATGGTGATCGACGCCGGGCATAACAAAGAGGGGTTTCAGGGCGAGCCGTTTTTTGAATGGTCGACGTTTTGGAACGTGCTTCAGTTGTTGCTGCTTGCGATCGCGGTAGGATTGTTTTGGCCTTTGCTGAAACTAACTTGGTGGAGCCAGACGCCGCGTTATTTAGAGGCCGTGCTGATAGCCGCTGCCCAATGCGGTTTAGTAGTATTGCTCTCGTGGATTCATTCAACCGATTTTTCCTTGAGCCCTTCGTCGCTTCGCATTTTATGGCAGGTCATTCAAGGTACCGCGGCAGGATTAGTGCTGTTGCCGGGCTGCTGGTTGTTGTTCGGTCGCCGAGCGGGAATTGTGCTCATCCATGCTGGCATTCTCTTGATGATGTTCGGTCAATACATTGCAACGGTTTACAACGTCGAAGAACGGATGGCCATTCGTGAAGGCCAAACGATCCAATATGGCGAAGATATCCGCACTACGGAACTGGCGGTCATCGATGGCTCCCATCCCGAATACGACGATGTGGTGGTGATTCCGCGCGAATTGTTGTTAGCGAGTCTCGCTCGCCAGCAGAAGATCTCCGACGAGCGGCTCCCGTTCGATGTGGAGGTGCTCGAGTACCACAAGAATGCCGACCTTGTTCGTCGCAAAGATACGGAAACGGCTCCAGCCGATCGGGGTATCGGACGCGATTATCGTATTGAACCGCTGCGCCCCAGTGCCGGTGCCAGTAGCGATGCAACGGTGGATCTAGCTGCTGCGTATGTGCGGCTGTTGGACAAACGAACCGGCCAGCCGCTCGGCACGCACCTGGTTTCCGTGTTGGCAACGTTGGGAGGACATAAAGATCAAGTCGAGGTCAACGGCAAGACGTACCAGGTCGCCCTGCGTTTTCGCCGCACTTACAAACCCTATTCGATTACGTTGATCGATGTTGTGCGACAGAATTACAGCGGTACCAACACGCCGCGCGATTATTCGTCCGTCATTCGGCTGCGTGACCCGACGCGAAATGTCGATCGCCAGGTACGCATTTGGATGAATAACCCCATGCGGTATGCCGGTGAGACCTTTTATCAAAGTCGCTATGACGACGGTAGCAAATCCGGTGGCGTGGAATTGACGGAGCTTCAAGTAGTGAAAAATACGGGTTGGATGATTCCGTATGTATCGTGCATGATCGTCATGGTAGGAATGGCAGCTCACTTTTGGGGCACGTTGGTGCGATTTTTGGTGAGTCGCGAGCGAGCGCTTTTCGAACGTTCGCATGCGGAAAAGCCGGACGCCATCCAGCGCCGCACTCGGCGGCACTTAGGATCGGCGGTTCCGCAGGATAAGGTATCGCGATTTTGGGAACATGTCGCAGTAGGGACCATCGTCGCGGCCGGAGCTGTATGGTTGTTGTGGCCGGCAGTGCGCGCCCTACAACCTTCGCCAGGAACCATGGACCTAAAACGCTTCGGACAGTTGCCGGTTCGCTATGAGGGAAGGATCAAGCCGTTTGATACGATGGCACGTACGACGTTAAAAGCGCTGTCGAATCGTGAAACGGTTCGAGATGCATCGGGGCAAGTGCAACTGGCGACACGCTGGTTACTGGATGCCATTAGTGAATCGCCTCAAGCACGCCGTTATGCGGTCGTCAAGATCGACAACCGTGAAGTACTGGATGCTTTGGGTTTACAACCGCGCCCCGGGATGCGCTACTCGCTCGAGGAATTGGCTCCGGGGCTCGATGAGTTGGAAAAGCAAGTAAGTCAGATCGCGCCACGTGCCAGAAATAACGAGAACTTGAATGCATTCGAACGCAAAATCCTCGAATTGGATCACCGCTTGCGCGTATTGATGACGGTGCTTTCGGGTTTTCGCATGCCGGATTTTCCTGACGAGATACCTTCGGCCGAGGCATTGCGTCGTGAGGATCCCGAGGCGCAAGCGGCCCTGCGGCGGATTGCACAGCTGGTACACGATGTGCCTTCAGCCGAAACGCTGGATGCTATGGGGGTACCACAAGCAGTGCCCGTCACCGAGAACGGTTTGACCAACTGGGTGCCCGTAGCCGCCGCTTATACGGAGAGCTACGTAGCACGCTTGCGAAATGCATGGCTGCAACCTGGTCAACCTCAGGCGATCAACGAAGGCGCCATGGCGTTCCGCGACATGTTGCGAGCCTATAAAGACGGAAATGCGCGGTTGTTTAATGGAAAACTTGATGAGTTTGAGCGTTATTTACAAGCAGCGGCACCCGCGGACTATCAACCTCGTAAGGTAGTTTTTGAAGCTTTTTATAATCGTTACGCTCCGTTCTTCCATGCGCAATGGGCATACTTCGTAGCGTTCGTGCTGGCGGCTATCGGATTCCTGGGATGGAGCCGACCGTTGAATCGAGCTGCGTTTTGGCTCATGGTACTCACGCTTGGTGTGCATACCTTTGCACTGATATGCCGCATCTATATCTCCGGGCGCCCACCTGTGACAACGCTCTACTCGTCCGCAATCTTTATTGGATGGGCTATCGTCATAACGGGACTAGCTATCGAAGTGCTTTATCGCTTAGGTATCGGAAATCTCATCGCCTCATTATCGGGTTTCGCCACACTAATCATTGCTTCTTTCTTGGCAACAGGAGATACGATGCCGGTGTTGCAGGCGGTGTTGGATACGCAGTTCTGGCTGTCTACTCATGTGGTATTTATTACTTTGGGGTATAGCGCCACGTTTGCTGCCGGAGCGTTGGCGATCGTCTATTTACTGGACCGCATTTGGTTGGGGCGTTGGGATCCGGATACGGCTCGATCCGTGTCGCGCATGATTTATGGAACCGTCTGTTTTGCATTGCTCTTTAGCTTCGTAGGTACCGTCTGGGGTGGCTTGTGGGCCGACGATTCTTGGGGACGGTTCTGGGGCTGGGATCCAAAGGAAAACGGAGCGCTCATGATCGTGCTGTGGAATGCGATCATTCTGCATGCACGATGGGATGGACTGATTCGCGAACGTGGTTTGGCATTGCTGGCTGTGGGGGGAAATATCATCACCAGTTGGTCGTGGTTCGGCGTTAATGAATTGGGAGCAGGTTTGCATTCGTATGGCTTCACCGAAGGTGTTCTCTTGGCGCTCGGATTGTTCGTCCTCAGCCAATTGGCGGTGATTCTGGTAGGTGCTCTGGCACCGGCGGTGGCAACGGCACGGCAACACCGATAGTGTGGAACCCTCCTGCCAGGTAGGGGTACGTCGCACGTGCGACTACCTGGCTAAAACAATCCAACGCAATGGCGCTAGATAGAGAAACGGGGAAGCCGTAGCGATTGGACTGTTAACGTCTTCTGCCTCTGTGTTTTTTACCATATCGAAGTGCCGCTCCCCAACGGTCGCAACTCTTTAAGTTTTATTCTCTGCGTTTCTGCGTTTCTTTGCCGCTGCGTGTCTATGTTAAACTATCTAGCCGCGCCTTTAAGGCCGCAACTCTTTAAGTTTTATTCTCTGCGTCTCTGCGTCTCTGCGTTTCTTTGCCGCTGCGTGTCTGTGTTAAACTATCTAGCCGCGCCTTTAAGGCCGCAACTCTTTAAGGAACGTCTGATCAACTGGCGGTAAACGAGCGTATTGGCTCGATGGATA
>CAYRMD010000143.1:0-7737 GCA_964425225.1 uncultured Pirellulaceae bacterium | reverse complement strand
TCCATCGAGCCAATACGCTCGTTTACCGCCAGTTGATCAGACGTTCCTTAAGTAATTCTAACACCACACACGAAAACCATGACCGCGATTGGCCTTGTCATCACGTTGATTTTGATCGCTGCCCCGTGGCCGTTTGCCTCCGTTGCGCCTACCGTGCATCGTTGGTGGATGCTAGCGATTGCGGTAGCACTCGGTAGCAACATTATCCAGCACGTGGGACAGAGGCTAAGGCAGGCACCACTGCACGCAAGTGATCCACACCGAGAGGAAGGCCATAAACCGTGCTGTGCCGGCATCCGTTGGGTCGATGCCATCATCGTGATGGCTCTTCTTTGGGCCGGCCTGCAACTTGTACCGCTCCCAAGCCCGCTTGTCGAACAGCTTTCGCCACAAACACAGCGCGTGTGGGCAATGAGTCGATCGCGTGACGAGCCGCTTGCGGGGCCGTCCTGGATGCGCGTTTCTCTTCAACCCGAAGCTACGTTTCGATCGCTAGCGCTCTTTGGGATGGCGTGTGGCGGATTTGTGTTGGCCGCGCGGTTTGCTTCCGTCATGAAAAGCAACGGTAATCCCATCCATCGGCCCCCGGCGACTATTCGTGCCGAGACGTACCGATTCTGTATCGCTTGGCTGCCCTGGTGGGCGCTGGTCGGTACAGGGCTAGCATTGAGCGTCTTTGGCATCGTGCAGCAATTGACTTGGAACGGACGCATCTATTGGCGCTACACGTTTCCGTGGGTGGCCGACCCATTTGGGCCAATTGTCAATCGAAATAACGCAGCCGGTTGCCTTAATATGGCCATTGGCGGCTGCGTCGTAGGGTTGGCCTGGGCTCTATGGGACCGGACGCTCGATCGGCGTTTACGACACGCGCTGCTGGTGAGCTCGATCGGTGCAGCGGCCGTCATGGTCGCCGGGATCCTGCGAAGCGGATCGCGCGGCGGGCTGCTAAGCCTGGTTCTAGCGTCGATTATTGTTGCCATCAGCGTCAGTCTACGACGCTCGCGCCGGCCTCTATTAGGACTGGTGGCAGTGTGTCTGCCGCTTGCTGCCGGGCTCGCTTTAGCCATATGGCTCAGCACTGACCCACGAGTCTGGGAGCGGTACGGAACGCTGCAAAAACTGTCGACGTATCGAAACGATGGTCGCGTTGTCAATTGGGGAGCCGCGTACCGCGCTTGGCGTGAATTCCCCCTCACAGGGACCGGATACGGTACGTATCGCTACGCGTACCAGCCGTTCGAACAACGCGATGCGGGCCAGTGGCTGGTCCACGCCGAAAATGTGTTCGTCGAGACACTCTTAGAAGGCGGTATGCCGGGATTGATGCTGCTAGTAACAGGGCTTGGTTACCTTGCATCCGTGTTTCTGCGGAGCCTCGGTAGATCGACCGATAGCCGTCAAAGCGCCGTAGCCGCCGGTGGACTCTACGTCCTTGCGTCCCAAACGGCACACAACTGTATGGACCTAGGTGCGTATGTTCCAGCTAATTTGTTGTGGGGAAGTCTCACCCTCGGGTTAGCCTATGGTGCCTGTTGCGGTACCTCTAATGTTGAGCGCCCGGCCCGTGTGCGAAACCCCGTCCTATCGATCGAGCTGCTGTTGTTGGTGGTGATCACCACATGCACTTATGTTTACTGGCCCTATGCTGAAGTGGGGCGACTGGTGCGCAGAATGCAGCGCGTCGAAGAACGTAACGAGCGGCTTGATCGGTACCAACTGGAGTCGCTCGAAAAACAGTTCCAGCTCGCCATTGCGCGCTATCCCAATAATGCCGAAGCCCATCTTGAATTGGCGAAGATACAGGTCCAGCTTTGGCAACAAATGGCTCGATCTGAAACCGCCGCTAACTTAAAGCCAGAAAGTCAGCCAAGTTTGGAGACGCTCTACGCACGAGCTGTCCTGGCCGTTGCCTCAGCCGACGGGCATGGTCTTGACTCGTTACGTAGCGAGCCCACCGTCGAACGCTATCTTCTTGAAGCGTATCGACACGCCGAGGCGGCTCGGCGCAATTGTCCTCTAATGGCGCGCGCACATCTTCTGGCCGGTCAGTTGGCGTGGGTCGCCACGGATCGTTTCACCGAGGTGCCGTATCTTCGGTGGGCTGCCTGGTGTGCACGAGCCAACCCGGCGATTCAAATCCCCGTCGGGGCATTCGAGTGGCTAGGCGGGCACCGTCAGCGCGCTTTGGAAAGGTTTCGGCAAGTAGCCAAATTGGATCGTCGGTTGGGTGAGCAACTAGCCGAGATCTACCGCGCTTGGGTGGATCCGACGGAGATCTTGGCGGATCGGCGCCCCATGGATGAACCCAACGCTGACCAATGAATCGTGCATACTCCGAATCGGTGCCTCGTTTGATGCGCAGTGTAGCAGTGAGCCAAGTGCCGGCCCGGAGCCATGTGCAACCGAGCAGCCACCGTCACGCAGCGGCTAATACCATCCGGCGCAAAGGCGCCAGTGCCGAAAGGCCCAACGAAGACAACATATACTCATTGATCCACTCGAAAAACCCTTCGCGTTGTTGCGAGTTTTGCGTTTCTTTCGCTCGTTTCGATAGTGCCTGCCTTTACGTAACGTGGCCCAACTGAATAGTGGGCCAACCACCAGGCCGCATGCCGCCCCACTTTCGTCACGGATTCTTCCCGCGGTCCTGAGGTATCGAGAGAGCGTTTACACCTTTGTTGGGGAATTTTTTTGCAAAAGATTAGGAAGAAAATGCTTGACAATTTTGTGCTGTTTAGGCAAAATACCTGGGTAGTGCCGTTAGGGGTGGTTTGATGACATATATGTGAGTACTTTCCAGTGGGGTTTGATAAGCCTACAGCAATTGTAGAGATCGTAATGGCAGCCTAGTTATTACTGTGCAAGTACCTTCGAGTCGGTTTCGATACTGGATCAAGCAACCAGGAGTGCAACTCATGAGGCGATTGATGCAGATGGGGTGTGTTGCTTTGGCAATCAACTGGTTATTGCTTGCGTGCGGTTCAGCTCAAGCGGCCCTAGTGTTTCTTGGTGGTCAAGTCGTCGGCATCGATGATGTAAACATCGCCGTAGAAGGCACCAAAGACATTGTGTTTGACCACGGAACATTGAGTGAGGTGAACTCTACGATAAGTAGTTTGCCGGGAACGCTGCCGACGTTGCCCTACAGCGACAGTCGGGCCCCAAAACGTCGCTAACGCGATTGCAAGTGCGTTCAACGCTTTTCCTCTTCCGGCCAGTCCGCCAAGCATTGGCAGCTTTTTCGAACTGATCACTTCGGTTAACAGCGTGACAGTTCCCGCCACCGGCGGTAGTACGCCATCTTACGTCGTTAGTTTCTCAACCTCGAATTGGGTTGTCAATCCTCAGACCTATGACGGGAATGTACCTTCGCTGCTTGCCTTCTTTGCTGACGACGATTTCTTCGAAACCACCAGTTCACCCATTCCGGAACCGGCAACCGGTTCGATATATCTAGGGTGCGCGATGGTGTGCGGTTTTTCGTTGCGGCGGCGTGCAAGGAAATTGTAACCACTCGGTGGCAAGACAGCTACCTCGCACATTTTTCTTTGATGCCACGATGCCATGAACCACTGAAGGCACGTCGGAACATGGTGTGCCGTGCACCTCCAGAGTGGCTGTCGCGCTGTGCCTTAACCCGCCCGAATTCGTCTACTGTGCGAAGGAATGCCGCCGTTCGGGGATGGGCATTAGTTTTGCTTAGGGGCGAATTCGGAAGGACGAACGACGCTGGGAACCAATTTGCCCCGACAAAAACGAACCCCCATTTCTGGATTTAAATTGAACAACAGTTCGATTCAAGGATAAGAATGGTGGAAGGCCCCGGTTGTTGCCCTACGTCGGTCGATGACTTTGGCTATGCCGGGTTATATAAAGACACTGTAAAGTTCAAGAGACCCGTTGCTTACCAGACCAATTCCACCCCGGCAAAGCCGCCGTGTACAAAAATGTTGCCGTGCTCGTCAAAAGCTAAACCAGTTGCCGTTGTAAGCGGGTCGCGGATTTGATCGGCAGCCAGCGCCAAACCGCCAATAAACGCACCCTCATAACCGACGCGAACCGTTAGGGAGCTCGTCAAGCGATAATACGCGAAGTAGCCTGCGTCAAAATAGAAGGCGAACTCTTCGGAATTGCTCGAGTTGTTAATCTGCGAGGTGCCGGCGTTTTCCACAAAGAAAATACCGTTGTTGACGTTCACACCAATGCCGCCGCTAATGCGACCCCCGTAAGTAAGACGGCCCAGGGGACGCATGAGGTCCAAGCCTAAGTGAGCAAGAATAAGGTCGTTTTTGAGGTCGACATTCACGATTCCTTGAGCGCCGCTGGCTAATTCGGAGAGGAAAAAGAATTCTTCATCCAAATGGATCCAGCGCACACCGGTTTTTACCGACATCACGTCCCAGCCGAACCAGCGGCGATTGACCTCGGCCATGTGTAATTCCGATTCATACTGCTGAAAATGCAACGAGGCGTTATTAAACGCAGCCAAATCCACGGGGTTGATGTCGATGCCGGCCACCAGCCGCGAATTTAAATTATTCGTACCAGTGCGTTCGGCTGAGTTGCGCCACTTGCCGCCGCCAAGATAACTTACCTCCCAACCATCGAGGCAATCGCGCGTATGGCCCACGGTGGCTCGCGCAAACAATTGAAAATCAAACTCCGGCAATCGGAAGGCTTGGGATAACGTAGTCCCCGCATCGCCTTCGCGGTTCAACGCCACCGCATCGCCATAGACATACCATCGCGGAGGACAGCCCAAACCCAAATCAGCGGGCAACTCCATGGCACTCATTTCCGGCTGCGGCTCAATGCCGGTCCCGTACGGGGTCATTACATCCGAGGGTGACGAAAGCAAGGGTTGACCGGCCGTCTGTGCTATCGCTCCCAGGGGCACCCCTAGCCACAATAGGTATGCCACGGCTAGGCGAGCCGCGATGGCAAATGACGTGCGACAGGACAATTGTGCCTGGATACAGTTGGATCGAGCGTTCACACTTCGTCCCCATGCATCAGGTTGCTCAACGCCCTACGATGCGCCGACACTAGGTACACCCCCAGCACCGGACATTTTCTTATTCGGTAGGAAGGTCGGTCGTTCTATACCGATTGTAGGGACAAGACGGTTGAGCCGCCGTTTGTAGGCAGGGCGTAGGTCAATTCGGGCCGGTTAAATTACCTGGTTTGACTAGATTGAATCTTGGCGGGAGGCTGATGCGAGGAAAGTAACGCAGAGATGCAGGGGGGAGAAGAAGAAACGCAGCGACGCAGAGACGCAGGGACGCAGGGAGATTTGACGCAGAGACGCAGTGGGGAAGGAGGGGAGAAGAAACGCAGAGACGCAGAGACGCGGAGACGCAGGGAGATTTAACGCAGAGACGCTGAGAGAGAGGTGGAGGGAAAGAAGTAGGGCGAATTTGACGGAATGCGCAACCATGGAACGTGATGCACCGGAGCAGTCGGCGGTTTTGGTCTTGACGCATCGAGTGCCCTACCCGCCAGATCGAGGCGATCGGTTGCGTGCGTGGCGGTTCATCCAATTGTTGGCAGAAGTAGTTCCCGTGGATGTAGCTTGTTTTTCGGAGGAACAGCGACTCAGCCCGGAACGCCTGGATCCCTTGTACCAGACGTGCCGGCGGGTCGCCATCGTACGATTGGGTACCGGACGCTGGTGGCGAGCCGCCTGGCGAATGCTGCAAGGTCGCACGGTGACCGAAGGGGCGTTTTCATCAAGGCAACTTACTCGGGTGTTGAACACTTGGACCAGTCGCCAACCGTACCAAGCAGTTCTCGCCTATTGCAGCAGCATGTTCCAGCACGCTGAGCCTTTGGTGAGGGTTGCCAGCCGCGTGCTGGTTGACCTTGTCGATGTCGATAGCCGCAAATGGCAACAATTGGCACAAACCGGCCGTGGCTGGCGCCGGTGGCTCTATCGACAAGAAGCTCATCGGTTGGAAAGACTAGAACGGTACATTCTCAAGCATTTTCCAGTAACGGTAGTCAGTAATCGCGAAGCAACTATTCTCCGCGAATGGGAACCGGCGGCTCATGTGCATGTGGTGCGAAACGGTGTGGATCTAGAGTATTTCCGCCCCGAAGAAACAACCATACAGGAACCATGTCCGACCGCCGTCTTCGTGGGAGTGCTCGACTACGAACCGAATATCGATGCCGTGTTGTGGTTCGTGAATCGAGTGTGGCCGTCGGTCCGGCGCCACGTTCCGGAAGCTCGATTGTGGCTCGTCGGTAAACAACCAGCGGCGCCGATTCGGCGACTGGCCGGGCGCGACGGAATCGAACTTTATTCCGATGTCCCAGATATACGGCCCTACGTGGCGAGATCGCACGTGTCGATCGCCCCTCTAAGGATCGCTCGTGGCGTACAAAACAAAGTCTTGGAAGCGATGGCCATGGGGCGGGCAGTCGTGGCGACCCCGGTGGCGCTCGAAGGTATCGACCCGCCGGAACCCCCTCCGGCAGTGGCCGTCGAGTCGGCAGAAGCGTGGTCCGAGAACACTCTGCGGTTGCTGACGAATGCCGCACAACGCGAGCGGCTGCAGATAGCTGGGCGGGAGTTTGTCGAGCGGTATTATAACCACCGGGAATGTATGAAGCCGATGGTTTCGTTGTTGTTGGGTGATGGCGGATTGGATTGCTGATGGGGATCAAGATTAACGTAAAGGCGCAAAGGCGCAGAGGCGCACAGGATTTTAACGCAGGGGCGCACAGACCCAGAGTCGCAGCGGACGATACCGGGGAGCGGCAACCTGATGTCCGAGCGCGCCGTTGGGCGATCGCCTATTTGATCGTGTTGTGCATCGGATTGTTCATGCCGAACCCACTTTCCTATCCGGCTCGGTGGGAAGGCCATGTCCAGGATTTTTTGCACGTTCTGGCATTCGCTCTGCTGGCCGGAGCTTTGGTTGTACTGTGCGGCAGCCAAGTAATCGCATGTGTAGCGTCGATTGTGGTGGCTACACTGGTCGAAATCGTTCAAGCCGGGGTCGGACGGCAACCCAGTTGGGAAGATTGGCTCTTGGGATTGTGCGGTTCTGCCATTGCTGCTTCGTGGATCATGCTGCCCAAGAGGCCCGCTTTTATGCGATGGGTGACCTGTGGCACCCTGATCGCCTTGCCCCTCGGATGGAAAGTGCCTCACTATATCGATGCCGTCTACTTCGCCACATCGTTCCCGGTCCTGTCCGATTTTCGGTCGCCCTTCGAATTCAGTCGCTGGTACGTCGAAGAGAACCGACTGGAGCGGGTGCGGCTTGCCGATGGTCAACCTGCGGGGAAGGCTTATTTGTTACCCAATAGCAAGGGTGAAAGTGCCGTAATCCTCTATAGCTTCTTTCAAGATTGGTCCAGGTTCCGGTTTGTAAAGTGCGAACTTACGGTTCCCGAGCGGCCGATTCGGCTGTTGGTTTCAATACGCAATCCTGGTTTTTACCCTGATGCACCTCATTATGATCTAGCGGCCACTTATAAGCCGGGACGGCACACGATCGCGATCGATCTAGCCGAGGCGGCCCCGGGGAGACGATTATCCAAAAATGGATCTTCGGCGCGTTCAGGGTTATTACATCGTGGTGAGTGACCCGGGGCCGAGGGAAATTGTGATTCATCGTATATGGTTGGAGTGACAGACGGTTTACGGTCGCGCGGAAGAAGAGGATTAACACAGAGACGCGGGGGGAAAGAAACGCAGAGACGCAGAGGCGCAGAGACGCAGGG
>CAYRMD010000142.1:0-7803 GCA_964425225.1 uncultured Pirellulaceae bacterium | reverse complement strand
ATCCATCGAGCCAATACGCTCGTTTACCGCCAGTTGATCAGACGTTCCTTAATGCGTCTTTGCGTTGCTTCTTTGTTTGGGAATGCCCCGTAGATCGGCACAAATAAAGTCGACCGGCGTCCGAACACGGCGTAGAACACATTTTAATGCGACGCGCTTAGCGTGCCGTAGCTCGTCCGCAGATGGCGACTGAAAAACGCACAGACGCAAAGATCAGAAAGAGCGTATCGCGCCAATGGCGCTCGATCCGGCGGATCCTTTTCTTCGGGGGCGATCTTTGCGGTTTCTGATAGAAAACGTTTTCCGATCGAGCGATTAGTTCTCAGAAAAAAATTCCCTTGTCGGGACAATCCGGTTGGTTTTCCGGCAACTACCTAGTGACTTACGCTACTTAATGGAAACGGAACCTAACTGGTTTTCGTTGATTGAGACAATACCGGGGCAAGAAGTTTCGCGGTGCTCCTTTCTGTAGTTCTTGGAAGCTCAAGTCGTAGCGCCGTTGCGATCATCGCGTCGAATGCTAACGCGATAGTGGCATTGCCTCATGCACGCTGCTACCATAGATCGCACTGAGTGCTGCTCATCCAGCAGGAACCAATTAGGAGACAACCCATGCGTGTATGCCGGTTTGAATCGGAAGGACGAACCCGGTTAGGTTTTTATCTGGACGATCATGTCATCGGTTTTCAAGAAGCTGCTGAAGCCTACCGCCGGGCATCGGGACGATCGATGGAACTTTCAGAGGACCACGATTTATTGTCGGTGTTGCCTCCTGACGGAGAGCAATTTCAGAGTGCGTCGTTGATCGCACACTGGATCGAATCGCACCCGCAAGATCAGCTGACAGGCAAGATACCCGTCGGTAAAGTGAAGTTGTTGGTGCCGATTGCGCATCCTCCGAAGTTGTTCTTGCTTGCCGGTAATTATGCCGCGCATATTCAAGAAGGTGGCGGGAAAGCTGCCGAGCGAGCGGAAACTTTTCCCTATGTTTTCATGAAGCCACCGTCAACGACTTTAACGCATCCGAACGATCCTGTGATCATACCGGCCGTATCACCTGATTGCATTGACTGGGAAATTGAGCTGGCGGTGGTAATGGGCCGAAAGGCCAAGCGGGTGGACGAAGCGGAAGCTCTGCGCTATGTGGCCGGCTACACCGTGATCAACGATATTTCGGATCGTCGCTTCCGTCCCAATCCGCAGCGGAGAGCACGTGAGAAAGATGCCTTCTTTGATTGGTTGCATGGCAAGTGGCACGACACGTTTTGCCCATGCGGTCCATGTATACGCTCGGCACATACTTTGACGGATCCTCAGTCCCTGACCATGGAACTGCGTGTCAATAACGAGCGCAAGCAATATGCTACCACCGGCGAGATGATTTTTCCGGTAGCGGCGGTCATTGCTTTCTTATCACAGTTCGTGACGCTCGAGCCAGGAGACATCATCTCGACGGGCACACCGTCTGGTGTGGGGCATGCCTCCGGACAGTATTTGCGACCGGGTGACCACATAGAGGCGGTGATTCAAGGAATCGGAACCTTGGTAACGCCGGTCATTGGGGAGATGGCTTGATATTTTAGCGGAAAAAAGCTGGTATGGTAGAACCGGAACCGGGTAGCGGGTGAAGCAGATAGCGATCGGTTGGGGAGTTGTTGCCATGTGGACGCGGCGTCGTTTCTTACGGACGGCTGCAGCCACGGCTGCCCTGCTAGCCGCTGGCAAAAGGTCGCTCGTTAGCCAAGAAGCCGGTGAACGCCCCGAACGACATCCTTCGGTGACGGTCGAACTGCCGAGGCTTCGCGTACCGGTATCGTTGATCATCGATGATTCGACCTGTCTAGTGAATCTCAATCGATTCGCGATCCCACAATTTGCTGAAGCGTGGCGCAAGGTCGATCCGAGCCGCTACCAACATGACTGGAGATCGATGCCGCACGAAATCCCGGACGCATTCGTCCGAAAATTTGGCCTTTGGTGTGCCGAGCATGGTGTAAAGGGCAAGTACACGGTCGTGCCTTACCCAGCCTGTTTAGGACGGTTGGACCGAGTCCTACCCGGTTGGACGCAACAGGAATTGGACGAGAGCATCGAGTTGGTGCGGCGTTTGCTTCTTCCGAACTGGGACATACACCCAGAAATGGTGACTCATACATGGGCGATCGATCTGAAAACCGGGCATCCGTATCCGGAACGCTCCATCCGGTTCATGGAGAATTGGGACTTCAGCGTAGGCAAATCCGTTGACGAACTCGCCTCCTATATGGCATATGCCCTTCACATTCTGAAAAATGTCGGTCTGCCTTGCGAAGGGATCACCACGCCGGGTGGTTTTGGGAATCGTGTTCGACCGCAGTTGGCCCAGGCAACGCTGGAAGCGTGTCGTGACGTTTTTCAAGCGGAGATACCTCACTATTTTCGGGACCTGTATGACTCTGGACCGCGTAGCGTAGCTCCCCGCGTCGAATATGCTGCGGGGTTACGCACCGATAATCCTCGCTGTGTAGTCTCCATTCTTGGTTGTACCGGTGATTGGACGGGCGGCTGGGATTGTTCGAATCGCGGGTACCTCGATCGATTTATTACGCCAGATTTGCAATCCGGGCGCCTTGTTGAAGTCATTACGCGAGGCGAACCGGCATGCATCGTTTGCCATTGGACGGGCATTTATTTTAACGGCGAAGAGGTTGGTTTTAAAATTTTTCAAGAGGTGGTTCGCCGCTTGCACGCTCGGTTCGACTATATTCAGTGGATGAAACTGAGTGAAATTGCGCGCTATTGGGCTGCCAAGGAATTGACGGCGATCGAGCGGTTTGACAATCGCCTTGTGCTGCACGCGCCGTTCGCGACGGATAACTTTACTTTTACTATTCATCAAGCGCCGCCGGGAACTCCTCGATGGTCCCACGACAGCACGGTTCAATTGTTGGAGCCACAGAACGAGCCGCTGCGCCTGAAAAACGGCCAGTTTATTCGCCGAAACGATGGAGTTACGGTTTGCGTGTCGCTGGCGCGAGGTGCTTCGGAGCTCGTCTTTACGTAAGGAGCGTGCAGGGCTCGCTGCGTAGTGCTAGCGGCAAAAGGCGTTCATGCTGTATTCGGAGTTTAGAAAGACCGCAGCTACAGCGCGTTGCTCGAAAGCAACGGAACAGCCGGTCTCACCGTCGATCCCCTGACGATCAACCGTTGCCTACGGCTAGCTGGTCGAGGCCACGTCGGATGGGTCCGATGGATTTCGGCCGCGCCACGTCCGCTCCCTATGATGTTTTTCGTTCGGCTGTGGGAGAATAAAACGGATCTAAAGTAAGTAAGACCAACCCATCGAGTAACCAGGAATGGCGGCGCATGCCAAGGCGACGTTCACCTTGTGTCCGATTTCCTACGCCTTGGGAAAGGTTGTCAATCCGCATGCGGCACCCTTCGGTTCCCTCGTGCCAGTCTCCCCATTGCTGGGAGCTCTCGCCTTGCGATACATTGCAGACGATGGGTAAGTGCGGATAAGCCTGGTTGCCATCTGATTTCCTTGTAAGTGGCAGAATGCATCGATGAGTACTTCGGAATATCTCCTGGTAATCGATCAAGGAACCACCAGTTCACGCGTCGCTTTGTTCGATAGCCAAGGGCAGATCGCCGCGATGGCTCAAGCCGAATTCGACCAATATTATCCTCGACCGGGCTGGGTAGAGCACGACGCCGAACAGATATGGCAAGGGGTATGTGCGTTGATCGGTCAGGTAATGTTGCAGCTACCGGATCAACGCAAAACGATACGAGCTATTGGGATTACCAATCAGCGGGAAACCACAGTATTGTGGCGGCGCGATACTGGCAAGGTATTGGGGCGGGCTATCGTGTGGCAAGATCGACGCACCGCTGATTTTTGTCAACAACATCGTGATCAGGAGCCATGGTTGCAAGAAAGAACCGGTTTGGTACTCGATCCTTATTTTTCCGCCACTAAGATGCGATGGTTGCTTGAGCATCTTCCGGAGGATCTGCCACCGGAGCGGCTGGCTTTCGGCACGATCGATTCATTTCTCATTTGGCGGCTTACCGGGGGCCAACGGCATGTAACAGACCGCACGAACGCTTCGCGCACGTTGTTACTTTCCTTGACCAGTGCCTCTTGGGACGAGCAGTTGTGCCGCTTCTTTGAAGTGCCGCTGATAATGTTGCCCGAAGTTTTGCCGAGCTGTGGCGAATTCGGCTATACGCGGGGCCTTTCGGTACTGCCGGACGGTATCCCCATCTGTGGCGTAGCAGGAGATCAACAGGCCTCGCTTTTGGGGCAGGGTTGTTGCGAGGCTGGATGGGCCAAGTGCACATTCGGTACGGGTGCGTTTCTCTTATTGCACACCGGTACCGAGTTAGTGCGTTCGCAGGCGCGATTGCTGTCCACACTGGTCGCTACGTTCGATCGGTCGCTCGAATATGCTCTTGAAGGTAGTGTCTTTACTGCCGGAGCGGTCGTCCAGTGGTTGCGAGATGGATTGGCATTCTTCGATGAATCCAGTCAGATTGAAACTCTAGTTAGTCAAGCTGACGCGGAAGGTCCCGTCGTGTTTGTTCCTGCCTTAGTGGGCTTGGGTGCACCCTATTGGCTAGCTGAAGCCGCGGGAACCATTTTCGGAATAACGCGGGGAACCACACGCGCGGATTTGGCGCGTGCCGCGCTAGAAGGAGTTGCCTTTCAAGTACGCGACCTCATCGAGGCGGTCCGGCTAGACTATCCAGCAGGAATGCGCACATTGCGGGTTGACGGCGGCATGTCTCGCAGCCGTTTCTTCGTTCAATTGCTGGCAGATGCGCTAGGCGTCTCCGTTGACCGGGTCCACCAGAGTGAGTCTACTGCTTTGGGAGCCGCATTGCTAGCCGGCCGAGCCTCGGGTTGGTGGCAAGACCGTGTGTCGCTGGATGCGATGGTTCGTATCGACCAACGCTTTAGCCCGCAAAATTCTGCGCTTCAGGAGCGCCGGCTTGCTGTCTGGAAACGAGCTGTGCAGGCAACCATCGAATACTATCGCACGTTCCAGAGCAGGAATCATGAATCATGACGATCAACACACTTCCGGTTCGACACGCGCGCAGACATTGCAGGCCCGACGGCCAGTGCACGCGATGTTTTATCCTTCCGACAAAAGGTCTTTTAGTGGGGATAGTGGTCGCGACCTTATGCGCGGCAGCCAGTTGTCAGCGTTCCGCTTCGCAATCGTCCACGCCGATTCAGTCGGATTCGGATCGCGGCAAGGACGGCCCAGTATCGCCCGCCGGATCGCGGGGAACCATCGGCCTTTCGGTGCTGACGCTCACGAACCCGTTTTTTAAGGTCATCGCTGATACGATGGTGGCAGAAGCCGCGAAGCATGGCTATGAGGTGATTGTTACCAGCGGCGAGTTCGATGTGGCACGACAACAGCATCAAGTCAAAGATTTCCTCGTGCAGCGTGTCGCGGCCATCGTGCTATGCCCGTGCGACTCACGAGCTATTGGTCCGGTAATCCAAGAAGCAAACGCTGCTGGTGTTCCTGTCTTCACCGCCGATATTGCGTGTTTGGTTGCCGAGGCCAAAGTGGTTTCGCACATTGCGACCGATAACTACGGTGGGGGCAAGCAGGCAGCCCAAGCCATGATCGAAGCACTTGGATCAGCAGGTGGTAAAGTCGTTATTCTGGATTTCAAACAAGCCGAGTCGTGTATTCTCCGCGTCAAGGGCTTCAAAGAAGTTATCGCGGAACATAATGCTACACGCACCACCGGACGGATTGAAATTGTTGCCGAGCTGCCCGGCGACGGCCAAGCGGACAAAGGTTTCAAAGCGGCTGAGGATGCCCTTCAAGCGCATCCGGATCTGGCCGGGATTTTCGCTATTAACGATCCGTCGGCACTTGGCGCGCGCGCTGCGGTAGAAAAGGCAGGTAAAACCGACCAAGTGGTCATTATCGGTTTCGATGGGCAGCCTATGGGAAAACAAGCGATTCTCGAAGGGCGTATTTATGCGGATCCAATTCAGTTCCCCGATCGGATTGGCAAGATGGTGGTCGAGTCGATTGTGAAGTATTTTCGCGGTGAAGAAGTCGAGCCGGTGCAGCTAATTCCCACAGCACTATATCGACAGCAGGATGCCTTGAAAGAATTCGGTCTCCAATCCACGGAGCGATAGGCCAAGACAAACAACTGAGAATCCTCGATGAATGTATTGATTGAAGACCTCTGCGCGTTTCTTGACCAATTGGCTCCCCAGGCCCTGGCAACGGAATGGGATAACACCGGATTGCTCGTGGGTCGACCGGAACGCCCTGTTAGTCGCGTCATGACATGCTTGACGGTTACCGCGGAGGTACTGCGGGAAGCAATTCAAAACTCCGTCCAATTGCTCGTGACCCATCACCCGATCCCTTTTCGTCCATTGAAGGTACTAAATGCGAAGGACAACACGAGTCGGCGACTTCTGGAACTGATCGAAGCGCGCATCGCCGTGTATAGCCTGCATACTCGCTGGGATTCGGCCCAATTGGGGATCAACCAAACTTGGGCGGAACGACTGGAGCTCCACGACATCCAACCATTGATCGAGCATCCAGGCCACTCAGGAGGACCGTGTGGTGCTGGGCGTTGCGGACGCGTGATGCCAGCGCAACCGGCGTGGCAGCTGCTGCAGCGCGTCATGGCGCAATTAAGCTTACCTTACGTCTGGTTTACCGGCTCACTCGAGGCACCGGTAGAACGCCTTGCCATAGCCTGTGGAGCCGGTGATGATTTTCTCTCACTTACTGCCGAAGCGGATTGTCAACTTCTTATCACCGGTGAAGTGCGGTTCCATACGGCGGTGGAAGCCGAGTTGATCGGCATTGGTCTGGTGGCTGTGGGGCACTATGCATCCGAACGCTGGGGTATCGAGCACCTCGCCAACATACTTCAAGAAGCCTTCCCACAACTGGATGTTTGGGCAAGCCGGTCGGAACGCGATTCGTGGCACCACATCCGGCGATCCGATTTGATTGCCAATGGCTGAGCCGGTAGCCAATTGCCCGATAATACCGGAGGTTAAGCAGCGGTATCGAATGATGGACCGGACACTGAATGTGCGCACCTGTAAAAACGGGGTGACCTTTACCGTGCGTCTTCAGCCTTCTTCACGGCAGAGCGCGGTTGTGGGGGAACACGCTGGTGCTTTAAAAATATCGGTCACCCCTGCCCCAGAAAAGGGCAAAGCCAATGCGGCGCTCCTGCGGTTGCTGGCCGAATACCTAGACGTTCCAGTGGATCGACTACAGATCCTGGCTGGCGAAAAATCACGCCTCAAGACGATCCTCGTTTGGGGTGCCACGGAACAAGAAATCGCTGCTCGGCGAATGTCTCTCCTTCATCAGGAAGGCTAATGCGGTTCGTCGGTTTGCAGCAACATTTACAAAAGCGGGGCTACCGACTTTCCTCAGAGAAAGCATTGGGGCGTTAGCCTATGATCCGCACAGCGGCGCACGGGTGCAACGGAGATAACGTTAACATTTCGATTCTTTCGGCCGTGGCAGCGTAGCGTTTTTGCAGTTCAATGGAATTGCGTAGTTGAAGGTCTTTCCCCAATCGCTTTGGCTTACGAGTGCGCTGGAAAGGTCCTTTGAGCAACGACGAGCGGCGCTACAGCAATTGTAGTAGCCGATGTGGTGGAAATGTGCGTTTTGGTTATAGGTGAGTCGTGCCCATGGTTAGCTAACTCCGATGCAGGTTCGTCTATTTTCCGTGCCGGAGCTTGTCAGGGCGGACCGTGCGGATCGCGCTGCTGGGCGTAGCGGACGTGTTCACGCT
>CAYRMD010000141.1:0-7808 GCA_964425225.1 uncultured Pirellulaceae bacterium | reverse complement strand
TAAACTTCAGTTCTCGTGTTCTCCTCGGCCGCCTCGGGGGTAGTTAAAACCAGAACATCGTCGCAGAAATAGTAGTGGATGCCGTGGGTATGGGCGAGAATTTCGAGCGCAGTTGCCAGTTTGGCCGCCGGCAGGTGTAATGTGACGGGAGTATCCAGCGGGATTCCCGCGTCTGCAAAAGCCGGTTTGTCGAGGACGACTGGTAAATCCAATTGCTTGGCTAAAAAATCTGCCAAGTTGCCGATCGGTACTTGGTCAAAATCAACACGCTCTTTTTCCATCAACCGGCTCCGAGCCAATTCGGTTTGCGACTCTGCACCGGTTGCTTCGGGCGAGTCAGTACCATCGGTGCGGGTTTGCTTCGTCTCGCTGCTAGCTTGCGACACACCGATCGCCTCGCTCCGTTCTTGTTGAGATAACAGATTCTTAGTCGGGCCGAGCAACAGCCCGCATGTCAGGGCGGCTAGGTACGCACCTTGCACGAACGAAGTCTGTAAGAAGATCGCCAACAGTCTACCAGCCATCGCTCCACTTTTCTCTGTTCCGCTCCCAAAAACTTCTCGTCAGAAAAGCCACTTTCCTACCCCTCCGATACTGAGAAAAGCTGTTAGCCGCCCCCCAGTGCAAAAAATCGTTAGTAGGCGATGCCCACAGGCGCTAGCCGGAACGCGAACGCTAGCCATTTCTCGGGGTTCCGAATGTCCATCATTCCTTCAGCCCAACTGGGCACGCTAGCAGAAAGAGCTGTCTCTCGTGGTGATGAAAAAAGGGTATTGCGTAGGCTCCTGTTTATGCAGAACGACGGTATGCGGGCTCCGATCGGGCGGCTAGAATCCAGAAAAGATTGTCAGTGATGACGTGAACCGAATCAGGCTCCAAGGTGCGCCCGTAATGAGGAGAAAACAACGGTGGACGTTCGAAATGTAGAACAGGTACCAGCCTTTATTACGAAGGATGGTTCGGAAATCCGTGAACTCCTCGCGTACCGCAATTCCTGTATTCGCTTGCAGAGCCTGGCCGAAGCGCGTTTGGCTCCCGGCGCTGCCACGATGCCGCATTTTCACCGGCAGACGGAGGAAATCTACTTTATCCTCGAGGGCCATGGCATCATGCGGGTGGGTGACGAGGAGCGTCCGATTTGGCCAGGAGACGCAATTGCTATCCCTCCAGGTACGGTGCACCAAATCCGCGCTAGCGCTCACGATGGGCTTCGGTTCCTGTGCTGTTGCACGCCACCCTACGAACATGACGACACAGTGCTGGTCGAAGATTCCTAGTCAGCCGTACCGGCCGGTAGCGAATCAAGGCTCGATCGACCCACTATTACACGATACTACTACGAAGTCTTCCAACATCCTCCGCGGCAATACGGCGACGGCGAGCCAATACCATTCAGCAGCCTTCGGCAACTGTGTGGGGCTTTAATGTAGGTGCCTAACATTATCGTATTAGTGCGCGCCTTAGTCGTCAGTTTTCGAAGAGAAGACGGTATAGGACGAGACTTCCGCATTGGCGAAAACGAAACGAACATGGGTCACTTGGGGAATACCCGACACGCAACATCAGAGCGCTGTCCGAGCACACTCGCAACCGGACCCGTTGAAATACTTCGGCTGGGTTTACAAAGGACCGTTTCCTGACGGTCTAGGTTCTGTCAGGCCGTGGGTGAGTCCAGTCTCTGTTGTGCCCGGCGCCGACCGACTCGTAGGGCTTGCGTCGGCAAGCTCGCGATGCACAAATGAAAAAGCGCGAGTCGGTGCTTGTGAGTTTTACGACGTTGGAAGCCTTCCGGAGTGTGGATCGAAGTGGGGGCGTTGCGTTCGTTGCTAGACGCAACATGTGCACGGTGACAACGAGATTGTTTTTATGGAATTGGATTTTTTAAAAGACCCGAGCATATTGGGCAGCATCGTCAATGCAATTCCTGTGGGCTTATTTACGGTGGATGCCGACGGAAGGTTTGTGGCCTGGAGTGATGGGGCGGAGCGGATTACCGGCTATTGCCGGGCAGAAGTTCTTGGTCAACCGTGTCAGCTTCTGGAAGGGCCGAATTGCAAGGGATTTGCGACCCTCAATGACCTACTGCGTGCCCCCGGCTCGTTCCGAGGCGAGATCTGCTCTCAAGAGTGCAAAATCCTGTCCAAGGACGGTCGCGAGCTGTTTATTCACGGGTGCGTGCGGATTCTGTTGGACGAGCAGGGAGCCCTAGCCGGCGCCGTCGGGGCATTTATGGATATTACATCGTTGGTGTTAGCCAATGAAAAAATTGCGAGGCTCGAACAGCAGGTTGGTCAACGGACGAAGTTCGAACAGCTTGTCGGCAAGAGCCCAGCCATGCAGGAAGTGTACCGCCGTTTGAAACTGGCTGCCGACAGTGATGTGGCCGTGGTTATCACTGGCGAATCGGGAACTGGCAAGGAGTTGGCCGCTCGAGCCGTTCATCTGCAGAGCGCACGGCGAGACAAACCTTTTGTGGCGATTAACTGTTCGGCGATTCCCGAGCCGTTGTTGGAAAGCGAATTGTTCGGACACGTCAAAGGTGCGTTTACGGGGGCTACGTTCGACAAGGTGGGGGTATTCGAGGCAGCCGACGGGGGCACGCTCTTTCTGGATGAAATCGGCGACGTCAGTCCTACGATCCAACTCAAGCTACTGCGTGTCTTGCAAGAGAGCGAAATCCGCCGCGTGGGAGAGAGTCGAACGCGCAACGTGGACTTTAGGCTCATCACGGCAACGAACCAGGACCTGAAAAAACTTGTCGCTCAAGGAAAAATTCGTGAGGATTTTTTCTATCGCATAAACGTCTTCGAAATCCGCATGCCACCCTTACGCGAGCGGCGTGAGGATATCCCACTCTTGGTTGAACACTTTATCGATGAGTTGAGCCGAGCGAAGGGGCGTCCCATTGACGGAATCACTCGCGATGCCCTGCAACTTCTCATGGAATACGATTGGCCCGGCAATGTGCGGCAGCTGCGCAATGTGATCGAAAGAGCAAGTGTCTTGGCGTCTGCGGACAGGTTAACCTACCTGGACATGCCCCCTGAAATCCGTAACCCGCATGCGGCTCGTTTTCCGAACGCCCATGTGGACTTGTCGCCCGAAGAACAAGAAGAACGCGAACGCATTATAGCTGCCCTTCGCCAGACGAATGGGAATCGCACGAAGGCCGCCGAACTGTTGGGGATTAGCCGCGTCACGCTTTGGAAAAAGATGGGAAGATACGCTATTAACGTCCAAGGTGAATAACGAACGAATGCCGACTCGAACCAGTGCCGCACGCTTTGAAGCAGGGTAAAGATTCAAAGCACAGGCGCTAAGACGCAAAGGCGCAATGGAGCTATCATCCAGCGTCCATTGCCTCAGTGCGTCGTGGTCTTTGTGCGCCTTGGCGCTTCTCGGGGGCATCCCCAACTGAACTCGTATTGAGAAGCATGCCGATGTCGACTCTGCGTGAAAAGCTATCACGCGGCGCGAGCGATGCACCTACCTTCACGACGCATACACGATCGCGTCCCAAAAGCGCCGCACACTCGATGCTCCTCGGTAACAAACGACCGTAGGGGTGGGTTGGCAACCCGCCCCGATCAACGAACGTGGCTCGCCTTTCCGGTTACCGCTCCGGTGCGGCCGCCGCTCTCAAAGGCCAGGGGCCGGTTGCGTGAATCGACGTGTGGACCGCGGCCATTCCGTAAACATCGTCGGATCGGTTAGGCGGAATCGGATAGCGCCAGCAGCCTCACACGCTTCGTCTCATCTATCTTTGAATGCACACGGGGTGGCTGACGCGGAACTTTAGGTACCAGCCGCTCTAGGACTCGGTCGCTTAGCAACTGTTAACGGCTAAGTTAACAACCATCAGTTAACACAAATTTTCTTGTGCTAGGGTCCATCGATCGTTTTTAACCTTGGTTTTGGTCTTTTTGACGTGGCAACTTCGTGTCACAGCTCTTAAACGGATTTGGCATCCATGTTGCATAGGACTACTGGCGATTGCGGCTACACCGAAGTGGTGTTAGCACGAAAAGGGAGGTTTTCCATGTACTTTCAACGCTACTATTTGAGTTGCTTGTCCCATGCTTCTTACATGATCGGTGATGAGAAGACGAAAGTTGCTGCCGTGGTTGATCCGCAGCGGGATATTGACCAGTATTTGGCGGATGCCGCAGAGCGTGGATTTCGAATCAAGTATGTATTTCTTACTCATTTTCATGCCGATTTTGTGGCGGGGCACATCGAGCTGCGGGAGAAGACTGGTGCAAAAATTTACTTAGGTGCACGGGCACAGGCTGAGTACGAGTTCACACCCGTTAAGGACGGTGATGTAATCGAATTCGGCGACGTGCGGCTGGTGATTCTCGAGACCCCCGGTCATACGCCGGAAGGCATTTCGATTTTGGTGTTCGATTTGGCACGGAACCACCGTCAGCCGTTTGCCGTGCTTACTGGTGATACGCTGTTTATTGGCGACGTGGGGCGGCCTGACTTGTTGGCCTCGATCGGGGTAACGGCCGACGAACTAGCCGACATGCTTTACGACTCGCTCCACGACAAGCTTCTGAAACTACCGGACGAGACGCTCGTTTATCCGGCCCACGGAGCCGGATCCCTGTGTGGTAAGGCGCTCCGTGATGAGCCATACAGCACGATCGGCGATCAAAAGCGCTACAACTATGCCTTACAACCGATGAGCCGCGAAGAGTTCAAAAAACTGGTATTGGCCGAACAGCCCGAGGCGCCGGACTATTTTGTACACGATGCGCTATTGAACCGCATGGACCGTACGACGCTTGATCGAGCCATGCAAGAATCGCTCAAGCCACTGGAATTGGATGAAGTGCTGAACTGGCAAAGTCAGGGAGCGCAGGTGTTGGACGTACGTAATGCAGCCGATTTTGCCGGAGGGCACCTGAAAGGTTCGATCAACATCGGACTCGACGGCAAGTACGCTACCTGGTGTGGGTCAATTCTCAACAAAAACAAGCCGATTGTCGTTATTGCGGACAGTAACCGACACGTGGAAGCCATCATGCGTCTGGGACGCATTGGATTTGATCACGTGAAGGGCTATTTGAACGGGGGGCCACAGGCACTCCAGGCGCGCCCGGAATTGATTGCCGTTACCAAGCGGATCACCGGGCCTGCACTCGCCGAGCAGCTCGCTTCGGATAATCCCCCGATGGTTATCGATGTACGGTCGCCCCAGGAATGGGCTGCTGGGCACATCAAAGGGAGTGTCAATATTCCGTTGACGCATCTTGAAGAGCGACAAGACGCCATCCCCCATGACCGACCTGTTGTGGTGCATTGCGCTGGGGGGTACCGGTCCTCGATTGCTGTTAGCCTGTTACAAAAGGCAGGCTTCCACAATGTCTTTGATTTAGTCGGTGGGTGGAAAGCATGGACAGCGACGCAGCAGGCGGTTGTTACCGAGCCCAAAGCGGTATGAACAAGCGCTTGAGCATACGAGACTTGATGAAGAGTTGTAAATGAAAAGACCACGGAGCCGTGGACAATCCAAGGTGATTAATTAGGAGGGCTAACAATGACAATTACTAGGAATTCCGTACAGCAAACGATTCGTCCGCAAGAGTTGTTCGAACGGATGCAACGGGGTGAAAGGATAGAAATCATCGATGTGCGCACGCCGGTCGAGTTTCGAGAGGTGCATATCGAGCCGGCACGAAACATTCCGCTGGATCTGCTCGATGTCCAACAGTTGAAAGCCGAAGGGCTCGGCACGAATCAGCGACCCTTATATGTCGTGTGTCGGACTGGTAACCGAGCCGCGAAGGCGTGTGAGAAGTTTTTGGCGGCAGGTCTCGAAAACGTGTTCCTTATCGAAGGCGGCACGTTAGGCTGGGTCGAGGCCGGCTTGCCCGTTAAGCGAGGCAAAAAGGCGATCTCGTTAGAACGCCAAGTCCGGATCGCTGCGGGGACTCTGGTTTTACTAGGAGTCGTGCTGGGCTTCACGGTTCATCCGGCCTTTTACGGCTTGGCTGCGTTTGTTGGTGCGGGTTTAGTTTTTGCTGGAATTACCGATACCTGCGCGATGGGGATGCTGCTGGCCAAGATGCCGTGGAATCGAGTTGGCACGTTTTCGGACGCTTCGATGTCAAACCAATCTAAATGTTCCTTGGAGCAATCCCGATGACGGCCGTGGCCATATATCTGCTGTTGGGTGTGGTTGTCGGGTTTGTGATGGGGATGACCGGTGGGGGAGGGGCCATCCTGGCTGTTCCGGCCCTCGTGTATGCTCTAGCCGTGCCCGCGCACAGCGCCGTCGGCATTTCGCTATTGGCTGTCGGTACCACTTCGGGTCTGGGAGTGTTGGAGCGGTTGCGACGCCGTGAGGTCGACGTTCCGGTAGGATTGCTGTTTGCCGCCTTGGGGATGGTTGGAGCACCGATCGGCGCCTGGATCAATTCCTTGCTTCCCCCCGCTTGGTTGCTGACGTTCTTCGCCGTTTTAATGACGGTGGTAGCTTTTCGCACGTGGCGCGCGGCCGACACCAGGATCCACCCTGAGCCTACGTGCTCGGACACGGTGCATATTGTTTCCGCTCGCGGTGCAACGGGGTCCCTGTGCCGGCAGCAGCCTGATGGAAAACTGCGACTCGACGCACTGTGCGCCTGCTTCCTAGCTGGACTTGGTCTACTCACAGGCGTGCTATCCGGGTTATTCGGCGTAGGAGGCGGATTTATTATCGTGCCGGCTTTGGTCTTGTTTACCGGAATGGCGATACGTCGGGCGATCGCCACATCGCTGCTAGTGATCAGCTTGGTTAGCGTGTCAGGGGTTGCTTCCTATCTCATAGCGCGACGACCGATCGACCTTGACTTCACAGGACTTTTTGTAGCCGGAGGAATCCTCGGCATGCTGGCCGGTACTCGCGCCGCACGATACATTCCCACTCCCACGTTGCAAAAGGCGTTTGCTGCTACGACCATGTTGGTGGCACTGTTTACGGTTGCAAAAACCCTGGCTGCGAAGTTAATCGCATGATAGTCGCCTTGATTGTTGAACTTGGCCAACGGTGCTGTCCGGACGTGAGAACCATATAGGTGCAGTTGGGAGTTTAGTTTCCGGTCGGAATGAGAGGGGCATGAGCTGCACAAGCCGATGCTTGTCCGCGCGGACGATGGGTTGGTTCGCATCGGTTCGCGATCAATAGTTCAGTATATGAGATGAGATTAAGGAGTCTGATATGAGTACCGTTTCGAGCTCAGCCGAATACCGCGTGGCTGATGAAGAAGCCAAAATAAACTCGCGGAAATCTGCGCATCATCAAGTTGTCATCGTCGGTGGTGGAACGGGTGGCATTACGGTGGCAGCTCGTCTAACCAAAGGTTGGTTCAACCGGATGAATGTTGCTGTGATCGACCCTTCGGCTGTTCATTACTATCAACCTGCCTGGACGTTAGTCGGTGGGGGGACGTATCGGCTAGATGCCACGCGTCGCATGGAAAGTTCTGTGATACCCCGTAAGGTTCAGTGGATTCAGGAACGCGTGACTGAATTTCATCCGGAAGAAAACTTCTTGCTAACGGACGCGGGCACGAAGGTGACGTACGACTGGTTGGTGGTGGCTGCTGGGATCCAGATCCATTGGGAGAAAGTACGCGGACTCAGAGAAAACGTCGGTAAGCATGGCATCTGTAGTAACTACTCTTTCGAAACCGTCGGATATACGTGGGAGTGTATCCGGACGTTTCAAGGTGGAGTCGCGATCTTCACGCAGCCGGCCGGAGCCATTAAGGAACCTCTGCATAAGTCACCCGTATTGTACGGAACCTTTTAGCAAGTCG
>CAYRMD010000140.1:0-8249 GCA_964425225.1 uncultured Pirellulaceae bacterium | reverse complement strand
CGACTTGTTAAAAGGTTCCGTACAATACGGGCGAATTATGCAGAGGTTCCTTATTCATCATTTATAGCCTTGTTGTTTCCTTACCCGACGTGGAAGGTCGGCTTATGCTTCCCTCCTTTCCTGGCCTTTGCGTACTTAGCATGTACGGGTTATACGTTTTGCTAACACGGGCGATTCGTAGACTGGGATTGAGAGAGGAGTAGGTGTTTGGCATCCGTGAAATAATCGCGAGAACCCGTCAACTGTGGCCCCACCGGCGCTTCGGCTCGATAGTTAAGTGCTAATTCGTCTATGAGCGAACACGCGAACTGTAGTCCATCGGGGGTCCGAAACGGTCTTGATGCCCTCACGCAACGATATTGCTCGAGCTCGCCGGGTACTGCGGCATTCGTCGTCGGATTTCACTCCTCCCGGAAAAAGAACCCGGATACGTGGGAAGCGATATACGACGGCAATTCAGTTTGTGTGTCTAAGGCGAGGTGTTGTTCATGGACGCCAGAGATGCGCGCCGCCCCACTGGTATACGGCGGTCTGCCATGTCAAATGCAACAGGACAATTAGGGAACCGATTTTGGAAAAACCATCGCCGGCAGCTTCCAACATCCGGAGTTTAACAGAAAAATCCCCTCGGAAGGGAGACGAAGTGATGGCTACCCATGTTACCATGTTCGAGCGCGGCAGGAGCGGCGGGATAACCGAGATGCACCTTAGCGGTGCGACCCTGCGCGAAATTGCCGCCACTTTCGGGCGTACGAAAAGTACGGTTAGCCGGGAGCTGCGGCACAACCGATCGCGACGAAACTCTGGCACATCAAATGGCACATGCCGACGACGCCACCGCCCACTGAAGCGTTCAATGGATGACTGGGCGATCTTATAAACGGTACCGTAGGGACTGATTCGCTATTCGTCGGGTGAACAAATCACTGGCCGGATGCGTCTTGAGGCTAGACCAAACCAACGCATCGTCTCAGCAGGCACCATTTATCGGTCGATAGAAAAACGCCCGTAACGCGAGCATTGGGTGTCGCTTTTGCGTCGTGACAAGTTGTCGGAGGCCCGGATCGACGCAACGAAAAGAACCTACCGCTCCGGCAATTGACCCTGCCGTTGGAGCGCTCGCCGAGTCCGCAGAGCGAAAGTGTCCCTTGCCCCGGACGGTGTCGCTCGACGTCAGCCCCGTTATTCTCTCAAATCCGTTCAACAAAATAGCGTTGAGTAGCGTGTCTAGGGCGATCCTGGCTATGGGCGCACGAAGCGCAACATGCCCCGATTGGCTCTCTAGCGCCCCAGCCTCGTTGTTTTGAGGAGCGGCGTCTGAACGCCCAAGGTGTACCGTAGCAAGTGACAAGTCATAAGAATCCCAACAAAGCACGAAATCGCCGGCCGATCGAACAGGCGTTTGAAATTATCAAGCACCACTTTGGTGGGCGTACGCCGCGCGTTTACTAAATCTACGAGAATCGGAAACACGCTTTTGCTGTTATTGCAACAGTTAACATTTCGATGCACGGCATGCTGTATAAGAAACCAAGTGCAGCGTTATCTCTGTCACGGCGGCGCTCATGTTGCGCCCCGAAATCCGGTGACGGTGTTAAAATAAACCAAATCGGAAAAGATAGATACTGTTATTGCTAATATCGCAAGCGACCGAAGCGTCCGTAGAGCCAACATTTCTCAGTAAAATTAGTTGATCAGACGTTCTTTAATTAAGTTTGCCACTCAGCGATCGTAAGTGATGTTTGCCACTTCGAGTCGACCTGATATTCGTATTGATATTGCGGAGCTGTGGAGACCAGTCTTGGTCGTATTGGCAATTGCAACAATATTTCTCCTTTACTCCGCCGGGCCTGTGCCGGACTACAATGAAATGACGTATCTGGTTAAGGCTCGATCATTTTGGGATAACAACTTTTGCCCCAACGACATAGGTCTTAGTGGAACGCCTTGGCACATCGGATTTTACGTCATCTTCGGCTGGCTGGTATTACCGATAGGTTTTGATTGGTTCGCCATCTTGGGACGTATAATAGCCGCGTCATGGGTGGCGCTAGCATGGGTAAAGTTGACTCGCGTTTTAGGTCTGCATTGGCTGTCCGTTTTGGTAACTGCCCCGCTTTATTTGGTCCTATCGCACATAACTCGTATGTCTGGCGAATGGACTGTCGGAGGTTTCGAAGGCAAGCCCTTCGCGTATGGAATGGTTCTGATAGGCTTGGCGGCTCTTGTGCGAGGACGCCTCATTCAGGCCTTTGTGGCCACCTCGTCGGCTGTACCCTTTCACCCTGTGGTGGGTTCTTGGTCGTGCCTTTGCATATGGCCCATTCTATTGACCCGCGGCCGAGTTCATGATCAGACACGACTTGTGCGGTACTTATCCGGCGCTGCGCTCGTAGCTCTACTCGTCGCTTGTCTAGCCTATAAGGGCTTAAGCCATGAGGCGTCGGCTGGCTCGTCAGGTAAACTACATCCATCACTTATTAGAGGTGCGCACCATTTGCGCTTCACTGCTTTCCCGACCCCAGCGAAACTCATGTTTATGCTCGGAGTGGCAGGCGTTGCTACGGCGCAGCTTTTTTCGGATCAGAGAAAGCGCCTTGGCGCGATCCATGCCGTCTTTTCGCTAAGCGTTATGGCCGTCGCTGTTGGCATTATCCTGGATGGTCTTATCTATATAAGTCCTTTGGCTCAGCGGCTACTGCAGGTTTATTGGTTTCGCTTCGCGGATGCCCTGTTGCCAATGATCCTTACGTTTAGTGTGGCGATTGGTTTTGAAAAAATAGTTTCACGGCCAAAGCTATATTATATAGCGATGGCTTCGGTTTTCGTTGTCTTGGTATGCGCAATTGGTTATCGCGCTGTGCATCGTAGTAAAAACTATGTGGCAAGGGTTCACAGTAGCTGGTGCTTTGATCTTGGTCATTCACGAGAGGCAAGCACAGTGTGGTCGGCTTGGAAGGAAGCATGCGAGTGGATCAGGAACAATACAGATTCTAGAGACGTTGTGTTAACCCCACCCAACCAAACGTTCAAGTGGTTCGCCAGCAGATCTGAGTGCGTCAACATAAAACATGTTCCGGAGGCCAATGAGGAGCTACTCCTCGAATGGCAGGAACGTGTTCGAGAACTGGTTACCCTCGACTGGAGGCATCACGATAATCTTGGACACTGGCTACTAAGTAAAATGAAAAAATACGGCGCGCGCTGGTGCCTGGTGGAGGGGGATTGTGGAAATATAACGGTCGACGGCCTTAGATTGCGCTATTTCGCTCAACGGAACGGTAAGCGATATTATTGCGTTTATGAAATTGCGGACTAAATATGTCCGCGTCATTATAGAAGCGTTGAGAGGGGGGCGCATATACCTGCCGAAAGTATTGGATCTGTCGAAAGGAATGCCGGTGACATTCTATTCACTCATAAAGCACGCTTACTAATTCGTTGATCGAAGCGCACCGGCGATTGCAAGTAACCTCGTGACGCAAGTGCTACCAGAGGCGCTCGATTGGGTCGGTCACCGGTAAGCACTCCGGCAAAAATGTAGTTAAATGCGTCCACCCGTGCGCTCCCGATATTCGCGCACCAGATGGCGATTGAACCTCTTAGTTGAAGGTGAAGTTATTCGTCGGTTTGGCGGGCCCGGCGCAGATCTACATCTTTCGGCTAAAACATATATAACCACAAGGATGCTGGTCGTGTGATTCCTGTTAAAGCTATTTATTAGGCAGCTCGTGTAATTTAACGCAGAGGCGCAGATAAGGTTTAACGCAGAAGCACGGAGTCGCAGAGGCGCGAAGAGTGATCATGTACACATGAATTGAGTTTTCGCTTTCTACCAGCGTCTCTGGTTTTGTCTCGGGAAGTTAACCACTGAGCCTGTCGAGACGTATCTCATCGGTGGCGCGTCTGAACAAACATGTACGTGTATTCGGGCCTATTTGCTTTACGTGGTAGACAAGTGCGCATCGTACCGCCGTCATCGAACCGGAGCTCATGTTCGGCCATTGGTAACCTAGACTGTTGGGGCAATGCCACGAACGGCTCATAAGGACGGCCCGCTAACCGACACTGGTTGGCTTGCGGCCCTACATCACTCGCAGCGGTTGCCTGGGTGAGATGCCGCCGAAGTTGCTATTAATCGAGTTCGAGCTTCGGGCATGTTTTCCAGGTACCGCGCACGCCGTTCGCTCCGCAGTCGAGTTTCTATAGCGGTTCGGTGATTCGAGTTCGCTTGCCCCGTGGCGTTTGCCATATGGAAAACTTTACCGCGGCTTGTGTCAAAAGTGGGCCGCGCCGCTGAGTGGGTATGAACATACCATCAGCCACTCATAAACAAGCTTCGCCAATCAGCTCTAGCCAGTTGATTCGAGTCATAACCTTGCCTAAACATTTGAAAACCTTATGTTGCTAACACACGTGCGACAGCGGAATTGGCAAACGAACAATTCGCTGCATATTATCAAACGACCCGATTTATACGTCCTCGGAGCGGCTTTGATACTTAGTCTTGTGGTCGCAGCCGTCGGATCCTTGAATCCGGAACGGTCTCATACGGCGGACACCGACAGCTATATCCGTCCGGCCCAGAATCTAGTTACGCGAGGAGTCTTCTCGCAGCTAGATCCGGAAAACCGTCAGGACAGCTCCTTACATGGAGGCTATTTGACGGTTGAAGGAATTCCGCGGATCGTCGCTACCAAACCGCCTTATGATTTCGATGCCTTTCGTACGCAGGTTATTCCCTGTTTTTGAGCGTGTGGATATGGTCAACGGGTAATGTCCTCCCGGGCGCAATCTGGTTTCAAGCCCTGCTTTCACGCTTCGTGCCGCTCTTGACGACTGGCATCGTTTATATGTTACTGGCATCGTTTATATGTTGTGTTCCCAAGAAAGCTCAAAAACTACAGTGTTTATGCCTTGCTATGTTTAAAACGTTGCCTAGCTGATTCCTCATGCGCGGCGCGGCAGAACGGTGAGTTCTCCGCAAGCGTGCGAGAGGTGTAAAAAATTCGGGGACAGTGGTGCTCTGCTGGTCGGGGAAGTACGATCAAGCTCGGAATTGGCGCTTAGCGCGATTCAAGACCGAGCTTGCGCATTGTTAGCCGTCGAGTTCGCCAGAACCTGCGGGAACGTGTGCCGATAAGTACGAGCCACTTCCCGAAGACACACAAAAAACTGCCGCGAGCACTTATCGGAGGCCAAGGTGCGCCGCCCGCAACACACAAATGCAAAAGGCGCAAAGAAGATTTAACGCAGAGACGCAGAGGCGCAGAGAAGATTTAACGCAGAGACTCAGAAGCGCAGGGGACAGGCAAGAAACGCAGAGACGCAGAGGAAAGATAAGAAACGCAGAGACGCAGAGACGCAGAGACGCAGGGGAGAGGCGAGACATGCAGAGACGCAGGGGAAAAAAGGCGGTGAGCCAAGAAACAAGGTTGGTGAGGCACCTGTTACTGTCGATCAACTATCCGCCACGTACCGGCGGTAGCGGCAGGTGGTTCGCCGAAATCTACCCCCGTGCACTCGACAACAACTTCGTTGTTGCCACCGCGCCGGTAAACGAGCTCGCGAAGGGGGCCCAGCCCGATCCGCCGAATGTCGTCCGTTTCCCCATGGAATTCGGGAACTGGGGACTCTGCCAACCCCGTGCTGCTCTCGGTTACCTCAAAGCCTGGCTCGCCACGCGACGGCTCCTCTGGCGCCATCATTTCCAGGCCGTCCACGCCGGACGCGCCCTGCCCGAAGGTTGGCTCGCCTGGATGCTCTATCAAACAGGCCGTACCCCATACCTCGTTTATTGCCACGGCGAAGATATCAGCATCTTCAAACTCAGCCGCGAACACACGTTCCTGGCTCGGCGTGTCCTCCGCAGCGCTCGACTCCTGGTAGCCAATAGCCACAACACCGCTCGCATCCTCCAGGAAGAATGGCCAGAATCATCCGGCAAAGTCCATGTTCTCCACCCAGGTGTCGATACGCGACGCTTCAGCCCCGCCTTGCGCTCCGCCACCGAGCGAGCTCGATGGAACTGGCACGATAAAACCGTACTCCTTACCGTCGGACGCCTTCAAAAACGTAAAGGCCATGACATGCTCCTCCAGGCCTTGCCTATCGTCCAACGGCATCATCCCACAGTCCTCTACGCAATCGTCGGCGACGGAGAAGAACGAAAACCACTCGAACAACTGACGCAACAAATGGGGCTACAACAATCGGTACAATTCTGGGGCGAGGTGCCGGACGAGCAATTAGTCGAGTTGTATCAACAGGCGGATCTGTTCGTGCTACCCAACCGTACCATCGGCCGTGACTTCGAGGGGTTCGGCATGGTACTGCTCGAAGCGCAGGCCTGCGGGCTGCCGGTTATCGCGGGAAGGTCCGGGGGGACCGCCGAAACGATGCTCGATGGCCAAACCGGGCTGCTGGTGGATTGTAGTCGCCCCGAGCCGTTGGGTGAGGCGATCGTCGGGCTGCTCGGGGCACCCTCGAAACGTGACCAAATGGGGAAAAAGGCGCGTCAGTGGGTGGTCGAACAGTTCGATTGGGAGGTGCTGAAGAAGAAGGCACGCGAGGTGTTTGGTTTGCTGGAAGAAAATTAACGCAGGGACGCAGAGACGCAGAGAAGGGGAATAAACGCAGAGACGCAGGGACGCAGAGAAGGGGAATAAACGCAGAGACGCAGAGACGCAGAGACGCAGAGAAGGGGAATAAACGCAGAGACGCAGAGACGCAGAGAAAGGCAATTAACGCAGAGGCGCAGGAAGACAAAAGTTGGTTGGGAGGGAGTATGTGGGTAAGAATGGTTGCGATACGATCGCCGCCGGTGGGCGCGCGATGCTGCTTGTCCTAGCTTTTCTCTGGTCCGGGGCCGTCTACTACGCGTCACTTCTACCCCTCCAGTACCGGGCCACGAGCCACCAACAGGCCTTGGACCGCTTCTTGCACATGCCCTGGTATCGGCTAGGTATCGATAGCCGCCAGGATCTTGTGGCCAATGGGCTCCTGTTTGTGCCCATCGGTTTTCTGTGGGCTGCTGCCTTCGCGCCTCGTAACCGACACGCTGGCGACGTGCTGAGCTCCGTTGTTGCTGCATGCTCGTCAATAGGTCTAGCCCTCCTTATCGAATACACTCAGGCCTACTTTCCCAATCGCACCATGTCGTGGAACGATGTGGCCTCCGAGGCAATTGGAGCGACCGCCGGTTCTCTGATTTGGCTATCGGCCGGCCGCGCGATCGTCCGATGGGTCGGCCGGCTGCTGACGGCTCGCGGTCAGGAACTTGTCCACCGGCTGCTCGCCACATATGCTGTGGGACTTCTCGGTTTTTCGCTCCTTCCGTGCGATGTGGTGCTGACGCTCGAGGAAATCGAGCTCAAATGGCAATTAGGTCGCATCCGTCTTTGGCAGCCCACTGGGATTTCTACCCTGCGCACGGTAGCTCACCTTGGACTGTTGGCCGTTGCGGCCGTACCGGTGGGCTGGTATCTACGCTGGAAATTCCTGGAGGCCCGTACGGCTTCAGGCAGGCCGCTCGATGGGCGAAGCGATCGCTGGCTCGTTTGGTTGACCGCATCCGTCATTTACGCCGGGCTCAGCGAGCTCGTCCAGGTGTTCGTCTACAGCCGCTATGCGAGCCTCGGCGATGCGGTTGCCGTGTGGTGTGGGTTAGCCATAGGTACCGGGCTAGCCAGCCGTTCCATAGTCCTTTACCTGAGAGTGTTCCTCGAAAAGACACCTGCCACCTTCTGGCTTGGCTTGGCCAGCGCTTGGTCAATTGCGCTGTTGGTGATTTACTGGTATCCGTTCGAATTGGAGAGCGACCCGCGCATCGTGCAAACCAAGTGGCAAGGCCTGGTAAGGCCTCCGTTTGCAGCGCATTACATGGGAACGGAGTTCAACGCGTTGTCGAATATTCTATTTCGAGCTGGTACGTTTGGGGTTCTCGGGGGTCTGTGTGGGTTGGGGGTGCTACGCACCAACGAGCGTTCGCGATTACTCGCGTTCCAAGCAGGTGTGTTGTTCTTTGTAGTGTGGGGTGGATTGATCGAAGTTGTGCAGATCGGGCTTGCTGGGCACGTGTGTGATATCACGGATGTGCTGGTCGGGGCGGTGGCGGGCGCCGTGGCGATGTGCGGCGTTGCGCGCGGGGCAGACGGGTTGAGGTAACGCAGAGACGCAGAGAGAGGGAGAAAAGAATTAAGGAACCTCTGCATAATTCGCCCGTATTGTACGGAACCTTTTAACAAGTC
>CAYRMD010000139.1:0-8262 GCA_964425225.1 uncultured Pirellulaceae bacterium | reverse complement strand
TTAAATTTGAATTAGTTGAGGATCTTCTTAACAATGCAGCGCGTCGTGCTGCACAAAACCGTTATGACGACGCCATAGGCCGGCTTTATCGCGCCCTTGAACTGGCCGCACAACAGTATCTCTTCGTGTGTTACAAGATTGATACTTCCCAAGTCTTGCCTGAGCAGATTCCAGAAAAGATACGGGACGAATATCAGAGGAAGTATTGCGATCCACAAGGGGTGATACGAGTTCCCTTGAGAGCGGCATGGGAGCTTATTCGGCAACTCGGTAACGACGAAGTCGCTGCACTGTATGGCTGTTATGATTCGAAGATCATCGATTTTTTGGCGTGCCGCAATAACTCGCTTTTCGCTCACGGATTGACACCCATCGACCAATCCACCTATGAACAAAAGGCACGCGTGACCATTGAGTTTCTAGAAAAGTTTCTCGAAGCTATCGATAAACTCGCCGGCGCCGCCGCGCCGAAAATGTCTGAGCCCATGCGCCGACGGATCCCGGTGCCGCAATTGCCAAATCGTCTTATGCTCTTGGATGCTTGATCTGTGCAAGACGTGGCCGTTTCGGCGCGTTGCGAACTAGAAAGGTTCGCCACACATTCTATTCGGGGATGTGTCAGCCTTTGCGGTAAGTACTCCGAGATGGCACACGTCCGAGGCCTCGACGGCTGCCGAATACGTTTACGATGCAATCGGTGTTACTGCAACTTGGCCCATCCCCAGGACGGTCCCTTTGCCGATATGGATCCACTGAGCAGCCCACAACAACGGCCACAGTGGACCCGCTCCCTCGGGAAGTTCCAACCAGCCTACGACTCCATATAGATCGACTTCGCGCCGTTGTCGCCCCGAGTACCGGCGCACATCACGACGATCGCCATAGAAGACGCCCGGAGCCAGGGCACGAGCTTTTTCTCGGGCACGCAACAATATGGGGAGATATTCTTCTCGTCGATCAGGGGGCAAAAGTAAGCTTAGGCGACGCGTAGCTGCTACAATCACATCCATCAAAAGCGGCTCTTTCACTAACTTTTTCCGGTAGATCAAGCGCGTCGGCAATCGAAAATCGATTTTCAGCGGCGAACCAGCACGCACCGACGATGGAGCCGCCTGAATGGCCTGGTCCAGGCTCCAAGCAGTCGGGGAATCGTGTAACGTTCCATCGGGTGCAAGTCCTACCACGCGACGCATGAAAAAAGGTTCACGGTTACGACCGATGCCGCGTCCTGCCGCTACGTCCCACGCCCGTCGGCAACTCTCCTGGTAACGCAACGCCTCTCCGATCAGCGCCCACTCAAAAGCAGGCCAAAAATCCCCCTCCTTCGGTGCAGGTCGCATTAAATAAAGCGGTATTGGCTCGTCACGGCCGCCTTGTGCCTTCGGATCGAATACGACGCGATACGCATCCGCATCCAGATCGTGCAGCGCAGCTCCCCATACTCCGCGCAACATCGGAAGTGTCACTCCTTTTGCTTCCACCTGCAAGAGACAACGCATAGGTAGCAATCGAATCTGTGCTAACGCAGATAGCAGTTCTTCGAAGAATTGTTGATCGTCTCGCATCGAACGCACAACCTCGTGGTTGCCATCGGTCCCGTGTCTCACCGTGTCTGCCATTGTAATACTCATTCTTTACCCACCACCAGTAGGGTATAAGCCGTTACCGTGTACGCGAGCTTACCGCTTGGATAATTACTGGGAAAAGATAGAAGCAACATACCAAATTACTTCGTCGATAGCCCCCTCATAATCTTTTGGGTGACCGGCATGGCGGCCGGTATTCGATTTTCTCCGGCAGTCGGTGCCTTTCTCGACCTCCTACCTTGATACATAAAAATCTACCCGGCTTTCCGGAATCGCACCAACCGTGCCTTCTCACTTGTGCGTATCTTTAAAGCAACCTCTTTGTGAGCATCGTGTGGACATTTCGACCCATGAGCGAGTTTCTGATGGGAAAAGGACGTGGTTTTGCGCAAGAACCATCATTGCAAGGCGACTTTTTTCCCCAGAAAATAGCCCTTGTCAAAATCGTATGGCAACCAAGCATCGGGATACTTTATGCGGAGGTGTCACCGTGAGCGTGGGTGGTCGCGTCTCGTGGGTGGCTAGGTCTTGTTTGCTGTGTTTAATCATAGGTGCAGCTACAGCAGCGATGGCGCAAGGCCCGCCGAACCTATTGTTCATTTTCACCGACGATCATTCACCCAAGACGCTCAGCTGCTATCCGGAAGCCTATCGGCTGGCAAACACACCGAACATCGATTCTTTGGCGGCTCACGGGGTTCGTTTTCAAGGCGCCTATCTTGGCTCGTGGTGCATGCCGTCACGAGCTTCGCTGCTTACCGGCCGACATCCCCATGCCATTGTTTCCATGCGAATGGAGGGACGATATCCGGGAAGTACGTACGATCCAGCACTTTGCCCATTTTGGCCTTCGGTATTTCGCAAGCACGGCTATCAGACAGCGCAAATTGGAAAGTGGCATACCGGAACCGACACAGGTTTTGGCCGGGACTGGGATTATCAAATAGTATGGAACCGCCCAAAATATCCGGAAAATGCGCCGAACTATTACGGTCCTCAGCTATTGACCGTTCAAGGCAAGGATGTATTAGTCGATACGTATAGCACGGATTATTATACGGAGTGCGCCGAGAATTATATTCGCGGTGAGAATCGCGATCCTAATAAGCCTTGGTTTCTATGGCTTTGTTATGGAGCAGTGCACGATCCGACAATTCCGGCGCCGCGCCATCGAGGTCTGCTTGCCGATAGAACTGCTGATCCACCTCCAGACATCTTCGGACCTCGCCCTGGCAAGCCGTGCTACCTCGAGAGAACACAAGTATGGCGGCGCGCGCCGGACGGCACTCCGCAATTGTCCAACGGTACCAGCTATCTGCAATGGCTCCGGCAAGTCAACGAGTGCATGCAGGCAGTAGACGAAGGGGTAGGCCGTCTTATTCGAGCTTTAAAAGAAACTGGACAATGGGAAAACACGGTGATCATTTATAGCTCCGATCAGGGGTTTGCCAATGGCGAGCACGGTATGCGTCAGAAAGTGGCTCCGTACGAAGCGACCTATCGCTCACCGTTGATTATCAGCTTTCCTGCTCGATTCGCTCAGGGAAAGTACTGCCCCTACGCGGTGAATGCCCCGGACCTAGTGGTTACGCTGTTTTCGCTTGCCCAAATCCCGCTGCCATGGCCGATGCATGGCCGAGATTTTGTACCGTTGTTGCACGATCCGGAGAACAGTTCGTGGACTTATGCCACTCTCTTTGAACATATGGGGCCGCATTATGGGCCCGATATAGCCGAGGTGCTGGCATCGCCTCCAGCGATACACTCAGGCGTTCCGTATTACGTTGCGCTTCGATACAAGCAATATAAATACGTTCGCTACATAGGCGATCGCGAACCGGATGAGCTGTACGACCTGGATCGCGATCCCAATGAGCTTCAGAATTTGGATGGTTTACCAGAATATCGAGCGCTGTGTGAAGCATTGGACAGAATGTTGCGCGACGAGCTAAGACGAACCGATGGCGAATTTTTGCTTACGTGGCTTGAGCGCCGCTGAGATAGGCACGAGGCGCTATTCCAATAGACTGTTTAATATCGCGATCGCTGGTACCTTGGCCGCCGTATTTCGACCAGCGATTTGTATAGCCCTGGAACGCTGTGGGAGCTTATTACCGACACGAATCAATATGGCTTCCATACTGAGGAGCTTTGCAATGCACCGGGTGTGGTTTGTAGTAGCAAGTTGGTGTATGTTCCCGGGATGGCTCATGGCGCAATCGCCGCCGACTATCATCGACGTGGAAGGCCAGCCCTTGGCAGCTAACGTTGCACGCCTACTGGAAACCCTCGATTTCTTAGGCCACCCACTCCCAGCTGCGATGCGTGATCGTCTGGCAGAAGCTGTAAAGAGGGAGGATCCGGTTGCCATTCAAAAGGCCTTGGACCCGCACGTCCTATTCTTTGTGTCGATCAATCCCGAATTGCGCGTGAAAGTCGCTCGGGGCGATGGTCCCACGCGGCTCGTACAAGGCGGTTACACTCCGGTGTTGGTAAAGGTCCACAACGAGGGGCAAGTGACGCGGCGGCTGTTGATTTCCAGTCCCCAAGCAGGTCCGGTCTATGGCGGAGCATCACTTGGCAGTCTGGAACGCCAACAGCAGACGGAGCTGGCTGCTGGTCAAGAAAGCGGCGATCCTTCGCGCTTTCTGGATGTGGATCTTTACATGCGCCCCCCGATGACAGATCGTTTGAGCGGCCTGGTTGTTGAGTACCTGATCGCCCTGATTTATTCTCGTGACGCTGGCAGCCGCGAAGCTACAATCGGCTTCGATGTGGGGCATGGAACCCAAGACATCGGTTTCCGAGGTCAAGTACCGATATTGTTTCAGGTCGAACCGGCTATACCGGTGCGGCTCTCGATCAAAGATCATGATGGAACGCCAACCCTGGCCATGTTGTTAATCCGGGACGAGACCGGCCGGGTTTATCCGCCGCAGATGAAACGTCTGGAACCTGATTTCTTTTTTCAGCCCCATATTTATCGAGCGGACGGCGAGACGCTATTGCTGCCTCCCGGGTCGTACCGGGTTCAGTTTAGTCGCGGGCCCGAATACTACCTCCGAGCGAAGCAGTTGACCGTTCCCTCGAATGGGCCCTGCCATTGGGAGTTCCAACTCGAGCGGTGGATCGATCCGCGTCGTTATGGATTTTACAGCGGGGATCATCATATCCACGCTGCGGGCTGTGCGCATTATGAGTCTCCCACACAAGGAGTGACACCTGAAGCGATATTTCGCCAAGTGAAAGGTGAAGGTCTCAATGTCGGGTGTGTACTGACCTGGGGTCCGTGTTTCGATTACCAGCGTCAGTTTTTTTCGCCCCAGGCCAGCCAAATCAGTGAACCCTTGACCGTATTGAAATACGACCTGGAGATCAGCGGCTTCGGATCGGCAGCCCTGGGCCACGTTTGCTTGTTGAACCTCCGTACCCAGGAATATCCCGGTTCGGAAGGCACCGCAACCAAGGGATGGCCCACTTGGACGGTACCTGTTCTGCGCTGGGCGAAAGAGCAGGGGGGCGTTACGGGCTATCCGCATTCGGACATGTATGTCGACGCCACCGGTTACGCACAGTGGATGTTCCACCGTTTCGACCATGACCGGAACGGATTATTGACGCGCAACGAAGCATCGCCGGCCCTATTGCCCGCCTCATGGGATCAAATCGATTCAGATGAAGATCAAGCGTTATCCGTTCGGGAGTTAACACGAATTGCCGACGAAGCTTCGCAACAACTTCCTCACCTGGTGTTGCCGGCGATGCGAGGGGCAGGAGCCATGGAGATCTTCGTAAGTGCAGCCGAAGGCGTTTGTGACTTTATTAGTTCTATGAATACCGGACGCATCGGAGAGTGGAACACATGGTATCACCTAATGAACACGGGGGTGCCTATCGTCTTGAGTGGTGAAACCGATTTTCCATGCATGAGCAGTCGGCGCGTCGGACAGGGGCGCGTCTACGTACGCCTTTCGGACGGCCCGGTGGACCGAGTGGATTTTGGTGAGTGGTGCCGAGGTTTGCAGGCAGGAAGATCCTATGTGTCCGATGGTTTTGCCCACGCCGTCAAATTCACTGTCGATGGAAAGCGGCCGGGAGAAAAAGATGTGCATCTGGACGAACTGGGCGATGTCACCGTTTGTGCGCTTGTTGCTTTCTCGCCGGAAACACCCCTCGCTGTGGCTCACGGCACTCTCATGGCTGCTAACCGCCGTGACGTCGGTGATACGCGCGTGTTACACGGACCACGTCGTGATGAATATCAGCCGGGAGGCGAACGGATCGTGGAAATTGTCGTCAATGGCCAAGTGGTAGCAACAAGGCGCGTGCCCGCGGACGGACGTTTGCATGAACTGCAAGTGACCGTTCCCATACGCCAAAGCAGTTGGGTTGCTCTGCGGCAATTTCCTCAATTGCACACCAACCCCGTGAAGGTGTACATCCAGGGCCGCCCCATTCGTGCCTCGCGCTCCAGTGCGCTCTGGTGCGCGGAAGCTGTACGACTTCTCTGGGAAAACCGTTCTCGGTTCATCGCACCGAACGAACGCGACGCTGCTAAAGCCGTCTACGACCGCGCCATCGCCTTCTATGAACAGCGCGCGGCAGAGGCCATACAGGAATGACGCGCAGAAGCTAGCATTGGTGCGGGCCGAGATGGAATGTCCGGTGAACCAAGCGCGCAAAGGCCCATAGTTTATGAACCGCGTTACAGATACGTTCCCTGGTCAGCAGTTTGACCTTCAAAGCATTTTCCCTCACAACATCTGCACCACCACATTGGATGCCATTATCGAAACGCCTTGTGGGTTGGCGTTGCCTTTCAGAAGCACTAGGATCGTGGTTACGCGAGTAGTAATCGCTCGCGAAGGTTAAGCCGGGAGACATGCTTATGAACCGATACGGTATTCAGTTAGTGGGCGGATGCTTAGTGTCGGCGCTTTTCGTCTGGTCGGCGAGTTTCGCAGGGGCTCCACAAACGGGCATTCGTCCGTGGCCAGAGAATCCCTACTACTGGGAATACAACGGCAAGCCGATCTTGCTCATCGGCGGCAGCAAGGATGACAACTTGTTTCAGATTCCCGATTTGGAGGAACATCTGGAGGAAATGGTTGCTGTGGGTGCTAACTACGTCCGCAATACGATGAGCGACCGGCCCGACAAAGGGTTTGAGGTCTATCCGTTCAAGAAACTGGCAAATGGAAAGTATGACTTAAATCAGTGGAACGATGAATACTGGCGCCGTTTTGAAAATTTTCTCAAGGGGACGCACCAGCGAGGCATCATCGTCCAGGTGGAAGTCTGGGATCGGTTTGACTACGCGCGAGACAATTGGGAACCTCATCCATACAATCCGAAGAACAACATAAACTATACCTATGAATTATCAGGTTTTGCGCCACACTATCCCGATCACCCAGGGGCAAATAAACAACCTTTCTTTTTTACAACACCTCTGCAGAAAAATAATACCGTCGTCTTCCAATATCAGAAGCGATTTGTAGACAAAATGCTTTCTCATTCGTTACAGTATGATCATGTTCTGTATTGCATCGACAATGAGACTTCAGGTGACGAAGCGTGGGCCAAGTTCTGGGCGCAATATATCAAAGAGCGGGCCCGTGAGAAGGGAAAAATTGTTTATGTTACAGAAATGTGGGACGATTGGGATCTTACAGCGCCGCGCCATCGGCGAACCTTGGACCATCCGGAGTTATACGATTTTGCCGATATTTCACAAAACAACCATCAAAAAGGGCAGGTGCACTGGGAAAAATTCCAATGGGTACGCCAGCACGTAGGGCAACAACCAAGGCCGTTGAACAGTGTCAAGATTTACGGAGCGGATACGGGACGCTATGGCACGGACCAGGACGCAATCGAGCGGTTTTGGCGGCTTTTACTTGGCGGAGCGGCGGCCATCCGCTTTCATCGACCCGACTCTGGCTTAGGTCTGTCTCCAAAGGCTAAAGCTTCGATCCTTGCGGCCAGAAAGATCGAACAAGTCGTTCCGTGGTGGGAATTCCAACCCGCGCTGGATATGTTAGAGGATCGAGAACCGAACGAAGCGTATGCTGCGGTTGCACCGGGTAAAGCTTGTGTCGTCTTTTTCACCGGCAGCGGAAAAGTGACGGTGAATTTGGTGGGGTTTCCCGAATTGTTGGTCGGCAAATGGATCGATCTCAGTAGTGGACAATGGAGTGATAGCGAGTTCCGACTTCCCGTGCGGACCAAGTCCGTGCTCCAGGCACCAGGACAGGGACTGTGGGTGGCGGTAATTCTGGATGCAGCTAGTGCCGAACGATGGAACCAGCAGCCGCCTGGAAACCATCCACGACGCTAAACGGCGTTTGCTTGGTTGAGCTGCCCAACTCCATGGGTCAAAACATCAATGCTGCAAGGCATGCGATCCGTCTAAGCTGTGGCGATTGGGCTCGTAGCTATGGCAAGATGTTCGCCCCCACCTGTAGCACGCACGGTAGGCCGTTACCGTCTACATGAGGCTATAGATAACACTACGTTGCGTGCAGCTTCGAACGACACATCGAGAGTGCGTTCGGCAACCGATCCTGTGCCACTCGGTTATTGAATTTGGCACGTGCCCCCCTGGGGAGGGCAGCCCTCCGTTAAGGAACCTCTGCATAATTCGCCCGTATTGTACGGAACCTTTTAACAAGTC
>CAYRMD010000138.1:0-8461 GCA_964425225.1 uncultured Pirellulaceae bacterium | reverse complement strand
TTAAGGCATTGGCCAGCGCTTCACGCAGCGCGCGTTCTGAGTAATCCGGCACGCCAACCCGCAGCATGCCGACCATGAGCTCCTGCTCACGGTTTCGCGTCCGGATGCGTCCCTTGATTTCCTCCATCACTCGGATCAAGGGCCACCGGAAAAAGTCGTTGACCTCGACCTCCAACCCGCGCAAGGCCTGAAAGGCAACCTCGTGCGCAGGCACAAAACGACGCAAGGCTTCCTCTTTGCCGAACCGTAGCAGCGCGGCAAGACGAATGCATCCAATTTCTCCATTGGCCTCAAATACTCCGAGGGCCTTGGCCAGTTCAAGATTGGGCAAGTCGAGCAGAGTTTCGTCACTGCGCCCCCGGCGCTCTCGGATGCTACGGCGAAAGCGTTCGAATTCCAGGGGATCTAGGTCTTGCCAGCGGGCCTCGGCGATCACCTGGGCCGAAGGGTCTATCTGTCTGTGGTCGGCCGAGAGGGATGCGATTGCCGCCACATCCATTGGTACGCAAGCAAGACGACCATCGGTACCGATGACACGCCGTAAGAAGACGCCATCACTGGTACCCACTACTTGACTTTGTGGGGGTATTTCATAACGACAAGCTCCTTGCCGTGAAAACAGACGATCTCGACCCGTACACTCAAGCTCGGACGGGTTCGGGATGCTATGAGGGCTACCAACCGATCTGGATCGGTGCGATCTCCGTGTCGAGGTCGCGCACCTGTCACGCGCCCATCGTCTTCAATGCCGATGAACAACCATCCTTCACAACCCTCTGACCTGTTTGCCAGACAAACCACCGCTTCGACAAGGTCTCGGTCATTCAGCGGATGTTTCTCTTCGCTCTTGAACTCAACCGAGAGCGTCTCGCCGCGGCGAATGAATTCCTGTAGCATTTCTTTGTTCATCGATTTGCTTCTTGCTTTAAGACCGCGTTCACGAAGATTTGCCAGGATCTCCTCGTCCAGCCGTTGCGCTTTGGCCTGCTGCTCGCAAAACCGTCCGACGAGCCGCGCCGTCTCCTATTCGAAGGGCTCGTCGTCGCGATCCTGAATCTCGGCAGCGCCGTACCGGACTGGGTTGAGCACGTAGCCGTGTTTGCGGATCACCTCTGTGGTCGACGGATTACGGAAACCGGGAACACCCTCATCCTTGGGGAGTACACCTCTGAATGAGAGGTTGTCGCCCTCGATGGCTTCCATAGCCTCGTCCACGATCTGGCCAATGGTGGGTTGGCGGGCGTTCTGGCGAAGGCACCCCCAGCGGGGCCCGAGCGGCACGATGCCCTAGATCCCGACAAGCTCGGAGGACTCTAAGCCCGCAACCACCTCCCCTGAAGCCAGATTGCTAGGCGTCTGGTTGACGTCGATGTCCGGCCCTTATCGTATCGCAAATCTTTGCCACGTTCATCGAGAAGCTTCACGGCAGCTTTCTACCACCAGCTGCACGTCATGCCGCGCGGAACCCACCAAGGCAACGACGACCGGCCGAAAAGGCTCGTTACGTGCCGCCTCGCGTTCCCCTTGTTTGCGAAGCTGTGTGATGACGACGTTGTGCTTTCGTAACCAGAACCTGGGACGATTCTATAGCGTTTGACCGTGCCCCATGTTTTGCACACCGGCTAGATTCTAGATCAAGAACCAAGTGAATCCTTACCTCGGTAACCCGGAGCGCTCTCGACTTTGCTATCCAATACTCACCCCTTCCTTTGGTGGACAAGTATTTTCACTTCGAATAATCCTACGCCGGTGAGATACCCTGTAAACTACCCGATTTGAGCGCTTTTTTTTCACAATCCGCCTCGGCGCGTGAAAAAGACCTTGTTCGCCGTGACCCGATTCATCGGGTCGTTACGCAGATAAGAAACGAAAGACCGCATGAATGCATTCACTACGAACGCGGGTCACCATGAACGAAATCCCTACGAACGCGCGTGCGCATGTAGTGCCCTGGCGTAACGTCACCAACGGTAGGGGCAACCCTTGTGGTTGCCCCATTTGGTGATTGTCCCATCGGTGTTTGCCGCGTCCGTTGTTGCCCCGTTGGCGGTTGTACCATTGGTGATTATGCCGTCGGTAATTGGTCCATTGGCGATTGGTCTATTGGCGGCCGTACCAAGTGCAGCGATTTCTCCATCCGAGGAGCACTAACCTTGCACTCCGACGTCAACTAAAGATGCCCCAAAAACGGCCCGACGGAAAGATAGAGACCTTTGTCGCTTTTGTCGCAAGCCAACGCCCGCGCCATTGAGCCAACATTTCGCGTAGCAATCGGGCGACCAAAGGTTCCTAAGACGTGGGTTTTCGTACCAGCGCGCGTTCCTGCTCAAGTGCGTTCATTTGTTGCATCCTTCGAACAACAAATTAAACGACTCTGCGAGCATGCTACCGGTATCAACGTTGAATCGCAGCAAATACGGCAGTAGGCAGCGTGCTCGGCAAGCCAAGAACCGGAACAGGAAGGGCGGGATGAGATTGCCTAGCGTATTCAGAGCTCTCATCCCGCCCACGAGGTAGAGCCAGGAGCACGTTATCGTTTCAACTGGGCCTCATACCCTGCCATGCGTACCGCCTGAATCAAGTTCGGCACCGCAAGTTGAACACCGGGCTTGCTACATACTTTGGCCAACCCTTTTGCAAAATCCACCTGCACATCGGCCACGCCCGGTACACGTGCCAAAGCTCGTTGCACATGTTGGGCGCATTCGCGGCAGGTCATCCCTTTGATCTCCAAGACATAACAAATGCCAGGCTCTACCACTGCTGCACCGGATAGCGCGGCCTTCGCCCATCCGGCGAAAAGCCACCCACAAGCTGCCAATGCTAAACAACTTCCCCGGAGCAAGGCTCGTCGTCTCAGCCCGATCGAGCACACAGTCCTGGGTGAACCCATAAGTCGACTCCCATTTCTACGAGCACGACTAACCCTCACTTACCGTAGCTAGCCATCTGAGGAGGAGGGTACTGTCCTCGAATGGTCCTCCTTGGGCAACGGCGGGCCCTAACCGTTTACCTCACGCGAAGTGTAAGCGTTGCACTCAGGTGACAGGTCAAGAGCGATTTCCAAATTGCATTCGATAGGTGCGTGTCTCACGTTTGTAGGTGAAGAATTTTTGACGCAGAGACGCAGAGGAAAGAATAAGTAACCTGGCAACACCGGCTGCCAGTCGGGAAAACACCATTTTTGCCCAAAGCCGCTACGTGGGCCCCCAGTGATGATAATGCCACGGCTCGGGTTAGCTCGTGTCACCAAAATCACCAGGGTTGTGCGAGAAATTCGCAACCAAGCCGCTACCGGATCTTGCCAAGTGTCTGTCTTACGGAGCTTTTGCTCGTTTGAGTCAAGTCCTCACTCCCACGAAATGGCAAATGCCGGACACGCATCACAACGGAGTACTCAGCGCGAACAACGTACCTGCCATCAAGACGCACACACGGCGCAAAGGCGCAAGTCGGCAATGGACAGGTACCTCGTGTCTTCGTTGGGCCTCTGCGCCTTTGTGACTTTGCTGTGAATTATTCTGCCGCTTCCTAACGGTCGCGGCCCTGTTGGAGTGCAGCTCGCTCACGGTCGCGGCTCTGTAAAGCTATTCATCTTCAGAAGCAATAGGGTTAACCCGGGTGATAGCCAGCTTGGTTACGTCGAAGTCCTACCTACGGATGAGACGCACACAATTCCTTGATGTTGCTCGAAACCAGTCGTCTACGATGGACTGTCCCGTTTGCTCGGCCTCAGCTCAAAACGGGTACCGTGTCGCGGTATCGCTGCTGAAACACGACTTTTCTGTCACAGTTAGTTTATTGGCTGCCAAGGCTCGTTTGGGTTTAGTTACATCTTTCGCAGGGATTAGAGTAAAAAAGCCGAGTGCGAGCGACGCTCGTTTCGAAACTTTTTATCGAGTGTAACGTGCATCACGCAGTTGACATTGTCACCAAGCCGATTGTTGGGTATGAGCATCGAGACGGAAAGGCACGAGCCTCTTTTGCCTCGCGAAAGGAGATTCGATGAGACTTTGCTCTTGGATGGTGGTTCTCCTTGTCATCGTCGGTATCACGGGCCTCGGGTGCCGCTCACCTGGGAGACTGCCACGCGGTTGTTACGCGGGCCAGCAAAGCACTATATCGCCGTTTGAGACTGGGCCGAATGTTTCGCCTGGGGTACCCGATGGTTGGTCATCTGCTTCGGGGCCTCAATACGGGGAACCAATGCCGCAAGGTTCCGGATCGTACCCAAGCATGCAGGGTTCGGGTACAGCGCCTTCCATGCAGGGTTCTGGCTCGCGGTGATCGTGCGTGCCGTCGACGCTGTCTGGGGTTGGCGCAGTTAGGGGAGGACCGACCGTTTGTAGCCTGTTTCACAAAATTCAACATCGAGCCACTTACATAAGTTGTGGTAAGACGCAGTCCAATTACCTCGTAGGATGGTCGTCTGGTGTGGTTGCCGGTGAAGCTAGCCGAATAAGATGTTGCTCGATGGGAATGGAACCGGTTGGTTCCGCGTCCTGTCGAAACATTGGTGGGGTGCAAAGAGGGAGAGCATCCATGCAATCGATATTCCATGCGGGAAATCGATCCGCGCCGCAGCATCCGAGTGGTCTCAGTGAGGGGCAAAGGTTAGCGCGGGTATGGGTAATCATTCCGGTACTGAATGAAGAAGCGTCGCTGCCCCTGGTGCTTCGAGACTTACCGCCCGTGGGGCGAGTGCTGGTCGTGGACAATGGCTCAACCGACCGTTCTGCGACGATCGCTCGGCAATGGGGAGCCACCGTCATCACGGCACCGCGCCGGGGCTACGGGGCGGCGTGCCTAGCCGGACTTCACGCCATTACGGAATTGGCGACCGAAACACCCCCTCCCGAAGTTGTGGTGTTCCTCGATGGAGACTACAGCGATTATCCGGAGTTGCTCCCACAACTAGTCGAGCCGATTTTTCAGGGCAAAGCTGACTTTGTACTCGGATCGCGTTGCTCGACCTTACGCGAACCTGGTTCGATGCCTGTAGCTGCCAGACTGGGCAATCGCTTGGCTACGACTCTTATCTGGCTTTTCTGGGGCGCGCGATTCAACGACCTGGGTCCCTTCCGAGCCATATCGTGGTCGGCCCTACAACGACTGAAAATGGCAGACCGGGATTTTGGTTGGACAATTGAAATGCAAATCAAAGCTACCCTGGCAGGTCTGCGCTACCAAGAGATCCCCATTCCTTATCGGCGCCGTCGTGGCAAGAGCAAAATTAGCGGTACGATTCGGGGGACGATCCAGGCTGGGTACAAAATTCTTTATACGATCTTTCGCTACGTCTGGCTTACGAAAATCGCAAAGGCTCAGCCATGGAGCTAGTACCTACCCGTACGGCTCCCCATGGTATATTAGGCCCGGCGATTCGCTCTACGATTCTCCTGTGCGGTAGTGTTGGCGCTCTGGCAGTACTATACGGCGCGATCCTCGGGCTAAGCATCCGGTTCGAATACCATGCAGAGTTCTCGCAACGGCCCATTCTCTTGGTGGTCGCTCTCTTGGCGGCTGCCTACGTTGTGCACATGGTTGCTCTGGTTGCCTTACTTCGGAGGCCATCGGTCCGGCACATGGTCCTAATTATCTTATTCGGCGCAGCCGTTTTCCGGCTACTCTTATTGCCCTCCTATCCGATTCAGGAAGTTGATATTTACCGATACCTTTGGGACGGTGCCGTGACGGCGCGCGGAATCAACCCCTACCGCTTGGCTCCCGGATTGATACGCAACGCGCCGCCAAGACTGGTTTCCGATTTAGATTTTGTCGCATGCATAGCGTTGAAAAAAGAACCATCGCTTAACGAGGCACTGTCTCGCATCCATTATCCGATGCTTACTTCTCCGTACCCACCCGTTTCCCAAGCGGTTTTTGCGCTCGCCGACAGACTTGTACCCTCACGTGCTACGTTGTATCGCCGTATGGTCACTCTCAAACTGGTGATCACGGCATTTGATTTTGGCACATTGTGCCTGGTGATTCGGCTACTACGCTATGTCAATTGGCATCCCGCGTGGGCAATTCTTTACGGCTGGTCGCCGCTCGTGCTAAAGGAATTCGCAAACACAGGGCACTTGGATGCGATCGCCGTGTTTTTCGCCACGCTCGCCGTTGCGAACGTAGTCAAAGCATGTAGAAATGCGCGAGAACATGGGAGTCTCGTGAGCTTGCTCGGCGGTGCAATTGCCCTGGCATTGGGTGTCGGAGCCAAACTCTATCCGATGGTTCTGTTGGCCCCCCTTGCAGTTTGGTTGTCGTTGTGTTTTGGAAAACGCCTAGCGACCGCTTGGGTTCTCGGTACTCTTGTCGTAGCCGCCGGCTGTCTTGCGCCGATGTTGCTTACTCGTCCCGTGACCGACACAGTACCTTCTTCACCCACTGCCTGCCTACCATCACCATCTGCCTGTACTGGTGTCACTCTCCAGCCGAACCTTGAGGCTCACGGACTATTGGCCTTTCTCCAACAATGGGAAATAAACGATCTTGTATTTCTCGTCGTTGTCGAGAATATGCGCCCAGATCCGAGAACTGTTTCCGGGAAAAAGACCGAACCACACTGGTTCGTGGTGGTTCCCTCGTCTATCCGTCAGGGCCTTTCAGAAACCCTGTCAGCCTATCTGCAAATGCCCGCTGCCAGAGCCACATTCATTGTCGCCCGTGCCATAACGTTGATAATTTACTTAGTGATTGTCATTGCACTTCTTTTGGCTCCTCCGCTGCCTACGGACACAGTCAAGTGGCTTGGTGTTTGTTTCTATTCGATTGCCTGGTTTTGGGCACTCGCTCCCACACAAAATCCCTGGTATTGGACGTGGGCACTGCCGTTGGTGTGGGCTTCGGGCGGACGAGCATATCTATTAGTGTCATTTTGCGTATTAGGATATTACTTGCGTTTTCTAATCTTATACCATCCAGACTATGTGTTTCCATTCGGCGTGAAATATTATGGCGAAGATGTATTTCACTATGTTCTTGCCCCGTTCCAACACTTGTCGTGGATGCTTGTGTTAGCTTTGGAACACATTTACCATTGTCGTAAGAAAATCTCACTGCCCGCGACTTTGCAGAATTCCGCTGTTCTTATTGAGACCGACTTGCGAACACACTAACGTGCCGCTCGGAATCACCTTGGCTCTTATTTTGGACCGGTCGGCCGTTTTTCCAGAAGCGAGTCTTTAAGGGCACATCCGAGTGTCGCCAGTCCCGCAACGGATGGCGTTTCTCGCCAAGCGCTAGACGGTTAAAAGCTTGCTGAGACGTTGACGCTGGAGTTATGACTAACTCAGCCGCAAGTGTCCATTAGTGCCCGGATCGGTTTTGTCTTCGCCCGCTTTATCGCGATGCCTCAAGTGTGTTACCACATTCGGTCGATTTCTTGCATCGTTCCGCGTCCATTTCATTGCGTAATCTGCCCCGGTTCCACTCGGCCGGCGCCAGTAAATGCCCTTTCTATTTGCAGCAAATCAAAAGGCCAGCCAACAAACTCGGATCAGGCATAACGGTTTGTAATACACGGCACAGATCGGTGTGTATGAGAACCGACAACACATTAAACGGTTGGTATTCAGACCCAATTCCGGCCTGCACACGTCAGGATAGGTTGAGTTGTCCAAGTCGAGGAGCGATCCATGCGAGGTATCAAGTATTTGCATCTAATTCTGATTCTGGTTGGGGGTACGGTAGGGTATGCGTTGTGGGCTGTTGCTCAGAGTGGTTCCCGCGCGTATCCGCCGACGAGTCTTCCTCCGGGGTCGGCGAGTCGTCCGAGCACGGCTGTTCGGACCGAACAGGCTCCGTTCGAAGAGCGATTCTGGAATTATCTGAAACAGGCTCAATACCGAAACTGGGCATCGTTGGGTGGGTTGCCAGCGAGCGGCTATCCTGGTCACAGTCCTCATGGAGAGCATGTCAAGCTTTACGTGAATCGTACCGCAACGACCGCGACGGGGGAATTCCCCCATGGGTCGATTCTCGTAAAAGAGAACTACGATGCGTCTGGGACAAGTCTCATGGCCATCACGGTTATGTACCGCACCAAAGATTATGCCCCTGAGACTGGCGACTGGTATTGGATTAAATATGAGCCCGATGGTCGCGTTTCGAAGATGAACAACATGCCGATCAGCGGGCGTGTCGGCATGTGCATTGACTGTCACCGTGGCGCCGGGGGAAACGACTACGTTTTTGCCAACGATTAAGCGTCGGTCAGCGCGGCCGATGGCCCGAAATAGCCGGACAAACTCGACCATTGGCCCATGGCCAACGGTATGGGTGGGCGCTCAGCCCGCCCATACCCCCCCACCGGGAATATCTGATCGCAAAAGGTTGCCGACCTGAGCTCGAGTCCTGACATCTCGATGCAAAGCGAAGAGGAAACAGGTTAGTGAATTACAGAGTTAGGGAACCTCTGCATAATTCGCCCGTATTGTACGGAACCTTTTAACAAGTC
>CAYRMD010000137.1:0-9206 GCA_964425225.1 uncultured Pirellulaceae bacterium | reverse complement strand
TGACCTACATTATTGACCTCGAGATGTTCCGCCGCTTGGGTAACCGCGGTGACAAATTGCCGTTGACTCTAAACGACTAGCCGGTAATTCACGCGATACGGCCATTGGCGGCGTGCCGTGCCGGCCGATCGGTCATCAGCCGGCACGCCCGCGCTGTCGTTTTTTTGATTCCACTTCGGTGTATTTCGCGGGAGTTTGCGCCCGGTGCAACGGAAACTCGAGGTTACACCGCTTTTGGCTTTACCGTGGCTGGCCACAGGTGCCGTGATCCTACTGTTAGGCTGTGCTCCCGAGGACGATTCTCCTGTCGTAGCCCCGCCGGGTTTTCGGATTCGGTTTCGGCTATTGGATAACGGTAGCCCGTTACCCATGCCGCAATTTCGCTCGCGCATCCCGGGTGACCACCTGATTGGGCCTTACCACGTGAGCTTGGTACCAGTGGAAAATGAAGGGCATGCTCTGGGTGAATACACAGGAAACTACGATCCAAGCGGCATGGTGACGGTATTCATGCCGGAACGTCTTGCTATTCCGGGCGAATATAAAGTTGTCATTACGCGTAACGTTTCCATGCCCGGGACGGATGATCCGTTCGATCCCTACGACGGGCGATTCAACCATATCAACACTCCGTTGCGGGTTCGCATCGACCGTTTTCCGCCAGTGGGTGAGAATCTTGATCTGGGAATGATTGACGTATCAACAGTACTTTCGTATGAGCGCCCGCACTGACGTAGATGTGGCCCTAATCCCGGAAGTGCTACACAGTTTTCGGAGCTGAGCTACGGTTTTTGGCGCACCAAAGATCTCGCCAAACTCGACTGCGTAGGTGCATTTCGCTTATAGGTGCGAAGAGCTGTACCGCAGTGGGCTATTGTGCGAGTGTGCCGCAGCTTCATCCAAAGATGGGGAAAGGTACGCCGTGAACGTTTCGACGCCTGCAACGAGGCTATATCCGGCTACTGGTTTACCGAGCCGCGACGGTAAGCGAGCGGCAACTCAATAGATCTACCACCATGAGGGAGCGGCGATTGACGACTCGAGCCGCGTTCTTGTCAGGCCAGGTTGATAACCCGCCCTTACAGGTTGTGCATAACGACCGTGCTGCCCATTCGGGTCGCTACTTCGACGACGCAGCGCACCTACGATCAAACCGTACACTCGTCAATCGCTGCAGCCTTCGACCAATTGTCGCGCCGCTTCGAGAACCTCTTGATCGTGACCGTCCACTTGTACGCGTTGCCAGGCGCGAGCGACTTTGCCTTGGGCATCGATCAAGAATGTCGAACGCTGAATGCCAAAAGTTTTTTTGCCATACATAGTTTTTTCGCGCCACGCGCCATATTTGCTGGCCACCGTATGATCCGGATCGGAAAGAAGCGGGAAATTGAGATCGTGCTTCTCTTTGAATTTTCGATGTGACTCGACCGAATCGGGGCTGATGCCTACCAATTCGACCCCCAAGGCCCGAAGTTGCGACAGACAATCGCGGAACGCACAGGCTTCCCTTGTGCAACCGGGGGTGTTGTCCCGGGGATAGAAGTACACAACGACGGGCCGCCCACGATAATCCGATAAGCTTACGGTGGTACCTGTATCGCTCTTGAGGCGGAACACTGGTGCTTTCTGACCCTCTTTTACCCAATCGCTCATCCCCGTGCCTCCTGTATTAAGAACTAGCGCATGGTAGCATGGCGGCACAAGTTTTCAAGGGAAAAGGTATGTGCGTCTTATTGGTAGGGGCAATTATTCCGTAGTTCGCCCGGCCTGCCTTAGGCCTGTTTTTTTCTCGCGACCCGACGTGAACCCATTGGTATCATCGATACGTGATTGACGGCAAAGGCGACGTAACGCAAACGTCGAACCCGCATCACAACCGGTACTCTTGCCCGAACGACTTACCTACGATCCAGACGCGGAAGAAAAAGCTAAGCCTGTCGATAACTAGAAGATACCCAGGGCCAACAAACTGTACCGAACCACCAGGCCGGCAGCTACGACACTCACCATGCTCATAAGTTTGATCAAGATATTCAGGCTCGGGCCGCTGGTATCTTTGAATGGGTCACCAACCGTATCGCCCACAACCGCGGCTTTATGCGGGTCGCTTCGTTTTCCGCCGTAGTTACCGGCTTCGATATACTTTTTGGCATTGTCCCAGGTGCCACCGGCGTTCGCCATAAAGACGGCCACACAGAAGCCTGTCGTCAATGTGCCCACCAACAGTCCCAGAACTCCGCCGACGCCAAGCACAAGACCGGTGACTACCGGTAGGATCAATCCCACTAACGACGGGAGAATCATCTCGCGTTGCGCCGCGCGGGTGCTGATCGCCACAGGTGCTGCATAATCGGGTGTTTCGGTTCCTTCCATGATTCCTTTACGTTCCCGGAATTGACGGCGTACTTCTTCAACCATTCCTTTGGCGGCACGACCGACAGCTTTCATCGTCAGCGCGCAGAAGACAAATGTGGCCATCGCGCCGATCAAGACGCCGACAAGCACTTTGGGATTCATGAGCGACGCCTCGTAATAGTTCGTAAAATCCGGCAACGTAGCTCGATGGATCTCCACCAAACGCGCTCCGGTACGCAGCCGCAACTCGTTCGATTGCTCGCTGGAGAAGTGAATCACAGCGTCTGGCCCCTCGGTCGGCACATGGACCGGCCCCTTACGGAAGTCGAGAGCCTTCCAATCGTCTTTGATCTCCGGATCGCGGACGTCATTGGGGGCTACCAGATATTTGACCACCTGTTGACCGCGTTTGTGGATGACAAAGCCGTTTGACAGTTTGTAGACGCCGTCCTCTTGAAGTTGACGGGCCACATCGTTTCCCCACCGTTCAAAGCCGACGCGGACTTCTTCCACATAGGCAGCCAACAAGGCCAAAGCCGTCAGCGCCGCCGAACCGATAGCAAAGCCCTTGCCCGTAGCTGCCGTGGTATTGCCCAGGCTGTCCAAGGCATCGGTGCGCTTGCGGACAATCGGATCCAAATGTGACATTTCTGCATTGCCTCCTGCATTGTCCGCGATAGGTCCGTAAGCATCCGTAGCCAGCGTGATACCAAGCGTGCTGAGCATGCCTACCGCAGCGATACCGACTCCATATAGACCAAGGGCGAAATATCCAACGTCGTCGAAACGCCAGCCGGCGGCAAATCCAAACGCTAAAAGCGTGCCAAGGCACACAACGATTACCGGGAACCAAACGCTCAGCATTCCATCGGCTACGCCACCAATGATGACCGTGGCGGGCCCGGTTACCGCTTGAGCCGCCAATTGTCGGGTCGGAGTATACTCGTCGCTAGTGACGTACTCGGTCCATTTGCCGATGAGCCATCCGGCAATTAATCCCACAATAATGCTCCAGGCCACCCCGGGGATTCCCCCGAAGGAAAGAGTGCCGGGCGTGCGGGGCATGAGCCACAGGGAAAGTCCGATAGCAGCTACGACCACCAACGCAGTCGAAGCATTAATTCCGCGACCAAGCGCAGCCAGGAGATTCTTTTGAGTGGCTTCCTCGTGAGTGCGCACGAGGTAGATGCCGAGAATCGATAGAATGATTCCCACGGCTGCGATTGCCATGGGCAAGAACAAGGCACGAAGCTGCGCCTCAATAACGCTCATTCCCTCCGGTACAAGATCCGAACCACTAAAGGCAGCGACACCCAAAGCGGCGGTAGCCAAAATCGAGCCACAATAAGACTCGTACAGGTCGGCACCCATGCCGGCTACGTCCCCGACATTGTCGCCGACGTTGTCGGCGATGGTCGCCGGATTCCGCGGATCGTCTTCTGGAATCCCCTGTTCCACTTTACCGACAAGGTCGGCACCGACATCGGCGGCTTTGGTGAAAATGCCACCGCCTACACGGGCGAACAACGCCTGAGAACTGGCTCCCATCCCAAAGCAGAGCATGGTCACGGTGATGTCGACCAGCGACATCGCATGACCCGACAACGTCGGATATATCCAGTAGAGAAAGCCAAACCACAGAGTAATGTCCAACAGTCCTAAACCCACGACGGTGAGCCCCATGACAGCTCCGCTACGAAACGCCACGCGCAGCCCTTGGTTCAGTGACTTCTGGGCACCAGCAGCAGTTCGGCTGCTGGCCCAAGTAGCGGTTTTCATTCCAAACCAACCAGCCAACCCTGAGAAAAAACCGCCTGTGAGAAACGCAAAGGGCACGAAGGGACTTTGCACCTTTAGGACAAAAGCTGCATAGGAAAGGAGCAAACAAATCACGACAAAAAACAAAGCAACTACTTTGTATTGCTGCTTTAAGTACGCATTGGCTCCTTGCCGCACAAAACTGGCGATTTGCTGCATGCGTTCGTTGCCGGGGTCAGCCTGCATCATCCACCGGAAAAACTGCCAGGCTTGCACCAAGGCAGCTACCGAGGCAATGAGAGCCAACGCCCACACCACAAAAAATATTCCCGATTCAGTCGGCGCAGAACTTTCTTGAGCCCACACGACTCGAGGAAGCGTTCCACCCAACATGCTTGCCCCAACAACTTTCCCCAACAACCGTTGCCAGACACGTCCGTTCATGGGTGCCCAAATCCCCCGATTTGTGTAGTGACCGTTAAATTCATTGGGTAGTCTTTAGAACCCGCTCGCTAAGCTAGTTAGCCAGCTTAGAGCGCAATCCCTTCGTAGAATCACGGAGTGTAATGGAGTGTGGCGAGAACTGTCAACATGGGCTTGCTGCTAGCGGTGTACAATTGGTTGAGCGCTGGGGAGCTGTTGTGGTCAAATCGGATGCCGTTACAGGGTAGTTACAGGAAAGCAAGTTTCCGAAACTCATGTCCGGCCTTTCGTTCTGCATGGAAATCGGTAACCATATCAAGGTTCCGTATCAGAAGAAGTCAGTATTAGATTGGGTGTAGTTAGGGACTCGGGGAATGCTCCGTCTCGATGGCGCGTTCGTAGTCTTGAGTGTGACGTATTTGTGCATTACGTGCTGGGCGGAAGATCCGCCTGGAGCCATTGGGGAGTGGCCGTCCTGGCGCGGTACCGATGGCCGGGGACGCTATCGCCAGGTGCCCATAGTGGCGGAGGCGTTTACCGAAAACGTGCGTGTCTGCTGGCAGCGCCCGCTAGGGCCCGGCTATTCGGGAATTGCGGTGGCCGAGTGCCGCGTCTACACCATGGATCGAAATCCCGAGCTCCGTACCGAACGAATTCTATGTTGGGAAGGCTCCAATGGTGAGATGCTCTGGAAGTTTGAGTATCCAGCGGATTATGGAGATTTAGATTACGGCAAAGGCCCTCGAGCAACACCGCTGCTACATAAAGGACGCATTTTCGCGATCGGAGCCGTGGGACATGTTCATTGTCTGGATGCCGCGTCCGGTCGACTTCTTTGGTCCAAACACGCCATACGGGATTGGAACGGCAGGCTGCCCACATGGGGATTTGCTGCGTCCCCTATCGCGTATGGCTCCCAAGTGATTTTTCACGTGGGAGCTGATCCAGGTACTTACGTGGCGGTCGACGCTACCGATGGACGGATCGCTTGGCGCGCTGGTTCGGACCCATGCGGCTACGCAACACCACTTCTTGTTCAACACCAACAACGGGATCTCTTACTGGGTTGGACTCCGGAGCATGTCATGGGAATTGATCCAGCGGCGGGCAAAGTTCTATGGAAAATCCCCTACCAAGTAACCTACGGGGTGTCGATCGCTTCGCCCATTTTTGAGCAAAAAATCGTGTTGGTCTCGGGTTACTGGGAAGGAACCAAAGCCGTCCGTATAGGAGATGCACCGGATGAGGCGCGGTTGCTGTGGGAGGATACCCGCCAGCTTCGCGGTCTGATGGCCCAGCCGCTCTATGATCAGGGACTTGTCTATCTATTGGACCGTACTCACGGATTGTGTTGCTTTGAACTCAAAACCGGCCGAGTACTATGGTCGGGCGAGCACCGCCTAACACCTCCGGGCCGGAACCCGCATGCCTCCATCGTTTGGGCTGGACCAGGGCAAATACTGGCACTGAATTCAAACGGTGAGTTGGTCTTCGCGGAAGTAACTCCCAGCGGGTATCGTGAATTCGGCCGTCGCCGAATCACTAGCGAAACTTGGGCGCACCCAGCCTTTTGTGGGGAATGGGTGTTCGCTCGCGATGACCAGAATCTCGTGTGCGTTAAGCTGCCAATTCGAAAAAATGCAACGCTCCGCTGACTCCCAAGGTGGTAGCAACCGTAGCCTAGCGAAAAAATCCACGGCCAGTGAAGCACATTTTCTTGCCATCCTGCCGTTGGACCAACTATCATATAGTCAGCCGGTGAAGTGTTGGGCTAACGATTCACTGCGCTGGGGTTTACCGGCTCGGGCACCGGTAATGGTGTCGCGGATATTTGGACTTAGCGAATTTCGGGACAGAGTGAGAGGCGCGGAGGTTTGGACCATGAAGAAAACTCATTTGTTGCAGTTAGGTTGTTGCGCACTGGTGAGCTTGTTGTTTCCGGTTCTCGTGACGGCTGTTGACGGTGCGCGCCAAGTTAAAGGACGTAAACCAGTTATTCATGAAAAAGTGATCGACTTCTTTGAGGGGATGAAAACCGGAGAAATCGAGGTTCGCATCATCCCAAAGGATGCGACGGAAGCCAATGTACTTATCGAGAATAAAACAGGCCAGCCCGTCACGATTCGCCTGCCAGAAGCGTTTGCTGGAGTTCCTGTTCTGAAGCAAGCAGGTGTTGGAGGACCTGGATTCGGAGGGCCTGGGATGGGCGGATTTGGCCGCGGGGGAGGAGGTTTTGGAGGTGAGCTCGGAGGGGGTGGAAATCAAGGCTTTGGTGGTGGATTTGGAGGATTGGGTGGCTTCGGAGGACTGGGCGGATTTGGTGGCCTCGGTGGCCTCGGAGGGCTTGGCGGCTTTGGTGGTGGCTTTTTCAACGTTGACGCAGACAAAGTCGGCAAAATCAAAGTGACCACCGTGTGCTTAGAACACGGAAAAGAAGATCCCAATCCGCGTGTGCCATACACCATCGTGCCGATTGAGCAATTCACCGACAAGGCGGAAGTGATTGAGTTGTGCAAAATGCTTGGGCGCGGCGAGGTACCTCAAAACGTCGCTCAAGCTGCCGCGTGGCATCTAACAAATGGGTTGAGTTGGCAGCAGTTGGCCGAGTTGGACCGGCGGTTTTCATCGCTGACCGGCCGTCGGGAAAAGTTCTTTAGCGTCCCGGAATTGCAATTGGCGGCGCGAGTCGTACAGGAAGCCGTGCGACGTGCTGAACAGTCGCGGTCCGAAGCGAACCGCTCGCCTGGGGAATCGTTGTCAGCGTCTCAAGGTGTTCAATGGTAGCGGACGTTGCAGGAGAGGTGGCGTTCGTTAACGTGTCGATCCGGGCCAAAGCACTTGGATTAGTGCTTTAGGGTTGTACGCCTGAACCGTTCAGGAGTTCCCATTGTTCCTGTTCCCATTGTCGGCGTGCTTGGCACAGTCGGGTTGCCTCCTGTTCAAGTAAGGATTGCTGTTGCGCGAACCATTGGTGCCAATCGTGGAGCTGGCGGTCCAGGACTTGGCGTAGTTGATCCAGTTCGCTGCGCAGTTGTTGCAGACGTTGGTGCTCCGCAGCAAGCTCCTGGCGCTGTTCCTGGAAGTACCGGGCCACCTGAAAGCGAAGGGAAGTCGCGACCTGTTGGGAGGCTGGGTCAAGCTTCATAGAGAGACCGCGCCAGATCTGCTCGGCAGCCATACGTAGTTCGAGTGATTCGCCGTGCAGTCGAACGGCGTCATGGCGCGCACTTTGGGCGGTTGCCAACCAGCGGAGCACCAATTGTTGCCGGTTTCGCCAGGTCTGTTCATGGCGCTGGCGTAACTGTTCCCATCTTCTCTGTGCGGTGCGGAGCCGAACCTGTTCTTCGTGCTGCACGTGACGCCACAGTTGGCGGGCTTGGTCGAGTTGTTTTTGTTGCCGTGCTAGGCGGGCTTCGGTTTCCAAGAGCCGGTCCCGCTGCAAGAGAAGTTCACGCTCCAATCGCGAAAGATCTTCCAGACGTTGGCTGAGGTGCCACTCCAGGCGGGCCGATTCACAAGTAGCTTCCGCGGTACGCGGCTCGCCAATCGACGCTGATCTTTCGGATTGGGCTTCTGCTGCTCGAGCCAATTGGGCTAAGAGTCGGCGGTGCATACGCTGCATTTCCGCCGTTCGGTAGGCCAGTTGTTGTTCTTCCCAGAGCCGCCGCCACTCCCATTGCTCTTCGCGTTGTTTCAGCCGCTCCATGGACTCGTCACATGCCTTTTCCCGCTGTTCCACACTACGCTCACGCTGTGCAACCGCCGCGATTCGTAGTTCGAGTTCGCGTCGTTTTTCTTCCAAGAGCTGTCGCTCGCGCTGCGCTTCCTGTTCAAAGGCTAATTGAGCGGCTGCCAGCGCGCTCGATGCCTGGTCAAGACGTTGGCGTTCGCTGTGGAGTTGTTGCCTCGCCTGCTCTACTTCCAACCATTGCTCATTGAGTCGAAGCCTTTCGGCTCGGATTTGCTCTTCAAAACGCGCAACCTGCGCGTGCCACTGGGCTTCTCGCCGGTCGAGCGCTTGCTGCCGGCGTTCCAAGAGTGCTTGAAGCTGCTCGCCGTGGTATTGCAACCGCTGACGCGATAATTCCGTAGCCTCGTCTGGCACAGGTCCGTTGCTAGGCTCACCATCGACTCGGCCGTCTGGAAGCGTTTCTTGAGGCGCTCGGTTTGTGGAAAGACTCGGCCAATGAGCAGAATCCATGCGGACAGACGTTACCTCATCCGCATCGGATGCAGCATAGGTCGCTGAAGCTGGAAGTTCGGTCCGGCTATGAGCCATTGGGCGTGAACGATCGCCTCCTGGGTTACGACGCCGATAGAATGTCTTGTATCTCAATCGGCAAAGTTTATGCGACCCTTCAATTTTCACGAATTGGAAAAAGGCGAGCCTCCCGCAAATTTGTAGGTAAATAGTTTTAAGGCAAAGGCGCCGACGTGCACAGGCGCTACGAAGATAAGAGGTACACGTCAACGCCTACTTGCGCCTTTGAGTTAAATGGAGTTGGCTGCTCCCTTACGGTCGTGGCTCTATTGAGCTCTTGCTCGACGCAGCGCCTTTGCCAAGAAGCACCCGCATCGGCGGGTGCGCATCAGGTTTGTAGGTAAAGTTTTTTTAACGCAGAGACGCAGAGGCAAGAATAAGTAAGCGGGCAACACCCGCTGCCGGTCGG
>CAYRMD010000136.1:0-9458 GCA_964425225.1 uncultured Pirellulaceae bacterium | reverse complement strand
TATCCATCGAGCCAATACGCTCGTTTACCGCCAGTTGATCAGACGTTCCTTAAGGAAACTCGGCTCACCCGATTGCCCTGCGAAATGTTCGTTCGATGGCGCCATCGTCGTTTGCTGGCGATACGTTCGACGCGGTGGTTGCCGATCCTCCGTGCCCTCAGTGTCTCTGAGGTGCAAAACTCCAGCGTATAGGCCACCAGCCACGAGAAGACCTGCGAGCTTCGCGAAACGATTTCGGAATCTGTGCTTGATACCTGCCAACTTTTTGAAAGGTTCCAGTGCAATAACACTGACTTATGCAGAGGTTCCGTGAATTATTCTACCGCTCCCTTACAGTCGCGGCTCTGTAAAGCTATCCATCTTCGGAAGCGATGCGGTGGACCCCGGGTGATTTCCCGCGCGGTTACAGCCACTTCCTGTCTACAAATGATACCTACACGCGACTAAATTCGGACTTTTGCCCTCTTGTAGGTTCAGGATCCAAAATGATTCAACGCAAACCGGCAATAGCCGAGAGCCCCTTTGAGAAGCTACAGCGTTGACAAGTTTAAGGAACGGCTGGGCGAAATAATCTAGTTTGCACACTACGACTGGAGTCGTAGCACGGAGAGAATCCGTAAGACGACGGGCTATTATGTTTTCGATCGGATCGCCATCGGAGTTGCACCGCAAACAACGGCTAGATCCTGAGCTTGGCTAAGCTCGTGCTGTTGTCATTGCGGCAACAGACTAATCAGTCTTAGGAACGCGGCTCCTAATGACTTTTTGCTCTGCCTCCAAAAACTGCGTGCTGCGTAACAACCAGCGGTAGTTTTCAAAATCCGGATAAACTGGGGGCATTTCCAGCACTAGAAATAATGACACATGTCAGGCTTAGCTCAACATTTGCTGTTTTCACGTCACAGCAGATGGCGGTCCGAATGAAACGGCGGGTTACCCAGCTTCTTGCCAACTTCTCAAACGGTCAGTCCTAACGAGTCCCATCAAAAAAGGGGTGATTCGCAAGCCACCCCGGCATCCTTCCCACGACGTCACTCACACAACTTCGCTCTCTGGAAATGGTAGCTCCCCCAAATCGAGCCATTCCTCGCAATGCTCCTCGTGAACCAGGACGACCCGAAGTTCTTTGTACGAGACCTATTGAAAATAGCGAATGGCGTTTTGGAAAACGATAAATCCATCTCCGTATTCAGGCAAATGATTCTTACGAGTCCACTGCGGGTGCTGGATAGGATCGATATGGCGTTCCGGGTGCGGCATCAAACCCAAGATTCGCCCTGTTTTGTCCGTCACACCGGCCACATTGGCTACGGAACCATTGGGATTCTGGGGATAAGGAAGCGTTAAGGTAGATCCTTTTGGACCGTAACGGAGCACGAGCTGGCCCGATTGTTCCAGGACCTGGAGCACGTGAGGATCTCGCGGGACAAACTTGCCTTCTGCGTGAGCTATGGGAAGTTCGAGTTCATCCAAACCGACCAAAAACACACACGGACGGCCCGTCACATGCAACTGCACCCACCGATCTTCGAAGCGATGGGAATCGTTCCAGGTAAGCGTCGCTTGTGGGCCCTGGTCATCGGGCGCCAATAGTAGACCACTTTTGAGCAAGGTCTGAAATCCGTTACAGATCCCGAGAATGAGGCCGCCCCGTTCATGGAATTCAGCGAGGACATCGTTTAGATAACGGTTGAGTCGCCAGGCGAGCACCTGCCCTGCACCAAGGTCATCGCCGTAACTGAACCCTCCCGGGATGCAGAAGATCTGAGAAGTACGAATGCGATCGGGTGATTCCGTAAGCCGATTAATATGGAGTACTTCCGTTATGCCACCGGCCAATTGGAATGCGTAGGCCGTTTCCCGATCACAATTCGTCCCGGGAGCTCGCAACACCACTACCCGAGGTTTTCCTACACTTACCATCGCAAAGGACTTTGCCAGCTTTCCTTGAGGTCACTCAACTTTGCATCCACTAACACGCGCCCGTTTGCATTCCGAATCACGAGTCGATCCGATGCGACGACTCTCCCCAACTCGATGAACGGCAACCCATCCATCGCACTGCGGAATTCGTGGCAACGATCGTCCGGCACTTCACAAAGGAACCGCGAGTTACTCTCCGAAAACAACCACATGGCATCCCAATGTTCTGGGCTTTCCACGGCGTCAGCCAGGCTACCCGTCAGCCCGGAAACTGTGGGAGATGGTAGGGTCATTTCGATTCCCCATTGACCAGCAAAAGCCATTTCGGCTGCCGCCACTGCCAAGCCACCTTCGGACAGGTCGTGACAAGCACGCACGAGACCCTCCCGGATCGCTCGGTGGACAGCCTGGAATATCCGACGTGCGCGGCCTGGATCCATCGCTGGGGGACGACCGCCAGTAAGTCGATGGACAAGTTGGAAATGCGTTCCACCCCACTCCCACCCGGTGTAACCAACAAGGAAGACACGATTTCCGGGCCGTTTCACGTCCATGGTAACCGCGCGTCGAACATCCCAAACGATGCCGATGGCACTTATAAGAAGTGTCGGGGGAATGCTGATCGACTGAACCTTTCCGTCGCTCTCAAAAGTGTACTCGTTATTGAGACTGTCCTTGCCACTGATAAACGGTGTTCCGAGTGCAATAGCCACATCGCGACACGCCAACGCGGCGCGTACCAGGGAACCCAGGGTTTCTGGGCGATCAGTATTACCCCAGCAGAAGTTGTCGAGAATGGCAATACGCTGTGGATCAGCGCCCACTGCTACGCAATTGCGCACTGCCTCGTCAATAGCTGAAGCGGCCATCGCATACGTGTCATAATCCCCATAGCGAGGGTTGATGCCGCAGGCGATTGCGACACCTTGGTACGAGCTGAGATTAGGCCGGAGTACAGCCGCGTCACTGGGGCCATCGTTCCCAGCTCCCACCAGCGGCTTAATCGCGCTGCCGCCCTGGACTTCATGATCGTACTGGCGAATCACCCACTCCTTGGAAGCCACGCTGTATGCCCGCAGGATGCGGATCAACGTGCCCGTATGATCTTGTACGACGTGTTCGGGCATTATGAATTCTGTGTCGGTTTGTGGACGATATCGCGCAGAGCGAACCGGGCGGGGACGTCCACGGTGCAGGAATTCTAGATCGAGCTCTCCGACCAGTTGGCCCTCATACACCAGCCGCAATTGGCCCGTTGGTTCAAATCGCCCGATCACCGTGGCTTCAACGTCTTCGGATCGGCAGAGTTGTTCGAGCCGAGTCCACTTGTCGGGTGGCACTGCCAAGATCATCCGCTCTTGAGATTCGGAGATCCAAATTTCGCAATACGAAAGACCTTGATATTTCAGGGGGACTTTTTCCAGCCACACTTCGGCGCCCAGCCCATAGGCCATCTCGCCAATGGCACTCGAGAACCCGCCAGCGCCGCAATCGGTGATGGCATCGTACAGATTGTGGTCTCGCGCTTGGAGCAGAACATCAAGCAACATCTTTTCGGTGATCGGGTTGCCGATCTGGACCGCCCCACCCGAGACTTGGTCGCTGTCGCTGGTCAATTCCGCTGAGCTGAAAGTAGCACCGTGGATTCCATCACGTCCCGTGCGCCCACCGACCACGACAATAAGGTCACCCGCGAGCGGCGCTTTATCACGGTGCTGACGTGGTAACAGGCCGAGAGTGCCACAGTACACAAGCGGATTGGCCACATAGCGCGGATCGAATACTATTGCTCCATTTACCGTGGGGATTCCCATGCGGTTGCCATAATCCCGCACACCCGACACGACTCCCTTCATAATACGCCGCGGGTGGAGAACGCCCTTGGGCAGAGTTTCATATGAGGTATCTGGCGGAGCAAAACAGAATACGTCGGTATTGGCGATTGGTTTTGCGCCCTTGCCGGTACCCAGCGGATCGCGTATGACACCCCCGATTCCTGTGTTCGCCCCCCCATAGGGTTCAATTGCCGAGGGATGGTTATGTGTTTCAACTTTGAAGACGAGATCGAATTCCTCGTCGAAGCGCACCACGCCAGCATTATCGCGGAAGACGCTTACACACCAGTCAGCGTCTCCCCATTGGCTACGTAGAGTTGCCGTCGCTTGGAAGACCGTTTCTCGAAGTAGATTCTCAAAGCGGCGTTCCCCTTGCTCATCACTATAGTCGATCGGTCCGGTCAATGTCTTGTGACTGCAGTGTTCACTCCATGTCTGGGCTAAAGTTTCAAGCTCGATGTCCGTCGGCGGCCGTCCCAGTTGCCGATAGTACTGGCGGATGGCACGCATTTCATCGAGTGAAAGATGAAGCTGGAGTCGGCGGCTCAATTCTTGTAATTGATTATCATCAAGCGGTTCTAAAGGTATCTCGATTCGGCAGAAGCGATACGAACTGCCTAATTCCAGGTGGTCAAGTGATAATGACCCCCAAACCACATACTCAATCGAATCATTAGCTAAGATTTTGGTACATAATTGGTGACGATCTTGATTGGATAATGGTGGAAGCCAGTATTTGCGGAAAGTGCGGACCGCACGGACATCCAGGCCGAATTCCGCGAGGACTCGTTCAGCAGTCTGCGCAACCGGATCCATCACTCCTGGCTTTAGCAATATGTAGACAAGTTGCGCTCGGTCGAACGGTGGGGCCGAGAGCCTTCGATCGCCGAGCTGCCCGACTTCTAACCTTTCGACGATTGGGTCAGCCAACACGCTGGCGGTGGCCACTTGAACGGAGTCAAGATCCCCCGGGCTCTCTAGTAGCAAGCCGCGCCGAGCAGCAACCGTCTTAAGCTCCAAGCGCAAGTCGGCCGCTTCACTAATTATGCGATGCCCCTCGAAATCGAATTGTCCCGGTGCTGGGCGGATTTCAACTTCCCAAAGCGTCACGATGCTTTTTTCCTCTACGTAAGGCGTTCTTCAAACGGCGCACATCACGGGCGTCGATTGCTCGACGTAATTGTTCCAGAAGTTCTTGGAAGCGTTTCAAAGCCGGCAGTATCTCGTGGCGGTTATCCAGCAAGATTGCCGTCCAAAGATCAACATCCCCTGCGGCAATTCGCGTCGTATCAGCCCAGCCGCTACCTGCCAAATGCAGATATGCTAATGGAGTGGCATTGGCCAATGCGGCTGCCACCACGTGGGGCAAATGGCTAGTAGTGGCCAAAATACGATCATGCTTACCGGCCGGAAGCATCACGGTCTTGGCGCCGACCGATTCCCAAAGTTTGCGCACTTGGTACACGGCCTGGTTGGCAGATAGCGGCGTGGGCGTCAAGACCACAGTGCGGCCATCGAATAGATCGGGGCGAGCCCAATCGGCCCCCCGTTGTTCGCTGCCCGCAATCGGATGGCCACCAACAAACCGCTTGGCAGCCGAAGAAGCTAAGCGTTCCACGTCACGGATGATCGACGCCTTCGTGCTTCCAACGTCTGTTACCACGGCATGCGACGGAGCGGCATTCAGAGCAGCCACCGCATGCCGTACGATATGGTCCACCGGCGAACAAACCACTACCAAATCAGCCGTTGCAACTCCCGCCTTCAGACTCGTTGTTACCTCGGTTACCAAACCACGGGCCCTTGCCTTAGCCAGTCGCTGCGCATTGCGTCCTACTCCGACAATCCGACCGGCCACCCCGGCTCGCTTCAAAGCCAGGCCTAACGAGCCTCCGATGAGCCCTACACCGATAATTGTGATCGTTTGCCAGTGCATGGAGCGGATTGTAGCACGACCTCCGCTTGTGCGCCGAAGGGGGGTAATTGACCCAAATCGTCTACTGGCCATCGCGCTAACCGATTGGGTCGTCTGCGCGGCTTTTCACCCAGAGTACAACCCCACGCGGCAACAGTATACTGATTCTTCGGAGTCGCACGGCTGTTTGGCGCCCATGGTTTCGCCGGCAGCCCCCCAACGCGGATCGTATTACGCACGGGGCATGAGTTCCCATCCCAGTGCGGCAACAACGGACCGACCACGTTGACGAGCATCAACCGGGGTAGGCGAAACGTGCGCCACTTGCAACGCCTTCCCGATGTTTTAAGGACTTGGGCCGATGGAAAAGCTGTGGCGATGGCTAAGCGGCTGGTCTGGTGCACCCTATCGCTATTATGCCAATGTTTTTCGCCGTATCGGTGTATCGTTGCGAGCGGGTGTCGACATGATGCGGACGTTGGAAACCGAATCGTCGCACGGGAGCCCATCGCACCAAAGGGCCCTTCAAAGCGTCTGCAGGGGAGTAAAAGCGGGGCAACCGCTCTGGCAATCGATGGAGTCTGTATGCGGATATTTTCCGGTACTGGCGGTGCGAATGATCCGGGCAGGCGAGGAAACGGGCCGACTGGATACCGTCTTGTTGCGACTGGCGGACCATTACGAACATTTATTCTCCGTGCGACGCGAGTTCTTATCCGCCATTACATGGCCCATGGTGGAATTGGGAATCGCGTTGGGCGTCATCGGTTTATTAATCGTAATCACCGGAATGCTCGATACTGTGGATCTCCTGGGATTTGGTTTAGTTGGAACTCGTGGGCTGGTCATCTATCTCCTGATTTTGGCAGCTGTCGGCATTACGCTTGTGTTATTGATCTATGCTCTCCAACACGGTTTTTTCGGGACGGGGCCTTGGCGAGTAGCAATGAAGCTGCCGATGGTAGGCAAAGCGATCGAAACGGCCGCACTGTCCCGCTTCACTTGGACCTTGAGTGCCACTCTGGATACGGGAATGGACGTACGCTATGCAATACGCACGGCGTTAGAAAGCACGGTTAATCCGGTGTACCAAGATGTCGTAGAGCGTTGTGAGCGTCATGTGGCGGAGGGAAATGAAATTCATACCGCGTTGCGAAGCGCGCGGGTTTTTCCGCCAGAGTTAGTCGATATGGTAGAGGCAGCGGAAATCGCTGGGACACTCACTGAATCGCTCAACCACATTGCAAAGCAGTACGAGGAACAGGCTCGATTTGCTGCCCAAGTTTCTGCGCGTATTCTGGCTTTTTTGGTGTGGTTATTGGTGGCTGTTTTGATTATCGCGCTGATCTTTCGATTGGCGCGGATTTACTTTGGAGCCATCCACGAGGCGCTAGATGTCTGACGTGTTGGACGTGTCGGACCGCGTCTTCCTTGCCCGGGAGCGCTGCCAATACCGTCGTTCGGTAAAACCTCCTTTGCTACCTGAAAACTGCGTAACTTCCGATACCCGCCGTGAGGAAGAATGCTTATGGGGGCCGACCTGTCAGACCTTTCGGATATCTTCCAGCTCCAGGGAAACGTTTCCCGCCACCAGCCTATAGCCCGTTATGGTATCCACGGTCCTCCGCGCTACACAATGCAGGTGGCCGGCTTCACAACCGTACCCACTAACCAGGCGCGCGATGAGACGATCGCACGGAAACTCACCAAAAACAGCAAAGTCGCCTGCGAAAGACTCCAGAAAGGAAAACGAGCTCTCACAAAGGAATGCGGTCCACCACTTGGAGAAAAGGACGTTGAGCTTGCCTATCCTTATCGGGCACCGCACGAGCCGGTATGGTGTCCGAAACGCACCATACGGATAGCGATTCCCCATTGGCACATTGCAAACTGAGCCTTAGGGAAGAGGCTCCGGCAACCTAGCTGGGGGAGGCAATGTCGACGACGATTCGACGCTCGAGGTGCATGTCGTGCATGGATCCCCCCGTAACAACCAACCCGTCCACCCACGGTTGCACCCAACCAACCCTAACGCAATAACCGTTAATAGCAGCACCATCGTAATCGTTCGCATATTTAAACTCCTAAACTCAGATCTACTAACACCCAGAATGTGATATTTTTTCGACGCTCCATTGCAACACTACTCTCTATTTGTCGAATGGCAAATGAGTGCGATGTTTTTTTTCAACGCCCGCATAGAAAAAAAGGCCACGCGCGCTGTTCTTGTGCTATAATTCGATAGGACCTTAACTGCAGGAAGGAGTTCGTGTAGTGGTCCCCGAGCGCTGTATCGTGCGCGAACGGAGGACTTAATACTCGGGCCATGAGCGGACAACGACAGGCGAACACCGAGAAGCGAACGAAAGGAGGCGAAACTCCACATGACATCGCCTGTCAGGAGTCGAGCTTAAGGTTTCTCGGAGTTTTTTTCGTCGTTGCTGTCTGCTTTTGGTATCCGGCCTATCAGCTCCGTGCCGAATACCGTTCGCTTGAATCCGCTCTGGAAGTGGCCAAACTACGGCCTGGGGATGAAGTTTGGGCATTGAGTACTCGGTATCAAAGTGCAGGACCCACGACCGAGTTGGAACCTCTGGTGTCGCGACTTTCTGGGGAGTTGTGCCATTCCGAGCCGGCATGGCGAACCAGCAGTTTGGCGGATCTTTTGGGTGGTCCGCCTAAGCGATGGCTTATCTTTGTTCACGGCAATCGCACGCGCCAGTCCGACGCCCTAGCTGCCGGCTGGGACTTTTATGCGCGTTTGCTTTTTGGTTCACGGGCACCACCAGTTCGACTGGTAATATGGTCTTGGCCAAGCGATCCGATTCACGGAATTGTGCGGGATGTACGGTGTAAGGCACAGCGGGCCGACGCTGAGGCCTATCTATTGATGCGCTTCTTGGAAAAACTACCGGAGGGTTCAGAAGTAGGATTAGTCGGATACAGCTTTGGTTCTCGCATTATTTGCCGTGCCGTTCATTTTTGGGAGCCTCAGTCATCCGCAACGTCCAGCTCACAGCCGCCGCTACCGCTTCGATTACGTGCTGGGTTGCTGGCTGGGGCGATGGAGTCAGACGTGCTAGCGGTCGACGGCATTTATAGCGACGCTGTGACGAAATTCGAGCATGTACTGGTCTTATATAATTCTTGTGATCCTGTGTTAAAACATTTTGGCGTCGTCGAAAATTGTCAAAAATTACGCGCAATTGGGTATGTCGGAGTCGAAGGAACTCTTGCGCGCGACGGCGTGGTATGGGAATACGACGTGGCACCTCACATAGGTCGAACGCATCATTTGTGGCACTATTTCGATAGCCCCACCGTGATGCACATGATAGGGATCCATCTCTTCGAAAAGTAACTTTCACGCCGATAGCGTAGAACCTCTCAGCACAAAGACGACTCCCCTACCCTTTATTACGCTGCTACCTTTCGCGAGTTTGCTTCCCTCGCTAAGTAGGAATGTATTTGTAAAGTACGTATGTCCGACTCGGGTTGGGCTACACTCGGACGGCATCAATGGACTGGAAGGGGCGATCTTTCGGCCCGAGCAGCCGCTGGCAGTTAAACGCCTTCAGCATAGTGTTGTACATGTCTATTCCCTCAGCATTCACGTCCACAATCGCCCCAGTTTTGAACCGTCCTCCGGCACTGGTGATCGCATGATAGATTCCTGAAAGTTCTCGTTTGACATCGTTATGACGCCCGTCGCCCGATTCGGTAGAGATAGTAATTAAGGAACCTCTGCATAATTCGCCCGTATTGTACGGAACCTTTTAACAAGT
>CAYRMD010000135.1:0-9597 GCA_964425225.1 uncultured Pirellulaceae bacterium | reverse complement strand
TCACGACTTGTTAAAAGGTTCCGTACAATACGGGCGAATTATGCAGAGGTTCCTAAAGGGTTAGACTTAAGGTTGAGCTCGCGCGGCGTATTGGCAATGGGTTGCCAAAGAAGAGGCTTTTCGAGGTCTCCTATGTTTTCGAGGCGAACGCTGCTTGGTCTGGATCGTAACGCTTTATGCCGTAAGTGCGGAGTCGAACGGATTGGCTGATTTGCCGACGTATATTGAGCAAGGCGTGGACAGGATGCCGCCGTCGCTCTGGGGCTGAATATTTTCGGAATGGGATTGTTGAAAGCAGCCGATGAATGACTCCTCGACAAGCCAGGGCCTTTTTTTGTTCCATTCAGCCCATTAACTTCTTGATGGTCAGCAAAACGGAAACCTCCAGAAGTATTGCGAAGGCGCATCGAAAACACAAAACCCACATCCCGGCGTGTTCGCACTTCTGCGCTTCGAGAGCGCCTGGAAAGCCGCTTGCTTGCGATCGCGGCTTGTTCAATGGCCGTCTCCCCAAACCTGGCGCCCCAATTAAGGCCAAGCAATTGCTTGCCGTGCCTCCAAAATGGCCTCCATAAGTTGCTCGATGTGCGTTGCGTCCACGAATGGCGACAAAATATACGACTTCAGCGCAACAATTGGCTGACCGTAGTCCGACCGGCGGTAGCAATCGGTCATCGAGAGCAGCACACCTTGTCCCTGTAAAGCACGCTGATGTAAATAGTGAAAGATCCGCCGATTGTATTCGTTGTACTGTTCGACCAGCGGCTGCGTTTCTGGGTCGTGCTGCTCGCGGTGTTTGATCGTCCAGGTGTCCACGCCGTCCGGATACACTCGGAAAAGCGTTACCGTACCGAAGTTCTGGTCATTGAGCACAGTGGTAGCCTCGTGGCCTTCCAGGTATTCACGCAACAACTCGGCCATTTCGACTAGATGCCCAAGCAGACAGCGCAGCCCCAATTTCCCGAACGTTTGTAAGTTGGCCCAGGCTGACAGTACGCCGCTGGCACCTCGCGATGTTTCCAGAGTATACATGCCGGGATGGTGCTGGCCGGTTTGAAATAAGTAAGGCATCTGTTCGGGTCGGCGCATCAGACAGTGGCAATCCTCTTTGTTGCGCAGCAAGAAAAGACTCGAAATGTACGGAGTAAAACCGGTTTTATGGAAATCGACCCCAATCGAGTCGGCTAGCGCCAATTTGGCGACACGGCGACATACACCTGCCAAAGCCCGGACGGTCCGCGGGCGAAATCCAAGTGGATTGGTCCGGAAATCATAATCATTAAATACCGACCACGCCCAACCGATAACGGCATCCGCATGAATGTGAGGTCGGTAATCCAACCCGAACTGTTCGACTAAGGCATCGCGTACGGCGACAATTCCCTCTAGGTCGTCCAAACCGAGTGCATCGGTGGTTCCGAGTGTGGCGAGTATAGCGACGAGGCGCCTTTTTTGCTCAACCAATTGGGAAGCGATCTGTTCCAACCGGTCAAGGCACATTTCGTTGGCTGCATTGGCCGGTACCAATACAACATGCTTTGCTCCCACACCGAGCCAACCGGCGACATTCAGGCGGCAATGATGGCTTTGCTCGGAAGCCACCAGCACAGCTTGATTGCCGACTCCCTCGTACATCGCATGCGGAATGGCCTTTTCCAACCCTACCTTCACTCCATACAACACCGTTCCCGTACCGCCGAATGTAAACCAACCCGCGGCTTGTTCCGGATCGAGCCCAAGGAGGTGCGCTACCATGGCGACGGTTTCTTGTTCAGCCACTGCCACACCAAAAGACGAGTCATCCGACACAAGATTCGGATTGTAAATCGTGGGTAACAGGGCTCCGATGATGCTGGGAATCGATGGGGTCCCGATAACGTTTACTTGGCAGCGTGGGTGACTCCAGATCGGATGGCCCTCGAAAGCACCGACTAGGCGTGCCGCTACCTCCTCGATGGACGCCATGGTCTCGGGTACCCTCGCCTTCCGCGCTGCAGCATAATCCAATGTTGTCGGTTTTCCCAAAAGTGGCGACAGGGACTTCATGGCATCGACCTGATCCAATGCTCGCAAAATGGAAATGACGAAATAAGCGTCATGGGTTCGGTCCGATACCGGTTGGGGAAACGCCTGTCGAATTCGGGTCAAATGCGCCAAATACGGTGCTTCCGTGGAACTTTCCCAGCGGGGGCGAGGCAGAATTTCCGGATCCATAGCTGGCTTCCGTCCGAAGTCGTTGACAGCCACTGGTCGACCCACACATGTCGACCCGGCTATAATAACAACACCGAGCTAAAGATCCGAGGGTGATTCCCATGAATGCACCAGGCAGTATGACGATCATGGCGCCGGCCGAGCGAAAGATCGCGTCGGCCGTGACCCCTTATAAGTCGCTTGATAATGCGGTCTTGGCCGAGCGAGTCGCGGAAGTCCGGCGTCGATTGGGAAAACGACTGCTGTTGCTTGGGCACCACTACCAGCAGGATGAGGTCATTGCGCATTGCGACTTGCGCGGGGACAGCTACCAATTGAGTCAGATGGCTGCCGCCAGCCGTGATTGTCACTGGATCGTTTTTTGTGGTGTACATTTCATGGCGGAAACGGCCGACATGTTAGTCAATCGCCCCGAGCGATTGGAAGAACGTCAGGGGCGACGCGTGCCCGTCATTTTGCCGGATATGGCTGCTGGGTGCTCGATGGCCGACATGGCAGTCATGGAACAAGTGGAAGCCGCGTGGCAAGAGCTGGGCGAACTTATTGACCTTGATGAAGTGACGCCCGTCACCTACATCAATTCGGCAGCTAACCTGAAGGCCTTTTGTGGCCGACACGGAGGAATTGTTTGTACATCGAGTAATGCAGCGGCTGCCCTCCGCTGGGCTTTCGAACGTAGACCTCGAGTCCTCTTCTTTCCTGACCAACACCTGGGTCGAAATACGGCTCTGCGCATGGGGATAAGCCTCGAACATATGCCCGTTTGGGACCCGTACGAGTACCCTTATGGTGGTAACACCCCCGAGGCAATTCAAAAGAGCCGTGTCCTCCTTTGGAAGGGGCACTGCAGTGTGCACCAGATGTTCCGTCCCGAACATGTGCACTATTTCCGGCAGAAATATCCGGATATCAAAATTCTTGTCCATCCGGAATGCCCCCGTGAAGTAGTTGATTTAGCCGATATCTTCGGCTCGACCAGTGCCATCATCCGGACCGTAGAACAGGCTCCTCCGGGAACGCGTTGGGCCATTGGTACGGAGTTGCATTTGGTAAACCGGTTAAAGAAAGAGCATCCCGAACAGGAGATTCATTTTCTTTCTCCCGTGATTTGCATGTGTGCCACCATGTATCGCATCGACCTGGCCCACCTGTGCTGGAGTTTGGAGAATTTAGCCGGCGGCACATTGGTCAACGTCGTCGAAGTGGATGAGCCAACGACGCGCTGGGCCTTAGTTGCTTTAGACCGAATGTTAGAAGTTCGTTAGAAGAAATGGATTACTCATCGGAGAAAATACAGCACTTATCCTCGGCGGGGTCGGGAGCAGTTATTGGCAGGACGGGATCACCGGTGTGCCAGAGTTGCGTTCGGCGATCAATTTGTCCAATTCTTCTTTCAATCGTGTAAGGACCTCCTCATACGAAAATGCTCCCAGATGGATTGGGCCTCGTTTCAGGTTGACATAGTGAGGGCCGCACCAGAGCCCTAAATCGGCGTCGTCTGTCTCGCCGGGTCCGTTGACGCGACATCCCATCACCGCAATCGTGATGGCATACGGTTCGGCATAGAGTGTCAGTTGACGTACTTTTTCTGCTAGTTCGACGAACGCTTCATTCTCGACCCGCGAACAACTCGGGCAAGCTATGATATTGAGCCGATCCCGATGAAAACGCACGACAGAACGCACACGCCCCGCCGCAATGTCGTCCAGAATCTGTCGACCGACGAGAACCTCTTCATGCTTGCGCGGGTTGGGCAAGGTAAGCGATACGCGAATGGTGTCTCCAATACCCCGACTGATAAGCTGTTCGAAAGCGATCCGTGTCTTGATGATTCCATCGGGAGGCAACCCCGCCTCGGTGACTCCCAAGTGCAGCGGCACGTCCGGTCGTCGCTCGGCAAAACGCACATTCAATTGGATTACCTTGTCCGGGTCGGAATCCTTGAGCGATACGCAATACTGTGTGAAACCCAAGTCGTCGAGCCACTCACAGTGGTCCCAGGCGCTTTGGAGCATGGGCGTGAGGCTGTCCGCAGGATCGTACCGATGTTTCGTTTCCGGATCGACACTGCCGCAATTGACCCCAACGCGCAGAGCGCAACCGTAGCGTCGAGCGACCTGGACCAGAAAACGGACCTTTTCCCGCCATGGTTTCTGAGGCTCATGATGGTAAAGATGGCCTGGATTGTAGCGGATTTTGTCAACATAGGGTGCTACAACTTCGGCCAACCGATAGTTTTCCTGAAGGTCGACAGCCAGATTGGCGCCGGTACGCCGTCGAATCTCGCCCAAAGCCTCCGCATCGCGCCGCGAATCGACTGCTACCCGAACAATGTCTGCACCAGCTTCCACCAATTGCTGAATCTGCGCTACGGTTGCCTCCACATCCGACGTTTTAGTGGCGGTCATACTCTGCACCGCGATCGGATGGCCGGCACCGATCACGATGCGGCCAATACGCACCGACCGAGTCGGATTTCGTGTCAAGGTTATCGCAGTCACCTGCTGGCTATCCCCTCGCTAAGAACGGTTGTCAACGCTTCCACAAAAAAGTATTCTCCCCACATCACCGATTCGTCTACCCCAAGATTCTTAGCCGTGTGATAAACCCCGTGTTTGAGGATTCCCTCCCAACCAGGTGTTTGGACTGCCAAATACTCGGGAGTACACAGAGTTGCCAGTGTCTTCAAAGCCGTACGACAATAGTCGGCTTGGCGAGCTGGGTCCGGGTCGTGCCTGGCCAAATGTAACAGGCCAGCGGCGCCAATGGCGCCGGCCGATGACTCTTTCTGTGCCCCCCAGGGCGGCAGTTGAGACACATCGGCACAAAAGTCCCAATACGGTACCCCATCGTCCGGCAAATGTTTCATCCAATAACAGGCGTTCTTCCGCGCGACCTCCAAAAATTCTTCGTTGCCGCTCCACTGATACACTTGGCTAAAGCCATACATCGACCAAGCCAAGCCTCGAGCCCAAACGCTCTGTGGACTTAGGCCCTGCTGCGTGGATTGGCGGAGAAAGGTTCCCGTCTCAGTATCAAAAAGTCCCTCATGCGCCGTAGAGCCATCGGAGCGTACGAGTCGATCGCGCGTCGTGCGACAATGTGCCTCGGCGATCTGCCATAAATGCGGGTCCCCTGTTTCCCTCGCCGCGTAAAATACCAGCGGCACGTTCATCATGATGTCGATAAACAGTGAGTGGGGACCGAGAAAACTGCAGAGATACTTGCCGAGCGGTTGATAGCGCATCGCCAACGTGCGGCCAGCCTGAATCAATACCTGGTTGAGCCGCTCGTCGCCCGTCCAGCGATACCACGGTAGGTACGTATTCAAGAAGATGAAACCCAAATCGTGCACATTCCGGTCGTACTGGCGTTGTTCTAAAAGCCTCGAATAATGCACAGCTCGATCCCACCAAGCGCTCTGCCCCGTCCGCTCGTAGAAGCGCCACATCATCCCCGCCAGGAAACCGCCGGTCCAGTCCGTCCACAATTCACCATCATGGTGCCACTTGCCCTGCCTGGTGTAGATCGGGAAGTAGTCCGGATACTTTTCTATAAGTTTCCGAACTTGTTCTTCTGCGAATTCCAAGGCTGTTAGAAAAACATCCCTCATACGCGTTCCGAAAATCAAAGATGACCACGGTTAGCGAAAAACCCACTAGCGTTTTCCATAAATCGCACTAATTTCCCGGGACTCCCTGCTGCGTTATGCATAGAAAACTCCGGACGTCTGTTGGCTGCATTCAATTTAACTGCAACCACGCGAGCTTAGTAGATGCGAATGTTATTATATTTTTGGGGATACCACAACGAGGAAAATATCACTCCACCCCGCAACCCCGGTATTCGCTATTCCAACCGTTTAACGCAGTACGCCAGTTTATCAGACAGATATAATGGTGCTCGTTTTCTCCTAATCCGCGCGTAGTAATAATGGTTCGCGCCGCTAATTTTCGACTGACACCAATATTGCCCTTTTCACTATGCTATGACGAAACCGAAGTTTCGTAAGGAGCTGGCTGGGCAAAAATTTGTGCGACAAACCTCAGATTACAAAACAGTGGCCCATCTTTACAAACTTGATTGGCCGGACCAGACGCACCGTGCAAACGTAGTGTCGTTACCGAGTACTCATTTGATCGCCTTGATGAGTCTTACTGCCTTCTTCGCATCGTCTTCCGTGTCGAAGGCAAACACAGCCGCAAACTTGTTACCGATCGCGTTGGCCGAGACCCCGCGCAGGTTGATACCGCCTTCAGAAAGCTTCGCGGTAATACGTCGGCAGGCTCCTGGTTGATTGCGACCTTCGACGCGTACGGCAAAAATGTCGCTTGCCTTTGACAGTCCTGCACCGGTCGCGGTCTTCTGCGCTTTGGCGCCCTTGATGCCGCTTAAAAAGACGATGCCTCTACCGGGCGACTGTGGCTGACGTCTAGCAACCAAGAAAGCCAAGTCAATATTGGCGGCCGCCAACGCGGCAAGCTTTTCATCCAACGCACCTGTCCGATCGTCAATTTCAACCACCCACACGTCCATTTTTTGCACGTCATAAGCCATCGTCATTCCTCCCTTCGATAAGCAGTGGTTCTCTACTCACTATCCCTCGCGGTACCGAAGCCGCAGCGCATTGTATCAACACCTGCGAGCGATACCAACTATGGCGCTCGGGATATGCGCCTAGGATCTGAAATGGAAAGGGACTTGCCGGAGAAAATATTGCAACGCAAGGGTACTAAGGGGCACCGGCGCAGTGTGAATAGACGAAGTTCCGGTTGGTGTATCTGCAGTTGTGCGATTTCGACCTTCGACGGCTTCTTCTAAGCAATAAGTGTCGAGCTAAGGCTGCCGTGGGATAAGGGCAATGATGCGCAACGGCCCTCCACTGCCGCCGGCAATTTTCATCGGCAATGCAATAACGATGGCACCCACGGGCGGCAGGCCACTCATGTCCGCGACGTTTTCGAATACCGGTACATTGTGCTCGAAGAGCGTCACGTGCGATTCGAATCGGTCTGAAGGGCCAAAGTCAATGCTCGCCGTGTCAATTCCCACGGCCTTCACCGCCCGCTGTTCCACCAACCATCGAGCAGCATCGGGAGCCAAGCCGGGAAAATGTAACTCGCCCAACGCCTCGACGCCTCGTTTGTCCGTACCCAAGTACCGCGCTCGATCCGGCCAAAAGCGAGCCCACCCTGTGTGTAAAAGAACAATCAAACCGGCCAAGGAGCGTCCGTATCGCTCTTCCCAACCCCGTAGGTCGTCAATCGAGATCTGATAGTCGCGCGTTTCCCGCACCTTGCCTGTAACGTCTACCACGGCAGCCTCACCGATCAGTCGACCCAACGGCACGCGATCGACCGTCTGTCGGCCTTCGTAAAAGTGAATCGGAGCATCGATGTGCGTCCCGCCGTGTTCCGGCGCCGCAAAGCGATTAGCCGAATAATAGTAGCCTTTTTCCGTACGTCCGGCCGGGCCTCGCAATAGCTCAAATCCACTCTCGGTCGGCCAATATACGGTACGATCGTCAAACGGATGAGTAAGGTCGAGCAGTCGATAGTTTTGTGAAAGCGTCACGAGGTCTTCGAACGCCCCGACCGGCGGTTGGGCCAAGAGGTTCGATATCGCTGCCAGCACCGTACATCCCACAGTAAATCCACGTAGCTGGGATTGCATGGCTTGGTACTCCCCCTTTTGAAGCACGCTTCCGTTGCCAAACCCGTTGTCCTGTCGGTCACACGGCTCCACTCCTGATGAGTCAAAGCGTGTCAACCAACATCCGACATGCGCTGTGTGGACCCGTCCAACCGGAAAAATTGCATTGCCACCGACCTGCAGTATGCACTATATTACGCAACCGTTCGCCATGAAAGCGTTGCTGCTTTCCGTAAGCGCAAGGAGGGTCCTATGGCTAAATCAAGAATTCCGCTGATCAAGATCGAGGAGGAAGAGCGACAATTGCAAGCGAAGCTGAATTTGAGCACGGCCGAGATTGGCTTGCCAGTGCGCACTACCAACTGCTTGGAGGAACGGGGGATTTTCACGGTGCGCGACTTGCTCAACTCGCGGCCCGAGGATCTACTGAGTATCACGAATTTCGGCGAAAAAACGCTAGAGGAAGTCTATCGCGCCTTGGAAAAGATCGGGTTTTGTCGTCAGGGGCAGACTACGACCAGGCGGAAACCACGTTAAACTTCCCGCGCGAACCAGGAACGCTTACCCGCCTGCTCCCCCCCAGACTTGGTGCTGTAAGCCTGATCCGGAGGATAGGCTTCCCCTCTTGACGATCCGGCCGCCACTCGCTATTGTTGTTATCCAGTGCAGTTTAGCTATTTTTCGCTGTCTGCGCAGAATACAAGCCGTGACTAGCAGGGTAAGCAGCCCAGATGTTTGGCGAGTGGCGTCTTTACATGAAAGGGTTGGCCATGCGGTCCGTAATCGTGGTTGTCGTGACGGCAATCGTGGCTCTGGCGACAGTCCAACAGGCCGATGCACAATTATTCCGACACTTGTGGCAACGCCGTAAAGCACAGATCCGAGCTGAAGTGACGGCCCAGGTGCAGCCGCAACTCGAATCGCAGCTTCACCAGCAGATAGCCGAGCTTGACAAGCGGCTTACTGCGACTTCCGAAGAACGCATCGACCAGCGGGCCGACCAAGTGCAACGAAAGGTCGAGGACCAAGTCGCTCAACTAGAACGACAGGCGCTCGAGAAAGTTGAAGCGCACGCCAAGAAACTGGAAGAAGAAGTTCAGAAGGTTGTGGCGGAGCTGGAGAAAAAGCACCAGGAGCGGCTGGCTGCCTTAGAAAAGCAGTACGCCGAGCAGCTCCAGGTAGCGGCTACTAAGCTTCAAACCGAGTTGGAACAACGGACGGCTGCCATGCAGAAGGCAATTGATGATCAGGTCGCCCAAGCTGTAGAACGAATGAAATCCGAGCTTCGAGCTAAACAAGGCGACGCGGGGCAAGCTCCCGCACCTGATAATCCGGCCTCCCCCAATGAGCGCAAACGTTAAGCTGCCCCAGCTCCACCGGCACCCAACCTTAAGAACGACTCGGAGAAAACTCCATAACAAACCATCGTGATTGTACGCCACCGGCAGCTTGCTATCGGGGGGAGGCTACGGCTCGCCGAGAAAGACGAGCCATTCGTGGCCATCCACTTGGATAGACCACCCGGTATCAATTGCTGCAAGGCGCATTTGTTGTAGCTGTGTTTAAGCCCCGTACCAGCGATAACCCCCAGATCGTGCGTAAGTACGGGACGGGTTCTTAACCCGCTCGGATGATTTAACGCAGAGACGTGAGAGGAGAAAAACGCAGAGGCGCAGGGACGCAGAGGGGGAAAAACGCAGGGACGCAGGGGAAAAAATAGGGGCGAGTTGC
>CAYRMD010000134.1:0-9600 GCA_964425225.1 uncultured Pirellulaceae bacterium | reverse complement strand
GAAAAACCGGGTAGGTGTGACAACCGTATGTCACACCTGTAAACCAAAGGTGGGGGCTTTGTCCACGCTTTTCAGAGGCAGCTAGCCACGTACGGCTTAAGGATCCTGGGGTGGTAAGCGGCGCGTGTTACCCTGTTAATCGACATTGGCCCGCTATCTGTATCGAGGCACGGGACGCTAGGGGCCGGAAGACATGTAGGACCTCGCTGGCAGAGCGGCCCCCCAATCTGACGAGGGCTGCCGCTTGGCTCCGTCCTGACTTCTTATTTGTACGCGACCAAAATCGCTACGTTACGCAACAGTCATTCGACGCTCAAGAATCTCCCAAACCGCGCCTAGGTGCGCCCGTAGCAAGAGCGAAAAAAGCGACAGAAAATGTATACCAGCGTGTCGGACGCATTTATTGAAGACATCTGGGAACATCGGGTATCATACTTAATATGGAGCGACAGTGTTTGTGCTGTGGGCATATGCTCGAACGAATCTCCGCAGCCAAATGCCCGGCATGCGGAGCGTGGTGCGGGGTTTTGCGCCATCCTGTTGGCACACGTTGGCAGAGCTGGGTTTCGTTCATCGCATCAGCAGTCATCCACGCCATCGGGTTTATTCTGCTCGCTCTATGGACTTGGGGAGCTGGTGGCATTGCCGGTTCAGCGGACGAGGTGCTGATCGGACAGATTCCCGAGGAAGTCTTGACCGACCAACAAGAGTCCTTGGCTTTCGAGGAAAAGACACCGGATGACTTGTCTAGCGTTGAATCCATGGAACTGGAAGTTGTGGAACCGGTCTCCGACGCAATCATCGAAGTTACAGGCGACTCGTCACCTGTTTTTGCTCCGCCATTAGCCAGCGGAAGCTTGGGCTTCCTCGAGTTCGATTCGGCTCTTCCGGGAGCTGGGGGCGCTGGTGGGGACTGGGACGGGTATATCCAGCACTTGCGCCGCACAGGTTTGGATATCGTGATCGTTTTCGACAGTACCGGGAGCATGGCCGGCGAGATCGACGCGGTGAAGCGTCAAATATCTGGGATCATGGAAGCTCTGCTCCGTTTGATTCCGAAGACTCGTGTCGGGTTATGTACCTACCGCGATTATGGCGACATCTACGTTGCCCGCGGGATATCCATGACCAGTAATATCGACTTGCTCCAAGATTTCTTAGCCGGAGTGACGGCCGACGGCGGAGGAGATCACCCGGAAGCAGTGGATGCGGGGTTACGTTGGGCGATTGAGAACAATCCATTCCAAGGACCATCACGCAAGGTGATTTTGGTGTTTGGCGACGCACCACCGCATGCCCAAAATGTTACGCGGTGCGTGAACCTGGCAGCGCAGTTTCGGCAAAAATACGGTGGAATCGTAAGCACGGTCACGTGTCGTGATGCTGTTAGTTTGCCCGAATTCGTAGAAATTGCACGTGCTGGAGGTGGTGAAGCATTTGTGTCTCGTCAATCGGCAGAAATTATGACGCAACTAATAGTGTTGGCCTTCGGCAGTCGCCATCGTGACAAAGTAATCGAAGCCTTGAAGCTGTTGGAAAGTGCACGCTAAAAGGTTGTTTTCAGTTAGAAAAGTTTGGGACAACCGTTTTCATCGCACGGAAGTGTCTCGAGCAGCGACGGTGCCGGGACGGCCACCTTCCCACACGCTGAACTCCGCCCATACGGGTAGATGATCGGAGATTTCCAGGGCCTCGTCGAGTGTTAAGTTCCATTCGCGCATAAAATCCCACACACCAGCTCGCCCGGTAAATTCGCCTGTGGCCTGTCGGTGAAAAACCAAATTATCATAGGAGGCAGTACCTCGCGTGTTGGTCGGTACGCCACGCACTGCACATTCGAACCCAGGAAGACTCATCAGAGGTGCCAAATGCTCGGCATCCCGATTAAAGTCCCCAAGGAGAATGACGTCATCCTCGCCGCGGCCGTCATTGAGTACCACTCGATACACTTGAGGTAGCTGCTGCACTTCGTATTCGGCAATGTCTGGATCGGTATGGATATTGACCAGTGTGAAAGTGAAGGCTTGCTCGGGCGGTGGTCCTCGGACACGAAACCACGCGACGAATGGTTCGCGAACCAGTAGATCGTCTGGATCATCGATCGTGTACAATTGGCTCCGGTCGACTTCAATGGTTTGTTGGTCGAAAAGAAAGGCATATTGTTCAGGGTTGGATGCGCGGGGGTCGCGTGGTAGTCGAGGACTAATTACATAGTCATAGTGTCGCCCCGTGGCATTCACAATTTCCAAAAAGCGCGGCAAGAGATCCTGGGAGCGCGAACGTATTTCTTGAACTGCCACTACATCAAACTGGCGAACAATCCGCGCCAAGTATTCAGCGACGTGTGGTTTTTCCAGCTTTGCCGCGCCAAACACTTGGATATTAAGTGTGGCGATTCGAATCGTTTGCGTTGCTCGGGGAGCATTGTCACCAAGCGGGGATCTGGCACTCCTCGGAACAATCCGTAAGGCGTCCCAGCCGGCTATGTCGTATCGCTGAAAAAACTGCCAGGCGGCATAACCTAGTACAGCCGCCAGAAACAAGCCAACCACACGACGCACCAGGGCACTCCCTTGCCCAAGCGAATTTTTCCGCGGCAATCCACCACTTCGGAACCAATTGGGTAGGAAACATACCGAGAGCTTGCCGCGCAGTCCAGAGCGATTCGTACCTAGTTCGGCTTTCGTGTGTGCATCTTGATTGTAGGTGAGATTTCAGTGTAAAAGGCGGGCTATCACGGAAGTTTGCCTATTCTCCGGGCCAGGAATGGAAACGAGGTATCTCTTTTACTGGTAGATGAAATGATTCGGCCACTTGCTGGGCCTGGCGAGGTATGCCTTTTCGGCCCGACCCGATGTGCGCCGATGCGAGCGCTTCTTGGCAAACGCGTTACGTCGAGCCAAAGCGCAACCGAGCCGCGCCCCGTGAGGGAGCGGCCAATTCAATGCAGCGCAAAGCGGCAAGGAAAGTTGCCGCGAAGGCGCGCGTAGGCAATTGCCATGTTCCTCTTGTCTTCGTTACGGCTCAGCACCTTTGCGTTCAAGAATCTGACGCACACACTAGGCTTTCCACCCAACGAACCTAGCTTCTTTCGGTGAATATTCTTCTAGGCGGCTTGGACAAGGGAACCTACTGACTTTAGCCGAAATCGCAACCAACCTTCGCTCAACACCGCCAGCGCCACCCGATCTTCCAAGTTCGGGCGAAAAACCGTCAGGATAAGCAGTGGCAAATACCAAGCCAAATAGGTCCCTCCCTGGGTACCGTGCCAAAATTGGGTGGAAATCATCACAGCAGCCGAACAGCTCATCAGGGTACCCAGGTTTTTCTGGGCTGGCCACAGAGCCAATGTAAAACTCAACACGATAAAAAGCGCCATTACCGGGATGCGATACAGTGGGTTCCAGCCAAGGCCCCACAACCCTTCGAGACCGCTGGTTCGCGGAGCAAAGATACCGAACATGACCCGCACTTTTTCCGCAAATGATGCCAGATCAGCTGATACGAGGGCTAACGAACCGACCAGCAACACCAGCATCGAGACCAGGCCCACGATAAACCGTAGCCAACCGCGTCTCCAATAAAAGCTGATCCAAAGCGGCAACAAGAACAGCGGATAGTAGACCGTTCCGGATGCCAGCCCCAAACAGATACCGGCCCAGAGTGGCCATCGGTAACATAGGATTGCTCCCACGAGCAGAGCACCGGGCAAGGCGTGATCTACGCGACCTGTCATGACGGCTGTATACGGAATCATCAAATAGAGGGTAGCCATACCAAGACCGGTTTGAAGATTATTGAAGTGCCGCATCCCGATCGCAACTAAGCCTAGGACGATCATCGTATGCGCCACAATCGCCATAGCTTTGGCAACATTAACCAGCGACACGACATCTTCAGGGGTCTTCTCGGCTCGCGTTACGGTAGGCAAACTGGGAAGCAAGCTTAAGAGCGCGTACGAAGGACCATGCCGGCGCAAGCTATCGCCATGGTCGCCACTATCCGTGCGCAGCAGTAACGCAATGGCGTTACGCGGCCCCTGCAAATCATCTTCCGTAGGAACGCTCGCCAACACATTGGCCATCAGAAACACGAAAAGAGCAGAACCGATCCAGATCAATCCGCCCGTCGAAAGATTCGGCTCCAGCAGCGGCCGCCGCACCATGGTACAATCCATCAGCATGCGTAATAACCAAACCGCACCGACAGCCAATAACCACAAGTAGCCGAATCGCTCGTTGATCACGGCACGAGCGTAACGTTTTTCCAGCGACGTCTCCTGGTCAGCATGTAACGCGACCAACACAGGTGGATTGCCCAACGGCGGCATGAGCGAATCATCATCCATCCCGTCCGGTCGCGTTTCCTGGGTCGGTCCCGGAGTAGAAACATCATGAGCGACCGTTGCCGAGCCACCTGCGGCAGAAGCCGAGTCAGACGGCGGCGTCGCGGCTTGCCAACGGCCACTATAAATATCATCGGCCAGCTCCGGGGCCGGAACTTGTCGGCCAGCTTGCCGCAAGGCGGTTTCGGCTGATTGACGAGCTGCGCTGCCAAATTGTACCAACAACAGTCCGGGAGAGAGCAGCAACAACAAGATTAGGTCAAAATTACGTACACTCCAAAAACGGTTGAACTTAAAGTACAACCCGATTATCAGCAACGACGACAGGTAGACCCACGTCGCCGGATGCACCCGATGATACTGAAACAGGATTTCGCTCATCGTCCATGCCTCCGCCGCACCTGCGGAGTACGTTTTCCCTTAGCATAAAGGACTCGTTACGGCTTAGCTAGTCACTAGGGCTTGCCGAGCTCGTGGCAAATCGGCCTAACGTCGGCCGCTCGACCCGCAAATAATCTGCCACCGCGATTGAAAACGAAACCGTATGATCTCCCGCATTGAAGTTGATACGCGGTTGTTGGCCCAGTAGCTCGTCACAATAGGTTGGTAATCCAAACAAGCTCCCGAAAGGAGGAATAGCCCCGGGACGTAGCCCCGTCCAGTTCCAGACCTCTTCGACCGTGGCAAATCGCAAATGGCGCAAGCCAAGGGTCCGACGTGCCAAGCGGTTGGCTAGTCGACGGTCTGCCGGAAGTACAAAAAGCGCGAACACATCGTCCAGTTTGCATAGTAGTGCCTTCGCACCGCTCGATAACGGTGTGCCGCGCACCAGCGCCGCCTCGTGGCTCGTATATACCGGTGCGTGTTCCAACCGCTCATACCGTACGCCGTGGGTTTCCAAAAGTGCTTCCAAGCGTTCGCGCACGGTTAAAACCGGTGGAACGTCTGACGGATCCGACCCCATAGCTTAGCCGTCCTCTAACCGGTCTGAGTCGATTCTAGCCGATCGCGGGCGATATCTGCCCAAGGACTATCCGGCGCCAACTCCAAAAACCAGTGCCAATGGAACTCCGCCTGCTCTCTTTTGCCCGCCTCATCCAGAAGCCGTGCCAGGTGGTAATGTACATCGGCGAATTCTGGGGCAAGCTGCAGCGCACCCTGCAAGGCGGCAATCGCCAACTGGCGTTGCCCAAGCTCAGCTAAAACACATCCCAAATTGGCTCGAGCTTCAACAAAGTTCTCATCCAATTCCAGCGCCATATAATACCGCTCGCGCGCGGCCGCCACATCGCCCAATCGGTACAGTACTTCTGCCAGTTGAAAGCAAAGATCCGCCCGAGGGCCCCCAGCTACCAGCGCACTACGATAGGCTGCAGCGGCTTGTTCCCAGAGCCCCTGCTCTTCGCAATCCGCGGCCCACTCGACGCATTGTTCGACCGTCGAAGCCGGCAACGGCAACGGATGCTCACCCGGGGACACAAGCGAAACCACACCGCTCCGTTCCACGTCGCGGTCTACGAGTTCTTTGTCAAAATCCCACCATTTCTGCCCATGGGAATCCAGAAAACAATCCTGCTGCCGCACTAACAACCTTGGGCCATCGACCTTGACCTCCAAATGGTCAATCGCGCTAGCCGGTAACCCTCTTTGGGCAAGGAACCGCGCCAGGGCACGTTCGGTCGCCAAAGGACGGACACTTTGCGAAAACCAGCGATGCAGTCGTCGAGCTCTTACCAGAGCAGCAAAATCGAAGAACGGCAATCTGCCAACAGAATGCGTAGGAATTAGAAACCCACGCCGCTGCCATCGACGAATCGCCAGTATCGAGACACCTACCAACGCTGCCAGCATCCCCGGCGTATAGACACGGCAAATCATCGACTGGGACTCATCCATGGTCGACACGTTTCGAGGAAAAAACCCGGGAGGCGCGTGCCCTTACCATACTCCCTTTCGCGTGTGAACGACAGTTTGACCAAAGACCAAATCGGTATCACCCGGACAGGTTGCAGCAACGATCAGCCCAAAGCCCCCCTTTTAAGCCGATGTCGGCGACCGACGCGGCGGATTCTCCGGTGGACTTAAGTCTAACCGTTTCGGGGCTTCTGATTTTTCGGGTGTCGGCGGCGAAGGAGTGGGAGAACCCGGCGCGCCGCCTTTTTCCGTGTCAGGACTCACCGTGTTGGCCCCCATAGGCGCCGGCTGAGCGCTCGGTGGAAGGCTCGGAGCCTTGTCCGACGGTTTCTCTACAGCCGCTTGGGGCGGTTTTTGCTCGCCTGCAGAAGGCTCCAGCGGTTTTGGTTCGGTCGGTTCCTCCGTAGGGATCCTCTGTAACGTGGTACGAGGTTGCTCGCTGCTGGGCGGCGTCACCGGCGGCGCCGGTACCCAGGTTCCCAACGGCATGCAGGTACCAACCGGGACACGGGTCACTACCGTGCGTGGCACCCAGCGCGTTGTTTCATAAGGAACCCACTTGGCGACAGTGCGCGGAACCTGCACTTTGCGCGCCTCCTGAACCACGCGCAAAACCTGAACAGGAATCTGTTCGGTGCGTTGCTCGTATTGGATACGTCGAGACTCGACCGGAACCTTACGCACCTGTTCTTCTCGTATCCAACGCAACCGTTGTACCGGCACTTGCTCTTCGACTTCCTCTACCACCGGGCGCTGAACGCTGTACGGGACTTCGCGTACTTGTTCCACCGATTCCCACCGAGTGACTTGAACCGGCACCTTTTCCACAACCAATTCGTCGACGAATCGCGTAACCTCGACCGGCGTTTGCTGTACGACGGTTTTCGGGACGTAGGAAGTAACAGGCACCTGCTGTGCCACCACATTGGGTACGTACTGACGAAACGTCTGCAAGCGAGGAGGATCTTGCACCTGCACCCAATGGAGTCCCCGCCTTCGATAAACGTTTAAACTGGTAGTCGGATCGTAATAATAGCCCGGCGGCAACCAACGCAACTGATTGCGTACCGCTCCGGGAACTACCGTCTGGACATCCACAAAACTCCCTGGGTCGATCCACTGCGTTGCCGTAGTGACCACCGGCTCATATGCGGTATACTGCGTTTGCTGGATTTGAATCTCGACCACCGGCCGCCGTACGACACGCTGCTGCTCCTGTTCAACCGTCTCCACCACCGGCCGGTATGTTACTACGCGCTCCTGCCGACTGGCTGTCTCAGTGACGTAGCGTACTACCTGTTTCTTGCGCGTTTCGTAAACGATCTCCCACTCCGGACGTAACACCGTGTGTCGCTCCTCGCGCGTGGTTGTCTCCACCACAGGCTTGGCCACCGTCACGGTCCGGCTGCGCATCTCGGTCACCCACTCGGGCCGCTCGACCACGACGTCACGCTCTTCGTAAACCGTTTCATATTGCAACCGATACGAAATTACTCGCTGCGGCTCGTAGACTGTCTGGTACTCAATGCGGTACACCCCTGGATCCGAAGCGTACTGGGCCACACCCATACGGCTCAAACCAACCGTCCAGACACACAAGACCAATGCAAGTCGAGCACAGACCGTGAGTTTGCGAGCAGCCATTCTTACGATTCCTCCTCGTGCGTCTCCCGAAGCCATCCACCGTCTGATCGGACAAACCAGCTACATGGCCGGCCCGCCTCTTGCGCCGGTGCCCCTGGCACGGCATCCGCATGTGCACCCTCGTGGCGCAGAAACTCACCGCACGTCCCGCTCACCAATTATAGCTGATCCCCCCGCGTTATGCCGCACTAGAGCGCAAACAGCGATTATTAACCTATTGTATAGCAAAGACTTACGTTAAATATACTATTGTTAAAGTTTTTATCGTTTTTTGCCGACAATCCATCAGGTCCGCCGCACAACGTGTTGCAGTACCGTAGCTTACGACAGAACTTTTTCTAATCGCGATATTTTAAACCATACTTTATATGCATTGCTACACTACCCAAAGTAGCCAAACCAGAGGACCACGCGGCACGTTGCCCACTGATCGTCTCTTAAGTATTCGAGGAAAGCCCAAACGCTGAAGGTCGCGGGGCGTTTTCCGCCCCAAAGAGAGTGTACCTGTTTTGCCATTAGGCCAAAGCGGGTTCGTACTAGTTACGCGTTGTCCTGGTATCTTCCAACAATCTTAACGCCTCCTGAGCCTGCAGCCGGACCGTCCGAGGTACGGAACTGTGCGTGAGGCCTTTTATCGCCTCGTTCAGCGCACCCAGATCGGCATCCGGTACGATTTGTTTGAGTCGCACTGCCGCGGCTAGCGCGGTACTTAAAACATCTTGCCGCTTGCGAACCTGGCCCTCCGGAGTTGTTTCCCCAGCAATCGCCTCGGGATTGTTCGGATCTAACATTTCCGCTAATACAGGAATCGCGCGCAGGTCTCCGGAACGTGCCAACCCCACCGCGGCATTGTAGCGAGTGTTCGGATGAGCGTCGGCCAGCAGTGCCACCAAGCGTTGACGGGCTTCCGGTGTGGCGAGTACTCCTAGGGTGAATGCGGCCGTTGCGCGCAGCACGTCTCGCTGGGCCGCATCCGGTCCATCGCTGCGTTCACTCGAAGCAGCTAAAACCACATCGAGCACCTGGGGTTGATCTACCACACGTCGGCGGTCCCGCTGGCCGGCAAGTATGGCTAATGACTCCAGAGCGCTACGTCGCACGTCGATTTCGCTTGGCGAACGCTCGACACGCGCCGCTTCGATCAACACCGGCAACACCACGTCGGATCGAAACTCTCCCAAAAGGCGACACAAATAGATACGTAAACGAATGCGCTCCGAGCTCACGTTGCCCAAAGCAATCTCTTGCTCCAAAATAGCGGCTAACCTACCAGCTAGCTCAGCATTATCCTTCAATTCTTGGTACTCAGGATTACGTAACAGGTCGCTCAACAAGTAAGCACTTTGCCAACTGCTGTCATTCAATGCGTGGATATTGTTCACCAAGCTAACTGGATCGGTGCGCGAATTGACCAACCAACTGAAAAAGCCCCAAATCGATACGACGATCAGCACGATGATTAGCGGTACCAGAAATAATTGAATCAGAAACGAAGCCGACGGCGCCTCCACAGGCGGCAGCACCGACTCAGCCGCGACGCGATTCGGCGTGGATTCTGCACTATCGTAAGGTGTTCCGTGCGAACTACTCATCACAACTACTCATCGATCCATAGTCCCTACCTCTCTATAAGCCAGTGTATCGTTAAGGAACGTCTGATCAACTGGCGGTAAACGAGCGTATTGGCTCGATGGATA
>CAYRMD010000133.1:0-9766 GCA_964425225.1 uncultured Pirellulaceae bacterium | reverse complement strand
CGACTTGCTAAAAGGTTCCGTACAATACGGGTGACTTATGCAGAGGTTCCTTAAGGTAAAATGCCTCGGAATGGAAAGCAACGCGTCACAATTATTAGTTATTAGTAGGAACAACTATTTCGCTATTCTGGCACGCGGAAATGCAGCAAAAAGTAGACCAAAGACTAACACGGACAGCTAGTACTGCCGCGATAGCGTGGGCTAAAGTTACCATGGTTTCGTTGGGCTGCGGTTTGCCAGGAATTCTATCATCCTGGATCGGTAGGCTATCTGAAGGCAGGCGTCGTTGGGAACGCTTTGCAAATGGGTTCCATATCATAATTCGAATCTAAACACTAGGATGATGCGCGATTGTTAGACCGTTTGACGAGTATAAGCTTTTTTTGCTTGTATGTGCGGATCCCTTGAACAGAGCATGGGTTGTAATTGCTCCGATACGTTGACAATTCCTGGAGCGAGGGTTACCATGCGCGGTGTGTCTATTGAGCCGCGCGAACGGGTGTTGTCATCGGTGCAGTTGTTTGCGGGCCAGGATTGAGCAAGGTTGGGGATTATGCGAAGGTGCGGTTGCTCCACGGCAGGACATGGGAGACAGTTGCGTGAATGCTGGGCTGTCCGGTTAGTTCCCGTACTTTGCCTCGTGATGATCTTTTCGTTTCCCGGTCTGGTTTGGGGTATTCGTCCAGATGATCCAAGAGTAACTGCCATGCTCGAGAAGGCTATTGGGTTTCTGGAGAATCAGGGCCAAAACGACCCGAATGTAGCGCGCTTGGGCGGCCGGTGTTTAACCGCGATGGCCATCTACAAGCACCGCAAGAATCCTCAACATCCGGTTGTGCAGCATGCCGTAGCCATGTGCCGGCAGGTAGCAGCCAATCCGTTTCAAAACTTTGAGCCGGATTTTAACTATAGTTTGGGAATTGCCATCATCTTTCTGTGCGAATTGGATCCTGTTACGTACAAGCAGGAGATCGAGACGCTGGTGGACTTGATGGTGCGCCGTCAGCGTCCGGATGGGGCGTGGAGTTATTTTCCCGACCATCCGACGGGTGATACATCACAAACACAATATGGAGCATTGAGTCTCTGGGTGGCAGGGATGCGAGGTTTCCCAGTATCGCGCGGCGCGGTTGCTGCTTATGCCAATTGGTTAATACGCATTCAAGACACCAATGCGATGTTCCCTTATCAGGGAACGGATCCGGGGCATTATAATCGTATTGTGCAGCCTAGCCGGCAGGGGCAACCCGATGCGGCGTATCGCATGATGCCGGCAGCGTTGGGAGCACTCTATATTGCTGGCGACATTCTGGGGTTGTCGCTGGATGAATCCAGGCAACGTACGGAAGTCTTCCGAAAAGCGTCCGAGCTGAATGAACGAAATACATCGCGCGCGGCGGTAGATCTTAATTTGTGGCGACAAGCGATAAGAGACGGTAATAATTTTTATGACAGGAATTTTCGGATCAACGTCGAGGGTGGGCAGTACTCATATCAGTATTATTATCTTTATTCTGTGGAGCGGTATTTTAGCTTGAGGGAAAAATTTGAAAACCGTGATGACCCAGAGCCGCAATGGTATACAGCAGGAGTAGAATTTCTTTCTCGCAATCAAGCGGGTGATGGGAGTTGGACAGACAATACCGGCCCGGGTATTGCTACGGGTTTCGCATGTCTGTTTTTAATGCGTTCGACTAAGAAAATTATCCTTTCTGAGGGGGCATTGATTGGGGGACGGTATTTGCCTGAGGACCTGAGCAAAATACGCTTGCAGGATGGAAAGGTGGTCGGAGTACAGCCTGCGGGGGATTTGGACACGTTGATGGAGTTGGTCAATAGTGGCAAGGCGGTGGACGTCCGAAAACTGGTTACGCAGATCGACCAGCTCCAGGTACGCTCCGAGCGGGCGGTAGATCGAAGTCGAGTCGAAAGACTGAAAAAGATCGTCTCGAGCGGCAATTACCTGGCGCGGCTGGCGGCTGTACGCAGTTTGGCTAATACTCGTGATTTGGATCATGCACCGGTGTTGATTTATGCGTTGAGTGATCCGGACTGGCGGGTGGCTCGTGAGGCTCGAGACGGCCTACGGTTGCTCACCGGTCGTTTTGCGACATTCGGTATGCCCGACCGGCCCACTCGCGCCCAACAGCGTGACGAACAACTGGCATGGCGCGATTATATTAAGGCGATTCGCCCCGACTTGGAAATCCCCGATGATCTTATTGTGCCAGCGGATCAAGTTGCTGCTTCGCCTCGCTAGTCGACCGGCTCAAGGCGATGTGCTCGTTGGCCAAACGCCTGTGGGGAGCAGGCGTCGCCGATCGGTAACCTTTTTGCTAATCATGTAACGGTCCATGACTACTCCGGACCCGAATGGCGCGGTCGAGGTTGCGAGTTCTCGAAGTCTTTTGCGGGTTGCGCGGACGGGAGTTACGCTCGGCCTTGTAACGCTCGTGTGTCGAATCGTTTCGGCTATCAAAGAGCTAGCCGTGGCGTACGTTCTCGGAGCCAGCGCCGCAACCGATGCTTTCACCTTGGTGATGCTTCTGCCAGGTTTGGCCGCGTCGCTATTGTATCAAACGGGACGTAATGCTTTTTTGGCCGATTTTCCACAAAGGCAGAATCTAGGTCCAGCGGCAGCCGCACGCTCTGCCCACAGTTTTGCTCTCCAACTGGCTTTGGTGGGTTTATTGACAGCTGTGGTTGGCGGTATGGCGATGGGATTCGGGTGGCACGTTCTTTTCCCATGGACTCACCCGCAAATCGAAGAGTACGCCAAAAGGATGTTGATCCCTGCTGCTATGTTCGTGTTTGTGCAGGCGATCGTGATGGCTTGGATGGCCATACTTCATGCGAGGCAGCAGTTTCTCGTGCCGCAATTGACAAGCTTGCTACCGACGCTGTGTGTGTTGACATGGATCGGTTTGGTGCCACCCGATCGGGCTTGGCGTGCATTGGTCGAGGGTCTATTCTACGGCTCGCTCGTGCAAGGGGCGGTGTTGCTCGCGCTGGTGCGCCGTGCCGGATTTTTTCGCGTCAATCAGCCCTGGTTCAGTACAGCTCATGAAACACATCGGCTTTGGATCCTAATCGTACCGATATTTTTAGCCAATATCGCCACACAGGTGAACAGCTACGTGGACCGAATGATGGCCGCCAGTTTGGAAGAGGGTGCTGTGGCTGTCTTAAATTGGGCCTCATTGTTACACGATCTTGTGTCGAGTACACTAATTGCAGGTCTTCTCAGCGTGTGGTTGCCTCACATAGCCCAGCAAGTTGCGGCACGTCGCATGAACCGTGCCGCAAGTGACCTTCACCAACTGATCAACGCTGGGGCTACGGTTTTGCTTCCGATTTCGTGTGCGACCGGCTTGGCTGCCTACCTCGGCGCCCGACACGTCCACTGGGGAAAACTCGATGAACCGAATGTCAGATTGCTTGCTGCATGCTTTTCAGCCTACCTGTTGGGGCTTTTTGCTCAACTGGCCAGCAATTGTCTGTATCAAGCCCTGATCGTACTGCGGCGAACGCGCACCTTGGTAGCCATGGCGTTCTTGGTAAATATGCCCCTCAATATCGCTTTGAATTTGCTGCTTATCCGCCCGTTGGGTGCATCGGGACTGGCGTTGGCTACCTCGTTAGTTGCCGTTGCAACCTTCGTAGGGAATGCTCAGGCGGTACGTTCTGATTTGCCGTTTCGATGGTCGGCCGTCTTACCCACGATCGGCTGCGCGGCAGTCGTTTCGATAGCGATTACGGTGGTTCTAGCCGGAGTTGGCTATGTGATGGTACGGGTATTGCCTCCAACGGCAGGGGTCTCCCTGGCCCTCGCCTTTTGCAGTTGGGTAGCTTTCTTGGGCCTGAATGCGGCCATCGCGTATCAGATTCCGAGCTTGCGTATGCAATGGAAATGGCTTCTAACAGCGGACCTTCAGCGATATGCCGAGTGGTAAAATTTTGCTATGCTGAAGCAGCATGGAGCTCGGGTACGTACACGCCGATGCTTACCAGGTAAAGAGATGCGCGGTTGAAGAGACAAGGAGTGCTTTATGAGTCGTCGCAGTCGGCGATCCAGCGCTTATGGCAATTCGGCCCTGACTCGTCGCCGCTTTGTAGCCGGAGCAGCGATCGGCACGCTCAGCGTGGCTGTGCCCCACTTGCTGTTGGCTCGAAAAACCGATCCACAGCACCCGGTAATCGGCAAAGGCGAATTCACCTATGAATGCCATCACCATTGGGGAGAGCTTCCTGCCGGACACACCTACGGTGGTGCGTCGCATGGAGTGGCGATCGATAGCGATGGATTTATCTATATAACACATCATGGTACGCCTGGCTCAATCTTCGTGTTTGACCCAAACGGACGCTTTGTCCGCGCCATGGGTGAGCAGTTTATGGAAAACGGTATGGGGGTAGGGCACGGCATCGACATTCGCCGGGAGGGCAACGAGGAGTTTCTGTATCTGTCACCGGATCACAATTCCTTTGGCTTCGCCAAAATGACACTCTCGGGCGAACTAGTCTGGCAAAAAGATCGAGCCACCATCGCGCACGATAGTGGTCTTTATCCTCCGGGCGCTCGGTTCCGCGCGACCAATATGAATTTTAGCCCTGATGGCGGTTATTTCTTGGGGGACGGTTATGGAAGCGGTTATATCCATAAGTACGATCGATTCGATCGATATGTCATGTCGTTCGGCGGTACAGGTACCGAAGAGGGAAAATTTCAAACTCCACACGGTCAATGGCTCGATGACCGCGATGGAGTACCGAAAGTAGCGGTTTGTGATCGAGCGAATAAACGACTACAGTTTTTCGATCTTGACGGAAAACATTTGTCGACGCTCAACGGTTTTCTCTTCCCTGCGGATATCGATATTCAGGGCGAGATTATGCTGGTGCCTGATTTGCACTGTCGCATTAGTCTTTTGGATAAGCACAATCAGGTTATCGTGCACCTGGGAGATGACCCGCAATGGCGAGCCCGTGCTCTGGAAGGGTTCAAGATGCGGAGCCAACCAGAGCTGTGGGAGCCTGGCAAATTCGTGCATCCACATGATGCGTGCTTTGACCGCGAGGGCAATATTTTTGTTACCGAGTGGGTTCAGACGGGACGCGTCACGAAGTTGCGCAAGGTGAGCTGACAATCGGTTCGGAGTGAGCCGATTCATCGGGTCCTGGAGGCGGCAAAGAAGCAAAAGGACCGGATGAATGCGGTCACTACAAGCGAGGTCACTACGAACGGAACGTGGACTATTCCGGTTCGTTCCGGAGTTCTGTAGCTCGTTCACCAAGATTGCCGTAACGGTGGTAATTGATACTTTGGCTTTGTTCCTGTACGTACCAAATTAATTCGATACGTCCAATCGGTAAGACAGGTGCGTCGGCAATGTAGATGTTGGTGGAGGCAGAGGCGGTACGTACCACCTCCGGTACGCGATTGGCAGCCGCATAGCGCACGCGTTCCGTGTGGCGCTCGCCAATCACAGCGGCCAACTGTGCATCGGTTTCTTCGACAAACTCAATGGCAGCCGCCCAACTGTCCGTTATGGCTTCTAACAGCTCGACTTGTTGATACGGCGTCTGCGGTGGGTAACTTACCGTGGGCCGACACCCGGCAACGCGTGCAGCCGCAATGCGCAAAACCAGCTCCTGCCACGAGTCCTGCGGATGCCATCGCAAGCGCAGTTCGCGGACCGGGATATAAAGGCGGAAATTGTCTTGACCAAGCAACCGGAAATGGTCGTGTTTAACACGAAATTCATGTTGTGCTGCGAGTTCGTAGTCATAGATCGCAGCTACCACACGAGAGATTTCTGAACTGTCCCATCCGATCTGGCTTCCCCGCGTTTGCAAGTACCACACTAAGTCTTCCAATAAAGGATCTTCCAGTTTCAGAATGGCCTGACGTGCGGTTGGTAAATCCGACACGTGAAGATTCATGAATTGCACTACATAATTTGGTCCACCTACTTTAATTCCCGGTCCGAATGCCGATTTGCCCATGCCGCCGAATGGCTGTCGCAATACGATGGCACCGGTCGTCGGCCGGTTAATGTAAAGGTTTCCAGCTCGAATGCTTTTGAGCCATTCGGCTTGCTCTCGGTCGTCGAGCGATTCTAGGCCCGAAGTAAGCCCATAGCCGGTGGCGTTGACCAGAGCGATAGCTTCGCCCAATGTTCGGAATTTCATAACGCCTAATACGGGCCCGAAGAACTCAGTTCGATGCGTGTAACTTCCCGGCTGGACACCCCATTTGATGCCGGGTGAATAAAGATATGGGTTGTCAGCATGAGGCTCGGGCATCAAGGCCCAGGATTCGCCCGGTTCCAGTTCCTTAAGGGCTTTTTCCAAGTCGCCCTGAGGCGGTCGAATCAAGGGACCGACGCGGGTACGCAGCTCCCACACGGAACCGACAGGAAGGCTGGCAGCCGCATCACACAAAGCGTCACGGAACGTGCGGTCTTCATAGACTTCTTCTTCTAAGAGAAGAAGCGACGTGGCCGAGCATTTTTGACCACTATGACTAAATGCCGAAATCATAATATGTTTGATGGTCTGATCCCGATCGGACATTGCGGTGACGATCGTTGCGTTCTTGCCACCGGTCTCCGCATGTAACGGACAGTCCGGCCGGTCGGCAAGGATCGCAAGTGCTGTCGCGGTACCACCGGTCAGAATCACGGCATGGACTGAGCGATCGCGTACCAGACGGCGTGCCGTGCTGTTTCCGGAACAGGGTACGAACTGCAAGGCTCGCCGCGGAACGCCAGCTTGCCAAAAGCACTCACAGAGCTGATAGGCAGGTAGCACCGCATCGGAGGCTGGCTTGAGGATCACAGTGTTGCCGGCGGCTAAGGCTGCGGCGATGCCACTGCTGGGGATCGCCAGGGGAAAATTCCACGGGGCGATGACGACCACTACGCCTTTGCCAGTTGCCGTGACACGCGGCAACCGAGTGAAGTAGTCGACGCAACGGCGGTAGAATTCGACGAAGTCGATGGCTTCCGATACTTCGGGATCAGCTTCTGCCAGAGTTTTGCCTGCACCGGCCATCGCCGCACCGATCAAGTCGGCACGTGCAGCGCGAAGTTTGCAAGCCACTTCGCCTAAAATCTGTGATCGCTCTTCGGGGGATCGCCGGCGCCAACCGTCTGGATCAGCACTGGCACAAATTAGAGCCCGTACGACATCTTGCTCGTCCACCGGACGATACCGGCACACTACTAATTCAGGGCGCGACGGATCACGACAAACTCTCTGCTGGTTCGGGTCAGGAAAAAGCTCCTGCCCTTCTACCACCAGAGGTACATCGATTGCCCGGTCGCTATGAACCGTTGACCATTGCTGAACAATTTTCTCGGCCCAAACCACGTTGGCCGTCAGCGAAAAGTCCGTGGGTGGTTCATTAATAAAATGCTGCCAGTCCGGGCCGGCATCACGGTGGATTTGCGGAAAACGTCTGTCCTGCTGTCGCCGCGGGCAGGATGGCAACCGGCTGATTCGATCGAAGGATCGTACAAATTGCTCTTCCAATCGATTCCAGGTGGCACTACCCACCTGAAGTTGAAACGCATGTCGCAGAAAGTTATCTGGACCGGTGTTCTCGTCCAAACGACGCAGAAGGTATCCAATGGCGTAGATAAAATCTTCCTTGCGACATGCCGGAGCATACAACAGCATGTTTGAGGTCAATTCGAAAACCGCGCGCCGTTGAGGATTGGCCATACCTTCCAACATCTCGAATTGCACGTACGACCAGGCATCCTGCTCGTCGACTTTGACCATGGCGTAGGCGATGTCGAAGAGGTTGTGTGAGGCGATGCCGAGACGGACGGCTAGAAGGTTCTCGGGGCGGAGGGCTTCGTGCAGCATGCGCTTGTAATTGGCATCCGTGTCGAGTTTCTCGCGAAACGGCGCTTGGGGCAGGCCAAGATGAGATGCCTCGACGCGCTCCATCTCCATATTGGCCCCTTTCACCAGTCGGATCGTGATCGGTGCGCCACCTGCGGCCACTCGACGGCGCGCCCAGGAAGTAATCTCTTGCTGCACCATGTAAGCATCCGGCAAATACGCTTGCAGGGCAATGCCAGCTTGGGCCTGTTGCAGGCCGGCACGATCTAGGGCTCGCATGAACGCCTCAGCCGTGATCTCCATATCGCGGTATTCTTCCATATCGAGGTACACGAATTTGGGAACTCGGGTACCATCAGGTTTCTGAAACGTCGCCTTCAGGGCAGCGCGAAACAACAGCTCGAGTCGATCGCACAGAGTGTCGATAGTGGCCCGGCGCGCCAAGGACGAGATTTGCGAATAGAGCGTGGAGATTTTTACCGAAATAACTTCGATTTCTGGTATCTGAAGAGCTTCCAAATACGCGTTTAAGCGTTGTCGTGCCTGATTTTCTCCTAACAGTGCTTCACCTAGGTAATTGACGTTCATCCGCAAACCCTCTCGGTATCGAGCGCGCAGATGACGTACTAACAACGGCTGCTCGGCAGGCAAAATAACATTGGCCGTCTCCTGACGCATTTTTTCTTTAACCAGGGGCACGGCAACGCCGGGCAGATAACTTCCGAATGATTGGAAGCCGCGAAGAAGGGTGCGGTCAAACGGATTGAAAAAACGCGGAATTCCTTGAACATCCAATATGTGGACCAATTGATCCACAGCTCGATGCGCTTTGCGAGAGCGAAAAGCTTGGTCCGTCAACTGTACGAGAGTGGCGCGGTCGTGCGGGCTGTTGATCATGCGATCTAACTCGCGCTGTTGACGACGTTCTTGGGGCGTTTGCAACAGCAGAGCCCGCCGTTGCAAATGCCGTGCTACATGAATCGCCTTCTGTACCGATTCCGGGTATGCGATCGTGGCGTCATACCGAAAGTCGGTAATTGCTTCGTGAAAACGATTACGCCAACTGTCTGTTTTCTCGCTCATCCGTGTTCCCTGCGTCGCACAACCTGACTGCCCCAACCGGTTCGTGATCCACCCGAATAAATCGAGCCGGCGCCACAGACCGAGCCATCGCTGGACCGGCTCTCCCAGACACTCGATCTTCGATCAGTCTACTGGGGTTGGCTCGTGGGAGAAATCCGACGTGTCAATCGCCACGGCGCCTTTTGCGAGCGAAACAATTGATCGATTAGAAGGTCACTGCGAGCGGGATCGAATCCAAAAACCACAGCTACGTCCTGCTGTCGTAGTTCGACAACCACTGCCCGATCATTTTCCACACGTTCCCAGCGCCTCACTTCAGCCACCTCCCACCATTGTTTCAGCTCCTCCAGTCGTGGGCGTGCTGGTATGGCAAGTCCCCCTTTTCCCGTCACATAATGGGACAAATGTGCATCGAACCATTGGCTGGCGCCCCGAGCAAACTCCCGGGCATCGTGGGGGCTATCCCAGGTTGTTAGCCACACAAAGGCGGCTTCCTGATTCGCTCGTTGAAAAACTTCGCAACGATCGCCATCCCAACCATAGGCAATCCCTACGTGATCTGCCAGTTTGCGCAAAAGAACGCGAATATAAAACTCGCCCAACGTGTTTCGACCTTCAGAGCGCCAGCCGGCATCTGCCACGTACCGTTCCAATTCCGGCAACTCGATCCACAACGGGTCATCACGTTTCTCGATGTAGCGCTCCGGGTTCAGGATTTGCTCCATAGATACGGGTGGTTGAAGAAAGGCCTCGTCTACACCGCGCCAACTATTTTTGTTAAGGAACGTCTGATCAACTGGCGGTAAACGAGCGTATTGGCTCGATGGAT
>CAYRMD010000132.1:0-9785 GCA_964425225.1 uncultured Pirellulaceae bacterium | reverse complement strand
ATCCATCGAGCCAATACGCTCGTTTACCGCCAGTTGATCAGACGTTCCTTAAGTGAAGAAGGGCTGTTTCGGCATGTACCCGAAAAAATCCGCTCCGATGTTGCACTTCGGCTGCGACAGCTTGCCGAACACCATAACCGACCCGGTGCTTTAGCCGAAGCCCTTGTTGACGATCAGTTACGTGTCTTTGCTTTTCGGCACCGGGAGACTAGCGAAGTTCGGTATTTTACCGAGAGAGAATGGCAAGCCCGAGACGACCGCGACCTGTGGAACCAGGAGCGCCCGGTACCCGAAAGTGGGGAAGGACGTTTCTTAGAAGTCACCGGGCAGCGCGCCGTGGCATTGGGGCTGGCTTCAGCTACAGTTACCAGCCGTGAGGAACTATGGCAAGTTCTTAGATTGAGCGCTCCGCCCATCGAGCTTCGCACCCAAACGATTGATTACGCCGTCGTCGTGCTCAATCATCCATTGGTGACCGGCTTGCTATTGGTCGTGGGCCTGGTGGCACTTTATGTGGAGCTGTCGTCACCAGGCATCGGCCTCGGCGGACTGGTTACTTTGTTGTGCTTCGCCTTGTTCTTTTGGAGTCGTTTTCTGGGTGGTACAGCCGGCTGGCTGGAGTTGTTAGTGTTCGTAGTCGGTATTATGTTCCTGGCAATCGAAATCTTTTTCCTGCCCGGATTAGGAGTGTTCGGTATTACCGGTATGTTGCTAATTGTCTCGGGGCTCTTACTGGCAAGCCACGAGTTTGTCGTGCCGCGTACCGGTGAACAGCGGCATCAGATGGTGATTTCGTTGATCGTGTTAACGGTTTCTGCAATGGTATTCGTGGCAGCCGTGGCAATTCTGACGCGTTATTTCCGTAGAGTACCGTTGTTGAATCGACTAATCCTCGAACCTCCAAGCGAAGTAACCGCCTCAACGGTCAGCAGTGACAGCGCTCCGTTGCTGGTGGGCGACATTGGGATCGCTCAAACTCCGTTACGCCCTGGCGGCAAAGCCTCTTTCGGTTCCGCTTATCTGGACGTGGTTACCGACAGCGAGTTTGTAGAAGCAGGGCGGACGGTGAAAGTGGTTGAAATTACCGGAAATCGAATCGTGGTTCGCCCGATAGAGGAAACCCAGAAATCTGCTTAAGGGTATCCGGGCAGCGTGCTGGAAATTAGCCCTTGCTAGTGGGCAAGTCTCCAATTTTCTCAACGTAGCCTATCTTTCCTTTTATGTCCGCTCAAATCAGCACATAGATTGCTATTTGGATTAAGAGCGCAACAGCGGCCCACCACTTTAGGTTGTTCCACAGAGACGAGTCGCCCGGTCGACACGTCCGGTCGTCCGGAAGCGTTAAGACCCAGACCAGAATCAGCAACGGCACAGCGACAAACAAAAGCCGAACGGCCGATAGTGGCACTGCTGCCAGTGCCTGGCGCAAAAGAAGGCCGAACTGGTGCAGTGGACTCATGGTTTAAAACTCCGGCTCCGCAAGAACGGTGCGATCGCTGAGAATGGTTGGCGGCGCGTCAAGAGACTAACTCCAGCCACGGCGGCCAACGCCACAACAAAGGACCACGTCGAGTAGTAAAGATACGGCTCTTGGATCTGAAATAACGGGGGCCACCCGAAAAGTCGGCAGATCACGGGCTTTTGTAAAAGAAAGAGAGTTACCGATGTAGTTAAGCCGGCGAGGAATCCGACGATCGCCCCTTGGGGTGTTGCCCGCCGCCAAAAAAGCCCGGCCAGTAAAACAGCAAGCGCCGGCCCTTGAAAAAATGACATCAACGTTTGAAATATGCCGTATATGGTAGTCCCCTCTAAGCCACTGAGCCAAAGCGCAAAGACCACAGCCCACATACCTAGTAACGCCGTAACGATTCGTCCCCATTGCACGCGAGGGCGGCCTTCGATCTGCGGCCAGACCAGCCGGCTCAGAAAGTCATGCGTAACAATGGTAGCAGCAGAATTCAAATACGAATCAACGCTTGACATCAATGCCGCGATGAATGCAGCCACAAACACGCCTCGCAATCCGACCGGCAAAACGAACGAGGCCAATCGCCCATAAGCGTGATCGGCGTCGGGCAAATCGGGAAAGAGCGCTACTGCGGCTAACCCAGGGAAAGCAATGACCAATGGCACAATATTCTTCAGCACGGCGCCCCACACATACGAGGCTTTGGCTTCGAATTCCGATCGAGCTCCTAAAGAGCGCTGCACCAACGCTTGGTTCCCCCACCAATAAGCAGGTGACAACACCAACGCCAGTCCAAAGAAGATACCGGTCCAGGGGAACGGGCTCGTAGTTTCTACAGGCACAATTAGATCAAGCGAGGGAGCCTCGGTAGATCTATGACTCAAGTCTTGAATATGCTCGCTTAATCCCGACCAACCACCAACCTTGACCAGACTCAGGACGCTCACCAGCACGCATCCGATTATCATTACGCTACACTGCAAGACGTCGGTATATACGACCGCCGCCAATCCCCCGGCCAACGTATAACTAGCGGTTACCAATCCCAGTAGCACAATAGCGCACGCGCTTTCCCAACCGGCAAGTTTCCCGAATGGGCCCTCCGCTGCGAAGCGCAGCCCGAATGACCCGATAAGGAGTTTAGCCGATGCCAGGAGCATCACACCCAGGTTGCATGCCATAAAGATGAACCAGCACCCGGCTAGAAGGAGGCGCATGGTAGGATTGAAACGCCGCTCCATGAACTCCGGAACTGTCGTAATGCCGAGCCTCCAGAAATGCGGTACAAATACGAATGCTCCAATAATCATGGCCGGCACGCAGCCGATCCATTCAAAATTAGCCACCGCCAGTCCGTAGCGATATGCCGAACCGGCGACTCCCACAATGTCTGTCCCTCCGATGTCGGTAGCGACCAGCGACATACCGATAGCCCACCAGGGCAACGATCTACCGGCCAGAAAAAAATCGCGCGAAGTATGGACCTTGCGGCCCAGCCGGTAGCCGATCCACAAAGTGGCAGCGAAGTAAGCGATGATCACAAGACCATCGACCAAATGGAACTGCATCGGCAGCACGAAATCAAAAAAGGGCGTACTATTCTGCCAACTCCTGAGATTCGAGCCAGCTACCGGAGCGGTCGAATGCGTATATTACGCCACCGCACCTCATACGGACCTCGGCCGGGCGGAATGCTATGCACCTGCAATCCGATAAAACCGCGTGACATGCCCGTCCGGTTGTCCACGAGTTCGGCTATCGGCTGGCCATTGAGCCACGTGCGAATCGTATCACCTTGGGCAACCACACGGTAGACATTCCATTCACCTTTCTTAAACCAGGAGTGGGGAGTCGGCGGTGTAAGCCATCCGGTCCCGAGAGCTTCACCATAGATAAACCCGGCCGTACCATTGGTCGCAATTTCCACTTGTGGGCCGTGTACGCGCCCCCGGTCTCGATCCGGGCGACTGTGCGAACGCATCTGGATGCCCGAATTAAGTTCATCGTCGACCTTCACCTCGAAGGTAAGTTCAAAATCGTCGTATTCCTCTTTCGTACAGAGGAATGAGTTAGGGCTTCCCTCTGACGTGCGGCCGACAATCTGATTGTCTTCTACCCGGAACGTCGCGGTACCATTTTTCTGAACCCAATTGTTGAGATTCTTTCCATTGAACAAGACGATCCAGTCATCTTCTGCACACAAAACTGAGGCCAGTAGCCCCCACATTGCCATTGTTACCAAAGTACCGCCCAATCGCAGTCGGATGGCCATACGATAGACTCCTTTTTTGAACCTCGACGTGCTCACTTAGGTAATATGGGCACCTTGTGTCTCCACATAGACAGCATAAAGTGATTGGCTAGCTGTCATAAACAACCGATTGCGTTTCGGACCACCGAAACAGACATTGCTGCAAATCTCCGGCAGCAGAATCAGTCCAATGCGATCTCCATTCGGGGAAAAGATGTGCACTCCATCGTATCCTTCGCCGACCCATCCGGCACTGGCCCACACGTTCCCGTCGCGGTCCGCGCGGATGCCGTCGGCCAGTCCCGCGCGTCCATCCATTTCCATTGACGCGAATTCGCGCCCATTGGCCAGCTTCACACCATCGATGACGTCCCAAACTCGAATATTCCGTGGCGCTTCGGCGTAGTGTGTGGCACCAGTGTCCGCAACATAAAGCTTCTTGTAATCTGGTGAAAAACAAAGCCCATTTGGTTTGAAGATCTCGTCGGTCACTTTTTGCAATTGGCCCGTACGCGGATCGATCCGGTATACAGCTTCTTTCAATAGCAGTTCCCCTTTATTCCCTTCGTAATCCATCAGACTTCCGTATCCAGGGTCGGTAAACCAAATACCGCCATCGGGATGGACAACGACGTCGTTCGGGGCGTTAAGCGGTTTGCCCTGCCAGTTATCGGCCAACACCGTGACTGTTCCATCGTATTCATAACGAACCACGCGGCGATTTCCGTGTTCACAGGAAATCTGTCGCCCCTGCCAGTCGAACGTATTGCCGTTGCTATTCCCAGCCGGTTTGCGAAATACCGAAACGTGTCCATCCTCATCCAACCACCGGAGTTGCACATCGTTCGGAATGTCGCTCCAAACCAGATACCTCCCGACTCCGTTCCAAGCAGGGCCTTCGGCCCACAACATGCCGGTGTAAAGTCGGCGAATGGGAGTATTGCTAATTTTGTATTTGGCAAAACGCTTATCCAGGACGACGATATCCGGATCCGGATAGCGCACGGGAGGGGCCTGCGGACCGTAGTCCCGCGCCATCGCCGCGTGGGCCGCAAGACCAGCAGCCGCACCGAGCATACCCAAGAAACTCCGTCGCGATCGCCCCGGGGCTCCTACCACACCCAACGTGTCTTGTTGTCGCTCGAACATCGTTGCTCACCTCCACAGATACCCGGTTCCTAAGCCAAATTACCCACTGCATTCTGTCGACTGATCATGCGCTTCTCGAACCGGCCGTGATTCAAAGCAGGTTTCCGCTACCTGAGGCCTTCAGCCGAGTGCCGCCGTCAATTCCGGAATTGTAAACTTTCGCCCTTCGTTTTCCACTTCCACTGGAAAGACACATGCACCACATGGAACCGAGGGCATAACGACTCAAGAACGACGAAAAGGAAATCACCAGCGCAACTCTCTACCCCTAGAACGGCCCTGTGACAGAAATACCGAGCCATCGCGAAGAACGAGTGACCCGCGGCTCGCGTGTAAGAGATTTGAGATGACCCGTGCAAGTATGGCTGTGCACCGCCGTCTCTGAAATCCCCTGAAGTCGAATTACATATCAACACTTGGGAAGCGGGCACAAGCGCCACGATCTCATGGCTGTTGGATAAAAGATCCCGTAGCAACTATTCGCCCTGCACATATCGTTGCGTGTCCTCGTTTGCATGGGGACTCTGCGCAAGGAGTGCTCGGTAGTGCCCTGAGATGCGCTTGAACGGCGCGGTTTCGGACAAGGGGCGCGAGGCTTATGACTGGGCACAGTACGTTCGGGTATAACCGGAGGCGCGGATCATGGTATTACAATGCCAGCCTGGAGCGCCCTGGACCGTAAAATGCGTTCGAAATAGGGTACAAGGAACTTTTTTTGCGAGCGATTTTTGCGCACCCACAAAAATGTGCTCAGCACCATATCCTGCGGCAACTGCCCGTTTTCCACCATAGTAACGACGGTTTGGATGAACGCAAACTCTTGGGGGAATCGCGCCCTAAGTCCTTTTTCGAGCTGCTCTTTAAGCGTAGGAGTACCACTGCTTACTTGGCCGTACGTGGGCAAAGCATCGACAGCTAAGAACCCAAGGGCCATAAGAAACGAACAAACAACCCACAGGCGTAAGCGAAAAGTTCTCATCGGTTAGAACTCCTGCCAATCTCTATGTTCGCAGAATCTCCGCACGGCAGCATGATATAGCGTGATCGACCGATACAGGCAAGCTCAACTCGAGGGGAACCGTGGTGTGGTGGTGTGGGGTATTCCTACGCATACACCACGAGATTTCTTTCTATTGCGCCGCCGCGCCTTTGCGTTAAATCATTACTTACGTACAAATCTGACGCACGCATTCGGACTGGCATCTACGTTTTCGAACACGTGGTATACCGATGTCCCCGTATCCGGCTACGGTTGGAGTGAACCCTACTGCAAATTGGTGTACCGATGGCACAAAGTGCCTTGGTCCCGGTTAATGGGGAATGCTCGGGCACGCTGAGTCGTCCGTAGCAACGCCTGGGCTTTGTACTTTATGAGAATTCGCGTTGCGGGAAATGTGACGGAACCTCTCGGTTACTCAATCATCGGCTTTCGTAAACGCTGGCGCCCGTGTTTTCCGGCCCTCCGCGTCCTCTGCGTCGCTTGGTGTAAACTCCAAGGTACGAAACACCAGGCACGAGGAAAACATTGAGCTTAGCGACAAAAATTTCACTGTCTGTGCTTAATTACTAACGACGTTTTAAAAAGTTTCCGGTGCAACACCGCTGACCTGTGTAGCCGTTCCTTCACGCTTCAAGTCACACTACGTGTACCCTGTTTGGAAAACGACTTACAAAACGCAATGCTGGATTGGCGCGTCCCGGGTCACATGCCGCAGTGGCCGAGGTAATACGTACTTCCTTGAATGGGTTATATTCCGAACCGCATGCCGACCCTCAATGTAAACCTAAAACGCTTTCGGATTGCGTGGTGCATCGAGCGATTGCAGTAGTTCTAAGGGATGATCCAAGACACATTCGGCACCAGCCTGGAGTAGCTCTTTCCGACCCCGAAACCCCCACGCGGCCCCGACCGGGTACATTGCAGCAGCACGGGCTGTGAGAATGTCGATCCGCGTATCACCGAGAAATAGGATTTGATGAGGAGCAAGGGCAAGTTGCGCTTGAATCCACAATGCGCCGCTCGGATCGGGTTTGCGAGGCAAATTCGTTCTTTGGCCCAGAACAGCTTGAAATCGATGATTGGGGAAAAAATATTTCACGCACATCTGAGTAAACTCGTCAGGTTTATTGGAAAGAACAGCCGTAGACACGCTTCGATGCTGCAACTCGTCCAAGAGCTCTTGGATTCCTGAATAGGGCCGCGTGAATACGTTCCAGCCTCTATTGTAATGGTAGCCGAACCGCTCGATGCACTGTACCAGTAATTCGGGTGTCTGCTGGTCTTTCGGAATGGCTCGTTCCATTAACACACGTACACCTTCACCGACAAAGTAACGGTAGGCACTCAACGGATGCGGCTGGAGCCCTTGCTCGATCAGCGTCGCGTTGGCTGCTTCGGCGATATCTTGTAACGAATCGATAAGTGTTCCATCCAAATCGAAGATAACGCCGCAGAATGCCCTAACAGTCTCTCCCAACGTCGCACGTTGCATCTTTCCCTCGCACGATCTGTAAGCACTGGCGCAGGACGCTCTACCAGTGCAGGACTCGATATTAGTAGCCGAAAAAGCTCGATATTCGCAACGGTCCCATACAGAATCTTCAGCACGACACACCTTGCGGGACTCGTAATATGCTACGCTGTCGACTGGCTAAGAGAATCCGCCGGTGTTCGACGATCGAAGTGACAGCCCTTTTTTCAAGGCGGCGACAGCTATGCAAGCGACGTTAAAGTTGGTGGGGATAGGCCAGTATGTGATGGTGGGCCAGCTCAAGGTACCCGACGACCCATGGACGGCCGATAGCATGTGGTGACTACTCTCTTCCAAAGATGTCTTTCGGGCGGAGGGTCAATCGAACGATATGATGTGTTGGCCTTTCCAATCGACCCAAGACTCTCGTTTTCCATCGATGGAGTCCTTCTGACCGAACACTTGCTTTGGATGCGTCTATATCCTGGTGCCCTCAAAAAACCTGTCTCCTAACCACAATCCCCTTTTCACGGCATCAATTACCAGCTACCACGTCGGTCGCCTAACACGACCGAGCGTTAGCAACCCAAACTTACCCATCGTGACTTGCTCCATTGACGCTCACTAACCTTTGAGAACGTGTTCGCCTGTCACAATATAAAGGCAGATTCGCTCTACTGGTTCGCGTATGAGCTGTAGCCGACTTGACAGGAGAAGCCTCGATCATGAGGATCTGTAGTGAAACCGAAGAGTTGCCTTGGAGAGAATCACGGTAGAGGTTCGTACAATGACAAGGTTGTTGAGTGTTATAAGCTGCCTCTTCCTAACTGGTTTGGCACCGTGGCTACAAGCTACTGAATTCCAGGTCAATAACTTGTCGCAGCATCGGCGGCTAGCACCTATATCCATTTCGGCCGATGGAAAGCGGTTCATCGTGGCCGATACATCTCAGACCTTCGTTCCGTGGGGATTTAATTACCTAGGAGTGTTTGGCGGTTTAGCGGAAGAGGAATGGCATACGGACAGCGGTTGGGCTCGGATTGAAAGGGATTTCCACGTTATGAAGGGATTAGGAGCTAACGTTGTGCGTTGGCATTTGCAATTTCCCACCTACATGCTAGGTCCTGACCAGGTCGATTCCAGTCAACTGGACCGTCTGAGGAAGCTGCTCGCATTGGCCCATCAAACCGGCCTTTACCTTGACCTTACCGGGTTGAATCTCTTCCGTAAAGAACGGATTCCAGCTTGGTATGACGCACTCTCTGAAGAAGAGCGTTGGAGCGTACAGGCTCGTTTTTGGGAAGCCATTGCGAGTACGTGTGCGGGGGATTCGGCTGTGTTTTGCTACGATTTGATGAACGAACCGGTTATCGGTGCACCTTCCGATAAAGAACACCCGTGGGTGACGGGTTACCTAGGAGGGTTTTATTTCGTGCAACGCATCAGTCACAACCGAAGTCAGTGCCCTCAAGTCGAGGTGGCTGCTGCCTGGGTGAATCAACTTGCAGCAGCTATTCGAAAACAGGATAAGCGTACGTTGATTACAGTGGGAGTTATTCCCTGGTCATTTGTCTGGCGGGGAGCCAAGCCGATATTCTATTCAGAGATGACGAACAAATCGCTCGACTTCGTCAGTATTCATGTTTATCCGAAGTCCGGTAACTTATCAAACGAATTAGAGGCGTTAAAGGCTTACGCTGTCGGTAAACCAATCATTATCGAAGAGATTTTCCCACTGGAATGTAGTATTAAAGAACTCGATCAGTTTATCGATTCCGCACGCTCGGATGTAGTCGGTTGGGTAAGCCACTATTTCGGTCATAGCATCGAAGAACACCGCCAAGGTGCCGGGCCGGCCGGTGCGTTGGTCGCTGAATTCTTAGAGTACTGGAGCCGCAAATATCGCGATCTTGCCGCGCAGCAATGAATTCTGTTCCGTTGCCCAACCAAGAGGGGTGAAGGTAACTCTTACGTCACGAGTCGGCATTTCGAGGGCAACTTCATGGCCGGATCTTTCTGGGAAACCAACGTTTGGCTTTTCAACTCCGAGATAGGCAGGTTGGTGAGGGTACACGCATCCTTCAACATACCACATGTGTCGATAATTGACGGTGGTCTAACTGATCGTATTGTGAAAAAACTTCTCCATTAGACCATTGCGATTCTCATTTGGAGGAGCCCTGCATCTCGTCCGGAAAAGTGTGTGCGCCTGGAGCACAGGTTCGACGTATCCGTATCAAAAGTTCGTGCGTGTCGCTTTTAGGTGAGACGTTCCCGTAACGAAGCGGGGTATCATTCAGATTCGCCAATGGCCTGCAAAAGCTAGCTCGCGGAACGGCGCGGGGGCAACATGTCGATTCGTGCAAAGAGGTTAGCTCGGGCTCCAACCCAACAAAGCCGCGACCGTAAGGGAGCGGACAATTCCATGTAATGCACAGGGGCAAAG
>CAYRMD010000131.1:0-10103 GCA_964425225.1 uncultured Pirellulaceae bacterium | reverse complement strand
AAAAGCAAATTTCTACCTGTGACAGACGGGTGTCACAGGGGATTGACAAACTGTTTTGGATGGCCCGAAACCGCGAAAGACTGGTGAGCATTGACGCGCAAAGAACTGCTTGGAATCCGTTACGTTCCAGCAACAGTATCAGTGTCACGCGTATAGCGTGTATGCCACTGCCATAACTGCCAACCTAGCCGTTGAGGTAACGGCATAGTTACCTAGAAGTTCACAACCTGTTAGGTCGCGTATTTACCGCCGTATAACGGATCGCGTGATAACCCTCCACCGTAAATACCCAAGCAAAAGCCAAGTTGAGCATGCTGGACCGGTGCGTTTGGTAATCGGTCGATCCTTATTTACCATCAGAACCGCCCACGGACGCGTCATCCGGCCATACGGCAACGGCCGGATAGGCACTTTAGCACGGCTCTCGTGGTCGATGGGTTGTCGAGCGAACAGACTTGTGATAACTTGCCCGGCGTGTTTTAGGATCGCTGGCGGTATGAAGCCTTGCCAGATGCAGCGATGCTCAGTACGTTGAGCGCCTGCGTATTGGGCAAGGGTAATCGGCACATTGTTTTGATGTTGTGAGGAGTAGAACGATGTCGATGTTTGTTGGTGAAGCCTTGGTTGGTGACGGCAATGAAGTAGCGCACATTGACCTGATTATTGGTTCGAAAGATGGGCCAGTGGGTCACGCTTTTGCTAACGCTCTGGCGAGACAAAGTGCAGGACACACAAATCTGTTAGCTGTACTGCAACCGAATCTGGCCGTGAAACCCTCGACGATCCTGGTTACCAAAGTCACGATTAAAGGAATGAAGCAGGCCGTACAAATGTTTGGTCCGGCTCAAGCTGCGGTTGCAAAGGCGGTTGCAGACTCGGTCGCCGAAGGTGTCATTCCAAAGGGGCAATGCGAAGACTTGTGCATCGTGTGTGGTGTTTTCATTCACCCAGCAGCTGAAGACGACCGTAAGATTTACGAGTTTAACTATGAAGCCACGAAACAGGCAATCCGCAACGCATTGCAAGGCAGGCCCACTGCGGACGAAATGATTCAGGGGAAGGATACAGCGCAACATCCTTTCCGCGGTTTCTGAGCGGTATCCTAGGTCAAAGACTCCCACGGTTACGGCCGATCTCCGTAGCGGAGTTGGTCTGTCCTTGTACGGACTAGTTTCTATCTGCTGCGAGTGTGGTCATAAACTGGTTGACCATTCGCCAACTGGTTGGCGGAACCACCGACGTAATCAAGGCAGTTTATTCCATGAGCCGCCCACGGTTATTAATCCAATTGGATACCGATCCGCAGGCGAGCACCTTTGACGCCATTGTCGCATTGGATGCCGGTGCCGATCAGCTCTTGGTGCGAAGTGGTGTTCACCCCGAGCACGTGCCGAACTTAGTACACGGAGCCCTTTTTACGCGACCGCTTGATGAACTGAATCACACGGCGATTTTTATTGGAGGCAGCGATGTAGCAGCGGGCGAGTCGTTATTAGAGGTAGTACGGCGAACGTTTTTCGGACCTTTCCGTGTTTCGGTAATGCTCGACAGCAACGGAGCCAACACGACTGCTGCCGCAGCGGTATTGGCTGTTGCGCACCAGGTTGATTTAAAAGGAGTTCCCATAGCGGTATTGGGCGGCACTGGGCCAGTTGGGCAACGCACCGCACGTCTGCTGGCATCGGCCGGTGCCCTGGTCGGACTCGTGTCACGTGACCGCGCACGGGCCGAGACGGTTTGTCAACAGATCCAGGCGCGTCTGCCGCAAGCCAGTCCATTGGTGCCACTGTCGTATCCGCACATTGAGTCGTTTTTGGGCCAAGCAGCCGCGGTCATATCCGCCGGAGCCGCGGGCGTGACGCTTCTTAAACAGGAGCAGTGGCAACCCCTTAACGTGCTCCAAGTGGTTGTCGATCTCAACGCCGTGCCGCCCGCCGGTATCGAAGGTGTGGAAGCCTCCGATAAACAGGTGCAGCGCCATGGCAAGTATTGCTATGGCGCCCTGGGTATCGGCGGCTGGAAAATGAAGATCCATCACCGTGCCATTCAAGAACTCTTTAGCAGGAACGATCGTATACTGGATGTGGAAGAGATTTTTGAGCTCGGCCGGCAATTGCTGGGTGAAGGCTCACCCAAGTCCCGTCGCGGCGAGTAACGTGACGATTAGCAAACAGTCGATCGGTGTACGACGGAAGTCCGCGCAAGCTATGTGAATCGCTGCTGTAATGGCGAACTCTCCTAGTAAAGATTCATCCCAATATCGCTTACCGCCGGGTCAGCAGTGGGTGGTAGCTGGCAAATGGCCGTTGGTGGGAGAGCGTGTTCCAAAGGCGCTGCCAGAACCCTGGACTGTACGCGTCCTCGGTTGTGTAGAAGAACCGCTCACCTGGACTTTGGCTGATCTTCAGCAGTTTCCGATGGTTGAACGGAAACTCGATATTCATTGTGTTACTCGCTGGTCACGACCCGATACGCGATTTGGCGGTATATTGCTCGAACAGTTGGTGGCAATAAGTCGGCCAACCGCCGAAGCCCGATACGTTTCCTTTCTCGCCTATAGCAGCCGGGGACACAGTACATCACTCTCATGGGATGACGCGCGGCGTTTGGGAGTAATGGTGGTCTGGCAGGTCGACGGTCGACCGCTGCCAATCCAACATGGCGGTCCAGTACGCATAGTGACGCCAGAGCGCTACTTTTATAAGAGCCTCAAGTGGCTCACGACCATTGAACTGCTGGAGGAAGATCGCCTGGGTTATTGGGAACGTGTCGCTGGCTATCACAACGAAGCAGATCCGTGGCGCGAACAGCGTTTCATGGCCGGCCGCCTAACCAAACAGCAAATGGCCCGATTGCTTCGCGAACGCAACTGGTCCGGACGTGAATGGTTCTCTGTTGAGGCAGCAGGGCGCAATTTGGAAGGACTGGTGGCTCGTGATGCCATTCTGCGTAACGCCGATTTCCGCCGTGCTTATCTGGTTCGAGCATGTTTTGATGGAGCCAACCTGTCGGGCGCTCATTTCCAGCACGCCGATTTGCGCGAAGCAACATTTCGAGGGGCTGATCTGGAAGGAGCTCACCTGGAAGGCGCCGATTTGCGGGGTACTGATTTCCTGCACGCCTCGCTTCTGGGAGCAACCTTCCTCCCGTTGAGCGCGTCAGGTGACCCGGAAGCTGCGCCACCAGCACGCATTGATCCGCAAACCCGCTTTAGTCGTTCTGCTCTGGAGACCCTTCCACCCGAACAGGCTCAATTCATTGCTACGCACGCTACGCTTCTACAAGACGAACCATGATGCGACGTGCGGCGAGCACATGGCGTGTGCGTCGCGTTTGTAGGTGAAAGGTTTAACGCAGACGCGCAGAGGCGCAGAGGAAAGAAGTAACTAACCTAGCAACACCCGCTGCCGGTTGGGAAAGGACCATTCTTACCCAAGGCCTCTACATAGGCCCCCAGTGACGATACTACCACGACTTGGGTTAGCTAGTTCCTCCAAAATCACCAGGGTTGTGCACGAAATTCGTGGCCAAGCCGCTAGCCGATTTTGCCAAGTGTCCGTTTTACTGCGCCTTTGCTCGTTTGTGTCAAATTCTCACGCGCATCACATGGTAAATACCGAACACGCATCACAACGGAGTACTCAGCGCGAACAACTTACCTACAATCAAGACGCACACACGAGCCCATGCCTGGCTTTCGGCAAACCCATTCGCCATCTCTCGGGCCAATATCCAAAAGTCCTCCTTTTCCTTTTGTGTATTTATTGTGATCTGCGCTTCGATTTCCGAAACCGCTTACCGACCGGTCGGCGAAAAGTGGATAGGTGATGGAGCGTGGCTCGATTGTCCTGTCCGGTTCCAACACCCGGCACGTTCAAAGCCGTTGTCCGTAAGCCAGAACTATCGCCCGTGTTGACGCGACGAGGCACCAGCCTTGGAAGCTTTATGCGTTTACTCCCGCAGCTATCGGCCCCAGGACAGATGGCCGATCGTGCTCCAGTAGCCAATTGACACTTAGAATGCCCCGCGCCGGAGCGACGAAGTGCCGAATCGCTTTGGCATATTGATCTTGACGAATACATCAATTCGACCCCATGCTGCTAACCTCAGATCGGAAAGTGAATGCTGCCCGGCGAGGGGACAGGCACGATGGAGCGGAGACTAATTGGGCTAGTTATCGTTGCTGCTTCGATTGGAGCCGTGCTCGGCCAGTTGGCAGTATCTTGGTGGAACAAACCTTTAGAAGTTCGCGCTCAAGAACAGCCGCCACCACGGGCACTCGGGCAACCTGGGCCACCAATGGAAACGGCGTCCCAATGGACACCCGAGGAACTGGTAAACATTCACGTGTACGAACACACCAACCGAAGTGTGGTTCACATCACGACACGCGCTGTGGTACAAGATCTGTTTTTCGAAACACTCCGCGAGGGAGCTGGAGCGGGGTCGGTCATAGACCGACGTGGTCACATTTTGACCAACTACCACGTGGTGGAAAGAGCCCAGTTGATTCGGGTTACGCTTTTTACCGGTGACGAGTATTCGGCGCAATTGGTCGGCTACGACGCTTTGACGGATATTGCGGTATTACGGATCGATGCACCGGCCGATCAACTTTTCCCTGTTTCATGGGGCGATTCGTCTCGCCTACGTGTCGGTCAGCGTATTTACGCTATCGGGAACCCATTTGGCCTTGAACGCACCATGACGACGGGGATCATCTCCAGTCTCAATCGGACGTTACCGTCGCGCAATCACCGTCTGATGCGCAGCATCATTCAGATCGATGCGGCATTGAATCAGGGCAATTCGGGAGGTCCGCTGTTCGACACCCGTGGGCGACTTGTCGGCATGAACACAGCGATTGCTAGCTCCACTGGGGAAAATACCGGTGTGGGATTTGCTATTCCGGTCAACACCATCGCCCGTGTCGTGCCGCAATTAATCGAAAGAGGGAAAGTCATCCGACCGGATACCGGAATTACCTACATGGTGCAAACGCCTAATGGGCCTGCTGTAGTGGCTGTCGCTCCGGGCAGTCCGGCTGAGCGTGCTGGCTTACGGGGCTTCCGGATCGTGCGACGACAAACAAAGCGAGGTCCATTTGTTGTCGAAGAAAGCCGCATCGACCGCGACCACGCCGATATCGTCGTGGCCGTCGACGGGAAACCAGTAAGTACGGTGGACGACTTTGTTTCCGAGATTGAAACAAAACAACCAGGCCAACCGGTTCTCCTACAAATCTTGCGCGATGGTCAGGTGGTTTCAGTCTCATTGTTGCTGGGTGCAGCAGCCGAACCTTGAATCAATCCGCTATTAAATCAGCTATACCATCGTTCAAAAAACTGCCCACGATATCCTGTACCGGATGCCAAACTCGTCATGGCCGGGTGGCAAAAACACCGGCCCTAGCCGGACCTCAATGAGCAACCGATGGCAAGCGGTGGCCGCATCAAGTTACGAGCGCATCCTGTCGAATCGAACACCAAGCAGTCCTTTTTTTCCGCGCAAGTATCGAAGTCGCCTTGTCTTAGCGGAAGCATCCGGCACAATGAGGACTGGGCATTGATTGACAGGGTTCTCGCATGAGTGATAGCCGACACATTGTGATTACGGGAGTGAGTCGCGGATTAGGAAGGGCTCTCCTAGAAGTCTTTTGGCGGGGCGGCCACAGAGTCAGCGGTTGCTGTCGCAATCCTGCCGCCAGTCAAGAACTAGCGCAGCGTTTCGTAGAGCGCGCCCTGGTGGCCGCGGTGGATGTACGCGACGATCATCAAGTCCAACTGTGGGCCCAGCAGGTTCTGGATGCGTTCGGTCCGCCGGATCTGTTGATCAATAATGCCGCGGTCATTAACGCGAACAACGTCCTATGGGAGGTACCAGCTTCCGAATTCTCTCAGTTGATCGATATTAATGTCAAAGGTGTATTCCACGTGATTCGACATTTCGTGCCTGCGATGATCGAGCGCCGGCACGGTGTCATTGTCAATATTAGCTCGGGTTGGGGTCGCACGACGTCTCCGCAAGTTGCCCCGTACTGCGCGTCGAAGTTTGCGATCGAAGGCTTGACTCGAGCCTTAGCTGCGGAATTGCCAGCCGGCGTGGCAGCCGTCGCCGTCAATCCCGGCGTGATTCACACCGAAATGTTGGAAAGCTGCTTCGGCTCGATGGCCCGTTCCTTCCCTGAAGCCGATACTTGGGCAACGCGCGCCGGCCCATTCTTACTGGGATTGGGGCCGCGCCACAACGGGCAGTCATTGGATGTTCCTAATCGATGAACGCAAACGCTCACTAACAACCGAGGAGCCTGGTTGCTACTGGGCTGACCTACCGTTGAGCGGTACCGGAGGCAATTCACACAAATCGGCGCTATGCGTCAAACCAATTTACTCCTCATTCGCCGAATCGTCGGCAAAATCATTGAACGCCAAGAAGCAAAGGCGCACAGGCCCACTTGAAGACTAACGTGCTGGCAAGTTAAAGCTACGATCTCGCGGAAGCATCCGTTTTACACAACCCTGCATGCACCACAGCATGGGAAAAAACTCTGCAAGGCGATGCGGCGTTCTCTCTACGATTGGCTCGCCAGGGGAGTCGTACTGCAAACAACTGCGAGCGGAAGCACCTTGGTCGTTGTTGCTACGGCAACAGAACGGGAAATCTTAGGAATGTCGCGAGCTACTGGCTTTTTGCGTTCGCGCGATAAACACCGTGCTGCGACAAAACAGCGGTAGTGTACAAATCCCGATAAACGAGCGGCTTCCCTCCTACGGGAAAATAGCCATATGGTCGAGCTTCAAGCGATCCCAACACATGGGATCGCGAACTGTGTCCACAGCATGCGTGTTACCGAAGTGGCCAAAGCCACGGGATCAACCAGAGATTAATTGCGCCAAGAACCACGGCCAAAAGAAGCCCCAATCTCAAGTAGTCGATTGGGCGATAACCACCTGGTCCCATGACCATCAAGTTGGTTTGATAGCCGATTGGCGTGAGAAATGAGAGCGATGCTCCGATCGTCACAGCAATAACAAATGGGCGCGGATTGTAACCCGCCTCGATGGCCACTGTTACAGCCAACGGTAAGAGCATAGCAGCCACTGCATTGTTGGTAATGCCCTCGGTGAGGACCACGGTAAGCCCATAGATGACCACCAGCAACCACCACGGACGGGCACCGACCCAATCGACCAGTTGCCGTGCGACCATTTCGGCCGCTCCACTGTCGCTCAGAGCGCGTCCTAAGCCAAGCGCTGCTCCGATCGTAACCAGCGTTTGGACGTCAATTGCGTTGCGCGCCTCGGCCATCCTCATGCAGCGCGTCAGGACCATCAGTAAGGCGATTGCTAGTACAGCCGTTGCCGGCGACGCGATGCTCATCAGTTGAGGCGCATTCGGTACAAAGCTCGTTGCAGCAAGCCAAAGAATAAGTGCTAAAGTCAGTCCTACGCATAGCGGCATCTTGTGGTGCAAGCGAGGTTCGTCTCCCTCGACAGGACTTACCAAGTAAAAATCGCGGCTGTGCCGGTACAAGGTTACAAATTCGTCTCGCGTCTGCAGCAACAGCGTATCTCCAGGCTCCAACCGAATATTGCCAATTTTATTGGTCAATCGCACGCCACTGCGATGCACCGCGACGACCGCCGCATGATAGAGCTTGCGGAAGTTGGCCTCCCGAACCGTTTGACCAATCAACGGCGATGTCCGCGAAAGGACAACCTCCGTCAAGTGGCGCTGTTGCCGCAACCTCGGATCCGCCTCGTAATGATCGTCAGCAGCAGGGACTAACCCGCGGATTTTCTCCAAATCCACGATCGTCGTGACAATTCCGGTAAATACCAGCCGGTCGCCAGCTTCAATCACATCCTCGGGAGCTACCGGCGTGAGCACGCGGCCGCTACGGTCGATTTCCACCAGGAAAAGTCCCGGCAGATGTCGCAAGCCCGCCTGCTCGACCGTCTTACCAACTAGCGGACAATCGGGCTCGACCCGCATCTCCACCAGGTATTCACGGCGTTTCTCGCCGAATTGCTCAATCATGTCGGTACGATTCGGTAGCAGCCGCGGACCAAGCCACACGATCACACCCATTCCGACCAGAGCACACGGCAACCCAACCCATGTCAGTTCAAAAAAGGTTAGGGGGCGAAGCTGTTGTTCCAGCGTCTCAAACGCCGGGGCTGCCACACGGAAATCGTTTGTCCGCCGCGACTCGTACTGATGCCGCAGACTTTCGAGCTTCGCCTGGGCTACTAGATTCGTGCTCGTACCAATCAAGGTGCATATGCCACCTAAAATCGAAAGGTAACTTAGCGGTAACAATAATCGCGAGGGTGCCACTCGATGCCGACGGCACCATACCAATACCACGGGCATCAACATTGCCACAACTGCGGTGTTCAGCAAAAATGCCGATGAACCAATCACGGCTAAGGCTAACCGGCTTAGGGCTTGTCTTTCCGTACGCGCAACACCCAGCAATCGATAACTTGCCCAATCCAACGCACCGGTCATCCGCAAACCGGCCGTGACGGCAAACAATCCGGCAATCGTAACCAACGCCGGATTGGCAAACGCCTCAAAGGCTGCTCCCGGCGTAAGGACTCCCGCCAACGTCACTACGACTAAAGCCGTCAAAAACACTAGATCACTTGGGACGTTACGAAAACACTGCAACACCCCAAACGCTGCAAGCGTTGTTGCTAATGCAATCCAGGGATGCCACTGGCCTGGCACCATCATTCACCTACCACCCGCAAGAAATGCCACGTCCCACAAAATCTTTTCCCGGTTATCTTGGCTTTCTAAACCGTCATGGGAGACTTAATCCACACGTTGACACGCGGTCGCCGTTCTCCCCCCGCACGGTGTTACAGGGAGGTATCGGCCAGCCAGCCAAAAGTTTATTAACATTATCAAGATACTTATAATGGCAAGTCCGTGTCAACGCGGGTTTAACGCATCAGTCTAAGTCGATACGGACCGTACCGTCGGGCTATCCAAATTGACCGTAGCGAACCGTCTTCCTAAACGGCCAGGCCATCGCATACGACCTCCTTTACCTAACCAAAGCGATTTATGAGGACGATGCTGATAACGTAGTAGCTGCAATTATTGGAAGCAGCTTTCCGGGACAGGGGTGAGAGTTGCAACAGCGCACGGCCGGAGAAGATCTAGTGCCTAAACTGCACTTTAAGGTACGTATGCTCAAAAGTTTGCTGGCTCCTAACCGCGTCTGCACTGGAGGACAAAGCCTTTCCAGCCGTAGCTTGAGTCCGAGCCAATTGACTACCGGGATCTGAACCATTGGTGCCGTATCGCCCACGACATGAGCCGCTTACCCCCATCCTGTCCCGGCAGTTCGTAAACCGACAAAAATGGAGGAACTAAGACAATGAAGCGCTCGTGGTTGGCATTGTCGATCTTGCTGGTTGCTCTGGCAGCACCGTTAATAGGCTCCAAACGCACGGAAGGGCAGATAAACCAACTGGGTAGTCGGAACCGTGCCTGGTACGACCTTTACCCTATCGAAGGACCGGGGTGGTACGAAGATGGGACGGTAGATGACGCAACCCCAATCGATGTACTCTACGACCCGAGAACTAACGCCGGTGACGACCGTACGGGTTCAACCCAAGGGGTCAACGGACCGGCAGAAGTCGGCCGGCTAACGAGTGCGTTTGGTCAAACTGCTTCGTGCGATAATACGGGGTCACCACTTCGGACAGGAGACCCTAGAAAGGCCGAAGTCGATAGTCGCTCGGATGTAAGCCTTTTTGCATCCGGCTACGACGCCCTATACGATCAAATCGTCTACGGCCTCTCAAAGTGCGAACCGGCCGGTACAAGTCTAGAGCACCCAATCCTGCAGGGGGAAAAAGTGACTTCGGAGGCAAGCGATACTTTCGCGGCTCAAGGACGTAAAGCTCCTTCACGTGGTGCTCTAGACCTACCGACTGCCGAATCAATCGACTGTGTACCCAGAGACTTGCGCTGGCTATTAGGATTCATTCCTTTTGTGGGCGAGCCACAGTCACTCGAAGAGTACTTTTTAGGAACGTCTGATCAACTGGCGGTAAACGAGCGTATTGGCTCGATGGATA
>CAYRMD010000130.1:0-10189 GCA_964425225.1 uncultured Pirellulaceae bacterium | reverse complement strand
AGCGTGAACACGTCCGCTACGCCCAGCAGCGCGATCCGCACGGTCCGCCCTGACAGCCTTTCGGTATGGAAAATAGGCGGGCGTACATCAGAAACCGGCAACCGCGAGAACGAGTTATCTCCACTACACACGCACACATGGGCGCAGTAGGAACTTTTTGTCCTGCCGTCGCATTCACCGGCATGAAGCACCTTTAGCAACTCAATGCGGGGACTAAAACCGAACATCGATCCCTGCCGTAAGGCCCTGGAGCCAAAAGTCGGTCTCGTGGAAGGCAAAAGCCGGGCGGGCCGGTCCCGTAAGTGGTATCGTAGGTGGAGGTATTAAACCAGGGTTAACGTCGCGATCAATCACATCGCCGGCACGCACTACGTTGCTCAAATACAGAAAGTGGTAGCCAACGTTGATACGGGCCCAATTCGTCAACTGGAGGCCGAGTGACAATTCCAACTCGGGAAGTACGGCGAACTCATCGCGCGAGAAAAACCCTATATTACTGGACTGAGCTAGTATTCCCCCGGTAAAGTTTTGTGGGCCAGTGCCATCGTCAAGGATCGATCGCCCCTCGATTCGGACGGTCTGTCGATTGTTGCCCAAGGCGATACGGCCAAGTCCGGTCACAATCCAGCGCCCCCTGCGGCGTTCCCACACGATGCCCACTTCACCACCATGAAACTCGTTGCCCGTGACGAACAAATCCTCAGCGAACGTGGTGGTACTTGTGCTAACATCCAACGATGTGTGACGAACATCTACTTGATCGACAAGACGAGCGAAGCGATATCCTCCCGTTACATCGACGCGGTAGCCGTCTGTCCATCCGCCAAGGGCTGGGTTGGTTGTGCCACAGCAAAGGCTCCAGCGAATCCTCCCGCCGGCAGCTAACCATCCCGTAATTGCTTCAGCAGAAACCGCGCCTGTCGCTATACCAGGGAACGCAATTAACTCGGCTGCCTCATTACCCGTGACGATATCTAGGTAGGGACGAGCCAGAATCAAGCTCCCATCCGAAGAGCTTTGAAAGGTTTCCTGCAGATCGTCTAGTTGAAAATAGTCCAAGTCTACCCCCCAGCGTTTTGCTGGACCCAACCATACTCCGCCTGAAACTCTCCAGCCAACTTGGTCCGTATCGTTAACCTCGGAGTTGCCAAATAAAACCGTGGTGGTTGGAAGGCCTAACACACCAGCGGAGCTGGCAGGCGTACCGGATACACTTGTGGTCACTAATGCCGGTAACTCGAGCCCATTGGCCCACCAGTGGAGGTAGTCACCTTGCAACCAGAATCGCTCGGGTGAGGGGCACGCGCCGTGCGCACCTGCCGCGCGTGGTAGACCACACGAAGGGCAGCTTCTCTCCCAAGGTCCCAAAGGTGGTTCGCTACCTACGGTGTAGGGTGAGTCGGACCAATACAACGATTGGGATCTGGTACCCGGTTGGCGCTCGGATGGCCGCGTGTAAGGTTCCCCAGACGTTGTAGGCGGCGGCAGGGTGTCGGATTGGGCACGAGCCCACCGGACTTGCCTGTCGTAGCTCGCCGAGCGTCGCTCACTTGCGGCTCCTTGATCGTCCGGCAATGTGCCCACACGTACTGCATCGGTTTCTACCGAACTCTCTTTACCCCCGGTTGTGCGTTCATCCGATAGCGATGGTTGCCCAAGCAACACACGCTCGTTTGAACCCTTAGAAGCCGCAGGTCTATACGCCATGCCGGACGGAGGCAATTCCGGCCCAGGAGCAAACAAAATACCCGCCTGTGGAACATCGAATCCTAAAGGCGGTAGCAGCCAGCGGATACTACTTCCGCTTGCTGCTCCGTAAGCACGTTCCACTCGCAAAACGCGTGTTTTTCCGTCGGAAAGAACGTCGTATTTGCCCCGCAACACAACATCTCGGTTGACCATCGGAGCAAGCTCGAGCCCTTCGGCCGGTACCACCAGATGCCATGGTCCAAACCAGCTTTCTTCGAGAATAAATGGCGGGATTTGCGGACCTTGTTGTGGATTGACTCGTAAGCGCCCTGTCCAGTAGGAGCGATCTACCAGGATCTCCCCTGGTGCGTTATCGGGCTGTCGGATTGTTTGTCCCCACGCGAAAAAGGGGAGGAGCAGGCACACCAGGGCTCCCAACATAAGGCGGTTTCTTTGCACGCCTCTTCGCTCCTCGAAGAATTTTCGCCGAGTCTGTAAACCGCGCTGCTACTGTACAGCCATTCCAAGCGGCCGGTAATTAATGGGATTTTCGGCAGGCGTCAATAGCAGTTGTGCAACGGAGAATCTCGGAATCTCGAGATCTCTCGATCGTAATTTCCCTCGACGCCGATCGGGCAATAAGTCCCCATTCCTTGCGCGTGTCACCGGTAAAACCTCTTTCCGATCAGTTTCACCGGTATGGTTCGGGGCGGGCCTCTAACTTCTTAGGTTTCTGATGGTTGGTCAGTAGAGGGCGGCGCGAACCAGCGATAGACCGCTGGGAGCACAAACGACGTGAGTAACGTCGCGCTGATGAGGCCTCCGATGACGACGGTAGCCAAAGGGCGTTGGATTTCCGCACCGTCGCTGTGAGACACAGCCATGGGGAGAAAACCTAAGGACGCCACAAGTGCCGTCATGAGAATCGGCCGGATACGCGTCAATGCTGTGCGCACCGTGGCCTCTTCCATCGAAATTCCTTGACGGCGAGCCTGTTCGGCAGCATTGACCCACACCAGGCCATTAAGTACAGCAACTCCAAAAAGGGCAATAAAGCCGACACCGGCAGATATGCTAAAGGGCATTCCCCGAACGGCTAAGGCGTAAATGGCTCCGCATGTCGCCATGGGCACGGCCAGGAAGATCAGTAGGGCCAAGCGCATCGAATTAAGACTGGTTTGTAGTAACAGGAAAATCAAGACCAAGGCAATTGGCGTGACGACAGATAGTCGTAATGCCGCGGATTGCAAGTTTCGAAAGTCGCCTCCCCAACGGATCTCGTAACCCGGGGGGATTTTAAGTCGCTCACGCACTTGTTGTTGCGCTTCCATGACAAAGCTCCCCATGTCGCGCCCGCGCACATTGCATTGGACTACCGTCCTTCGCTGCATCGCCTCATGCTCGATCGACGGTGGGGTCTCTTCAAGTATCACGTCTGCCACAGCCTCCAGCGGGATGGGAACTCCATCAGCGTCGGCCACGGGCAGTTGCCGGAGCAGTGAGAGATTTTCACGCCATTCTTGCGGAATCCTAACGAGGATTGGGAAGCGTGCACGCCCTTCGTATACCATGCCTATCGGGTAACCGCCCAAGGTCGACACCAAGCTCATGATGCGCTGGGCATCCAATCCGTAGTGGACTAGATCAGTACGGCGGGGAGCGATACGAATTGTCGGTAGATCGGCCTGATATTCGGCTTTCACATCGGCCGCACCTGGGATACCGCGCAGCAAATTTTCCAACTGTTTAGCCAGTTGCCGAAGCGTTTCAAGATCATCTCCATAAATGAATGCGGCGACATCTGCCTTCACGCCGGCGACCAGCTCATCGACACGCATTTCGATTGGCTGGGTAAAACCAAAAACCACACCAGGCACGTCGCTGCGCAGCGCCTGCTCCATCTGATGAATCAACTCTTCTCGAGATTTACGTTCGGGCCATTCTGATTTGCGTTTCAATATTACCCAAGCATCGGTTTGGTGAACTCCCATTACGTCGTTGGCAATTTCCGGGCGGCCGGTTTTACAGAAAACGGTTTTCACTTCCGGAAATCGCCGCAACACATTTTCGATCCGCGTGGAGACGTCTACTGCTGCTTCCAACGTCGCGCTCGGGAGCCGCACGGCTTCAATCAGCAGGTCCCCTTCCTCGAGTCGCGGCATAAATTCGGCACCCATATGCAACGCGACTCCTATGCTGGGTAAGGCAATAATCACAGCAGCGGTGACGGTTACCCACGGATGCCGAATTGCCTGAATCACCAGGGGGCGATATAGCCACTTAATGGCGCGGATCAACCAAACCTCCTGTTCGTTGATGTGTCGAGGTAATACCAGGGTGGCCAAGGCGGGCATAAGGGTCAACGCGATAACGAGCGCGCCAGCTAATGCGAAGAGTACTGTCATAGCCATGGGCCGAAACAACTTGCCCTCTGAGCCTTCCAGTGCCAAGATGGGAAAATAAACGATCGCGATAATGAGTCCTCCGAACAGAGTCGGGCGTAGCACTTCCACAAACGCATCTCGAATCGTTTGTCTTCGCGAGTCGGTAGTGTCCGCATGGGCAAGCCGGCGAACGCAGTTTTCGATCGTAATGACCGAGCTATCGACGATCAGGCCAAAATCGATAGCACCCAAGCTCATTAAACTAGCTGAAATGCCGGTAAGGTACATTAAGTTCGCGGCCCAAAGCATCGATAAGGGGATGGCTAATGATACTAACACGGCCGCACGAATGCTACCCAGTAGCGACAAAAGAACCAAAATCACCAGTACCCCGGCCTCACTTAAGTTTTTCCCCACCGTAGTAATCGCCCGGTAAATCAAATCGCTGCGATCATATAGGATTTCGATGACGACGTCGTCTGGGAGCGTTTCTTGAATCTCGCGCAACCTTTGTTTCGCAGCTTCGACAACGGTCCGCGAGTTTTCTCCAATGAGCATCATCACCATGCCGCTGACTATTTCGCCACGGCCATCGCGCGTTGCCGCTCCTTGACGCGTAAGGGGAGCCACGGTGACGGTAGCAACATCGCGCAGTAACAACGGTGTCCCATCGGGCTGACGCCGTATCAAGAGCTGTTCCATTTCTTCTACCGAGCGCAGCATTGCGTCGCCTCGCAAAAACCGCTGCTCGGCGTTGTGCACGATATACCCGCCACCGGCAGTAGCATGGTTAAGTTCCAAACATTCGAAGATCTCTTCCAAAGTCACGCCATAGCTGTTCAGTCGCACCGGATCTGGCCGGATTTCATACGACTTGTAAAACCCACCATGCGAATTAACCTCCGTAACACCGGGTACTTGACGAAGCCGCGGTGCGATATCGAAATCCAAAATGGCCCGCAACTCCATCGGTGAGCGACTGGCGCTGCGAATCTCAAATTGGAGAATCTCACCGAGCGCCGTACTGATGGGACCAAGCTCAGGAGTACCAAACGCCGCCGGTATCGCAGCCGCAGCCGCCGGCAGGCGCTGTGCCACCAATTGGCGAGCCCAGTAGATGTCCGTTCGTTCGCGGAAAACGACCGTTACCAAAGATAACCCAAATTTCGATACACTGCGGATCTCTTCTAGCCGTGGGAGCCCGCCCATAGCGGTTTCAATGGGATAACTGACATATTGCTCGACTTCTAATGGCGATAACGAACCCGCATCGGTAACGATTTGAACTTGTACATTTGTCAAGTCGGGTACAGCATCTAACGGTAGCTGCAGAGCGGAAAGGGCGCCTGCTATTGCAATCACCATGGCCAGCACTAACACCACGAAGCGGCGCGCGATGCAAACCTCGATAAGATGAGTCAGCATGCTATTTCCCCGCAGTCATCGCCAAGATTGATCGCCGGTTCACTCGGTTTCGCTTTCCAGGAGCAGCGCAGACTTCAGTAAGAATACGTCCTCGACAGCTACTCGCTCCCCCTCGGACAAACCGGACACGATCGGTATCATCTCCCCATCGACTGACAAACACTCAACATCGCGCCTTTGCCAACTACCATCGCTGCTGGCCACGAAAACGAACGTTTGCCCTTGATGCCGAACCACGGCTGGTTCGGGAATTTGAAGTACGGGACGAGGAGACCCTACGGGGACGATAACCTGCGCATACATCCCGGGGCGAAATCGATGGTCGGCGTTTTCGATCATCAGCACGAGCGGAATAGCTCGACTATCGCGCGAGGCTTCCCGACCAATGTACACGATGCGGCCTTTGAGCTTGTGGTGGGGCATACCGGGAAATTGCACCCTCAAATATTGGCCGGGCTCGACTTTAATCTTCCACCAATCCTGTTCACGCACTTCAGCACGAACCCACAGATGACTCGTATCGGCTAATAAAAACAGCGGTTCCCCGGGAGTGACGCGTTCGGCTGCTGCTTTATATCGCCGCTCGACGGTAAAAGAGGCCGGGGAACGTACTTCATATCGCGACAGGTCGCCCTGCGTAGTCCAGGCGTCGATCGAGTCCTGATAGCCCAGTAGGGTCGAGAGTCGATGTTCGGCAATATCGCGCCGCCGTTGTGCTTCATTACGAGCGATACGTGCTTGATCGCGGACCTGTTTCAACTGAAACGTGACTTGCTCGCATAAACCCCGCAGTTCGGCAGACGCCTTGTGCAACTCCAATTGCCGTTCCACCAACGTGGGGCGTGGCAGGGTACCTTCTTCAGCTAGGGGTTGAGCCGAGGAAACTAGTTGTTCCGCGGCACGCCAGCGTGCATAGGCCGCCAGTAGCTGTTCTCGAGCACGGCCCAAGATCCGGTCACGGAACTGTGCTTCCAATTGTTCTACTTGCGGCCTGCTTTGTAAGGCGGCAACGAGCTCTTGAACATTCGTATACGTAGTGGCATCCCAACGAAACTGCTCTTCAGCCAAGGCTAGCTCTTCATCGCGCAAAAGAAGTTCGCTACGTACCGCTGCCACTTCGGAACTGCTCAGCTCGGCAAGTACCTGGCCAGCCGAAACCTGCTGGCCAGGTTGTACCAGGATGTTAAGCACGACGGCACTCGTTGTCGCCGGTATCTCCACACGTCGGGTTTGGTCATAATCGACGCGGCCGGACACAGTGAGCGTTTCCTGCCACGGCAGGATTCTCGCTTCTACGGAACGCAAAGTCCGATTAGCCGCCAGTCGTACTACTCCCGAGCCCCCTAACTGCGCGGCTTGCACCGGCTGTGGCGGGCCCGTGAAGCGTACGGCCGCTAACCATCCACCCAAAACGACACCACTAGCGAATGCCAAAATCAAGAATGTCGTGAACCACCACCATCTGCGCATCGTTATGGCCCTCAGGTGACCCTGATTTGCATTGCGCGCCGGTTTAGTCAACCAGAGCAAAAGAACAACTTGGCAAAGGGACAACGCGCGTTCGTTGTCATAGCCCGGCTCGAATCATGGGCCCATTAACACCGCGCTCTGCCAGACCAAGCGCGCCACGATGCGCTGGCAAAGAGAGTCACAAGAAAGTCTCGATCTCTATCCGAGGAAAATCCGGATCTCCTGTCGAAAGACACTCGGATCGCCGCATCGGCTTTGCCCGCTTCCCAAGCAATCCACGATACGGACGTTTGTAGCATCAGGGAAAAACTCGTCGGTAGCCAAGCGAGCCATAGATAGCAGTCCTTGGGCGGCTGGTCACCTGGGCAATTCTCATGGTCTGGACTAAAAGGCCATACCAGATGCCAGTGCCAACCTAGGTGCGACGTCAACACCGTTTGATGATTTAGTTGCCCGCGCAGCACCTCCCATAACGAACCGTGACACCGGACAAAATGCTTCAGGGCAACCGGTCGAGCAGTCAACTCCGGAGCGGGCAGGTCATGCTCGTGCACAATCGGAATAGGCCCACGCCATAAAGCCAGTAGGGCCACCCACCGGGGCAACCACCATAACCACCGTGATGGACAGCTAGCCTTCCGACGCATTGCTCAATTTCACGCACCAGCGGTCAGTACTGTCGAAGCTACCACTTGCAGTTCTCGTTTGGTTAACCCACTATGTTATTCTGACTACCGGCCGTGTAACTTTCAAACCCTATCGGAACTGTGGCCGGTTTAATTACACGAGGTCCTTACGGAAATTTTCAGTCCATGTACCGCTTACATATTGTCGGAGGGAAGAACCACGGGAAGACGACGCTCATCGAACAGCTCGTCCCTGTTTTGCGCTCCCGCGGCTGCCGCGTCGGAACGATCAAACACACTCACCACAGGCACGAGTTGGACACACCCGGTAAGGATTCTTTCCGCCATCGTCAAGCTGGCGCCGATCCCGTAGCCGTTCTAAGCCGAAATCTGCTTGCTGTTTACGTCTCCTGGCACGGAGAATCAAGCGACTCGGCTTATGCGCAGCTGGCGCCATTCTTCGGCAACTGCCAACTGGTGCTCGTCGAAGGCGATAGCGGAGCTGACGCTCCTAAAGTAGAAGTGTGGCGCGCTACACTGGGTACTCCTCCAAAAGCCGTCGCTGATCCGGCCATTCAATTAATCGTAACGGACGACCCCATCTCCGTTCCCACTCCCGTTCTCCCTCGAAGCAATCTAACACCCGTCGTCGACTGGATCTTAGAAAGGGTCCGCCTTTCGAAAGGGCTATCATTGAATGAATTCCAAGCCACAGACACCGGTAACGACATTGGACCTCGATAACTGTTGTTACCACGTCACGTGCTTGGGCGTGTGTACGTCTTGATTGTAAGTGAAATTTCTCAGCGGTTTAGCGGGCCGGGCGTAGCTCTGCCGTTTTCCGCTCAACACGATGTGACTACATCGATGCTCCATACGAAATTCCTGGTGAAGGCGTTCTATGAAGCGGCCAGAGTACTTGACGTAAGGACGTGAACGTGCAAGTGGACGCACAATAAAGGAACCTCCCAGCTACTCAATCATCGGCTTACCGAAACGTTCCGGTCTGTGTTATCCCATCCTCTGCGTCGTCAGTGTCTCTGTGGTGCGAAATCCGCCGGCACTGGGCAGTGGCAGCGCTTGGCCAAAACGGCTATCTACATGCAGTAATTCGGTGAACACGATGCGAAGAAATCTGTACGAACGAATACCTCTTAGGTGAGCCTCGTTGGACCCGGATATTGAAAAACTGCGCCAAACCGAGGGATTGTGCGTTTCCCTCGGTTCGCCACGTGCTTGGACATTTAGAAAATGGCAAAAGCCCAGCTCAGGCTAATTCGCCTTGCACTGGGCAACAGTGGCTCGAGCCCTGACCCTGCGCCGAGTCGATTCATGTCGACTGCCACACTTTGACGCGCATCTTAGCTCACTCGTCCTAAAATGCGGTCCAGCGCATCACTTGTCTGATAGATGAGTGCCTCCGGATAATGGAGAAATGGATGAAAGTACTCGAAAGTCACATAACCGCTGTACCCGACCCGTTCTAATGCTTCCATAACAGCGGGCCAGTCGGTTGTGCCATCAAGCAGCGTTCGGAACGATTCGAGCGAATGATCGGTGCCCTTCTTTGTAAATTCTTTGAAGTGAATATTCTTAATTCGATTTCCTAATACGGGAATCCAGTGCTCTGGGAATTGAAAAATCGCAATGTTCCCTGTATCAAAATGCACTCGACAGTATTCACTGTTGAAAGAATCGACGAAGGTATTCATCTCCATGGGAGTCATAAGGTAGCCGTTGAAGAAGATATTCTCGATATTCAAGGATACGTTCCGTTTTTCGGCTTCCAGTAGCAATTTGCCGACTGCTTCACGAGCGCGCTGGTCACAGACATCATTGGGTACGGGCTCGTGATCGTCTCGCCATGGAATATAGACCGCTCCTGGGACGATTAGCAGATTCTCTACAGCTATTGTGGCAGCGGCGTCGATCATGCGGAGTGCCAGCTCCATCCCGCGGCGACGCTTTTCCGTATTGTTGCTGGTAAGCGGATAGGGCCAGAACAGAAACGAGCATAGGCCGCTGATGTCAATTCCAATCGTGTCAGCCATGCGACGTATGGCAAGCAGCTCCGATGTTCCAGCCTTCGGGGAAAGATCGTTCTCTAGGTCGTAATTCAGCTCAATCCCGTCGAAGCCCGCATCTTTTGCCAATTGAAGGCATTGGCGAAGATTCATACGCTGTGGATAAGGAAAAGCCCAAAGGTTAATCGATTTTTTCATGGAATATTTTTTAGGAGAAGCGCGCAGAGTATCTGATGTCGGCGCGGTTTGCGTTATGCCGCTCGAAGCCAAGGAAAGAACAGCGCTCGTCCCAAGAAACGCACGACGTGTTACCGGTCCCCACGGACCTTCCGGAGGGCGGGATTGCATGGCTTTTTCTCCTTGCTATCTGGCGAACCCGATCTTGTACGTGTCATCAGTCAAAACTGTAACGTCTGCGCATTCGTTCAAAACTATTCAGTCAAAATCCAATTCACGGCGATTATACACCGGAATCCGATTGCATCGTCTTGAAAGGCACGGGGCACACCACCTTGAAACTTAAGGAACGTCTGATCAACTGGCGGTAAACGAGCGTATTGGCTCGATGGAT
>CAYRMD010000129.1:0-10326 GCA_964425225.1 uncultured Pirellulaceae bacterium | reverse complement strand
TTAACAATCGCTTTTGGACCCAGAGGACCAAAGCTACCGACGGCGCCGCCCTCCGGCTGCTACCCATTATATGCTTCTGCTGGCACACAACTGGCCTCGCGCTCTTGTGAGTAATCGCTGGGCTAAGTGACATTTCCCGAGGGGCAACTTCACTGAATTATCTCCCTCGTGATTGCGGCAGCCATTTTTGAGCTGCGGTTCCATCGGGAGGACGTTTTGCCACCGCAGTCTCCTTACGTCGGCATATTGATACCCGTAAATCCTCGCGGCATACTCCCTCCCAGCCACTGCTCGCTGACATCTCACCTCGGTACATCATCCGGCCTTGGGGGATGCCCACGACAACCGGTGTGCCGAACAAGATGCCGCTATGCTGCCATCATCCCAGCTTTCACAATTAGTTGTGACCACGTTAGGGGTCAAGCAGAGCGGCGCAAATCCCGTTAGAATGCCCTAACGGTCGGAAACAGGTTCAGGGTTGAGGGCCAACAGTTGATGCCGGGTAAATTTGCAAGAGAACGCCGTTCCATAACGCCGCGCGAATTTGCGATACAACTTGTACGCCAGCTCCGCCAAGCAGGCTTCGTAGCCTACTGGGCAGGGGGTTGCGTACGGGATGAACTGTTGGGGCGTACACCCAAGGATTACGACATTGCCACCAATGCGACACCGGCGCAAGTACGGCAAGTCCTACGAAACTACCGCACTTTAAGTGTTGGTCAAGCTTTTGGAGTTGTCATCGTCGTTGGACCTCCAACTGCCGGAAACATTGATGTAGCCACTTTCCGGCGGGAAAGTCACTACTCCGACGGCCGCCGACCTGACCAAGTGTCGTTTTTTAGTTCGCCGGAAGAAGATGCCCAACGCCGCGATTTTACTGTCAACGGCTTATTCTTCGACCCGTTAGAGAACAAAGTGATCGATTATGTCGGCGGGCAGGACGATTTGCGACTAAAGATCGTCCGAGCCATAGGCAACGCACACGATCGCATTGCCGAAGATAAGCTCCGAATGCTCCGCGCCATCCGTATTGCTACCGTGTACGACTTTGTGATCGATCGGGATTGTTGGGAGGCGATCTGCCAGCACGCGCCGGAAATTACCCAAGTCAGTGCCGAACGGATTACCGAGGAGTTACGGATGACATTCGCCCACCAACATCGTGCGCGAGGGGCCGACCTCCTGGTCCGCTCAGGGCTTTTCGTTGCTATCCTCCCTGAAGGTACAGAGCCGTATCAGTGGATGCACCGAAATGCACCTTCTCCGAAATGGGATCGTACCCTGAAGTTCCTACAGGAATTGGGCCAACAACCGGATGCAACGTTGGGTTTTGCGGCTTTATTCCACGGCTTACACGAAGATCCGCAGGTCGCGGTTCAATACGTACAGCAGGTAGGGCGCCGCTGGAAATTGTCGCGACGCGAGATGGAATTGATCGGGCACGCCATTTCCCATGCAGCGCTTTTCATACAGGCCGATCAGCAGCCATGGCCACGTGTCCAACGAGTTCTCGCGGGACCGTACGCAGAGCGGCTCACCCAGTTTGCTCGAGCTTTGGCGCGCGCCAGCGACCAGCCGACCGCCGGTGTCGATTTTTGCGAAAGAGTTCTCCACTCTCCTAAGGACCAATGGGATCCGCCACCGCTGCTAACCGGACAATTATTAAAGCAAATGGGACTGCGCCCAGGTCCCGTTTTTAAAGAAATATTAGAGAAAGCGCGTGAAGCGCAATTGGAGCGACGCATCGCAACCACGGAGGAAGCCGTAGCGTTCGCGCGACAATGGATTGAGACCCACGTGTCGGCCAGTCAGAACCGATGTGCTAACGGAATCCCGAATCAAACCTCGCAATAAAAAAGGGAACATTATGAACTGGCTCGAGTGGTTACTCCGCGTTTTGCACATCGCTGGTGCCATAGTCTTATTAGGTAGCTTGGCAACCATGTTTTTTGTGGTAGGTCAAATCCCTGATGAGCAAGCAGATTCGTGGAAACAAACGCGGCGGCGATGGAGTCTGGCGGTGATGTTTTCCAGCGCAATCTTACTCGTAACCGGACTGATCAATACTATGCAAATAGCTTCGCGCTTCTCATTTACCAACTCGAACTATCATATGTGGCTCGGTATCAAAATTCTATTAGCCTTGGTTCTTATGATGGCTGCCAGCATTTTATCCGGAAGGAGCCAACAGGCATGCCGGTGTCGGACAAACCGGTGGTGTTGGATTGTCAGCATAATCCTCGCCGTGGTATTAGTGTCCATAGCAGCCTACTTAAAATTGGAACCGCGCACTCCCAGATCGCCGGAACTTTCGCGACTGGCCGCGCCCAGAGCGGCACCCGTACTAAAAATCCGATATCAAATAGTTCGTTTGTTAAGTCGGGAAAAGCCAACGTATCATACTTGCATTGACAGTACCGAGGCCGCGCACAGACGCACGAGGCACTTCGGGTTATTACATGGCCTCCAGTCGAGCAATGGAGCGCTATTGCCGGGGGGACACAATTCCGCGTGCTCTAATAACCTAAAAGGATTCAACCGCGATCTTAACGGTGGCAAACGGCTTGCGCCGCTCTTTACTTATGAACAAGAAGCTGATTCTTGTTTCTTGGACTGGCCGGTGAAGCTTTGGCGTGCAAGTGAAAGCCTCACTACCGCTCATTCAAGGCCCTGTACCGGGTATGAGACTACTTTCCTGGGAGGCAGCTCAACCCCAGTGAACCCGGATGTTACTGAACAGAGCCGTCGTGTGCCGATTCTCCAGTATCCCCCGGTTCGTACAGCATAATCTCGTCGCGCCCATCGCCGTCGAAGTCACCGGCCACAGGGATCCCGCGCCCATGCATCGGGAGCACTTGGTCAGCCTCATCAAGGCGCCGATTACGGTTAGAATCAATAATGATTTGATCATCACGATAGATGGCGATTTGAGAGGATCCCTTTCCATCGAAATCTCCGACCAAGGGCCGGTCGCCCGTCTGCCCAAATTGGAAGCGGGAATCACCCGCATCCAGCCGGCCGTTACCGTTCGTATCGAGAATCCAAGTCCCATGGCGGAAAAGGCCAACGTTCGTAATGCCATCTCCGTTCCAATCGCCTGTTACGGGTAGATCGCCAAGAGCGCCGAACCGGAACACGTGATCGATCAAATGCGCACGCGGTGCAGCAACGGCTCCCCTTTGTAGAACGCGTAGGCCATTGGTGGCTTCTTCGCGCGAGGGTGGCGGGTTTTTGGGTTTTGGTGTAGGGGGATTCTCGACGTCGGGTAGACCCGGCTCGGCCATCACGGCTCGCGGATCTTCGACCCACATGGGGCCGAAAATGCCGACATCCCCTTTACCGTCTCCATCCCAATCACCGACGACGGGCAAGTCATGTTCCGTTCCTAAGGCAAGCCACAAGTCTTCTGGGTCCCAGCGGCCGTTGCCATTCAGATCGACGAACCATTGGCCGTTCGCGTAAAGAGCGATTTCCGCTCGTCGATCACCGCTAAAATCTCCGGCTAATGGAATGGCACCTGGCAAACCGAAATGGAGCTCGGAAAATTCTTTTTGCCGCGTCCGATCCAGTAATTTCCACTTGCCCCGGTCCAAGGCTTGGAGCCAAGTACGTCGTGTATCGACGTGCGTTATCCAGGCATATCGGTCGGAGAGTTCTAGAGGTGACACATCACCTCGTGGAAAACCGGCATCGATGATACTCAAGTGCCACGTTGCATCCACGTGCCCCGAAGCACCGTAGATAGGAATCGAAGTTCGCGTCGCCGCAGGTGGCAACGGTAGGAATCGTGTCGGCGCAGTCGGAACAATCGCGACAACGGCGGGAGTCTGCGGAGGAGGGCGACCTGGCGGGTCTTCGACTTTGGGAATGCCTACGATCAACACTTCGCTAAAGTTGTTCTGCTCGGAGTTTTGTCCGAAGCCAACGGCAATGGCCAGTATGGCGTCATTGGGCGGAGGTGGATTACCGGAAAAGCGGCTCAGCAACCCCAGCGGCTGCGGTTCAAGGGCATTGAGTGCCACGCCGGAGGTGGTGCCGGGTGTATCGATAGAGTCCACGTATCCTTCCGGCTGGATCTGGTACACCGCGTAATTGCCGCGCGGTAGCCCCTGGAATACGTATCGTCCATGGGCGTCCGTCTGCACGCGGATCGGCCCCGAGGGATAATCGCCCGGCAGAGCCTCTGAGGCGTCGATCGGTCTCCCGTCGAAGCCGCTGCGCAACTCGAGCCAAACACCACTAATCGGCGTATCATCGGGCGAAAGCTGCCCGTCGCGGATCGTAATGAGCTGTTCGGGCCCAAGGAATTGTGTTACCACAATCGCCGGACCATCCTGAAATACCCAACCGGAAATCGTCGCCGGTGGATGTTCGTAAAAGTCATAATCCACAGCGACTTGGCCGCTATCGAGCACGATGTTACCGACCCGGTTCGGTTGCCCGACGCCGCCGTGGCTTCCTACTCGAACGCCACCATCGAAGAACCCCACCGGCTGTTGCTGTTCGATCTGATAGACACCGGGGCGCAGAGCCTCGAACCGATAAGTACCGCTGGCATCCGTCACGGTCTCGGCTATCAGCCGGCCAGCCTGATCCTTCAAAGTTATCACAACGTCGGCCAATGGTCGTTCCCGTTGGGTACTGTGCGGGATGATGCGGTCCGGTTCGAGAATGCCGTTGTTGTTAAGATCCACAAAGACGGTACCGGAAAGCGAAGCCGCAAGCCATTCACCGAAGTTATAGTGCTCGCCGTGGACCGATCCGAACGCGTCGGGCTCTTGCACCAGATGAATGTGATCGATTTGATCGTTCCCTACCAGTTCGCCGCTGCGGCGCACCTGCCCGTCGCTAGTACGCACAAATCCCACCGAATCTTGACCGTCCAGCCAGCCTATCGGCTGCAGTTGTTCAAGGCGGTACACGCCGGGCGGTAAATGCTTAAATTCGTAGTAGCCCGACTCGTCGGTAATGGCCACAGCCCAAAACTGATTATCATTCCACAATTGCACCAGCACACCGGGGATACCCTCCTCCTGCAGCTCGTCCCGAGTAGCGTTATCGTTGCGATCGTGATATACAAAACCGCTTATTGTGCCGAGCGTTTCACAGAAGTCATAACCGTCTAGAATGGGCTGCTGTTCGTTAACTACCACTTGCGAAATAACGTTGACCTGCGTAACATCTCCACCCCCACTACCTATAGACTGGCTACCGTTGAAATACCCCGTCGGCTGTAACTGTATGATGCTGTAGGCGCCCGGACCGAGTTGGCTAAAGACGTATTTACCTTGGGCATCGGTAACGGTTGTGCGCTGGCGGCCATGCTCGTCCACAAGCAGAATGGTCACTCCTTCAAGCGGCAATTCTTGTGCATCGAAATGACAGTTTCCATCTTGGTCCATATGGACGCGTCCAGAAATCATTCCGAGCCGCTCGCCGAACAGATAATCCACACCTCCATCCCCCGACAGCAGCTCGATCGCCGGGAAGCGGTCGTTCCCTACAACACCTCGCGCGTTGCCGTTTACCGTACCTACGGAGTCCTTTCCGTCAATCCAACCATCAGGTTGCTCTTCTACGAGCTGATAAATGCCAGGTCTAAGTCCGTCAAACGTGAATCGTCCTGCCGCGTCGGTCGCTGCAGCGGCTAGTACATGCCCCGTTGCGTCCTGGAGTCGGACGACAACACCGGGAATACCCAGCTCGTTCGGATCACGAGATCCATCGTCGTTCGCATCATAGAATACGCCGCCAGTAAGCCTGGTGGGCAACGCCTCGGCGAAATCATAGCCCTCGGCAACCACCCCTCCCGTTACGATATGAATGTCGGTCAAAATATCGGGCGATTCGGCACGTCCTACGCGCTGCCCGTCGACCGTTCCTACCATTGCCGCCACACTGATAGGAAACGTAGTCGGCTGCACTTCCCGCACCTGATAGACGCCTGGAACCAGGTTCCATTGGATGCCGAATTCATAGAACCCGTCGGCGTCCGTTACCGTCTGCACCGGACGTCCTTGGCGCATCACTGGCTGATAGGTGCCATCGTCCCTTTGGGAAAAGAGCGATAGTTGCACGCCGGCGATACCGTGGTCACCTGCGGAAGGATCGAAGGCGAGGTTGACGTTGCGATCATGGTACACTCTACCGCGCACCACAATCGGCAATGGTTGTTGCTCGCGTCGTCCAAAGGCCCCGGCCGTTCTATCTCGGTTTTGCCGCTCGTTGTCCAAGGGCAAGTTTAAACCTGGAATCGCTAGATCGCCAAGAAGCTGATCTCTACGGGTATCGTATTGATTGATGAAGCTACTTTCGACGGTAGCATCATGGTAGTGTGGTGCGCTAAACCGCCCTACCACGACGGTGCCTTGCATTTCAATCCCGGATGTTATCGGATCAATTCCAGAATTGATATCCGACATGTTACTTTCGCTGGGTTCGAACATCTCCACTTCGTCAACGTCTATGGCAAATGTTAATTTGTCTCCTGCCAGGAAATTATTTAATACCAACGTCAGACGCGTACTTCCATCTTCCACGAAGGCCCGCACCTGAACATCATGTTTGGGCCGGCCCGAGGCATCGGCGATTGCGATGATGGTGAAAGGAAACGCATGATCCGCGCCGAGGCTCGTGGCGTCTTCGATAGTATCAAAGAACACGTCGCCGGCACTAATACCGGGCAGATTGCCAAAAACGCTTGTCTTATCCCCGTCGATGACTAGTTCCCGTAATTCGGTTCCAGGAGCTCCCCCCACAAATGAAACTTCGAAGAAGTCTCCCGTGGTGTCAGTACCTTCGTCTGTTTCGGTATATACGACACCCAGTACCAGGGGAGTGACACTGAGCAGACACCGTGGTTCGCACGACTCTACCTTCAACTGCACAGTGGGGCGGCAATACCGGCTTTTGGCGCAACGACGACCTTGTTTTGTTTTGTTGCGTCGGCGCATCAGCCAGTGTCGTATCCAACGCATATGGTTTCCTCCGTGAAACAACCGATAAGGTGGGCACTTGCCGGTCGCCGCTACCGGGGCTTTTTCTCCAGTTGTTCAAAAGAGCTGCTACTTGAGAGTGCCTCGACCGGCGCGCTGTCCGACGGCGGCTTTGGATCTTCTGTTCTGGTGGGCGAGGGCCGCCAAACCCGGATGGTGGTGTCGAAACTTGCCGACACGAATTCCCTGCGGTTTACTTGCACCAGAGCGGTAATCGATCCGCAATGGCCCTTCAGCGCATCGATCCGATCCCCGGTGTGTGGGTCAATCCGGTATATGAGGTTATCCGAGCAACCCACCAATAACTCGTTTTCCAGCCAGAGCAGTGCATCGACGCGCGCCGGTAGTTGGGTGGTCCAACATACGTCGATTCGAGAATCTTCGTATTTCCAGCAGGTGAGTTGACCATGATTTCCTCCGGAAAAAAGGAGAGAGCAAGCTGGTTGTGTTACGAGAGCGCGAATGCGGCCCCGGTGTCCAGCCACAGAAGCGACTACTTGCCCGGAAGGAACTTCATACAAAGCGAGCTGGCCATTGCCGTCGCCGATGGCGACTCGCGACTCGTTTTCCAGCATCACGAGCGCGCGGATATCTCGACCGGCTGTCTGCCAGACATTCAATCGTTTCCGTTGTGCCGCGCCGTACAGATCAATTGTTCCATCGAAACGAGCAACCACCCAACCGTCGATAGCTTTGCTCCAGCAGATGGCGGTGATCGGACTGGAAGCTTCGCTGCTCGTGTCGACCAGTTGGCCATTAGAAAAATCCCATATTCGTAAACGTCCGTCGTCAGCTCCGGTCGCCAGCCACGGCCCGTTCTCGCAGACTCCCAAACACCGCACCCACCCATCATGCGCTCGGCGGCTCCACAGTAGCTGGCCATCTGTCCAGCGCCAAACCCGCACTACATGATCATCGCCAGCCGCCGCTAATAATGGCCCGTGCACAACCAAACTCGTCACGACCGGCCGAAAGCCATCTGGTTCCAGCGGCAGGACTAACGGAGAAGCAGTCCAACCGGTAGGTAACGTTGGGTCACCCGCCTGAACTCGCATTGGCAAAACAGCCATGCTCAATAGCAGTGCCAGCATTCGGCCTTGGTGCAATGGAGTTTTCCGTATTTCGCGCGACGGTGTAGAACACGTGATCATTGTCTCGGCAACCTGCGATCATATTCGCCACAACATGCAGCACTGGCGAATTGCTTAAAATCACACACTACATCTCTTATCGGTTAGGGCGCTTGTCCGCCTGGTTGGTGGTTCGTGTAGACAGTGCAACTTACCAAAAGCCAGTCGGTGGCCGAAAACTTTGTTGTTCGAGCGAAATAAATCGGTTGCATCGCCCGTAACGGATATAACCGCTAGTTCACCCTAAGTTGCGAAACATCTATTCTAGTCAAAAGTTCACCAGGCGGTTAACATAGCCAATGTGCATGCCTTTTGTGCGGTCGACGTTTGTTCGTCGCCTTTGAAGACCAACAATATGTTCCATCGCCAGGCTCCCAGCGATCGGTGGGCTGTAACGATTTTTCGTATAGGCGACATGTCGGTGCAGATCCACGGGCTTTTCGTAGCCTTCGCTGCGGCTACGCTGCTGTACGCGTATCAAGTCGATTGGTCAGGTGAAGGTAGGTTACGATCTGTCCAAATCGCGCTGGGACTTCTGGCAATCTTGCTCATGAGTGTTTTCCTACACGAGGTGGCGCACGCACTGGCCGCCTGTTGCAAAGGTGGCCAATGGCGCAGCATCGTCATCGGTCCACTCGGCGGAATGGGCCAATACATGCCGCCTGCCGGGTTTCCTTTGTCGGTTACTTGGGTCTTCCTGGCCGGGCCCGCTGTTCATGCGGTTTGGGTCGCGATCGGTGCCATAATTCTGTACGGCATGGGTCAGTGGCGCTGGGAAGTATTGCTCCCCCTAACCCCTATCCATTTGCTCGATGGGCCGATTGAAACCGTGGCTATCAAGTGCTCAGTTTGGATCAATTGGTTGTTGTTTTGCTTGAACGTTTTGCCGCTCGTTGCACCGGATGGGAAAAACGCTCTCAAGGCAGTTCTACTTTCCTTCTCTGACGACGAACTAGGGGCCAACCGCGGCTTGGCCGTCGTGGCGCGCCTCTTGGGCTTAGCATGTTTGCTGTGGGCAGCTTGGTTGGGACCCGACGCTGGAGACTACGCTGTTGTGTCGCTGATTGTTTTGGGACTTCTCGGCTACTTTGGAAAAGGCCTGTTCGTTCAACAGATAGGTACGGAAGTAGAACCGTGGATGATTGTCGCCAGTGGTGGACCTCAGACTAGCCCCGTGCACGTAACCACCGACTCGAAAGCTCGGGGCGGACACCGGGAGCACGTCCCCAACGCGGGGGCAGTAACGCGCGCCCCATCCGATATTGTAACGGAGCGAATTGGGGCGGATGCTACGGTACGCTTGCGCGAATCACAACGGCGGGAATACCGGGAGTTGGTAGACGAATTGCTCGAACGCGTTAGGACCTTTGGCTTGGAATCCCTTTCGCCTGAAGAGCGCGAAGTTTTACGGCGCGCGGCACGCCGGTGACTAGGGCATAGATGGCTCGAGCTCTTGCGAAACGAGGGCTCTCTTTGCTCGGTAAGCCCGTTTTAACCGCTGCTCTTACGAAAGTGCGTGCTTTTTGATTGGGGGTGAGTTTATTCCATAGTATGCCGTGCCGAGCAGCGGTTTTCTTTTTTCCGCTCCACTCACCCATACGTGGGCAACACACGACTGCTGCTAAAAGGGTTTTATTGTCCGATGGGAGTAATGTAACGCAAAGGCGCTAGGGCGCAGAGGCGCAAGGAAGACCAGGGTCCAGCGTCACTCGCCGAACTGCGTCTGTGCGCCGTTGCACGGGCGCGGTTCCGCGGGGTGGACGGTTCCTGCGGGTTGTTCTAGCGATTCGGCGAGCGAGCAAACGTCACTCCTTGCACCCCGCTCTCTTCTGGCCGCAAACGGGAGGTCAGATCGCGTAGGCTTTGAGCCTAATTACGTTGCGTAACGGAGTTGGCAAAGTGCGACGGTAGTTTTGGCAGCGCATACTTCTGGCACCGGGCTGTTGGATCCTTCCGTTTAAAAGCTGCACATGAAGCTCGAGGAATTTCTGTTCCATTCGGTCCGCCCAGTGCTTTTAGGTTTGGAGAATAGCAGAAGTCGAGCTAAGCCTTACGGCCGGTTATTCGGCGCAAACCGCCTGTAACAATCTGTTAAAAGCGGCCGGATGCTAACTTCCGTTTAAGGGAGCTGCCGATTTGCTCTCAAACTTAGGGAACGTCTGATCAACTGGCGGTAAACGAGCGTATTGGCTCGATGGATA
>CAYRMD010000128.1:0-10396 GCA_964425225.1 uncultured Pirellulaceae bacterium | reverse complement strand
TCTGATGTTTTCGACGGCTCGTAGCATGCGGTTGTCCTGGCGCGGCAACTAAAGATGGTGCATTGTGCCATCCTATGGCAATCGGCAGCATGGCATAGGTAACGAGCCCGCAGCACAAGCGGCCAGACGATAAGGCAACCACCTGCGCAAAGGCATGTGCACCCATTCCGACGCTGCCAGTTAGAGCCTACTGCTAAGCCGGCTCTGATCGCTTCGTGATTCACACCTCTTTTGGGAAAAAAGCTGCTTCTTGCCAACATTACCTGCTGATAACACCAGGATTATCGAGCGCTCCACTTGGGACAGTACTACGAAAGGTCTTGTAACCTCGTTCGTCCTCAAATCGGATTTCGACCAACAAACGGGTGGAATCTATTGCGAAAGTTCCAGTCGCCTCAAAAAACGGCTTGTTTCAGCGACGCACTTTTCACTCGGGGCGCATTGTGGAACCCGGTCCTGCCATGGCACTTGTTCGCGTTGGACCTGGACCTTGTGCGTAGGATCGGCTGATTATTGGATTGGCTCTCAGTGCCGCTCGTTAACCAGCCACGGTTAGCCGGCGGCTTGTATGACCAGCTTCCCGGCCACCGGTCCGCGCAACGCCGTAATCGCGGCCATCCTTCTTGCCACGGCAAACTGTTCGCGCGGACGGTTTTCTCGCATCACGCTATGCTGGAACACGATGACCACGGGCCTGCTTGCGGGCACGTTGGAAGACAAGCGTAGGCGCATGGTGCAACTCAGGTCAGGCGCACCGAGCACCCGTGCCCCCGCCTGGACATGCGGATCAACGGGAAAGTTCGAAACTGCCTGGGGGGCTTAACTCAAACGACGCTTTTTATTGTTCACGCAAACTCCCATGGATCGCGCTCAGGACGCGCCACCAGTTGGTTCGCTTCCGGAGCGTCCACAAACCGCAGCTTTTCGGGATCGAAGCGCAGTTTTCGGCCCAGCACCCAAGCGATCGCTGCGGCATGTGCAGCGGCGTGGGATCGCAGCATCACGCGATGATTGCACACCGGGGGCTGTCGATTCTTGACACAATCAAAGAAATTTCTGGCGTGCTGACCCACATCCAACCCGCGCACCCGCTCGTACTGCGGCAACTCGCGCTGCAACCGATCTGGTTTGACGACGATCCCTGCGTTGTCCCCGGTTTCTACCCAACCTTCATCCCCCACGTACCGCACCGGGCACGTGCCCAGCTCAGTGATGAACTTCGGGCTGCGGTCGCCAAACGGTGTCTTGAGAAACTCCAAAAAGACTTGAACGCCATCTGCGTAACGACAGACGATCTTGTCCTCTTGCGGTTCATACTGGACCGGCGTCGTATGGTCAGCTTGGATTGCCCATTGGCACAGATCCAGCGTGTGGGCTCCCCAGTCCAAGATTCGTGCTCCCGAGTCGAAATCCCAATAACCGCGCCATCCGCCCTGGACATACGCTCGATTAAAGGGGCGCCACGGGGCTGGTCCAAGCCATAAGTTCCAATCGACCACCTCGCGCGGCGGTAACGGCTCGCGCGGCAACCAATCGTTTTTCAACAACGGCTCGTATACCGAGGCATGCATGGTGTGGATTCTGCCCAGCTTGCCGCTGCGCACCAATTGCACAGCTTGCTGAAAATTGGGAACACTCCGTCGCTGAGTACCCGCTTGAAAAACCCGACCTGTCCGATCGAACGTATCGGCGATGCGCTGGCAAAGCTCGATCGTCAGTCCGCACGGCTTCTCACAATACACATCTTTTCCTGCTTCGGCTGCCATGATTGCCGCCAGTGCATGCCAGCGGTCTCCCGTGGCGATCAATACCGCATCAATGTCTTTTCGCGCGAGCAACTCTCGCATGTCGCGGTACACGACACAGTCCTGATTCCCATAGTGTTCGTCCACCAGTCGCTTTCCGGCTTCGCGGCGTTCGGCCTGCACATCGGCAATCGCCAAGCACCGCACATCAGCCAACTGTAACATAGCTTTCAAGTCGTAGGTTGCACGGGGCCCAATGCCGATCACCCCCAATCCAATCCGCTCGCTTGGAGCCACCTCGCCTGCAGCACCAACTGCAGCAGCCGAGACGATCCACGGCACCGAAACAGCTACCGAAGCTGCCGCTGAATCCTGCAGAAATTGCCGCCGCGTTCTGTGATTCTTCGCTTGTCTGTCGGCCTTCGTTCTTTTCATGGCATGGTTCCTTTTCATGCAGCCGCCTATGCGAACACGTCCGCCCTTGATTCTCATTTTGCCCTGGTAACAAGCCTCCAGCAACAATCAAGCTACACTGCCCCGACCTCTAGTAACCGAGGAGCGCGTGAGGCATGCCCCGGTTCTTCCCATTCGCGCTATTCGCGACGGATCGGGCATACTTCTTGTGGGTCATATTTCTCCCTTGAGCCGCGACGCGCTTTTCAAAGTCCCGATAGTCGGCACGGTCTCCAACGAAATCGCCATGAACACAGCTTCTCTAAACATCCGTTGTCGTGCGCCGACGACCGAGCCGTTTCACTACGCATCGGGCACGTCGTTTTGCGTGGAAGTCGTGAATTGGGGTAGGGTCGGGGACAAACTCGGCGGGCAATATTGCTGGAGACTTTGTGCAAACCGTACGAGCTGTTCCTGCTGCCAGGGGGCTGGCCGGTTCAGTTCTGCGGCCAGCATTCGCGCGACCGTCGGTGCGACAGCCCAGGCTGCTTCCGGTTCCAAAAATACAGCACGCGTGCGCCGTGCCAAGACATCTTCGACTGTCCGAGCCATCTCGAAACGTATGCACCACAATACATCCCCCCAGCGATAGTCCAGGCGCGGATCGAGTTTCTCAGCCAGCCAAGGGTCGCGACCGATCCACTGGGCGATGGTGGCGGCGTCTGCGCCACCCATCCAGGGTACCAGCCGGGTGTCGCCCCCGAGCGGCTTTCCACCGACAAGCGGCAATTCGTGCGTGCGACATGGCACGGCAGGCAGACCAGACTGGCGTGCTGCGATGTCGACCGCCGCCTGAGCCATGCGACGATATGTGGTCCATTTGCCGCCCGTAATGGTAACCATCCCCTCTGGCCAACATTCCAGGAAATGGTCCCGTGATAAACGAGCCGTTGGAACATCGCCTCTGCCCACCAGGGGCCTTTGGCCTGAAAAAACCGCGCGAATCGAGTGCTGCTCGATCGAGCGCGCCAAGTACGGTTCTAGATGTTCCAGGAGGTAACCAATTTCTTCAGAACGAGCGCGCGGCTCCGCCTCCGGCTCGCGAACAGGTACGTCCGTCGTACCCACCAATAGCCGGCCGTACCACGGGATAACAAAAATCACTCGCCGATCGCGAGTTTTCGGTATCAGGAGGGCCGTAGGATGGGGCCAGAAATCTTTCTCCAAGACCAGATGGCTACCTTGGCTGTGGGAAAGCAGCGGTCGAATGCCCGAGTCGATTTTCTTTCGGAATTGGTCGGCGAAAATCCCCGTGGCATTGATCACGCAGCGGGCTGCAACCTGCCATCGCTGGCCTGATTCCAGGTCTTGCAGTGCCACACCCCTCACGCGGCCCTGCGGATCGATCAGCGGTTCGGCTTCGACATAATTGAGCAGACACGCGCCCAGATGCGCGGCTGTACGCATCAGGCTGATGGCCAGGCGCGCGTCATCGAATTGAGCATCGTAGAAGAGAAAACCACCCCGCAGTGTATCGGCTCGTAAAACCGGTAGGCGCTCGAGCACTTGTCGGGCTGTTAACCAGAGGCTAGCTGGTACTTCCTGCCGACCGGCAAGCATGTCGTAAACGGCTAGACCCGTTGCATACCACCACCGGTCGGTTTTTCGATAGCAGGGGATCACGAACGATAACGGATGAACGATCGCGGCAGCTGCGCGCAACAACCACCGGCGTTCGGCCAGCGCCTCGTGTACGAGCCGCCATTGACCGAGCGCCACATAGCGCAACCCGCCGTGGATGAGCTTCGTGCTGCGACTGGAAGTAGCTTGCGCAAAGTCGTGGCGTTCCACTAGTAGTGTGCGATAACCGCGCTGTGCCGCATCCACTGCGCAACCCAGCCCCGTGGCACCCCCACCGACGATCACTAGATCCCACGTCGAACCACGAGTAGCCCGATCGAGCATCGCTTCCCGCGACAAAGCCTCCGGCTGCGACTGACTACCCTGAGTTTGTGTTCGGCTACGGGAAGCATCCACCGCCCGTCGCTCACCATTCAAAAAGTCTTCTGCCGGGTGCTTGTTAGTGGGCTAAACAAATTCCATTTTTCACGCTACCGCCCCCGAGCACTCGGCACTTCGGCCCAATCGTTAGGCAATCCCGGCTGCAGCCAGCAGCCAAATTAGCCACTCACCCCCCTTTGCGCATCGCATCCACGCGTAAAGCTGATGTCGGACAGCAACCGCTGTGTCAGGCCGACGAACTTTTTCTCATGTTATGTCGTGCTCCGTTTTGCTGCAACGTCTGTGTGTGCATCTCGATTGTAGGTTGGGCGTAGTTGTAACGCAGGTGGCTAACACCGGGGTTCGCCTTACGGCTATCCGACGATCGGTAATAGACCGGTACGTGGTCAACATTCGGATTCATACAGACACGTTAGATCGGTCCCCTAATTTTTACAGCCACGACCGTAAGGGAGCGGCGCTCTGCGAATCGGGCCACCTTCTTTAATTGGGTCCGGTTGGGGCCCACCCCTCACAACTCGTGCGTTACGTAGGTGCATTAATTTCGCCGACCTTTCGGCAAGAAACGGAGATTGGATTATACCGCAACCATTCCTAATAGCTCACTATCTATGGTGCGTCGCTGCTCGGATGACGCTACGTACCTCCAGCAAACATACACAAACGTCCGGGTCGGTTCACAAGCCGTAGTGCCGATTGGCAGAGCCGGCCACATCGTTTCAACCGCTTCCACACCGGAGCGTAAACCGTTATCTAGGCATGTGGATTTCATGCCACGATAACCGGTATTCGCTCCTCCAGCGATTACACCGACCATGCTGCCGCGCACAAAGTGTAGTTACGAGCGCCGACCCGCGCATGCGACTTCGGCGGTGGGCTCTTTTCTTGGCTACCCGAATACCCGTATAATCGCTTGCAGTTGAATATCCCCACCAACGTTTTTGATTTCTGAGGGGCGATCTGGGAACATGTATTCACCGTTGGCCCGCGAGAGCTGCTACGTGCAATGATCGAATAAAGTACACTGTTATTGGGTATCTCGCGCGGTACGGACAGCAGTGTTTCTGGTACACGCCTAGGGCTAGGATAGCAGCGGAACGGCGCGACCGCTGTTGGTACCTGGCGCTGACGGGTGGTGAGCTAGCAACACTAGCTAATGGTAGGTCCCATCGTTGACAGACGCTGCTCGTCCCTCCACGCGACAGGATCGCAACAAGGAGTCACAGGATTGGACGTTGCACTTTGGATTTTGCGGGGTGTGTTTGTCGCTGTAGCGACGGGACTTGGTTTGTCGATCATCAACTCGCCCGTCCTTCAAGAGTTGCGCGATCCATGGCCGTGGGTCGTGTTCGTCGGCATTCTCGCGGGGGCGGGCGTAGTAGTCCTATTCGATGTGCTTTTGCCACGAAAACGCATCGAACTTCTTTCGTGTATCTATTTTGGTATTGTGGTGGGCTTGTTCCTAAGCTACGTGCTCAGTCTGGCTATCAGTCCTTTATTGCTCGATGCCGACCTTAAACCAAGTAAGTATGCTCCGGTGATTCAGGTTCTGATGGGGGTGGCCTTATGCTATATCTGCATCAGTTTTTTGCTCCAGACCAAGGATGACTTTCGCTTCATCATTCCGTATGTGGAATTCGCCAAAGAAGTCAAGGGGAACCGACCCTACATTTTGGATACCAGCGTCGTTATCGACGGACGCTTGGCGGACATCGTTGAAACACAGATTCTCGATAGCCAGCTAATCATGCCGCGCTTTATCATCCAAGAATTGCAATCGATTGCCGACAGTAACGACCGGTTGCGGCGAGCCCGAGGGCGACGCGGTTTGGACATCCTGAATCGCTTGCGTAATAACGAAAACCTAGATTTTAAGATTTATGACCGCGAAGTACCCGGCACGGAAGGACTAAGTGTCGACATGAAGCTCGTAATGCTAGCAAGACAACTCGACGGCAGAATCATCACCGGCGACTACAATCTCAACAAGGTAGCCAAACTACATAACGTGCCGGTCATCAATTTGAACGATTTGGCCAACGCCTTGAAACCCGCGTATATCCCCGGCGAAACACTTGATATTCGCTTGATCAAGCCTGGCGAGGAAATGGGGCAGGGGGTGGGTTATCTGGACGATGGCACAATGGTGGTCATCGAGAATGGTCGCGACTATGTCGGAAAGACAGTACATGTTACAGTAACGAGTGTATTGCAGACGAGTGCTGGCCGTATGATTTTTGGACGCTTCGAGCGACTCGCCGAAAGCGCTTAGCGCGAGTTTCGCGGGACCGCGGTTGGCATTATTGTAAGGAGTTTCTTGGCGCAAAGACTAGGAGTCGAACAACGACAGCTTTACTACGTACTTCGGGTTTTGAACCGTTATCGCCTTTCCTTTCCGGTAGACCGTTTGTACCCGGCTGCCTTCGCATTCGAGGACAGGTAGGCGTCGCTCGTGAAAACCGCCTCTCTCATATGCGCCACGTGGTTTACATTCCTTGCAATCCAAGCAAACTCTAGTCGAGCGATGCGATTGCCGTGATGCTACGGTCGGTGCGAAAGCAAACACATTTCATACAGCGTCGCTTACCCCGACGGTTTTACCGATCGCTGAGAACGGCGCGGGACGCCGTTCGATCGTCCCGACGAACCACTTTACGGTACCCAATCTGGTTAGCCTTAGGCTTACTAGGTACGAATTGACAAGGCCAGAAGCTTTCCTGGTCAGCCATGCGAGGGTACACTATAGGGGAGGTATCGAGTAGCTGGCGGGCTTTGGCTACTCGAGCAAGGTGATGGGTCCCTGTTGATTCCGGGAGAGGCAACCGACCGAGAAATGATACCTCTGACACATTCGGCTTCACCGCGTAGTCTGGCCGCTGCGGTGGCGGCAGCTCGTACGGCCGCCGAACACCGCGGACAAGACGTCGTCGTGCTGGACATGCGGTCTTTGTCGCAATTGTTCGACTTTTTTGTCATCGCTACCGGTACTAGCCGCCGTCAGCTTCATGCTATGAGCGAAGAGATCGACCGCATGATGCAGGCCGACTTCCAGGACGAGCGGCTAGGGCTGGAAGGTTACGAAGCCAGTCGGTGGATCGTGCTGGATTACGGTGACGTGGTGATCCATTTGTTCGATGAAGAAACGCGCCAGTATTACAATCTCGAAGAACTCTGGGCTGAAGCACCTCGCGTGGATTGGGCGCATTTGGCTGATGGGCGCAGTGTGGTGGCCGTAATTTAGACTGGCATCTTCTCAGCACGAATCCTCATCGATTCCACTGAACAAGACGAGGTATCTAGCTAATTACGTCGGCACATGCTCGGTTTAGCCAACGGCTTTTGGTAGTTGCTCCGTACGCGCAATGCATGCATTGAAAGGTGGCTGTCGAACAGTTTGCACGGCAAACGAAGGTGACTTGCTCAACCCGATCAAGCGTTGACCCTTCTCGAGCGTTCCTGCCGACCGTTTTGCTTCAGGGACGTCGCCTTAGGTTCTGGGACGTCGCTGTCTCCATTTGCTGGCCCAAACGCGAGTACTCCAAATATGTGGCGTGAACAAAATGGTTACTGACGGACCGCATTTAGCACGAGTACGATGGAGTAAGCCCGTCCGACGATTGGTTGCCTATGAGACGTGGACACGCCTGAATAGCTTTTGTCGAGTCGCTCAAGGTTTTTGGTTACGAAGTCCAAGTCGAAAACCTTGCCGACGGAGCTACCCGTGCGCGGGCCGTCTTGTCAACCACAAGCGGTTGGTTTATCAAAGCCCAGGGTCGTGGAGGGTCCATGGCAGAGATCCTCGACTGGACTTTACGGGGGACATATGAACATACGAGCTGAGCTACGGCGTGCTTTTCGTAGAGTGCTGAGCCGGTTGGTGGATGATCCGGAGCCTTACGTTCTCCAGGTGTTAGCCGCGCAAGAAGAGCGGTTCGGGGATTACCAGGCCAATTGTGCCATGGCTCTGGCGCGCCCTCTGGGCAAACCGCCTCGGCAAATTGCGCAACAGATTGTTTCCGAGTTGGATATATCCGCATTTTGTGAACCGGCTCAGATAGCCGGGCCTGGGTTTATCAATCTACGTCTCCGTACTGACTGGCTTGGCCAGCAGCTCCAACGCATGGTTACCGACCCTAGGCTCGATATTCCTCCAACGGCTGAACCTCGTACGGTGATAATTGACTACTCCAGCCCGAATGTGGCCAAGCCGATGCACGTAGGGCATATCCGGTCGACCGTCATAGGTGATGCACTCTATCGCACCATGAAATTCTTGGGGCACCGTGTTTTGAGCGACAATCACCTGGGCGACTGGGGAACGCAATTCGGCATGATCCTGTATGGTTACAAGCATTTTTTGGACGCAGACCACTATAGGCGCGAGCCGGTAGCTGAGCTATCGCGCTTATACAAATTGGTGCATCAGTTGATCGAGTATCAGGAAGCGGCTCAAGAATTATCGATGTCGGAAGCCTTGCACGCGATGTTGATGTTTGGTGGGGCCCAGCTGGAAAAAGCCGCCGCTGAGGCGCTTTCTGAGTTGGAAGAGGCTCGGGACGCGCTCGCCGAAAACGTTTCACATATGGAGCTCGATCCCGAGTTACGCCAGCTCGCTGAGCAATATCCCAATATCGCCGCCGCTGTGCTCGAGGAAACTGCCCGCTTGCACGCCGGCGATGGCGAAAACCGCAGACTTTGGGAAGAATTCATGCCGCATTGTTTGGAGGAAATCCACCGGATTTATCGCCGACTAGGAATCCGCTTCGATATGCAGCTTGGTGAGAGCTTTTATCAACCGATGCTTGCCGACGTTGTACGGGACCTCAAGGAAAAGGGCTTGGCCACGACCAGCGATGGAGCGGTCTGTGTGTTTTTAGATGGGTTCGACAGTCCTATGATTATCCAAAAGAGCGATGGAGCATATCTTTATGCGACCACCGATTTGGCAACGCTTCGCTACCGGATGAGCCAGTTTCATCCGGATAGCATCCTATATGTAGTGGATGCTCGACAAAGTGACCATTTCGCCAAACTTTTCGCCGTCGCCCGCCTTTGGGGCTACCAACATGTGGAACTAACACATGTCAGTTTTGGGACGGTTTTGGGAGAAGATGGACGCCCCTTTAAAACGCGTGAGGGCGAGGTAGTTTCTTTGGAGGCTTTGTTGGACGAGGCAGTGCAGCGGGCCCTACGCGTCGTGTGCCAAGTAGACGATGCCAAACCGGATGGACCGGAACTTTCGATCGAAGAACGCAACCGTGTCGCGTGGGTCGTCGGACACGCCGCCGTAAAGTACCGCGACTTGGCCCATAATCGAACCAGCGACTATGTGTTTAGCTTCGACAAAATGCTTGCCCTGGATGGAAATACGGCGGCTTACCTTCTTTACGCCTATGCCCGTGTGCACAATATCTTCGTCAAAGGGGGAATCGAACGCGAACAAGTAAGGCAATTCGGCGAGATCCCGCAGTTACCGACCGCCGAAGAACGAGCCTTAGCAGTAAGCCTAATCCGCTTCCACGAAACACTCGAAGACGTGTTGGTCGATTACCGCCCCAACATTTTGACCAACTATCTTTATGACCTTGCCCAACGGTTCTCGCGCTTCTACACCAGCCCTCAGTGTCGGGTACTGAACGCAGAAACCAAGTCGCTGCGGCAACAACGGCTCCTCTTGTGCGATCTAGTAGGCAGAGTTCTTCAACAAGGGCTCGATTGTCTGGGGATAGAAGTCGTTCCGAAGATGTAACTACCGAGCTCTGAAACACTCGCCGTCCACCACGTGCGGCCTGGTAACGACAAGCCTGCTGAGCCTAATACTACCCAGATGGTACCGAGCGTCGTTTTCCAGGCGTGAACGATCGTTGCCCATACCGCGTAAGGCCTGCTGCCGGAGTAACCCGGATGCAGCCTGCAAGCTGGCCCAGCCGACGCTAACCCGGCGGACTAAATCGCCCGATAGCCCCGTTGACAGACTACCCTATCGCCCATGACCAGCGTATCCCCCAAAATACCGACAGCGCGGAAAACGTCCGATGCCGAAGCGAAGTGGAGGAAGGCAAGGTATCTTTGAACTTTTTTGTTTGTAGTAACCCGATTCATCGGGTCTAGAACGGTAATAAGAGGAGCAAGGCGACCGCATGAGGCGGCCGCTACGAACGCCGCTCCGCTTTCACCAAACATAAAGGAACCTCTGCATAATTCGCCCGTATTGTACGGAACCTTTTAACAAGTCG
>CAYRMD010000127.1:0-10590 GCA_964425225.1 uncultured Pirellulaceae bacterium | reverse complement strand
TATCCATCGAGCCAATACGCTCGTTTACCGCCAGTTGATCAGACGTTCCTTAATATTCACTGATGTTTGATTACCCAATACGATGCCCATCACCGTTACGGCTAACAATCCTGATTCATGATGCAATAGATTACCGATGAGAAACGTCAGAATGACGAAAAAGAGGGTCACTGGGTTTTGCAGGTGGTCGGGTATCCAAAAATGCCAGACCGCGCGGATGAGCAGTAGCGCAGCAAGGCACCCTACGACTGCACCGACGATTATCGTGATACCGAGCCCCGCAAGTGCATTTACCGTTACTGATCCAAAGCTACCATGGCGCGCCGCATCGAGTGCTTCGACGACCAACAGTGCCAACGTAGCACCTAACGGATCAATGGTGATGCCTTCCCAGCGAGCGATGGCAGCCGCTGCCCCGCGCGGCCGTATTTCCCTTAACATCGGCAGGATGACCGTTGGCCCTGTGACAACGAGAATTGCACCAAGAGTCAAGGAGGTTGGAAAAGGAAGGTCCAACAGCCACATTGCCGCTAGACTCGTACCGCCCCACGTAATGGCTACACCGATCGTTAGAAGTCCTACTAGGGGGCGCCATATCTGTTTTAGCTCGCGGAAACTAAGACTCAGTCCTCCCTCAAACAAGATCAGCGCTACGGAAAGCGACACGATGGGCATCATCGACGGTCCAAACAACTCGCTTGGCCTAAGCCACCCGGTTAATGGACCGGCCACAAAGCCAGCCAATAACAACAAGACGATCGCCGGAAGCCGCAGAAACCAAGCAAGCCATTGGGTTCCCGTACCCACTAATAATACGGTGCTTACGGCTGCTAAAAGTATATGTGTTTCTTGCATACTTCAACGTGGCCTAGCCGCTCATTGGGCGCACAGGCTCGCCGCACCAAAACAACGAGTTTCCCGTGTTACCGGGTACGACCACCTACGGTGTCCCGTAAATCAAGGCGGCACATCAACTAAAGATATCGCTTGTCACGTCGCCTCCTGGGTAACGGATTTCGTGAGCCCGGCACGGTCCATGGGGTTCTTTGCCAAAATCGACAAGAAAATCTTCCCGTAACGCCATACCTCCTTTTTGCGTATCGCAATCAATGGCGACGAGCCACGAGCCTTCGCGCCGAATCTGTGGATAGAAAACGTTATCCCATGTGCTGTATAACGAGTTGGTGGCATAGAGGCGCTTACCGTCCAGACTAAGCTGCAGCATTTGCGGACCGCCGACCAGTTGTTTGCCTTTCCAAAAGGAAGTCTCTTTTCCCCACCCACCCAAGTCCAGGTGGCTTACCTTTCGCGGGTGTAGCGGGTCAGAAATGTCGAACTGGTAAACGCGACCTTCTAACCAGGCCGAAAGGTACAAGAAACGATCATCCATCGAAATCACAAAGTCGCTGATCAGCGGCGGTACGCTTCCACCGGGGAACCGATCGTCGGTGCGAGGGGAGAGTTGTACGACTTTTTCTGCACGCCATTGACCATGGTTATCGACACCGACGTACCAAAGAGCGCTCGCCAACGCCGCGCCCACGAAACCGTAACCACGCGACGGCTCGTGCGCAAAACGGACTTCCAGAGGAATTGAACCAGCGCCTAAATCGAACGACTGCCGGATGTGCCGCTCAGTCCAATCCCACACATGAATGCGCCGGCCATATTTTCCGGCTGCCACGTCTTCGAGCTTCGGACCAGGCGCAAACGTCTCCGGCGACGCCCACTCGCTAGAGACCATCACATTAAACCGCGGCTGATACCAAAAATCATAATTGAACTGCATTTGCCCGACATTTTTTTCCCATCGGCCGACAATTCGGAACTGGTCGTCCAACAACAGGAAGCCTCCCGGACCTTGTCCCCGACTGTTACCCAACATCGAGATCATAATCTGGCCCGTGGGCAAACAGTGAACCGTATGAGGAGCCGAAAGGTCGGCGGCTCGAGCAATCTCGTCCGGCTCGATGCATTTGACCAATTCCAGTCGCACCGGGTCTGCGGCGTCCACAATGTGAATCCGACTGGAACGCAAGCCCGGGACAATCAAATATCGCCGGTCGCCTGGACGCCCGTGGCATGACGAACAAATGTTCCACCCGTAATGATGCAGCTCGTCGCCCACGTGCGGCATTTGTAACCGGTGCACCACTTGGCTATACGTTGCGGATCCTGGGCGACAATCAACCACCGCTAGATAATCCGGTTGTTCGATTCCCGTGTGGGCATACGTGCAACTGATAAACAGCAGCTCTTCAGGAGGAGCCTTCATTGCCTGTGCCGGAGAAGCAAAGCCCGGAGTTCGTTGCGCCTGACCGTAAACAGTGCCTGCAACATGAGCAGCAGCCGTGGCAAGAGTGGCTTTCAGAAAACGGCGACGATCCATGATAGCACCTCCCACAGGAAAAGTTCCATGTTCAGGCCCATCTGCGATATTCTACGCGTTCGAACGGCCCATTTTATAAGAGAGTTTAAATTATTTAACCCCGCGTTGGGCATTGGCAGGTACCGTACCGTGAGGAAACGCCGTTTTTTTCACTGTTGAGTTCAAGTTGATCGGCCCTCCCGGAGTCGATCTTTCGGGAGATGTTATCGAGAGACCGTGGCAACCGTCACGTTCTTTCGAATGGATACGAAGAAATCGCAACAGGCACGCGCTTTTTGACCGTGAAGCCGAAAAACGCACGGCGGTCGGCTATAGCAAGTCGTGTCGGTTACCAAATGGTCAACTCGAACGGTTGCCGCATGTGTCGCAACTTTCTTCCTCGTGACAGGTGATCGCTCGAACATCAATTCACACTGTTTACTAGCTGCCTCTGCAGCGACTTACGGCAATTGACGCAACGGGCAATGATTCGAGCCGCTGATTGGCGAGAGCCTTTGCGGGGGGAGTGTGGCAAGCAGATCGCAAGCCGAAAGCCAGGTCGGGCAGATGCACGCGGATTGCCTGCTACGCACCGCGAGAAACATAAGTGCGACAGGCTGTGGTAGAAAAACTTGACAGCACGGTACCACCGAGTATATTGCAAGGGCTGTCTACCCACACGCGGTGAAACGAGGGATTGGTTTCACAGTGTTGGTTGCCGGGCAAGGGGTGATATTCCTGCGAGAACCCGGTGGGCGTGTGGTGCTCAAGCTTCTGGGCGTGCAAGAACCGTGCAAGCCCGTTGCGTTTGGTAGCTGAGCATATCGACGACTTTAAACTCTCGCCGCCGCTACCAAATCCCCAACGGAAACCGCAATCGCGATGCGCGCGTTTACCGCAGCGCTGTTGGGGTTGTCGGGAGCCAAAATCGTTGCCGGTTGCCGACCGGCACAGTATCGAGCATACGGATACTAGGCGGTTTTTACGGAGGTTTCGGTTACGTTGACGTTTTCGTGGTGGAGGGTCAAATCATGGTTCGCGGTGAGATTCGATGGGTTGTATTGCTCGTGTGTTTGATTGGTTTATGGGCTTGGGAGCTTGCTTCGGCGCAAATAACTAAGGGTAAGCAGCGTCCGGCTGCTACGAAGTATTTAATGCGGGGTATTAGCCAACCGAATTGTGCGGCGCTGGGAAGATTGCTCAACGATGGACCGGCTGACGACAAGGCGTGGGACACGGCTGCCTGCCATGCGTCGTGTCTAAATGAATTGGGACACCTGTTAATGGATGATGGTCGCTGCCCAGATGCCACCTGGGCGGGAGCAGCTAAGAACTTGAGGGAAGGCAGTGCGGCTGTTTTAGCGGCTATTGAAAAGAAAGATTTGGAAGCAGCCCGCGCAGCATTCAAGACCGTGACAGGTGCCTGTGGTGCTTGCCATCAGGCGCATCGAAAGCAGTAGGCCCATTTTGAGGCGCTTCTTCGCAGTCGCTCACCCGGAAAATGAGGTCAAGCACCCAAGAGAAAGGACTGGCTGAGACGATACGGCTTGCGGTGCTGTGCGAGCTGTCCGACGGAAAAGTGGTGATTTGAATCCTCATCAGCCAGAGGCGCGGATCGGGACCAAGCCCATCTGCGCCTCTCTTAGTCCATGCGCTTTTCGAACAGAGCGATCGAATATTTTCCTGCAGTTTATGGCAACGGGCCGCTGGTAGGGGTGAATTCGCTTGGCCAGACCGGCCGCTGGGCTTGTAACAACGTCTGCATAGCGGTCACCAGAACCTGTTCGCTATCCGGTGCAACGTTCGACGCGCGCTCGCTTACTTCATACCCTCCCTGAGGATAGGCAATGCGCGTCCCAATGTATCCTGTACCATATTCGCCGTAGGCTGCCATCATTACCCGATCGTTGGGACGCATTGCCTGAGCCGCCAATTGATATTCAACGAACAGTTCACCGGGCATCCACAACAGCCAACAATCGTTCACGCGGAAGACAGCCACGTCGATAGGGATTCCGCTTGCGCTCTGCTGAAAGAGGGCCAATTTCTCGGCCGCATCCAATTTTTCTATCGGCGGCGCATTCTGGTCTACCAACACCTGGCGAAGCTTGTCCGCATCCAGATGCGTAGCACGCGGCAGTTCAATTCGTTCGACCTGCCAGTGCCATGTGCGCACCGGCTGCGGAGCGGAAGCGGATTCCCAAGCCACACACATCGCCTGAGCAACACGCGCAGCTAATTTTGGACGGTTTTCGGGGGATCCATCATTGTATTTTCCAGCACCGATGTTTCCCCCAGCGCCGTTGAAGTGCACATGAAAGATTCCACTTTCGTCTTGTCTCTGATCACGAGCCATTCCGATGAAATCGGGATTGGCCAGCCCTGTTCTATAATAGCTCTGCGGATGAGTCGCATAAAAAGTAACGATCGCCAAAGGCCCTTCCTTTCCATGAAAGGCAATTAACTGCAGCCAGGGATCGATCAGTCCTTGGGGTAGAGCGCGGAGTTTCGGGTCACGACAAGCGGTGTATCGCGTGGCGAAGACCTTACCGTCTGGACCGACCAACCGCCGATTGGAGGCGACCTGTTCTACCTTGGCACGGCCGTAACTAATTCCATTGATCGGCTGCGCTGCCGGTATTGCCTCACGAACAGCCTGCGCAGCTCTGTCCATCGACTCCACTAAATAAGGCGTGTCGTAAAATTGTTCAGCCAAGTTGTACTCGGACAAAATCCTGGCAGCCGTCAAGTCGCAGCGCGGCGCGTCATGTTGATGCAGGGCATGTACCACAACTCGATCTGGCGTGGTGCCGGCAGCCGCAGCCAATTTGTTGCGGAACACCGTCTGCGCTTCGTTGGCAACTCCTAACCAGTCGATAGCGGCTAATACGATCGGCGGCTCTTGACCGGGTAGCCACACAATGCCACGGCAACTTAATGGTCCAGCACTTCCCACCATTTGATCGTAGGCAAGCGGCTTGCCCACTCGAGGGTCAACTCGTATCTCAAATCGTGCCAATCGCAACTCTTCAGCCGCTCCGCGCGCCGACACACATAGGTAAACCAATAGCCATAAACACTGTACGCAGTATTGGACCCACCGCCTGTTACCTGTCCAATTATTACGCGTGCCGTACATCGTCACTCCTTTCCACGCTGTCTTGTTTTTTAAAAAACATACCCTCTTTCGGAACAAGTTTCACGGGTAAAGATGATCGTCATTGTAATATGCTCGTCTCGAAGCTAGTCGATTAGCTCGAGAATCTTCTCAAGTTAGAAGTGTCCAGAGTCAAAATAGTTTTCGCACAATACGATGGTGACCTCGATTAACACGACCTCTCGTGTGGCTTGGAACTGCGTGGCCAGGTAACTGTCGTGACGCTCTGCTGGGAAGTACCTACGGCTGATCATGGCAGCAATCCGACGCTCGGACGGCACCTACGCTCTAGGGAACGCTCCGTAACTCAACAGCCGGTCGCCGAGCCATAATACTCAACCGGGCGAGGTTGGGGTTGCACCTCGCGAACAAAAACAGCCCATCCCCCTACTCATGGCTGTTAGGTGTGACAGACGGTTGTCACACCTATGTCGGTTTTTAGTAAAAAAGCTTCAACAATCGGCCACTGACACTTATCAAAGTACCACCCCATTTGGTAGAGTTTTTCCTAGAGTTCCCCAGCGTTGTCCGGGCCCAACGTCGAGCTCATGGACCAGAGGATTGTGTAGGCTAGCCGTATGAGGAGAAACAAGGATGGCTCGTCGAGCTCGTCGGGATATTATCCCCGAAGGTAAGCCGATGCGCGTGGTATGCGTCTCGCAATGCGTACAGCAGATGTCGCTGTGCGAGGGAGTAGTCGAGTTCAAACGGCGTAGGATTCCCCGTTGCCAACTGCTCGTGGAGTTGATCGACGAATACTCGCGCGCCTACACAGTCGAGGTCCAGGCGATGGTGTTTTTGCCGGACGGGTGGATCATGGTGCTGCACCTGTGGCCCAACCGGGCAGCGGCCTGGTCCGATGAGGAGGTGCTGCGCCGAGCGTGGATAGGGTTACCGACCCCTGTTGAGGCGTTGTGCCGCAAACACCACGTGCGTTGGAACGGCGCCGACCCGCCTCCGGCACCGTTGCTCGAGGACAAGGCGGCAATTGAAAAACTCCGGCAGAAGCTCCAAGAGCTTTCCCTGTTGATGCAGGTAGTCAAACAGCGGTCAGCGATTCGTTTTAACCGGGAAGCGGACACCAGAGGAGCATTTTGGGCTGAGCGATACTTTTCGTTCCCAATCAGCGACCAGCAAGAATCGATGCTCATAGCATTACTTACCGAGTGCCTACCGCAGGTACGAGGCATGGTGCAGTGTTTGGAGCAGTGTTCGACGGGGTCAGGTTGGGATCGTGTGACGGAGTATTTGCGTGGCGAAGGCATGCCAACGGAAGGTAGCGTTGTCCAGCATGCCGTGTGGTTGAACGCGCGGTTGGCCGAGAGGCTGGGAGTCCCGACCGGTTTGCGAACCTACCCGGAACTGCAGCAGCAAGTCCATGCCCGGAGCGACGCGTCACCGGATGGGTTGGTGGGCGCTCAGACCAGGGGCTCGGCAACCGATGAAAGCTCTGCTGATGGGTTGCGAGCTTCGGGCAGGAGGCTGCCAACGGTGTGGGCTGATCCGCAGCGGCTGGAAGCACTGGTAAGCGAACTAGTGGGTCCAGACCGATTGCGCAAACCGTTGACGTTAGCGCCGACGGATTGCCGGCCATTTCAATCCGAGGGCCTAGATTGGCACCAGGTGCGAGGTGTCGGGCCGGTCACGCTCGAAGAATGGGTAGCGGTTTTGCGGTGGGCAGGTCCTAGTTGGTGTGCCTGGCGGCTGGCCAACATCAAGGATAAACAACCCGTAGCTAATGTGCGTCGGAACCGCAAGAGATTCGAGGATTGGATTGCCGAGTTACTGGAGTCTCCGGAGCTCAGCGAAGCACAAAGCCGGCAGGCGATCGAGAAGCTGCAGGTGTGGCTTACGGCATGGGGTCGGATGTCGGGGCTCGCGAGCTTGTCGAGCGTCGAACAGGTACAATGTTGGGTGGAGCGGCTATTTGGCCAGCGTGGCAGTATCGACGGAACAAGCAACGAGATCGGGCAGATTCTGGGTTTAGGCTCGGCCGGTGTCGAGGCGTTGCGGGGGGTCTTGCGGCGAGTGGATTTAAGTTTGCGGCATGTAGTTGGAATCGGTGAGGCGACTATTCAAGACGTCGTGCGGACGCTTCGAGAGGTGACGCGTTCTGACGGTCGGCATCGAAGCGGCATACAGCAGGTGGCGGCTTCGCGAGGGAGTGTGGTCGGAGGGGCGACTTCGAGCGGGGAAGCCGCAGGCAGCCCCGACACAAGTTAATTGGTGTTGGGCGTCGGCTGGGGCGTTTTGAGGCGCAGCCGACGAAGGGCTCTTCTATCTTGCTTCTGGAAAAAACTCCTAGGGATCCAAGCGCTGACAGTGCGCGCGTCCGGACAATATGTGGAGTTTTTGGGTTCGGCAATCCGAGCTTGAGTGGTGGCGCCGCCGAACCGATGGGGTGCGGGTTGGCGGCGCAATGGTCCGGAAACCGCTCTAAAAGTGTAACGACAATTACCATGTTGTATGTTATTCAGTGAATTTGGAAGTTTAGAAAAGATGGGTGAGATTTACGCATAGGTCGCCGGAGCCTGGTACCATTGAGCGCACGTCCATTAAGGGCCCGTGGTGCCAGGCACTAGATTCCAGCTGCTAGGCACTAACATAATGGTGCCAGGCTCCCTAGTCCTGGCTCAGCCGTCCACAGCGCCCGCCGCACCCTCACACGTCTCTCAACGCATTCGCATACCACCGACTAGTAACACACCTACGACACTCTAAACCTAACCGCCCCGCGTTTCACCCCACATTCAGCACAACAAGTTACCCGACACCACAGTCACCTGCCTTTTACCCTCATACATACAACCGTTTCCCCCCTTCGATACCTACCAACTCGCTTACAAATTCAATCTCAAGGCGCTCCGGCATTAACCCAATCGTTACAAACCTACTGTCCCCACCCCAACATCGGTCACTTAAGCTCAGTACGTGGGCAGTGGGCACGTGGGCGTGTCCAAAATCGGATCCTTGGGCTCAACTGCACAGGCTTGGGGTAGGGCGAGGTCCCAATAACGGAAGTCGGTTCGTCATCCATAGTGCACGTCAGCTTTCAAACTCTTAGTCCCCGCCCACGGTTACCAACTATGTACGAGTTACGTTCACCGCACGTATCGTCTACCACACCTTGCCGCGACAACTCCGTCTCCCAGTGCCGTTACTCGAAGGAAACATGCAGCACATCCGTGAGCTGGTCCGCTTGGGGTCTAGACATTCACGCGCTCACTCCGGATCAACCCAAGAACGACTAAGACTCTAAGTCGCAATAAGGCGACCCATAGGTACCTGTTTTCGTCGTTGCCCGTCGCAACCTAGCCCGAAGGCGGATTTACGTCTCAAAGGCAACTTTTCAGCTGCGAATTATCGAAGAAAAGCTCATTGGGCGTTCGATATCCGAGACAGGCGCGTGGGCGACTATTGCGAGCCTGTCCCGAGTGTACGTTTGCTGAAAGTGAAGTCGCGCTTATAGTGTCCGCGTTCATGCGATTCCCGTGGTTGTCTTAAAGTTCCAGACCGGATGAATCGGGTCACTACGAACGGGTGATGAACGCATTTATGGTTCAACGTCCTGTGATGACTACTACTTGGCTCAGAAAAGAAAACAGAAAACTGTCTTGCCTTCCTCCACTTCGCCCTGGGCGCCGGACACTTTCCCCGTGTGTGCGTCTCATTTGCAGGTGGGACGTGGCTGAAACGCAGCGGACTGTCGCCACGAGTCGCCCTATCGCTTCCGAAGATAGATACCTTGCAGAGCCGCAGCCCTAAGCGACGGGCAGAATAATTCAACGCTATGGCGCGGAGGTGTAACGAAGACAAGAGGTACATGTCAATTGCGTACTTGCGCCTTTGCGCGTTAGTGCAGTTGCTTCAAGGTACCTCTGCATAAATCAGCGCTATTGCACTGGAAATTTGTGAAACGTCGGCAGGTATCAAGTACAGACTCCGAAGTTGTTTCACTAAACTCCGCGTTCTTCTCGTGGCCGGTGGTCTGTAGGCTGGAGTTTTGCACGACAGAAACATAAAGTGCGCGGAAGAACAGAAACCACCGCGTCGAACGAATTCCCAGAAGAAAACGGCGTCGTCATCGAGCGAACATTTCGCAGGCCCGTCGGTTGATCCGACTTTCCTTAAATCTCCTTGCGCCTCTGCCCCTTTACTCCGTAGCGCCTCTGCGTTGAATTGACTTGGCTGCTTTCTTACGGTTACGGATCTGTTGGACTTCCGCTCCCTTACGGTCGCGCCTACGTAAGTCGGTCGCGGTATCTACCCTCTTGGAATCAATCAAAACGTTTACCACGTAGCATTGTCCAACTTCGGCTAGAGATTCGGCAAACTCGGGCGATAGCCTGCCGCGATACGGCTACGTCCTACCTACCATCGAGACGCACAAACACACGACGTCATAAGAGTTCATTCTGGCGGCTCTTCCCAATCACCAAAGAGCGTCAGCACTAAGTGTCGGGATCCGGCTCGCCTCCGGTGCTCGCAAAGATAAATCCCCTGCCATGTGCCCAACACCAATTGCCCTTCTCGTACCGGTACAAGCAACGAACATCCGAGCAGTGAACATTTCACGTGCGCTGGCATATCATCAGGCCCCTCGATCGTATGACGATACGGCATCTTTTCCGGCGCAATTCGACCGAGCGAATCATCCAGGTCACGCGGCACATCCGGATCAGCATTCTCGTTAATCGTAAGTGATGCGGAAGTATGCATGAGAAACACATGGAGCCAACCCACGCGGCAGCGGCTCAAGGGCCGAACAGCTTCGATAATTCGATCCGTAATAAGGTGCATTCCTGCAGGTTTCGGGGGTAAACGTAATTCAGTTTGATACCATTGCATCATGGCGCCAACCAACAAAAGTCTTGAGAAACTCTTTTGATCGTCCGTGCGGCCGCTTGGTTGCCAAACGAAATAGCGTATTCTCGCGGTACTCACCTCTGGCGGTAATCCAGCGGTTACCGCCCATGGAAATGTTCGACAACCTCACTCATTTGGTTCTTGAACTATAGGAACGTCTGATCAACTGGCGGTAAACGAGCGTATTGGCTCGATGGAT
>CAYRMD010000126.1:0-11245 GCA_964425225.1 uncultured Pirellulaceae bacterium | reverse complement strand
ACTTGTTAAAAGGTTCCGTACAATACGGGCGAATTATGCAGAGGTTCCTTAAACCTCTCTCTCCTCTATCTTTCAGTTTCGTCCCCTTCGGCTTTGTGGTACGTGTCAGAACTTGTATATTTGGCACGTTTCTTGAGTAATTCCTCACACTGAACCCTATTCTTCTCTTGCTCACCCGATCCGAGGCCCTGAAAGAGACCTTTTCATCATTTCAACATTTTGGGAAGTATGGCTCTCGTGAAAGAGAAGGATCCCACGACGCAAGAAGTTTATAGACCTTCCCCTCTTTTTTACACCGCGTAATTGCTTGCCTAAAATTTTAGCAGTCCCTAATGAAGAGGGTAAGAAGCAAGAACGTTACTTAGCAAAAGCTAGCGGGGTGACAGCCATGTGCCGTTCGTGGCTTTGGGTGGGACCGGCAATGCTTATAGGTTGGGGAAGTCCGTGGACAATTCAGGAAGCTCAGGCCCAAGTGGCCGACAAAGATGCACTCTTTCCCTTCGTCATGCCATGGGACGATGCGACGCCTTCGGTCGCCAACATCAGCCAATGGCTGCACAAACCCGCTGGCCGGTTTGGCCACATTCGCGTCGGCGGGGATGGTCACCTGTACGCGGGCACGCAACGAATTCGCTTTTTCGGTGTCAACCTTTGCTTTGGTGCCTGCTTCCCGCGTAAAGAAGATGCCGACACGATCGCCGCACGGATGGCGAAGTTTGGAATCAACATCGTCCGATTCCACCACATGGACATGCACGAGTTTCATAACGGCATCCGCCGAAGGGGCGTTCCACACACGCGCGACCTTGATCCTGAAGCCTTGGACAGGCTTGATTACCTGGTCGCCCAACTGAAACGCAACGGCAGCTATGTCAACCTGAACCTGCTCGTCTCCCGCCCCTTCAACGCTGCCGACGGCCTGCCCAAAGAGATTGAGCAACTGGGTTGGAAGGAACGGCACATCGTCGGCTTTTTCTACGAACCATGCCTTGAGTTGCAAAAGGAATATGCCCGCAAGTTGTTGACACACAAGAACCCCTACACGGGATTGACTTACGCCGAAGATCCCTCCGTCGCCTTCGTAGAAATCAACAACGAAAACGGACTCATCCACGCATGGCTCAGCAACGATGTGGATAACTTGCCCGAAGTGTTTTTACGCGACTTGCAGCGGCAGTGGAACGAATGGCTCAGGAAGCATTTCGGGACGACGGAGAAACTACGCAAAGCCTGGAGGGTCAGGGAAGAGCCGTTGGGCGAGGAGTTGTTGCGCAACGCCAACTTTGAGGCGGGCCTGCAAAACTGGGTCTTGGAGCGGCATTTTGGCACCCAAGCCGATGCCCAAGCTGTCGCTGAACCGATTCGCGAACTGAAAGGCCTTCGCGGCGTCCGCATCACCGTGACACAGCGAGGCACGCAAGGTTGGCATGTCCAATTCCACCAACCCAACTTGAACGTGCTACCCAACCAAGCTTACACCGTCTCGTTCTGGGCGCGAGCCGAACAGCCGTGCAGCATCACTGTCGGCATCGTCCAAGCCCACGAACCTTGGCAAAATCTCGGCTTTCAAGCCAATGTGCCGTTGAGCCAGGAATGGCGCGAGTTTCGGTTCACCTTCACGCTGGGACGCGGCGACGATAGGGCTCGCCTGATCTTCAGCAACCTTGGCCGCCAAACCACGACCTATTGGTTCGCTGCCCCGTCCGTACGTCCCGGCGGCGTTGTTGGTTTGGCTGCCAACGAACGACCAGATGATGGCAGCGTGCCAATTTTCCTCCATTCACTCATTGGTGAACGAACGCCTGAAGCCCACAGGGATTGGCTGCGATTTCTTTGGGAAACAGAGGACCGCTACTGGCAGGCGATGCTTGGCTACCTCAAGGACGAACTAACAGTCAAGGCTCTGGTCGTCGGCACCATCGTCGGCTGCAGCACACCGCTCATGATGGCAAAGTTCGATTGCATTGACACCCACTCTTACTGGCAGCATCCGATTTTTCCGTCGCGCCCTTGGGACGCAGAAGACTGGATTGTGCCCAACCAAACGATGGTCAACCAGCGGGGTGGGACGCTGCCCGGTTTGGCGTCGCGTCGTGTCTTGGGCAAACCGCACTCCGTTACCGAATACAACCATCCGGCTCCTAACACCTACAGCAGCGAGGGATTTCTGCTTTTGGCAGCCTACGGGGCACTTCAAGATTGGGATGCCGTTTATGCCTTTAGTTACTCGCACCGCCGCGATGATTGGGACCTGCGACGTATCCCTAACTTTTTTGACATTGACCAGCACCCGACCAAGATGGTCACCCTTATTCCTGCTGCTGCGATGTTTCTACGGGGCGACGTGCAACCCGCTAAGCAGCAAATTGTCGTGCCATTGACGAAGGAACAGGAGGTGGATTTACTGCGACGCAGTCGGGCTTGGCTGCTCGTCCATGCGGGACATTTGGGTGTCCCTAACGAAGCCGCCCTCATCCACCGTATTGCCATCGCCCCCGAACGTGAACGAATACCACCCACTGCGATTGAACCTGAGCAAGCGAAAATTTCTGGCGATCGCTTCGTTTCCGACACGGGCGAACTGATTTGGGACTTGACAGGTGGGACAGGGGATCAGGGGCGCGGAAGGAAAGGGCAAGGTCGCGGGGTTGTCACGGTCAACACGCCCCACAGCAAAGCCGTCTTTGGGTTTGCCGGTGGTAAGCGGTATGAGTTGGGTGGTGTCGTGATTGAGCCAGGGCAGACAATGCTCGACGGCTGGTGCGCCATCACCCTGACCGTTGTCGAAGGTATCTTACCGACCCGTCGCTCCACCGGGATCCCTCATCGCGTGCTCATACTCATTACGACGACGGGTTACGCGGAGAACACGGAAATGGGTTGGAAGGAAGTGCCCGGTTACCCGCCCCAGTCTAGTTGCGGGCGCCACTGGGGTAAACCGCCATCTTTGGTGGAAGGTATTCCTGCCAGCATCACTTTGTCTTTGCCTTTCGAGCAAATTCAAGCGTGGGCATTGGACGAACGCGGTCAACGCAAAACTGCCATCTCCGTTGACGCCGATCCCAGCGGCAACGCCGTTATCCGCATTAACCCCGAATGGCAAACCCTCTGGTATGAGGTGGCGACGAAGTAATAGCATGATTTAGGGAGGCAATGTCGCCGGGAAGTCACAACTCGTAAGGTGCTAGAAATTGCTGTCAGTTGGTTGGTGTCCGATTTGATCCCGTTGGTGGTCTATAGGCTTTTGGTGGTGTGCGCATTTCGACCGTAGGTGGGACGTAGGTCTAATGCAGCACGCTATCATCCGGGCTTGCCCTGCCGCTTCCGAAGACGGATAGCTTTACAGAGCCGCAACCGTAAGGGAGCGGCTCGGTTCGTGCCCGCGTCCCGATTGTGGTTGGCCCTCATTCCTAACGCGGTAGACTATCGCCAGGGTCTGCTTTTTCTCGAGCCGTTAATCGTTTACCGCGTTAGATCGGACGTAGCAGCTGGTATACGTGTGGATTCGTCTGACAAGGTAAAACTCAGTATGAACCTCACATAGCCGTGACCGTATAGGGACGACCCTTTACCGATTAGAAGTTTTTTCAAGAGCCGGTTGACGTAGAAAGGCCAATAGGTCGGCCATTTGTTGGAGGTCAATATCGCGCTCGAGCCCTTCGGGCATCAACGACTTACCTGTGGAAATGAGTTCTTGGACTTCTGCACGGGCTATAGTATCCTGTTGTTGACCAGCCCGGCGCAACGTAATCGTTGTCGGGCTTTCTTCGGCGATCATTCCGGTTACCGTACGCCCGTCATCGAGTACAGCCAGGTATTCTTGATAGTTGGGTGCTACTTCGCGACTCGGATCCAGAATGGCCACAAGCAGTTCGTCGATCGATCGGTGCAGCACAGTTTCCAACGGGGGGCCCACGTCGCTTCCCATGCCGTGTACTCGGTGGCATGAAGCGCATGAGCGAGCAAAAACCTGGCGGCCTTCCGTTGGATCACCTCGTGCCGGGAGGGCCATGCGGTATTGTTCGATCACCTGTTGCCGCGCGTTGGTGGAAGCTGCCAGCAATCGCCGCGCTCGCTCTTGCACGGTCTGGTCTAGCGATCTGATGAGCACAGCGCACTGGCCCGGCGAAAGATCGGCAGCGGGAATACGCCCTGCTTCAATCGCCTCTAACAGTGCGTGAGCTGTCGCGGGACGCGCGGTCAATTGACTGAGGGCTTCGGTTCGCGCTGCAGGCGACAACCGGCGATATTGACCAATAACGCTCTGCAACGCCTCGACATCCTTGTAGGATAAAGCCAAACGCACCGCCAGGTTTTGAACCTCGTTGGGTTCTCTTGCCGACATCATCGAAACGAATATGTCGGCTGCTTTCGGCCATGGCATTTGCCGTATCAGGTGCAATGCGCTGGCGCGCAACTCGGGCCTCTGTTGCAGGTCCGATATGAATGTGGTGGCACGATTCACAAGCCTTTCCAGGTGATCGCGAATTACCGGATCCGCGACTAACTCAATCAGGCGTTTGCCCCGCCTAGCAGCACCTGTGTCCAACCCGGAAATCAGGGCCAGCAGCGATTCCATCGAGCGAGATTCCTTGGGCCGGTTTAGAAACTTGGCGATACACTCAGAGACTTGCTCTGGAGTAGCCGTCGCACCCACGCATTCGGCAACGAGCGTGATGAAGGAGTAGCTAATCGGGGAATCGGCGGCTAAGTTGTGATGGAGCATCTCTTCCAGCAATTGTGCCTCGAAGCCGTGGGCCGTGCTCAATATGGCCAGGTACCACCAGCGATCCTCACGCAGCTTGATCAGAGCTTGGCGAACAATTTCAGCTCTATCCACTTGTGGTCCAGTGCCGGCCGCCAGGACCGCCTGATATGCCACTCGCAACGCTTCGTCATGGACCGCGTGGGTTAGGATTTCTCGACACTGCTTACTGGAGAGCTTCCTACCGGCCAGCAAAACGGCATGCTCACGCACGTAGGGATGGGGATGTTCATAGGCGATGCGAATGTCCTGATCGGTTAGCGCATCGAGTCCTTCCAAACTCCAGAGAGCCAGCACACGCGCAATGGCATCTTGTCGATCTACCGGACCATCAGCAGGCGGTTGTTGGAGACGACTCCGTAGCAGTTCGATGGCACTGGGATCCTGACGCTCATAAATGAGGCGAAAAGCAGTGTCACGATGCCAGCCGTTCGGATGATCCAATAAGCCAACCAATTCGCGGGTGCTGAGCCGGCCAGGCCACACTGGCTGATGGTACTGGAAGCCGGGCGGCGCCAGTCGATAAATGCGCCCGCGATCGCGCCCGCTTTCCAAGTCTAACTGAGCTTTCAGATCATCGGGAATCGACCACGGATGCTCGATCGTCTCACGATACATGTCCAGCACGTGCAACGTGCCATCCGGAGCATTGACAAAGTTAACCGGACGAAACCAATTATCATCCGACGTGACGAATTCGGTTTGCTCATCAATTCGTTCGCTTCGAAACGTGACACCATCCGGTATCAGCCGTTGGCGATGGATGAGGTTACCAGCCACTTCACCCAGGAACGCTTGACCGTAATAATCGGCCGGGTATGCCGAGCCTCGGTAGATGGTCAGGCCGCACGCCGACGTCATATAGCCAGCCGCTACGGTTTCACTTCGCGGGCTGCCGGATGCGCGGTCCGAGGCCAGGCGTCGCGCGTTCTCGATGCGCCACGGCTCTGGCGGGCTCGTGCGATAAACCGGAATCGTATCGCCCGCTAGCGCCACGTCTACGACTCCAGGAGGAAAAGCGACCCTCGGATTGCGTCGCGCCGCTTCGTCCGGGAACACGGCGTGCCGAATCGGATTGCGAATATTGCAAATGAATCGGTTTCCCCAATCGTCAAACGACTGACCAAATCGCCCTCCACCACTCAATAATTCCAAGCGCCCAGTCTTCGGATCGAATCGAAAATCGTGTATCCCCATTCGAATCGGCGGCATCTGCGGCCGATCAGCCATCACAATCGATCCACCATTGCTGGATCCGGCCCCATAAATGCGATGATCTAATCCCCAACGCAAATTGTTGATCACCGCCTGCACATTGTATTTGCGAAAGCCAGTGTAGACCCGCTGTCGAATATCTGCTCGGCCGTCACCGTCAGTATCTTTCAAATACCAAATATCAGGTGTGGCGGCCACGAACACGCCACCTTGCCATAGGGCAAGACCCGTCGGCCAGGACAGGTCTTCAGCAAAAACAGTGCTCGTCTCCCAAGTTCCGTCCCCATCGCGATCTTCGAGCAAGCGGATACGTCCAAGTGGTTTATCGGTCACACGTTCCTTGAAAGCGACGTCGGTGCTCTTGTCCGTGTACGGATAGTCCCGCATTTCGGCAACGTAAGCCCTGCCGAACTCGTCGTATTCCATCGCAACCGGATCGACAACACTGGGTTCACACGCCACAAGCTCCATACGGAATCCGTCGCGTGTATGGAACGAGCGTAGTGCGTCGGCCGGTTCCCGCGGAGCAATCCGCAGGGCTCCCTGTGCTACAATATCTTGAGTTGTGTCGGTTGCGCCACCTCGAGCAGCGGAGATTTGGTGTCGCTCGGCAACCGGTAGCCATTGGGGCAAAACCTTTGTCGGCAGCGATTCGCTTACTTGGCCACAGCTCCACACGGCTTGTACGTATTCATACGCGGAAGGAGGCCGATGGCGATGCACTTCGGCACGGAAATCTCCCAATCCGGCCCAAAACGTGCGCTGTTGGAGATCCACTTCGGCTACGGCCACCGACCCAAACTTTTCGGCTCGAGCCAGCACGCTGCCGTCGTGTCCATAGATCCCGCTAATCATCCAGTTTTGGCTGACGTCCGTGTATGTGCTGCTCACGATGTAAACCTGATTTTCACAAGCGCGGGCGGCCACCAACACCGGATTGCAGCCCCATACGGGAAAGGCAATGATCTCCGCCCCCGCTTCAGCCAGGCGTCGTGCTACTTCGGGAAAAAAGCCGTCGTAACAGACCATCATGCCAATGCGCCCCAGTTGTGTATCGAACACCGGATAGGCGTCACCCGGTGTAATACCACCGTCGAGTTCTCCCCGCGGGAGGCAAACTTTACGATACTTTCCGATGAGTCGCCCGTCGGGTCCAATCAAGACCGCGACGTTGTAGACAAGCGATCGATCACGTTCCAACAAACCTACGACTAAATGAACGCGGTGCTGCTGGGCGAGCTTTCCGAAATAGGCCGTCGAAGGCCCCGGCACTGGCTCGGCGCATTCGACGTAGGACAAACCGGTCCCGTAAAAAGTGAGGGTCTCCGGTAGAACTACCAAGTCGGCTCTCAGCCGCGCTGCTTCGGCAATGAGCGGCGCAAACTCTTCGCGGTTCGCTTGGGGACTCTTGCCACTTGGCCGATAATGCACCGTTGCCAGACGCACGATCTTGCGTTCCGGGGGCGTGCAGCGGTCAAAGCTCACATTGGACCAACGGGCTTCACCACCCGCGACCCATTGCAAGTGCAATTCGATCCGCACTTTCCTCGCATCGCGAGGGACTCGGTAGATGCCTTCCAACCAACGGCCGCCTTCTTCGTCTACTCCCTGTTCGATTGGCCATTCGGGTGTCGCCGGTGTCGGCGCCCCCTGTGGGTGATACGGTCCCAAAGCGCGTTCATCCGCATGGACCGTCTTACCTTCCTCACCTAACCAGACCAAGCGAGCAAAAGCTGCACGGCGAGCAAACTCAATGGCGCGGACGGCTAATCGAGCCCGGAATCGATAGGTCAATCCCGGCTCAACTGTCCGGACCGATTGCCACCATCCTTTCTGAGGAGAGTCTTCCCGGCAACGGATGATCCACTGCTCCGGATGCCCATCGCGGCCCGCGACATAGTAAAAGTCAGGGCAAACTTCGTCTCGAACGGTTTGCGTTTGCCACACAAGCCCGGCCTGATCGACGACCGATTGACCAAATGCCACCTTCTGGCCGATGGGCTCCTGCGGTCTCGCTTCCCGGATCAGCGCGTGTCCAATGAACCACGTGGCCAGCAAGCATGGTATGGCACGAACCAACTTGTCTCCGAACGCGCACGCCGATTTTAACATTCCGACTCTGCCTGGCGCATGACGTTCGGCCGCCGCGGGGCGGCGGCACCCGGCGCCAAACACCGAGTCGTCTCGGCAAAACTCGACAGACAGTAGCAAGTGATTTCGATGGCCGCCCACCCTGGATCACCCTTCTGCTGCGACAGCCCCCGTTTTCTTAGAATCTCATACGGTCGGTATGCGACTCTACACCCACTCTGGGCATTAGCACGTCTAAGATGTTTATCGTACCAACCGAATCTTCTGCATACGAGACTCTGTTGAAAACCCCTTTCTCCCTGACCAGAATAACCAATTCCTTGGAAACGTAACCGCGTTGCGAAGCTTTTTACGTGCCTAGCAAAAGATTGCAACCGAGAATCCAAAGCACGCGACTACATGCGACTAATTGCGAGTTGGGATTAATCGTGAGCGGTGCTCGACAGCCGTGCAACGCACCCACCCCGGAAAAGACTTTCACCGCATCGTTGCCAAAGACGCACCAGTTTTTGGGAGGTCACCCGAAGAAAGTTGGAACCCTACGGTGCAAAGGCCGAAGACACTAGCCCCGGCAATCTACACGACCGGTTTCAGATCCTTTGCGCCCTGGGGCAATTACGTTGGCTGTTCTCGAATTTCCTGGCAAACAGCAAACAGCGAGTACAGCCTTCGAGAAACTACGTAAACAATTCGCGGACGACCCGAGCTTCGGGCACTACCTGATGCGGACGTTGCAGAGCATCATAGATGATCGTGCGATGATCGATACCTAGTGCCCAGTAGATGGTGGCGATAATATCACCGGGCGTCAGTGGGGCTTCAACGGGCAAGGATCCGGTTCGGTCGCTCGCTCCGTACACGAAACCGCCCCGAAAACCGCCACCGGCCAAGGCAATCGTGTAGCAGGCGTTCCAGTGGTCGCGCCCTGCGTTATTGTTGATTCTCGGCGTTCTCCCGAAATCCCCCAAGATGGCCACGACGGTGCGTTCCAGCAGGCCGCGTTCGTCTAGCTCATCCAGAAGTGCCGAAACTCCCGTGTCGAACTGTGGCAAGAGCGTGTTCTTCAGCTTGCGGAAATTGTCGCCGTGCGTGTCCCAAGTGGCATTGGCATCCGGAGCCCAGGAGAGTGTCACTAAGCGGGTACCCGCTTCGATCAAGCGGCGTGCCAACAGCAGACTCTGCCCGTAGATATTCCTGCCGTAGCGCTCGCGCACCGCGTCCGGTTCGCGCTGGATTTCAAATGCTTTTTGCGCCGCCGGTGACGTGAGCAAATCAAAAGCCTTACGTTGGAAATCATCCATTGCACCCAGGATGCGGTCAAGTCGGCGGTTGAGTCCGCCGTCAAGCCGCTCCAACAATTCGCCTCGCTCCGCCAACCGCTGCAGGGACACCTCAGCAGGCAACGCCAAGTTGCGGATCTGAAATTGCGGAGAACTCGGATCGTCCACGACCCAAAATGGGTCGTAAGTCGCTCCGAGAAATCCTGCCAGGAAACCCGGCTGCAAAGGCCCACCCGCTCCTTCCTGTGTCTTATACGGAAGCGCCACGTACGGGAGCACCTCCGGCGCCGTAGGTCGGAGCTTAGCCAGCACCGAACCGGGTGAAGGATGGTCGGTCGGCTGAGCACCGCCACCCTGCTCACCACGATCATGTCCGGTCAAAGCTGCGTATACGGCAGCAGCGTGCGAGTTATTTACGCTGTGATGCATCGAACGGACCAACAGCAACCGGTGCATTTGCCGAGCCAACCGCGGCAGGTACTCGCTGAGCAATACGCCCGGCACATTCGTGGCTATCGGCCGAAACTCGCCTCGAATCTCGATCGGGGCATCGGGCTTCATGTCCCACATATCCAGGTGACTCGGGCCTCCGTTCAAGAAAACAAGGATACAAGCATCGGCACGCGCAGCCGGTCCGTTCGGTTGTTGAGCGGCCTTTAGCCATCTGGGTAGACTTAAGCCCAAAGCCCCCAATGCCCCAACGCGCAGCAGCTCACGGCGATTCCACATCCTGAATCTCCTGATTACTTCGGCGACGACCGCTCCTCCTTGTGAGCTGTTCCCGCACTGCCATATACGCCGTGCGGGTCAAACACCCGGCGACCCGTAACTATCCATTGATTACTATCACAATCCCATCGGCGGAAAAAACAGCTACGGTATCCCTCATGACACGCAGCCTCACCGGTTTGCTCCACTTTTACCAAAAGCGTGTCCCCGTCACAATCGATGTATAGCTCACGCACGTGCTGCACATGCCCACTTTCTTCTCCTTTGCGCCACAGTCGCTTCCGACTACGGCTATAGTAGCAGACCTGCCCCGTGCGAAGCGTTTCCCGATAAGCCTCCTGGTTCATGTAAGCAACCATCAATACTTCACCGGTGTGAAAATCCTGAGCCACCACCGGAATGAGCGGATGGTTGGCAAAATCCGGTAACGCGTCGACGTTGCCTTCGGTTTCTTGGTGGGTCACTCGCGGTATCCCCTTCCTCAGTTTGTCGCTACAAACCGCCCCATTTGTATTTAACAAGCATGACGACTTCGCACCGCCTTTCAAGCCTTTATTCCGGCAACTTTTACTTGATTACCCCACCGTGGGCAAACCCGTATTGGCATTAAATTCGCACCCAGGGCGTCGCCCTGAACTAGTGGAACGAGCTTTTGAGGCTCGAATGCCCAGGTCGCCAACGGTACTCCGACCTAAAGGGCTGTTCCCGTCAAACCCGCTGGACGCGTCACACAGCACTCGGGTGTCTTCTTCTAACTGACGCGGCGCAGGGGCCGTGTCGATCCGGCACTGATGTTCCAGCAACCAATCCGTTGCGCCGTACCACCTAAGGGGCACCTGTAACCCAAGGGGCACGTCCAACAGGGCGCACGTGCAACAAGGGGCACGTGCAACAGGGGGCATGTGCAACGTGCCCCTACTGGCCCCACCACCCAAGCCACAATCGTCGCCAGGACCTGGTCCGGTCGATGGCTAGACATTCGCGCCACGAACCGTTCCAAGCCCAGATGTCGGGGAATCCTCATGGTGCCAGCCACACGGTACCAAAAGATAAACCGGAAGCAGAAGGGCGTCACCATCCAGCCCAATGCTTGATATACATCTCTCGGCACTAAAGGAACGTCTGATCAACTGGCGGTAAACGAGCGTATTGGCTCGATGGATAG
>CAYRMD010000125.1:0-11254 GCA_964425225.1 uncultured Pirellulaceae bacterium | reverse complement strand
GCTGGCGATACGTTCGACGCGGCGGTTGCCGATCCTCCGTGCCCTCAGTGTCTCTAAGGTGCAAAACTCGAGCGTATACACCCCCCACCGACCACGAGAAAAACGCCGAGCTTAGCCAGAAAATTTCGGAATCTGTCCGTGATACCTGCGGGCGTTTCAAAAGGTTCCAGTGCAGTAAGGCTGACTTATGCAGAGGTTGCTTAACGCAAAGGCACTGAGGCACCGCAAAGGCGCAAGTAGGCAATTGATAGGTACTTCTTGTCTTCGTTGCGCCTTCGCGTTAAGTGTTGTGTCGCTCCCTTACGGTCGCGGCTCCGTGGGGGTTCCGCTCACCAACGGTCGCGGCTCTGTAAAGCAGTAGTTAGACTGCTCAGTTCGTACTAGTCGAAACGTTAACCACGTACCGATACCCGTTTTTACCTTAACATACAACTCGGCCAATGGCCCACCGCATTGGCAATACCTTCTACCCACAAACACGACGCAAGCACTGCTCGATTTTTAGCTATCTCTGTTTCCCTCGAACATGGCGCGCCGCCAGCTTGCGGCATCCTCCCCATCCAGCCGCAAAGTAAGACACTTGGCACTGCCGCCAGCTTTCGCAAACTCCCCTAACGGGGTTTCAATAGGCTGAAATCCTCGCTTGCGAAGCTTCTCGTGCAATTGGGGGCAACCAGTGTTCGTAACCACATACCGGCCGACGACCACCGCATTGCACGCAAAATGCCTCGCTTCTTCCGGTTGGACCACTATCAGTTCGGGAATATTTTCTTGCAACGCACGTCGTCCGTATTCATCGAATGCTGGCGGATAGTAAATCGCCACACTCTCGGTCAAAGGACAAAAACATGTATCCAAGTGATAGTAATAGGGATCAATTAGTTCTAACGAGATCACGCGGCAGCCAGCGCATTGCGCGATGTATTGGTGACTACGAATGTCCGTACGAATTCGATACCCGGCATAAAGCGTGTCGCCGCAAAACAGCGCATCCCCCGCCCCCTCAAAGTACAAACCTTCCGGTAAACGGTGGACCGAAAACTGATGGGAGGCAAACCAGCGTGCATTGACCGGTTCTTCTCCCTGACGTTCTGGGTGGCGAAACCGTGACAAAAATGCCGTGTTACGAAACACCATCGCCGCATTGGCTGTGAACACTAAATCGGGCAGGCCCGGTACAGCTTCCATAAGCTCGATGTGTGCCCCGGTTACTTCTAGTATTTGCCGAAGCTGCTCCCACTGCCGGCACGCTTCGTGATACGCCGCAGGGCGCGCTCGGTCCATCCACGGATTTATTTCGTACTGTATGCCATAGTGCTCCGGCGGACACATCAGTATTCGTCTGGGTATTTCCATACACACTGCTCGACCCGGCTAAGCCTGCTGCTACGAAGCAATCAACGATGACTGGTGCGGAGCAAAACGCGCTTCTATCTAATGACGAAAGCCTACCGTGCATCGAGGTCACCGAAAAGGTGAGGGTGCCGAAGAGCCGCAGACTCTAACAGCATCGACCAACCGACGTTAGTGTGATATTTCCGTAACTGAGCTCGTTATTCCGTCATCTACGCACCCTATGGATCTTCCGAGAGCATTCGAATACTAGCCTCCGTCTTGTTAGAGATTTTCAAAACCACTCGCCAACAGTCGAATCTTGTAAAGCTCATATGTACTCATACCGGCCGCGCTAACTTCGCAATTGCGTCTCACTAGCTGGCTTTGCTTGTCTGGACGGCTCTCCGGCTGTACGTCTCACCTTCTCGCTTGTAAACGAACCGACTTTGACAGACCACGCGTGCCTCCCCTAAATAGGGAAAAAAATAAAGCTACCAATTTTAGAGAAAGCTCAGCCCGTACGTATCAATGAAACAATCCTCGTCCGCATTCTATCTTTTATTGGCTCATGACACCCTTCAAGTGAATTCCGTTGTATACCGCCGCTGTGCTCGCGCAACAGGACGTAGAAGTACGTGGCGGCTCCGCACGAACGTGGCTGAAAAAAACGAATGTACTCGACGAGAATCGCCCCCTCGCAAGGCTCTGCAATCGCTTGTCTGACAATGCTGCGCTTAGCCGACACGCGCGTTTCGGAAAAGCATTCTCCTCGTGCGGTTATCGAAACCGGTCTCGGATAAGCTCTCGGTAGCCTGAAGAAGTTCGCCACAAATCGGCAATACGGAATCGGCCGGAATGTTGCAAACAGTACGAGTCAAGATTTCCCACAACGACTAAATCCGACACCCACGCTTACGATGAAACGGTCACGGTTGGCGATCAACTAAGAAAGTACCATTGTCCGCTACAGAGAACAAAGGACGGTAGTATTGGCTTCCTGGGAATGGGGCCTTTGGTCTCCACACTAATGACAATCCAAAACTCCAGGCTTCTTCCAGATGCCCAGAAGAAGTGTTGCTTTCTTCGGGGACAAGGTAGGTAAATGCGGTTTGCAACCACCAGGTTGAGTTGATGGGGATCTGAAAATCGGCACCCAATAGGCCGTCACTGGCGCCCGTAAAGCCCGCATAAACTCTTCCGGTAGCTCCGTTACAGTTATCGGCGCGGTAGTGGTAGAAAAATGCGAATAGATCAGTAGCCTGAAGCACCTCGTCTCGTGTGACCAACTGGTTGTTCTCTAAGAGGCGCGCTGCAACACGGTCCTTTTGTGTATTCGTAGTAAACCAAAATCCAACTTCGTGATGGCACGGGTACAACCAACTGGCTTCTCCGCGTAATTGGACCAGGTCCGTTTCCAAATACCAATCCTCGTGGAGATAGTCGATCACAAGACCTCCCTGGAATCCCCAGTCCACGCGACGAAACAGCCCACCAGTAACAAACACTTGTTGGCGTTCCTCACCGGTGAACGAGGCTCCCGACAAGTTGCTTTGCGTAATACGCGCCCCGAATTGCATCCCCAGTTGACTTGCTCCGAACAGGCAAAAAGGAGCGCCCCAATTGACCGCCTCGTGGAAGCCAAAGCTACCCGTTTGACCGCGATTGACCGGCCCTGTGAAGCCATGCGTTCCAACCGCAAATTCCCACTGACCACCTCCCCAACAAAAGCCAGGTCCGAAACAGGGAGTCGAGAACGGGTCAGAGTCATAGAGCACGCCCGGCTCCCCATCCGAAGACTCGTACGCCGAGTCGTCCTCGGTAAAAACTTCCGGCGGTCCAGTGACTGCAGGAGCTCGCTCTGGCCGCGGGGCCTCCGGCGGCGCGATTACTGTTGCTTCCTCACGCTGAGCGGCTCGACGCACTTGCCGCTCGTGAGCCGGTACGTATCCGGGAATTGCACCACGCTGCTGCCGGACCTCAGGTTCAGACCAGAACCATCCTATTCGCGGTTTCGGTAAGTAATCGCCTGTACGCGCCGAGGAATTAGGATAGCTTTGCGCGTGCGCCACCCACGAAACGCCCAGCCAAAAAACGGGTAGGTAGAGTGGGCTTATCATGGAAGAACGAGCAAACCAGCTCGATCGTCTCTGCTGCATACCGGCGCACTCCTAAACCAACGAAGCGCAAGCTCACCACCCCACCGACTCCAGTAGGGTGGCTGTGTGCGGAAGCAGCAAAGTTATCGGAAATCTCCTAACCAGAACTTTCGATAAAGTCACTTTAGGTGTTAAAGTTGACGCACTTCAAACAGACAATAAGCCCGCTAGGATAGTAGAAGCTCCCTATCTTACCGATTTGCCACTTGGTGGATGATTCCGTACAGCTCGATGTCGTCCCAAGCACTTGTGTCATCGAACGTCCCAATTCCAACACGACCGTAAAGGAACCGACGATCCGTAGCGGTCATTACGGGCTTATCGAGACTATCGAAATATACCCGAATGGAACCGTCCTCAGTGCGCCGGACAATCCGCACCGTATGCCATTGGTCGTCCCACGGGGTCCCGGAAGTAGTGGTCGCCGAAATCTTCACGCGAGGTGCCGCATCCACGACGAAGATCTGATTGGCATGGTCGTCCATCTGTTTGCCAAGATGCACGTAATAAAAATGTGCTGCATCCTGATAACCAAACACTATACAACAATCCCGATGGCCATAGTCCGGATGGGTACTCTTAACGCGAACCGTCAGTTGGAAGTCACCGACGATCGGTTCTTTTAAAAGGGATATTAAGAGCGGACTACGATGGGGTGGTTGATATGAAGTTTGCTTTTGGAATTGACTATAGTACGCGTTGCCATTATGGGTTTCTATACGCCAGACATTGCGGTCGAACGGAGCCCAGCGATCGGCCCCATTGCTAAAGTCTTCTTTAAGTATCAGCGGCCAGTCCTGGGTCGATGCGACCTTGGTAACGCCCGTCGCGACAAACGCCACTATAAGACACCGCAGAAGGAGCATAACCAGGGATCGAGTCTTATGCCGTGCGGTCAACGCGGACTGAGAACACCGAGGATTCCACATCGCTTGCTCTCCTATTGCTGATGGTGACGCGGACCACTTGGCTAACCAAGCTCACGGGCGCACTCAGTACGTAGAAGTTGTACATTCTCACAGCGTAGAGCGTAGCGAAGGCTAAAGCAAGTTGAAAAAGAAAAAACGCTCCGTCGGGTAACCGGTCGGAGCGTTCGGGGGTGAGGTGGCAGACCGTGTCGGTGTGCGAGCACAGCCGTGTCGCGCAGCATCAATCACGCAAAGGATTGTGCGGCACCGCGGCGGAACTGACCGGAAGTTTCTTACTGGAATTCGTCTCGTAAGATGCTCGTCGCAGGGGCTGGTCGATAGGTTGCAACTCGATTGCCCGCCCGGCTGGTCGAAGTTCATCACGCTCTGGCTTCTCCGCGGAAGTGGCTTGCACGCTTCGTGGTCGAGAAGTTGCCAAACTGGGTTGGGGTGTGGACCGAGCTGGGGGCACGTTTCGATATCCGGATTGACGGTACACCGGCGGGCTGTCGGACCAAATCTCCTCATCTATACCATGTCCTGGTACGGTGCGCGGAATATACATTCGCCCCATCCTCGGTTCGGAAGTCATCGGTTCGGGTACAGGCACACCGTCCGGCAGAGCCTCCGAACCATAGCAGTCCGAACAACCGGGGACTCCGCATGGCCAGCCGCACGGGTCGTAGCAGCGGACACCGGCAAATAAGCCATGCAGTATGCGGTCCACACCGCGTACCACGGCGGGCACCAACCCTAGACCACAGTGCGGTCGGCACGGATCCCAGCACGGGCCCCATACCGGTTCGCAGCCGCAGCCATCTGCGTACCAGACCCGCCCAGTATAGCCGACAGGGACCACATCTCGAGGCGGTGCCGACAACAGCGGCGCGGCACACATGCAACCGGCAACGCAGACGACCCACGCACGAAATGCAAATTTCATAAACGGATTCCCTCCTTGCAATGTACCTCACACCACCCTTGGCGGTGGATCTACACGGTTTGCCACAGGTTGCCCAACTTTTCCATACAAAAAATTCGACTTAGGCCTTTCCTAGCCTGCAGCGCTTATCGAACCGGCGTCCGCCGTACGATCAAGGCTTTCCGATGAGGCCACAGGGTTTACCCATCCTGCGCCCTTTTGACAAAGCACGTCGAAGCTAGCCGATTCTCGAGGAGCTGTTTATTGGTCCAGAGCCTGCTTCAAGTCGTCAATTAGGTCATCGGGGTCTTCCAAACCCACGGATAAGCGGAGCAGGTTGTCCGCGATTCCATGAGAAAGCCGATCGTGGGGATCAAAACTAGCGTGGGACATGCTGGCCGGGTGTTCGATCAAGGACTCGACAGCTCCCAAGCTTACAGCCAATTGGAACAAGCGGGTTCGGGTGGCGACGCTTTGCGTTTTATTTAGACCGCCGCGCACCTGGAAGCTCACAATCGCCCCGAATAGACCGGCCATTTGTCGCCTGGCCAAAGCATGACCCGGATGGCTCTCCAGACCTGGGTAATAGACGCGTTCGACCATCGGGTGGTTGGCTAAGAATTGGGCAATTTGGTGAGCCGACCGGCACTGCTCGCGAACGCGAAGGTCAAGAGTCTTCAAACCGCGGCTGATGAGGAACGTTTCAAGGGTTCCCATGACGGCTCCTGTGGCGTTTTGCAAGAAGTAGAGTTTCTGCCACAGGTCATGATCGCGCACAATTACGGCTCCACCCAAGGCATCACTGTGCCCCCCAAGGTACTTGGTAGCCGAATGTACGACGATATCGGCTCCTAATTCCAACGGCCTCGTCAATACCGGTGTGGCAAAGGTGTTATCGACTACGACCCAGGCTCCCTGGCGATGCGCGCGCTCGGCACAGGCCTGAATATCGGTAATCGACAACAAAGGGTTACCTGGCGATTCGAGCCACACCATGCGTGTTTTTGACTGAAGGTGGGCTGCGAATCGATCTGGATCGGTCGACGGCGCAAAGCTCACCTGAACTCCCATAGCAGGGAGCACTTTGCGAAACAACCGGTACGTGCCCCCGTAGATATCGCTACCGGCAAGGATGTGGTCCCCGCTTTTTAGCAGCAAAGTTACACCGTGGATGGCCGCCATACCGGTCGAGAATGCCAATGCGCCGACGCCGTTTTCCAACGAGCTCAGAGTCTCTGCCAAAGCGGACCGGTTCGGGGTGCCGCTGCGCGCATAGTCGTACGCGACCGGCTGACCGGGCGCGGGTAATACAAACGTGGTCGCTACGTGGATCGGCGGCACGACGGCGCCGGTAGCTCGGTCAGCTTCTTGTCCCACGTGGATGGCACGGGTGCGGAATTTCATCGTCGGTTCCTCGGATCGCGACAAAAGCGTCGCTTAACGCAGAGCTTGTTCCAGGTCGGCAATCAAATCGTGAGCATTCTCGATGCCGCACGACAACCGTATCATGTTGTCGGGGATGCCAAATCGCCGGCGGTCTTCCGGCGAGTATTCATAGTAGCTCATAACCAATGGTTGTTCGATCAACGATTCAACACCGCCTAGACTCGGTGCGATTCGCGGAATGCGCACGCGGTCGACGATCCGAGCCGTTTCGCGCCAATCGGCGTCTTTGACCAGAAACGTCACCAATCCCCCAAAACCGCGCATGGTACGACGGGCCACGTCGTGATACGGGTGGCAAACCAAGCCTGGATAGTAGACGCGCTCGATACGGGGATGTTGAGCGAGGAATTCCGCCACGGCTTGACCATTCTCGTTGTGCCGGTGCATGCGCAGTTCGAAAGTTTTCAGCCCCCGTTCTAAAAGGTAAACCGTATGGGCAGCACTAATCGATCCGAGTAACCCGCGTAAATTGCGTACCGGTGCCAACTTTTCACTCGAACCGATGATCACACCCGCCAACAAATCGTTGTGGCCCCCGAGATATTTGGTAGCCGAATGCAGTACGTAATCGATACCGTATTCCAGGGGGCGAACGTTGTACGGGGTAGCAAGGGTAGCGTCGATCAGAGTCTCGACGCCATGGCGGCGTCCTGAGTCGGCGAACCGCTCTAAGTCCACCACGCTCAAATGCGGATTGGTCGGCGATTCACTGATAAGCAACCGCGTCCGCGGTGTGATGGCTCGCTCCATCGCTTCGTAGTCGCAGGCAGGCACTTGTCGCGTTACGACACCGAAACGCGATAAATGCCGCACGCAAAACTCACGACTCCGATGGTAACACTCGTCAAAGAAGACCACTTCGTCGCCCGCGTTAAGTTTGGCCAAAAGCAGACCGACAATAGCGGCCATGCCGCTAGAATACAGAATTGCCTCTTGGCCACCCTCCAGAGCTGCCAGCTTGCGTTCCACAGCAGCTTCGGCCGGCGTTCCATACCGCGCATACTCACCACGCGGCAATTTCTTTTCCACAAATTCGATCACCGCGTCGGTGTTTTCAAAAGTAAACGTCGACGCACACAAAATCGGATCCGTAATGGCATGCGCCGGCTTTTGCCGCTCCTCGCCGGCATGAACCGACAAGGTAGAAAAGCCCCACGACTTTCGATCGTTTTCTGGCCTCGCACTACTCATAGCCTCGGGCGCTCCCCGGTTCTTGGATCGATGCCAGCGTGCCCGGCGGCGCAACAAGAAACGCCGCTTGGCTCGCCAGCTCCGCGGCGCTCGACGCTTTTTCCTGCATGAGGAACGGCCGGTGGGACTCTCGCGTCTTGCCATCCGACCGTGGCACTTTAGCAGATGAAGGCTGCAAGCGGCCGCAAATCCCTATCAAACAAGAATTATATACTCTAGCTTCGGCTCCCAATAAAGCCCTCGGCATCCGACGTTCCCTGTGCCACAGCCCATAACCCGACCAGCGTATTGGCCAGAAGTCGCTCGGCGCCAGCGGCATTCACCGCTTTTCGACCGCATAACGGTAAGCCTCGTTTGAACGCGATACGACCCATTTGGCAACTGTTCGCCCCAGGGACGCACTCCCTCCACCCAGTCCACGGGTAACCACACCTCTTTATTAGCGACGTGTTATGACGGAGAGTGGCACCATCAACCGGCTTCGGCCTACCGCCAACCAGCCGAAGGCGGCACAACCAACGAACTGTGAGAGGCTGAGGACGGCGCGCCGTGCCGTGGTCCAAGGCTATCCCACTCGGTGCTACCGTCTCGACGATTACCGTCCGGCAAGCCCCAACTCGGGTTTGATTCTTAGAGGTTGGAAATCGCTTCTGTTCGGCCGATTTGCGCACTTCTCAACCTGGTTTGAAGACCGACCTCCCAAAGCGGTCGCGGTCGAGGCATTACCCGCTGAAACGACGGAAGTTTCATTCCATGGAGGTTTCCATTGACTTGACGCTGCCCGTAAACCCGAATTCGAACCGGCCCGTGCCAGACGTGCTAGCCGTCGAAAGTTTGTCGACCGCGTGTCGATTTGCACGAGCGCCTATACCGTGCTGAGAACCGCATGGCCGCACCGCGTACACACGAGCTATAATGACAAGGCGGTGTTCGACATACCCACTCAGGACGAAAAAAAGGTGACCCAACATCATGTTGTCGGCCGGCTGCGATAGGATTGTTTTTCAAAGTTTGTTGCACACGTTTGTGCTCGGCAATCTGGTTGCCCTCGTAGGAATTGTCTTTGCAGCTCCACCGCTTGACGATCCATCGGTGTTGGTTCAGCAACTGGGGCATGAGGACTTCGCGGTCCGTGAACGGGCGATGACGGCTTTGGTACAGTTAGGAGCCAAAGCGGTCCCGGCAGTTAGTTTGGGTGCTCGCCATCCGGACAGAGAAATCCGCTACCGCTGTCAGCGGGTTTTGCTGCTCATTCAACGCAACGATTTTGAACATCGGCTGGCGCTTTTTATGGCTGACCCGAACGGTGAGCAGGATTATGGTCTCCCTGGCTGGCCGTTGTTTCGCGCTGAGTTTGGTACCTCACCAGCAGCGCGACAGTTCTATGTGGAGATGTTGCGCGGCGAACCCGCGCTGTTTGAAGCTGTCGAAAAGGGCCCTTCGGAGACCGTCGAGCACTTGGAAAGTCGCGTGTGGGAACTTCAGCAACAAGCGACAAACCTGGCCGGACAGGGGCCGCCGCTTAGCTCGATCAACGCTTTTCTGTTTATCCTGATGCAACCGGAATTGAAAGTCTCCGATGCAGCGGCTAACTACGTACTGAATCACTGTTTCCAAGGCTACTTTGAGCAGGCATTGTCCGAAGGACCGTTCCGGGCTTTGATCCGTATACTGTTGGGAAAAGTAATCGAGCATTCCGACGGTTGGCCGGCTTACACAGCCATCCGTTTGGCCCTGCGCTATGACATGCCCGAAGGCCTCCAGCCTGCCTTGAAAATCTTAGAACAGGACGCGCAAGCAACGGTGGTTTATCTACGCCAGTTCGCCCTCCTGGCTGTTGGTCGTTTTGGGGACCGGAGTCACACCGCGATCCTTGAAAAATTCTTAGATGATCCGACGCCCTGTATTCCCGCTCAGGCTGTCAACCAGCAGATGTTTGAAACGCAATTACGCGACGTCGCCTTGGCCGTGCTATGGAGGCTGCACGGTGAAGACCCTCGTAAACACGGTTTTGGCAGTCGTCTGCAAGAAGATCCGCAATTGGGTTTCCATCCCTCAACGCTGGGCTTTTCTAGTACCCAAGAGCGACAAGCCGCTTTGGACCAATGGCGGAAATTTCGACAGCAACAACAACCTGGACTGCCCCAATAGCAGGCACTCCTGCTTCCACATTGGTGTTTCCAATTATGCCATGCAAACCGTCTGGCTGTTTCCCTAACGCCTCAGCGCCTGGGCGCCACTCCGATAAATCATCCTGCGTCTCGACCACGAAAGCATCGGTTCGCGAAAAACGAGACTCGCTAGCTTCGTGCGATGAGTTTTACACGTTTACTCTATTTCCCGCAAATCTGCCTCAGATAGCAGAGTGAACCCGCGGTTCGATAACGTTTCTAACGCCAGATCCGTATTGTCCACCATCAATGCAACAGCCGGTCGCCCGTGCGGTCGAATCAGAAGCGGATAGGCCTGCACGATATTGATTTCGGCTTGTAAGAGCGCCGTACAGATCATCGACAATGGCTGGTCCACGGGCGGCAATTCTACGCCGATAAGATCCGACTCGATTAAAGTCAAGCCAGCCCTCTCGAGAATCTCCCGGCCCTGTTCCGGGTGGCTGAGCAAAAAGCGCACAAAGGCACACTCGGTCGCCTCATTGATCGAAAGAGCTACGATGCGCACTTTCGTTCCGTCAAAACGCCGAATGACTTCTAAGAGTTGCCCGACGCGGTTTTCCAAAAACACGGTAAATTGGCGCATCGTCGGATAGTTGCGCCCCCGCATCGTGGCATAATCGGTGCGCGATCCTTCGCCAATACTCATTAAGATCCCTCAACCCGGATAGTGTAGACTCACTCTCCCTCATGCTAGCAATACCCCCAATCCATATTAATTACGGTAAACTTCGTTGGAGCACGGGTCAAGCTGGTTCGCGTTTTCATTAACCACGGCGCTCCAAAAGCGCCACCTAAATACCACTCCTATGGTGCATGTTGATATACAAAATTCTGATGGTTAAAGCGGAACCTTTGCTAGTATCGTAGCGCAGGGCTTGTGCTGAGGCTGCAGCCGTATTTGATTCTGTGATTTCACACCCATCGAGTTGCTCATAAGGCCGACCAAAGAGAACCACTCGCGACCAACAGTACGAGGTCGTCGCTCAAGCCTTTTCTGAATCACCGGGCAATGCTACACCACGACTTCAGAACTTGCGTGGCGTGAGGGTTGTCTTGTCAAATTTTAATTTTAAGGAACGTCTGATCAACTGGCGGTAAACGAGCGTATTGGCTCGATGGATA
>CAYRMD010000124.1:0-11445 GCA_964425225.1 uncultured Pirellulaceae bacterium | reverse complement strand
CTTGTTAAAAGGTTCCGTACAATACGGGCGAATTATGCAGAGGTTCCTTAAATTTAAATAGAATTACATCGTTTCGATTCCTGCCGCGGAAAATAGGCAACCCTTGGCCCTGGCCAGCCTTGTCCAGCAAAATTCCCCCTACAACCAAGACGCACACACCAATTCATCCGGTCTGAAGGGGTAAGACATACAAAAGGACCGCATGAATGTGGTCACTACGAACGTCGTGACTACGAACGTGGTCGCTGCAAACGCAGCGTGTCAGCGAGAAGTTAGCCCCTCACCAGACGCTCACAGGATCTCTAGGAAGCTAAAGCCACATACGTCCGCCGGATCCTTATACAAAGATTGGATCGGCATGATATATCGCGTGCGGCCGTTGTTGTTGATCGTGCCATGCCCAGTCTCGAGGGATGCCTAAAGCGTGATAGATTGTAGCCGCTAGCTGCTCGGGCGTCTTAGGATCGTCAGCCGGATAAGCACCGATACGATCCGACGCCCCAATTACTGCACCGCCAGGGATTGGTCCACCGGCTAACCACACCGACTGAACGGCTCCCCAATGGTCGCGTCCCGGCAGTTTATAGTACCTCGGTAAAAGGCTAATTTTCGGTGTACCACCAAACTCGCTCGCCATGACAATCAAGGTCTCTTCTAACAGACCACTGGAAGCCAAATCTTCCAGCAGTGCCGAAACCGCTTGGTCGGTTGGGGGAAAAAGCTTGTCTTTCAGGTGCGGGAAAGCATTGCCATGCGTATCCCACGTTTCATCATTGCCCAGGTTGACTTGAACGAGCGTGACGCCTTCTGCAATCAAATTCCGCGCCATTAACAACGACCAACCAAATGCGTTCTTACCGTATCGCTCTTGCACGTGTTCCGGGGCGTTCGTAACATCCAGCGCCCGGCGGACTCGAGGATCCGTCAACAACCCGATCGCGGCTTGGCGATACCGATCTAATTGCTCGACTTCGGCAAATTGCTCTAACTGCCGCGACTGCTGGGTAAAGGTATTCTGTAGAGTCAAGCGCTCTTGCAATCGGTGAAACGATATGCCCTGCGGCAATTGCAACTGGGGTGCTTGGAAGATTCTAGTTTCGTGAGTCTCGCGCTCTTGATGATCGAAACTGAATTCGGGATATGCTCCGTAGCGGGTCGGATGAAATGGCGATGCCTCGATGAACCACGGTTCACGCTGACTTCCCAATTGCCCAGCAAATTGTCCCGGAATCACTCTTCCCGAATAATGCACCAGTTTTTCCGGAAGTACTGCTGCTGGAGGCAAGTTATTCCTCGGCCTGCTTACAGCACCGACTACAGCGGCAATACTCGGCCAATCGCTAGGCTGCGGCGCGTCAGGACGAAAACCCGGCGGCAGCACCGACCGCCCGGTAAGCATGATCATGTGGCCGGCCGAATGTTCATTCGAGCTATGTGTCAAGGACCGCACCAACGCCCAGCGATCACTGAGGGCAGCTAATCGCGGAAGATGCTCGCATATCATCAGTCCCGGAGTACGCGTGGCAATCGGTATGAACTCGCCCCGCACATCATCGGGGGCTTCGGGCTTCAAATCGAAACTATCCAGTTGCGAGAGTCCCCCGGACAAGAAAATAAAAATACAAGCACGAGCCTTTCCGAACGCACCCCCTGACTCGCCGGCTGCTTCACGAAGCGCCGCCAGGTGATTCATCCCAAGGCCCAACACGCCAATGGCTCCGGCTTGCAGCGCTGTGCGCCTACTGATTGCCGGATGCGCCCACGCGGCTTGCATCGCGGTAGCTCCCTGTGGCGAAACGCTCTCGCACCCATCGACGCATGTCTAATAGTTTAACCATCCGGCGATCCGGAACAATGCTTTTTTGCTCGCATGCGGCTTGAGGGCAGGTGAGCGTATCCGGAGCGCGGCGAGCCATCGACCCATTTTACGTTCTGATTATTGGTTGGTATTTTGCAATAGACGCTTAATCTGATCCGCATTTACTGGCTGTATGATGCCCCGTTCGGTGATAATAGCCGTAATAAGCTCGGCCGGAGTAACATCGAAGGCAGGATTATAAACGTCAATATCGTCCGGAGCGATGCGGCATCCAAACGGCGCGACAATCTCGTCCGGCGCGCGCTCTTCAATAGGAATCTTTTCTCCGGTGGTAAGAGTTAAATCGAATGTGGAGCGGGGGGCCGCCACATAGAAGGGCAACTGGTGGGCACGGGCAAGCACGGCCAGGCTGTACGTACCGATTTTATTTGCCGTGTCGCCGTTGGCCGCGATGCGGTCGGCCCCGACAAGCACAGCCTGGACTCGGCCAGTGTGCATGAGCCAACCTGCCATCGAGTCACAGATAACCGTTGTGGGAATCCCTCGTTGCGCAAGCTCCCAGGCAGTCAGGCGTGCACCTTGCCACAATGGCCGTGTCTCATCGACGTATACGTGGAGTGTGTGTCCCTGGTCGTGCGCAGTATAGATCACGGATAATGCAGTACCATATTCGGCCGTTGCAAGGCTTCCGGTGTTGCAATGGGTTAGTACGGCCTGGAACGAGCGAACCAGCGGCGCTCCGTGGCGGCCAATGGCACGACACATGGAGCGATCCTCTTCATAAATCGCGTGAGCCTCGGCTAGCAACCGTTCGCGAAGTTGCCGCGTGTCGTTTACATCCCGAAGCGCATGGGCAACGCGTTTCATGCGAGCCAACGCCCAAAACAGATTTACTGCGGTCGGCCGACTTGTGGAAAGATAATCAACGAACCGATCCACGTGGGCCAAGAATTCATCTGGCGAACGGCTCGTTATCTGTTGGAGTCCCAAGCACACTCCGTAGGCCGCTGACAAGCCAATTGCCGGTGCTCCTCGCACGCACAACCGACGAATGGCGTCCCATACGTGTTCCACGGAGCGGCATTGGATCTCGCGTTTTTCCAACGGCAAGCGCGTTTGATCCAGAAGCACCAGATAACCGTCGACATCGCCAACCCATCGCACGGCTTGTACTGGGGATGGAATGTACTCGCGGGTACTCTGTGGCCGATCGACCGTGGGCGTTTCCAAAGGCTCGCTCGGCTTCGGCGAGGGTTGTGAGCTGTTGTTCATAAAGGCTTAGGTAACGGAGCGCACTCGAATCCAAATGTTTCCGCGACGGCCTGATTTGTGACACGACCGTCATAAATATTGATAGCCGTCGCGAGAGGCGGGAAGCGACGGACTGCTTCTAATGGTCCAAACTGCGCTACTTTCATGATCCACGGCAAGGTCACATTACACAGCGCGAACGTACTGGTCCGCCCTACGGCGCCCGGCATGTTCGTTACGCAATAATGAACCACTTCTTCTTCCAGGTATACGGGGTCACTATGCGTGGTAGGGCGACTGGTTTCGACGCATCCGCCTTGGTCGATTGCCACATCAATGATGACACTTCCGGGTTTCATGAGGCGCAGATCCTGGCGGGAGATGAGCGAGGGAGCTTTTGCACCGGGGATGAGCACGGCCCCGATCACCAGGTCAGCCAGCTTCAGTTCTTCGCGGATCGTATGTCGGTCGCTGTACAGCACATTAACATTTGGGGGCATGACATCGGCCAAATAGCGCAAGCGGTCCATATTGATATCGAGGATAGCTACATCGGCGTGGAAACCAGCAGCGATCCGTGCTGCGTTGGCGCCGACTACGCCTCCACCGAGGATCGTAATATGTGCAGGGGCCACACCGGGCACGCCGCCCAGCAGAATCCCGCGGCCCATTTGCGGCTTTTCCAAATACTTGGCACCTTCCTGGATGCTCATGCGTCCGGCGACTTCGCTCATCGGCGTTAAGAGCGGCAACCGACCATGCTCGTCGCGGAGCGTTTCGTAAGCTAAGCACGTAACGCCTGCTTGTAACATGGCCTCCGTCAAATTTCGATCTGCTGCGAAATGAAAATACGTGAATATGGCCTGGCCGCGCTGTAGCAGGGAGTATTCCTGGGGTAAAGGTTCTTTGACTTTTACTATTAATTCCGCCCGTCGATATATGTCGGCGGCTGCAGCCACCAGTTCGGCGCCGTGCTCCAAGTATGCATGATCGGGGATACCGGAGCCTAGACCGGCACCGGCTTCGATCAGCACTTTGTGCCCCGCCCGCACGAGCTCCTCGACTCCCACGGGGAGCAGGGCAACTCGATACTCGTCGCGCTTAATCTCGCGAGGTACACCGATGATCATTGAATCGTCCCCACTAGACCTCATCCGCGGGGGCGGATGCGGCGTACAATGCGTTCGACGGCATCCTGGAACGCCCTCCTGCGCTCGGTGAACTCCGAAACGGATTTTGGCCCCGGCGATTTGACATAGTCAAGCACAAGCGCTTCGGCGGCAACAAACTCCGGCGCCACATCGGCTACTTGCTCGGCAATCTCCAGCGGAATCTTGGCCACGCCATTGGCATCGGCATGCAATAAGTCGCCTTGCCGCACCACTAAGCTTCCAATGCGCACCGGCATTCCCAAGTGCAGCAGGTGACAGTAGCCGTGCGAAGCGATGGCCCCACCGGTAAAGACGGGGAATCGCAAAGCGCGTACTTGCTGCCAATCGCGCCCCGCCCCGTTCGTCACCAAGCCTCGAGCCCCAAAGGCCTGGTACGTAGCGCACATGACTTCGCCGAACACGGCTGCCACCGGCGGATCGTCTAAATCCTGAATGACCACAATGGCCGGACCTGGAAGTTGAGCCAACTGTTCCAGTTGCTTCTCGAGACTTGCGTAGGCATCCCCTTTTTCGGGCGGCATGGCGGAACGAAATGCGGCCGGAGCTGCCCAGCCAACGATAGGCGGCAATTCAGGAAAGCACGCCTGGATGCGCCTATCCATAAAACCCTGGTCGCGCGGTCGCACATCAAACAACTCGATGACGTTACAAATCGTCGGAGTATCGAATTCCGCCAACCGAGAGAGCAACCGCTTGTCAATCGTCATGAGCAACGCCTCCGTCGCATTAAAGGGCACAAGCCGCCGTGTCTGTCCCCATTGTTTTTTGGCTGGTAACTTCCGAGCTTGGCATGTAAAGCAACACCTCGCTCGCTACTAGCGACACCCGGACCGATACTGAAGAAAAAAACCGGACTGGCACTCAAGGTACCAGTCCGGTCCAAAAGTCTCAAGCAAGCATCCTGAAGCACGCAGGCCCTCGACGGTGCCCTGGTGCGCTAACCCGATAGCCACAGCTCCTGGGAGGGCTCTAACAGTCGAAATACAAGCAAAACTCGTACGGATGCGGGCGCAATCGCACACCGTCCACTTCGGTCTTACGCTTGTATCGGATCCAGGTTTCGATCACGTCGGGGGTAAACACATCACCCCGCAGCAAATACTCGTGATCTTGTTCCAGCGCGTTCAGAGCATCCTCTAAGCTGCCCGGGGTCTTCGGCACCTTTGCTAGCTCTTCCGGTGGCAAATCGTAGATATCCTTATCGAGCGGGGAACCCGGATCTATCTTGTTCTGTATGCCATCCAGCGCTGCCATTAGCATTGCGGCAAAGGCCAAGTACGGGTTGCAACTACCGTCCGGACAGCGGAACTCGATGCGCTTTGACTTTGGACTCGGACTATACATCGGGATACGAACCGCTGCCGATCGATTACGCTGCGAATAGGCCAAATTGACCGGAGCTTCATATCCGGGCACCAGCCGCTTGTAGCTATTGGTCGTCGGATTGGTAAACGCTAGCAAGGACGGCGCGTGTTTCAACAAACCGCCGATCGCATGCAGTGCCACGTCACTTAAGTTCGCGTAGCCCGGACCAGCAAATAGCGGCTGGCCATCTTTCCACAGCGAAAAGTGCGTATGCATACCCGAACCGTTATCGCCAAATAACGGCTTAGGCATAAACGTGACGGTCTTATTGTGACGACGCGCTACGTTCTTAACCACATACTTGTAAATCAGGAGATGGTCGGCCATCGTGACCAAATCACGGAACTTCATGTCAATTTCGCACTGACCGGCTGTCGCCACCTCATGATGCTGCGCCTCGATTTCGATACCACAGGCGATCATTGTGGTCATCATCTCGTTACGCAAGTCCATCAAGTGATCCATCGGCGGCACCGGGAAATAACCTTCCTTGTGACGGATCTTATAGCCTAAATTAGGCTTTTCGTCGCGCCCGCGGTTCCACTCGCCCTCAATGCTATCGATGTGATAGTAGCCTTCGTGCGAGCGTTGATCGAACCGCACGTCGTCGAAAACAAAGAATTCCGCTTCCGGACCGAAATAGGCCGTATCCGCCACGCCAGTGCTGCGCAAGTAATTGACCGCTTTCCGCGCCACGTTACGCGGATCCCGCGAGTAATCCTCACGCGTGATCGGATCCTGAATGTTGCAGATCATGACCAGCGTCGGGATCGCCGTGAACGGATCCAGAAACGCGGTTTCCGGCTGCGGAACGACCAACATGTCGCTTTCGTTGATCGCCTGCCAACCGCGAATACTCGAACCGTCAAATCCCAAACCCTCATCAAACACATCTTCGGTCAAGGCCGATACCGGGATGGTAAAATGCTGCCATAGCCCGGGAAAATCCATGAAACGAAGATCCACCGCCTTGACATCCTTTTCACGGCACAACGCTAAAACTTCTTTCGGAGTCACGTTAGCTCCCTTCCCTAAAGCGAACCAGAAGGATCCCTACGGGCATTACGCCCACCAACAGCCTACGCGCTCTAGCGGTCGAAAACTTGCCTGGGCAACGCCGACCCGTAGAACGCTCCGAACACCGCTGCTTGTTTAACCATCATGCCACGTCGGACAAACTTGTCGAGACGCCTTTTCGGACCACACCGCCTAAAGACTCAGCGCCGTCTACGCCGCACTCAAAACGTACCACCAACGCGTCCGTATGGACATCGGTTAAACACTCGCGGATAGCTCGCTCGTTCGCAATCATCGCGCCAATATCGCCCATTAAACAGACTATGGCAGCAAGTTGTTCTGCAGCAAGGAGATACTACGATACATCCAGACACAATATCTATCCCCCACGCCGCGCAGGTGCCTAATGGCTAGGCATTTGTGACGCCTTATTCAGCAGCGACGGATTTTGGGAACTTAGCACTGAACCTAGTAGCCTGCCACCGTAGCTGAGCCGCCACAAAACTGGGAACCAACACCGTCCGTACCCAAAACGTGTCCAGCAGAATCCCTAATGTGAGCGCTACGCCTAACTCCGTCAGACCACGAAATCCGCCGTGAATGGGTTCCATCGCCTCGGTGCGCGTCCACCACTTCAGATCCGGAGCCCATGCCGGAGTGGTCATGGCAAAGAAGGTCGCCGCCATGATTAGCCCACAACTGGTAATGATTCCTCCTGTGCGGCGCACCGCCCAGCGCAGTCCCGCAAATGGACCGCGGCAGCGTTGTTCCTCGAAGATGCGTGTCACCAGATAGACATTATAATCTTGGCCGATCGCTACCAAGATGACAAACAAAAACAGTGGCACTTTCCAGTCCAATCCGTCGTAGCCCGGACCGTACCACCAGCCGAAAGCTGCGTGCGTAATCCCGATCGTTACCAAGTAACTGAAAAGCACCGAGCCGATCAAATACACACTGAGAAGAGGTCGTCGCAATAACACGCATAACACCAGGTAAACAGCCGTCACAACCAGTAGCTCGATGCGCCGTCGATCTTCGAGCGTCACCTGCTGCAAATCTGCCATAGCCGCCGTAGGGCCGGCAAAGGCCAAAGTAGCTCCGTACCAACCCAAGTGCGGATCGCTGAAGAAACTTTGGCATTGTTTCCGGACGGTTTCGACAGCCTGAAGCGCCTGCATCGAGAACGGATCGAACTTCAAAATGATATCCAGTCGAGTCACGTCGTGGGGATATGCGGGAGTTTGAGACACATAGCGGGCTTCGGTTTTCGGATGAGGGCGGGATAGCCAGAGCCGCCATGCTTGGGCGTCCGTAAGGCCGATAGCCGTTCCCGGCGGATATTCACCCAACGGATCCACAAGGCTTCTTACCTGCTCAACACCCGGCACCTGGTAGAGCTGCTCAACCAGTTGATAAATAGCTTTTCGTCCGGCTACATCATGGAAGTTGGTCCCCGGCTGATGGACGACCAGCGTCAGGGGACCAGTCTCTCCGACCGGGAAATGGCGTTGCAATGCCGCCGTTCCTACACGGCTCGGCTGGGCTTCGGGCAAACCGGCTAACAAGTCATAACTGACTCGGTCCGTGCTGTACCAGCCGTATGCGGCGATCGGTAAGGCCGGAACAAAACCGCACAATAATAACGTACCCGGATAGCGGGTGATTGCCGTACCGATTCTGTCCCACAGTTCTTCCAGAATCGGCTTGCGTGAATGATCAGCCAGTGCCGGCAGCGGGCGGGCCGTAAACCACGCCAGGCCATACAACAGTGCAGGAGTAAGTGACAAGCAGACGAGAAGCGTAACCAGCAAGCACAGGGCAATGACCGGGCCACTGTAACGAAATTTACCAAACTCTGCGAACCCCATCATGGCAAGTCCTACGATGGTTGTTAGGGCACTAGCTAGCAGCGCTGTGCCGACCCCATCCAGCGTGGCAGCTACCGCTTGGTCCGGCTTCAAGCCGCGGGACAATTCTTCTCGATACCGAGAAATCAAGAATAAGCAGTAATCGGTCCCACTGCCGAAAAGGATCACGATGATAAACACGCGCGTGGTAGTAAAAAGTCGCAGTCCCACTCGCAGCTCTTCCCATGGCTGCTCTGCCGGTACGGCAAAGAGGGCCACGACGTAGGTAGCAACAGCCACCGAAAGCGCAATGGACGTTAGCGGAATCGCGACCAACAAAGGAGCTCGATAGACCAAGGCTAGAAACAACACGATCAAAGCAACCGTGTACCACTCCGTGTGCTCGATACTGCGACGTGCAAGCTGTAACATGTCGCCGCCGATGGCAGCCGAGCCGGTCCACTGAATAATCAAGTGTTGTTGGTCAGCCAGCCATTGGCGGCGCACCAACCGAAGCTGTTCGGAGATGGCCTCAAGCAGCGGCTGATTACGTAATGCCATGAATTCATTAGACAGTTGTACTACTATCAGCCGGGCCTGTTTATCCTGACTGATAAGCTTGCGACCGAACACCGGGTCGCGCCAGGTCCACACGTCCAGAATCGGCCATTCTGTCAAGGCAAGCTTGTCGTCGCCCCAGCGCTCCCTACACCGCGAGTCTATGGCCAACGCGCGACGTTTTTCGCGCTCAGCCTCGTTGTGTCGACCAAGGTGTTCGAACAATTCGGCGCGCAACCAATACAACCGTGCCATCTCTGGTTCGTCTACTGCGCCGGACACGGTGACCACCTGTTGGCGATTGGATTGCTGATATTGGTACAACGCTTCGTCAAAATACGAAGCGTCATCGAATGCATCCAGCGCCTCTTGCCGCGCCAATTCGAGCCGCTGCTGGATCGTGCCCGTTACATCACCTGTCGCCTGGCTTTGCAGTTGTTCTAAACGATAGAGTCGAGCAAGAGCGGTTTCGGCATGCATCCATTTCAAACGTCGCGCTACATCGTAGGCAGCATATATATCGTGTTCTCGTTGCGGGCCATCTTCACGAGCAATGACGATCACTACTTGGCTAGCTGCCAAATCGTGCGGAAACGCCTGCGCTAAGAGACGCTCTCCCACCACACTGGCTCGGTCTCTCGGCAAATAAGCGAGATCCCCGTCATACGTAACAGATTCCCACGGTGGGGCAACTCGAGCCAGCACAGCCCAAGCCACCAACCAACAAACTACAATCCACCACCAACGGCGCGTGATCCACTGACCCCAGCGATAAAACACGAGGGGACTCTTTCCTGATGTCCAGCAGCGAAGCGCCTCTACCGGGCGCAACAATTTGTTCACACCACTACAATGTCGTTTTTCCCCTGGCGCTCATCGTAAGCTCACCGCTGCTGATTCTGCAACGGGGTGTAGCACGGGCACCTCGACAACGTCCAAAGCCTTCCACAAGATCACGAATCGCCGGGCACCTCATCTGGACTGCTGCCACTCCGAAAGCCTACAGCATCGACAATGATTAGGCGCAACGCCTCAAAGAAAATTACGAGCCACACGACATACTTAAAGAACCTCTGCATAATTCGCACGTATTGTACCGGAATCTGCTGGGAAGTCCGCAAATATCAATTGCGGATTCGTGGTGGAAGGGAGCACCGTCAGCGCGGTCTCAAGGAGGGTACGAGGATGGCTAATTGGGCACAACGCACGTTCGGTTCGCTGGGGATTCTGATATCAACTGTCATGTCACTCCCAAGGAGCAGTTTTTGCCGCATATGGATCGTGCGATGCCCTGGTCAAATCTAAAGGCATTGATCGAACTATGTTATCCGAAGGAAGTCGGTCCTGGACAACCCGTACCTCTTTTGCCGTGGATGATCGAGGTATATTGCCTATAGATATCGTTTTCGCTGTCAGACCCCGTCACCGAGTCACTTATATGTGACTGGTATTCGGTGCAGCCGTTTTTTGGATCTGGATTCAGGCAAACAGGGGTCACCCGATGAGACGACGACATTGCGGTATGGCTATTTGATCGAGAGTCACAGACCGGGGCCGAAGCTGTTGGAGGTTGTAAAGAAGCATTCGCAGAAACTTGGCATTCGGATCGCAACTGGGAGGATTGTCAAGTCAAGGATTATTCAGTCTCCGAGTTCAACGGAAAACGTTAGTCACAACCGGGATCCGGACATGGCTAGCACGAACGCAGTGGCACTTTGGCACCAAGCTGCATCCAGGCGCTGACAGTCGGGCGTAGGTGATTCACGCGGCGGAAAGAACATCGCCCAGCGTCTGTGACAGTCAAGTGCTGAGCGTGTTCGTGCATGGCGGTAAGAACCGTGTCTACGCGGATCATGCGTATGTAGAGCAATAGCCAGCGATTCGTTCACAAGTCCCACAGGCTCGTTGTTTCCTAGAAGAACGCCGTGAAGCCAAAGGGGTGCCCAGTGAGGCGACAGGGCGCAAGAATCATGTGGAAAGCACGACTTGGCTGCCGGATCCAACACGCGTTTGGCATCATTAAGCACCAGTATGGTTGGCGTAAGGTGCGCTGCCGCGGAATCTACAAGAGTCTAAATGTATGCGTTTTGTGTTGCCGCAAGCACGAAGATTTACGAAGATTTGCATGTATTCAGACGCTGGGGTCCGAGTGCAGCACTTTCTTTGTCCTAGCTGCGCTGATACTGCGCTCAAATACACTGATGATAATATACCAACACCAATTCGGAAACGATAGCGAACACTCTATTCTCATGTCAGAAGCAAATGACGTTATCCACGAAGCCAATATATCGCTTTACAGCCAGTTGATCGGGGGTTCCTTAACTTCTTCTGGGACAGAAAATCGTTGCGACCCCCAGTTGTGGGAAGCTATAATCGCCGGGTATACAGCATGGGTCTTATGGAGTTTTTA
>CAYRMD010000123.1:0-11523 GCA_964425225.1 uncultured Pirellulaceae bacterium | reverse complement strand
TATCCATCGAGCCAATACGCTCGTTTACCGCCAGTTGATCAGACGTTCCTTACATGACGTTGCGAAGATCCGCAAGGCGCTTGGGGCTACTTTTTTCTGTGACGTAATGTTGTTCCACGCGTTGTTTTGTTTGTGTGGTCACTTGATGCGCGTGCCGTTGGTCTCGTCAAGGGCACCCATTTGCGATATGATGATCGTCAACCGCCAGGGCTCGTAGGACAGCAGGTAGCTTCCCAAGTGGGGAGTCCTTCTACTAGCGCCAGGTCGAATCGGGGACGGATGAAAATCTTTCGACGGTAAGGATGAGTTATAAATGCAAGTCGACAGTTATGAGCCGTGTTTGTGTGGGTCCGTACGAAAGTGGAAATTTTGTTGCCCTCGGGAATTACATGCGGATGTACAGCGTTTGGCGGAGCAAATCGAGGAGAACAACTATGTGGTGGCTCAGGAGTTGTTACGCAAATTGTTAAACCGCTATCCGCAGCAACGCTGCCTGCGAGCTTTCCGAGTGTTGTTATACCTGCTTACGGATAACTATGACGAATGTTCGACAGCCGTGCGTGAGTTGGAGGAAGTGGATTCAGACCACCCGATGATACACTTGGGACGTTGTATGCTGCATGCGCTCGAGGGCAACTTGGATGCGGCGATCGAGTCCTATTATCTCAGGCAGCAGAAGTGTTTTCAGATCAAGCGTGAAAACGCCTGTGCTGAGCTTCATCTGTGGATGGATCCGCGGTGGCTCGTTTACGAATTGGCAAGAGCTTGCAAACGACAAGCTCCCGTAATCTTAGGAATGATCGACCATAACCAAGCTGTAGCTAAGTGGTTACGTGCCGAAACATTTGATCAGCTTGTGCTACAGATAGAGCCTCTCGTGGCATTTCGCGATCGGCATCGGGAGAATCTGCGCCAGCGCGCCTTAGATCGCGATCAGACAACCTTAGCACTTGCTTTAGACTGTTTTGCGATGCTGGATGCACGGCAAATCCTTGACCGCTTATTGGAAGAGAACCCTGACGATCCGTGGTGGGTTTATGGCTCTGGAATTGTTCTAACCGCTTTGGGCCGGGAAAAGGAGGGAGCTAAGGCATTACGTCGATTTGCCCGCATGCCGCATGCCGATCCGGGTTGGGCTGTAAGCAGCTTGATTTTGGCTGAGTACCTTGACCCGCTACCGGTTGGATATCTGGTGCGGAACCTTCAAGTCGAAGTTTCCGATCCGGACGGACTCATGACGTTTTTGTTGTCGGACCGGAGGTTTTTCAAGGATGAATTAGTCGAGTGGAATAACGACGAGCCTCCCCCTAAACTGGTTTCCCTGGTGCTAGACCGGCCGCGTGCGACTTCTGACGAGGAGCAATCCGACCCAGCATCCTGGCCTTCTATTCGTGGTGTCTTGTTGTTGTTTGGCAAGCAGATAGATCGGCCGGCGATGCTGCGCGGGCAGGTGTTTGGCCAGGAAATAGAAGATTTTGTTAAGTCCACCGTGGCCCCCTGGGTTGTTAGCCCGTGGCAAACAACGGGCGAAACGCGCTGCAATGGTTTCCTCGATGCATGGTTGCGTCCCCGGATATCTCCCAAATCCATGTCGTCATGGGATATGGCGGAGGCAACCGGGCAGAGGCTGCGTTTCGAAATTGAAGAAACCTGGATGAATTTGCCTCACCCTCTCTTGAACGGTCAAACGCCGCGCGAGGTCGGCAGCACCGATCCCGTGGCCATGACAGCCGCCCTTCAACAGTTGGAATTCCAACCGTTCGTCATACGCGCAGGTATCGACCTATCCGACCTGTGGGATCGGTTTGGTCTTTGTCGCATAATAGTACCTTCGCCTAGCGAGCCGAATACGAGTCGGAATTGGGAGCAAGTCAGCATCTTTGAGCTTGTGCGGTACGATTATTCGAACCTATCGTTCTGGGACCAAGTAAGTATCGCTCATTTGCTCTCTAATGTTGGGCTCGAGACTTGCATCTTGCGGTTATGGTTGTTGCTTGCCGATGTTATTATTGCAGACCCGCCATCAATCGAGTTATCGGATGCCGCCAAGGCGGCGGTACGCAATTTATGGATTATAGGCACGTACCGTGCCACCCAGCTCAGCATTGACGCAGCTGAGCGAGTGCCGTTACTGGAGAAACTCTATCAGCTAACCAGAGACATGGCCTCAATTCGCGCTGTCGTTTGGGCCTCTCTTATACTGGCCTTGCGTCACAAGAATCCCGAGAGGGCAGTGGCTATCTATGAAGAGGGCAGGAGCCAAATATTGCAACAAACGTTGTTGCCTGTCGAACAGCAGTTGATCGAAATTGTGGACAATGTCATGAACGAGTGGCGTCCGATCCGGTTTCCCATCGGTGCAGCGTCCACCGCACTATTGGCTTCCGTCGGTCAGACCAATGATCTACCAAGCACGGAACGCAAGTTGTGGTTGCCGGGTGATCCGTAAGCCGGTCCGAGATGGGCGTTACATGGAGCGTCTGGGACGTACAGTGCATGCGACGGGCCTTAGAATTGGCTCGCCATGGTGAAGGTTATGTCGAACCGAATCCTATGGTGGGTTGCGTTGTCGCGCATCCCGATAGGATTGTCGGCGAAGGATACCATCAACGTTTCGGGGGTGCACATGCCGAGTCGGTCGCTCTCGAACAAGCTGGGGACGCTGCTAACAACGCCACGCTCTATGTGACGCTTGAACCGTGTTGCCACTACGGCAAAACACCTCCTTGCACTGACGCCATTATCCGAGCAGGTATTCGTCGCGTGGTGGCGGCCTGTGCCGATCCATTTCCCGCAGTACAGGGGAGTGGTTTTCGGGCATTAGAACGAGCAGGGCTGCGAGTAGAAGTCGGGCTTTGCCAGGAGGAAGCCGTTGAGCTACTGGCTCCCTATTTAACCCGACTTTTGAATAGACGTCCGTGGGTCATTGCCAAGTACGCGATGACCTGGGACGGTAAAATTGCGACGCACACCGGGCAAAGCCGCTGGATCTCATCAGAAGCTTCTCGCCAAGTCGTCCAACAACTGCGCGGGCGTGTGGATGCCATTGCCGTGGGGCGTGTGACGGTCGAGCGGGATGATCCGTTGTTGTTGGCGCGGCCCCCGGGGCCGCGGATCGCGGCACGAGTCGTCTTTGACTCGCATGCTCGCTTATCGATCCATAGCCAATTAATTCGGACCATCGCAGAGGCGCCTGTCCAGGTCGTCGCCTCCCATCGTGCACCGCCCGATGCGGTTGAACGCTTGCGGCAGGTCGGCTGCACCGTCTGGCAGGGGCCCACGGCATATCAGGAACGCCTGGTAGAATGGCTGGCGCAGGCAGCCCAACAGGGAATTACCAATTTACTGGTCGAAGGCGGAGCGGAGCTTCTGGGCACATTCGTAGATGCCCGCTGCTTGGATGAAGTCCATCTGTTTTTGGCGCCCAAGCTCCTAGGTGGCCGCAATGCTCCTAGCCCGATCGCTGGCTTGGGGGCCGCCAGTCTGGAACAACACCTGCCGCTAGCACAACTTGAAGGACAGTGGCTAGGAAGCGATTGGTATTGTAAAGCGCGCTTGGCCAATACCCGCAATCATTGGTACACTGCTGTTTCCTGGAAAGGTGTATAGACTGAGGCTTGAAGCCCGGAAATAGCACACCAGGACGGTGCATTACAGGATCAGGAGATATGGATGTCCGAGCAATGGATAGTTGTTAAGGGAGCACGAGAGCACAACCTTCAATCGGTCAACGTCTCACTCCCACGAAATACCCTTATCTGCCTAACTGGCATCAGTGGTTCTGGGAAAAGTTCCTTCGTGTTCGACACGCTATATGCCGAGGGGGAACGGAGGTACTTGCAGAGCCTGTCGACTACCGCACGGCATTTTGTTGGCCAAATGCCTCGGCCGAACGTCGACCTGGTCGAAGGTATCAGTCCACCAATTGCCATTTCGCAAAAAACATCCAGTTCCAATCCGCGTTCAACCGTCGGGACACTGACAGAGATCTATGACTTTTTACGCCTACTTTTTGCGCGGGCCGCACGGTGCTATTGCCCGCTGTGTGAACGTCCCATCGGTACACTCTCGGTGGAAGCCATCATCCAGCAGTTGAGTGAAGTACCGCGCGGCAGTCAACTGACAATCCTGGCGCCCGTAGTGTGCAATCGGAAGGGTGACTTTTCGAATAAAATTCTCCAATTACGACGACAGGGCTGGGTCCAAGCACGAATCGACGGTCAATTATGTGCTTTATCCGAAGTCGCTCAACTTAATCCAACCGATCGTCATACGATGGAAATAGTGGTGGATCAGTTGGTTGCTTCGCCGGAACACAAGACTCGGTTGGCCGAATCGGTGCGCTCCGCTCTAGCACTCGGCGAAGGCCTATTGACCGTGCTGGTACGGCAGCCGAACGCGCATCAGGACGAGTCGCACTTCTTTTCACAGGCCAACCATTGTCCGGCTTGCAACATTAGCTTTCCGACGCTTACACCGCAATCCTTTAGCTTCAATCACATCGGATCCATGTGCCTGTTTTGTACAGGTCTTGGCACCGTCAAGACCTGGGATTTTAATCGCATTTTTGCACAAGATTCCTTGCCAGTAGCGCGGTTGTGGACGCTGACCGACTTAGTCTCTTCGATGTGGCTCCGCCGGTACGTGCACTCCTGCATCATGTTGGTTCCCGCACTGTGGGGCAATAGCTGCCCGATAACTGTCTGGAATCGTCCGTGGAAAGACTGGCCCGAGATTCAAAAACGTCAGTTCCTTTTCGGCAGTCAAGCGTTCCCCTATCTTACTCCGGGTCAGCGCGGTGAGGTTCTAGGAGTGGTGGCTGAACTCAATCGCCAGTATCGGCGCCTCAAGAGCCGCAAGAGCCAAGCTAAGTACGAGCATTGGATTGTTGACCAGGTTTGCCCGGTTTGTAACGGAAGTCGTCTGCTGCCCCATGCGTGCTCGGTGCGCTTGCGATCAGCTCATTCGAAATTCGAAGTGCAGCCCGAACGGTCGTTACCCGAATTGTGCCACCTGGCAATCGAAACGGTGCGGCAATTCATGTCGGACTTAGTGTTGGATCCGATTCAGCAACAGATCGCCGAGGATATTTTGCGCGAAGTCCGAGCGCGCCTAGGCTTTCTCGTGGAAGTGGGAGTCGGGTACCTCACCTTGGATCGACCTGCTCCCACGCTTTCTGGCGGGGAAGCTCAGCGGATCCGTATCGCCAGCCAAATCGGATCGGGATTGGTCGGTTGTCTTTACGTGCTGGATGAACCGTCCATCGGGCTACACGCTAGAGACAATCAACAATTGCTTCAAGCCCTGCGCCGTTTGCGCGACGCGGGTAATACGGTAGTGGTAGTGGAACACGACGAGGAAACGATGCGGGCTGCTGACTGGATAGTCGATTTTGGTCCCGGCGCCGGTCGCCGCGGTGGCCGCGTCATGGCCCAAGGACCCGTCTCACAGATCGTCGAGCAACCAGAGAGTTTAACGGGCCAATATCTAGCAGGCAGACAATCCATCCCGATCCCCGCGCAGCGGCACGATGGTAACGGGCAATACTTGCGGATTGTCGGAGCGAGTCAGAATAACTTGAAAAATATTACCGTCGAGTTTCCATTGGGTAAGTTCATCTGTGTGACGGGCGTCTCTGGATCAGGAAAAAGTTCGCTCGTGCAAGACATCCTCATCGAATCGCTGCATCAGCGGCTCAACCGAGGTGTTGCCCATTCCGGTCGATACGAGCGGATCGAAGGCTGGGAAGCCTTAGACAAAATCATCGCGATCAATCAGTCACCCATCGGCCGCACTCCCCGTTCCAATCCGGCTACGTACGTGAAGCTTTTCGACGAAATCCGTAAGTTTTTCACGAAACTACCTGAAGCACGACGGCGGGGCTTTCCGCCGGGGCGATTCAGCTTCAATGTGCCGGGCGGACGCTGCGAACGATGCAAGGGTAACGGTGCGTTACGCGTACAAATGGACTTCTTAGCCGATGTGTGGATCCAGTGTCCGGCATGTCAAGGCAAACGATTCAATCGCGAAACTTTGCAGGTGCGCTATAAAGATCACTCCATTTCCGATGTCCTTCAACTAGATGTACTCGAGGCGCATGTGCTCTTTGACCGACTGCCTACCATTTGCAACAAACTGAAGATCTTGCAGCGCATCGGACTGGATTATCTTCAACTTGGCCAACCGTCACCCACGCTGTCCGGTGGCGAGGCACAGCGGATGAAATTGGCCCGTGAGCTCTCCAAACGGAGCACCGGGAAAACACTTTACGTTTTGGACGAGCCGACAACAGGACTCCATTTTGCCGACATTCAGCGCTTGCTGGAGGTGCTCCACGGCTTTGTCGACGCAGGTAACACGGTAATCGTTGTCGAACACAACTTGGATGTCATCAAAACGGCAGATTGGATTATTGACTTGGGACCCGAAGGAGGCGAAGCCGGGGGATACGTGGTAGCGGTAGGGACTCCCGAACATATTGCTACGCGGGAAGATTCCTATACGGGGCGTGCACTGCGTGCGGTTCTAAATCGGGCGACCGATCCTGCTGCCACACTTCCAGCAGTCCCCCATCCCACGACTGCCAGCAATGGCCATCTGCGGATCCGCGGCGCAGCGCAGCACAACTTGAAGCATGTCGACCTTGACATTCCACGCAATACCCTTACCGTTTTTTGCGGACCGAGCGGATCCGGAAAAACGTCCCTGGCGATGGATACATTGTATGCCGAGGGACAACGGCGTTATGTGGAAAGTCTCAGCCCGCATGCTCGTCAGTTTATCAGTCAGATGCCCAAACCTCGTGTTGAACATGTCGATGGGCTATCCCCGGCTATTGCGTTGCAAGCCCAATCATTTGGAAAGAACCCGCGATCGACCGTAGGCACAGTGACCGAAATCTACGATTACCTACGTGTGCTGTACGCTCGTTTGGGTCAACCGTATTGTCCTAAATGCCAAGTCCCTGTTGGGCCGCAGACGCCGGACCAGATTGTCGATCGAATTCTGGGCCATCCCGAAGGAACACTCCTGATGCTGCTGGCTCCGGTGGCAACGGATGAATCGACCCATTTCCAGGCGATGTGGGAAGAGTTACAAGCCGAGGGGTACCGGCGTGTGCGGATCAACGGCCAAACCCATTCGATTGAACAGGTTCCGCAGAAAGATCCGAAGTCTCGGCCTTGCATCGAAGTGGTTATTGATCGCTGGCAGGTGCGCCGTGCGGAGCGCAGTCGGTTGGCCGAAAGTGTCCAACTAGCGCTGTCGCTCGGGGAAGGAAAACTCCACGTAGCCTATGCACAGGACAACGTGCCCGAAGCTCGATGGAAGGTAGTAGTTCACAGTGTCGAGTTCAGTTGCTCGCAATGCGGAAGAAGTTTCGAGCCGCTGGAACCGCGACATTTTTCCTTTAATTCGCGAGCCGGTTGGTGTCCAGCTTGCCAGGGTTTGGGCAATCGTCGAACGATCGACCCACGCATCGTTTTCTCCAGTCCTCGCCATTCGATCCGCGAAGGGCTATTAGAACCATGGCCCAATCCTTCCGATTCCTTCTCCCGAATGATACTCCGAGCATTGAAGGAATCGGCCGGGCTTCCTGACGACGTCCCTTATGCGGAGCTTTCCCCCTCTGCGCGGCGTATACTCTGGTTCGGGCACCCGGATTGGATCGAGTTACCGGTCGATGGAGGAGGGAAGGTCAAATTTCGGTTTTGCGGTATACAGGGAGCCATCGAGCGGGTGGCGCGGGCTTGCCCGCAATTTGCTTACCACTCACGGCAACTATTCAGGCAGCAACGATGCATACTGTGCCAAGGATCGGGATTGCGTGATGAGTCGGCGGCAGTACGCTTTGAAGGCAAAACAATTGTCGAGCTCTCGCGGATGACCATCCGCGAGCTGCTCCAGACAGTCCGTCAGTGGAAGCTCAATCCCGAGCAGGAGCCAGTGGGCAACGAGCTTGTCCGCGAGATCCTTTCGCGGCTGCAATTCCTGTTGGACGTGGACCTCGATTACTTGACGCTCAACCGGCGTACAGCAACTCTTTCTCATGGAGAGGCGCAGCGCATCCGTTTGGCCAGCCAACTAGGAAGTGGCTTAACCGGCGTACTTTACGTGTTGGACGAACCCACCGTAGGTTTGCACCCGAATGATAATCACCGGTTGATTGGAGCCCTGAAGAAGCTCCGTGATCTTGGAAACACGCTGGTAGTAGTAGAGCACGATCGGGAAGTGATCGCGGCAGCCGATCAAGTCGTGGACTTCGGACCGCAAGCCGGGCGGCATGGGGGCCGTGTCGTGGCCAAGGGAACTCCAGACACGCTGGTCTCGAACGGAAACTCCGTAACCGCACCATTTCTTATCGCCACCGCATCCGAACTACGCTCACGCGGTCGCCTGCGCGTCGTGGGGCCAACCAGGGTGGGCGAACAGCCATGTATTCCTCTGTCGGATGTCGAGCACTGCAGTCAACCCGGTCCTTGTCCTAAGCTGGTAATACATCATGCCCGACGCCACAACTTAAGAGAAATTACTGTCGAGCTCCCGCTCAAGTCATTGGTTTGTATCACCGGACCTAGTGGAAGCGGAAAAAGCACACTTATACATGACGTGCTTTACGAAGAACTGCAACGCGCACATGCGCGACTACCATCCCGCCAAAAGAACTGCGATCAAATCGAAGGCTGGAAACAAATATCTCGAATCAAGTGCGTCGATCAAAGTCCGTTGGGTAACAGCCCTTCATCCACTCCCGTAACGTTTGCGGGTGTGTTCGATGAGATACGCCGATTGTTCGCCGAGGCTGCACGTGAACAAAATCGGACCACTTCACCTGAGACTTTTAGTTTCACCTCGTCAGTAGGGATGTGTCCTTCTTGTCGCGGTATGGGACAAATCTGCGTTAAGATGCAATTCCTGTCCGATGTTTGGGTACCCTGTCAGGTTTGCCAGGGACGCCGGTACCAGCCGTGGGTATTACAAATACGCTATCGCAGTAAAACGATAGCCGACGTGCTGGAGCTGACCTGTCAGGAAGCACGCGAGTTCTTTGCCGATCAACCGAAAATTGCCAAAGTGTTCGATCTGTTTTGTGATCTTGGTTTGGGTTACTTGTTACTAGGACAATCCATCGCAACATTAAGTGGCGGGGAATCGCAGCGGCTGAAACTAATACGCGAGCTCGCTAGTCAAGCTCCAAAACCACTCTTATACCTGTTAGACGAACCTACGACAGGCTTACATTTTCGCGACATCGAACGGTTGGTGGCTGTATTGCAACGGCTGGTGGACCAAGGACACACCGTCGTTGTAATCGAACACAATCTGGATTTGATCCAGGCAGCGGATTGGCTCATCGACCTTGGACCAGGGGCCGGAAAAGAAGGTGGATATGTAGTAGCGGCTGGCACGGTCGACCATGTGATTCAGTGGGCCGAGCGCTCGAAGGTGTCCGAAACCAGCCGACGAACACCGACCGGTGAGGCTCTGCGCGACTTTTTTGAAAAATACGTACCTCATCGGTCGATTGAACCTCACCAAACGAGCGAGGCTACTAATGTATACGCAACTCTGGATATGAAGAGCCAAACCGAACATAGCAGCTCGTCAAGTGGCATGCTCCAACTGATTGGGCAAACTCCACCGAATCGCATACTCTTGCAAGCCGTATTACGGAAAATCGAAAAAGTTTCGTCGTTCGCGCAGCCGTGGTGGAGCAAACCCGATTGCGTCGAAATTACCGGTCAAGACCGAACCGATTGGTTTTGCCGCGCGCTGCTGTCGATGCCGGACAGTCTGGTTTTACAGTTTCGCGTCACGCCTCCAATAAACGAGCGGGATCTTCCAACTGGGTCATTACCTGTCACGGTCCGACCTGAGTTGCATTCTGGGGCAGTTCGAGAGCCACTCCGTCAGGAGGCAGGAAGCCCGGAGTGCGCGATTCTCGAAGCGAAGCTTCAACGGCTCGATCAAGTGGAGTCAGCAGACTTCGACCAACTTTTCGATCAGCTTAGGGAACGGTATTGGAAGCAACCGGGGACGGAATGTTCTACTCTTGGGCTCCGTGAAGCCCGACAGGCCTTGAATTGTCCATGGAAAACATTGAAGCAGGCCTGGCATCTGTCGACCAAACGCTATCCAGAGGGCGAGGTCTCGCCTAGAAATCTACCGATTATCCGCAGCATTTTCGCAAGTCTGGAGTATCGCGTCGCTCCGGAACTCTTCGTCTGGGATTACCCGGATCATTTTCAGATACGGGATTATGACGATAGAAGTTGGTTTTGGCTTTGGACTAAGCGGCTGGGAAGTGTGGCACTTGACCTGCTTAAGTACGACGGCATTCTTTCGAAGTGTCGATACTCATACTCTGGGCGCGTGGCATACCTGAAAAACGGCATCATCCGTTGGGTATGGCGTAATGAATCCGATTTCCGGTGTGATGAAAGGGCGCTTGCCGCAATTCTGGCCCGGTACTGTGCAGAATTCGCTTCGCCGAGGAAAGGTATTCGTCATGCGTAAGATTGCGTCCCACGTGACTCCGGCATGCTTATTGGAATTTACTTTGCGCTTGCCGCACTGGACGATGGCAGGAAGCCGGGCATCCGAATACGTAGACTTACCAGAAATCCCGCACCTGGGTGGATTGCTGGGAGAGCAAAAGTTCGCGCGTGTTGGGGGCGCATGGAGCTCGCAGGGATTATCATTTTCCGTTCGCGTCACGGGGAGAGCGCACCCGTTTCGCTACTGCGAGTATGATCTAAGGGAGTGCGACATGTTTCTGGTTTCGCTAAACGCGCGACCGAGTGCCGCTGGCAAGCATGCCGAAAAGTTTCGCATGGATTTGTGCGTTTTCCTAGGATCCAATCCAACGACGAACGATCCCGAGGCCGAACTGAGCTTTGCCGAAACAGCATCCCGGGGACCGCTTTCCACCTTGGGGTGCTCTTGCTATTTGGAACTTTCCAAACGCGATTACTCGCTGCTCGTATCTCTACCGGCGAAAATCTTGCCTGGTTTTCAACCCGATGTCGAGCCGGCTTTGAAGTTTAACTACGCGGTCATAGATAACTCGCTGGGTGTCCAAACCTTAATCCATTATCCTGCAGCAGCAACGCGCACGTCATCGAGCGACTGGCCTATTCTGGAACTAATACCAGAGTCCCACTAAGGTAGCACTCGTAGTTCGCTGACCTACTGTCGTCTTGACCCTTATAAAAAAGGACTGGCACTTGGAAAACTACATAAAGTGCGAACGGAAATCTCTGTCATATCGAAGTAGTTAGTCTTGTACTAAGACAGGCAAGCATAGAACCAACCTTCGACCACCGTGCTTTGACAGTTGGATCTTCACCTTTCCGGGCTGTCGATGGCACGAAGAGTCAAAACGCGAAAGCGCAAATCCATCAAGGCGCAACTACGCGATGCATCTGTACCTGTTGCTTTCGTTGAGGCTTGAGATTTGGCGCCTTTTCGTTCCATTGCGTCAGCCGATCCCCAACTGTCGTAGCTCTTTAGCACTTAAGGAAC
>CAYRMD010000122.1:0-11568 GCA_964425225.1 uncultured Pirellulaceae bacterium | reverse complement strand
GACTTGTTAAAAGGTTCCGTACAATACGGGCGAATTATGCAGAGGTTCCTTAAAACTATTTACCTGCAAATGGGACGCACGCACCTCACCGGTGTTTCGTGTACGGCCGGACCTAGGGAACCAGCCCTCCGATGTACATGTGCCCCTTGACGATTGTGTAGGGGGCCCCAGGAATGCAACCTGACCAACATGAGACAAAAGGACACACGCGTAGGTGTGCCCCAACAGATAATGGTTCCGTGCATACAAAGGACGATACGATGGGTAGGCGTCTAAAACGGGTGGATTTCGCATGGGAGCCGGCCACGGCGATGGCGAACCGCTCATAGCCGCCACAATAGCTTGAGGCAACTAAAACGACGACTTCACAGTTATGCGCTTCTGATCGATAACTTTGTTTCCGTGTTTTACCTCGAGGTTGCAAGTACCGGGCTTCAAAGGTGATGTAACCTTGACCTCGTACTGGTACGATCCATCAGAAATCTTGGCTATGAATGCAGCTCCTTCGCCTCGGATCCTACCCCGGTAATCGGTGATCCCAACGACTACTGCACCCGGATCTGCCGGCGCATTGCGAATGTGCAATGTGCCCTTCGCCGTGAGTTCCCTTCCAGCGTTGATATCTGAAAATGCGGACGATCCGTCGACAGTAAGCTCATGATGGACAATCTCGGCGGATTGCTCGCTCGTTGTGGTGTTACTTGCAGCGTTACTGGCCGGACGCGCGTTCTCAGATTCGCGGTCACGGCCAGAATGGCCAAGAACTGCAAGAGCCGCGAGCAGCAATACGTGTGCGAATCCGATTGGTGACACATACACCGAGAAGTTGTGCGACATAACGCGCGCTCCCGACTGAAATTCGTCCATTTACGGTGAAGGTAACTTCGGCAACTCCTTGTGCGTCCACTCAAAGTTCGCATCGTTTTTGCCCCATTTTCCAACCGCCGCTGGGTGCCGGAAATGTCCGATATCATGTGGTCATCATGTGGTTCGCGCTCTGTTCAGCTTCAATGTCTCCAGTATCGACCATTACAATTTTCACAACGACCGACGTTGCGTTGACGCGAAGAAACGAGCCAGCACAAGCAATGGAAGAGGTTGAGGTATATGTACTACCACTCGCAGGATTTTCAATAGTTCCCTCGGCGGCTGTCACAATGCTAGCGATAAGAAGAAGCGCAAAGCCAAACATCAGAACCGGAAATCGAAGCAGCGAGGTCATGATCCCCCGCTCCAAAACGGACGGCTAGGGTAAGGAGACACTTTCCTTTCGATTCCGCGAACCCAAAGCGCCAGATCGAACGATCGATCGACTGAGCAACGAGTTTTACATGGCCGTCGGTGAACAGCAGATTGACGCCATGTGCATGGTTGCTTGCAGCGGAATAAAGGCCTTTTGGCACGCGACTGCCGTTTGGGCAGCTATGAGAATTTGGAACACTGGTGTGTGTGTACCATGGAATGCTCATGTCTCCATGCGTCCACGGTCGGCCTCTTGAGAAGGGATCAGAACGATCAAACTCTGTCATCGCATCACCCTAGGTCGCAAATTCGTCATTAGAAAGTGTGGTTGGAGAATGTCGTGCGGTGTTAGCCAAAGAACACGACGGCGATCAAATAGGCCTATTCCACTTAGGATTTCAGAAAAGGCCGCAGTATTGCTTGGGCCGTCGGTAATATCCGACTCACGAACAAAGCCTCCATCACCGTATCGATCAGGTGTTCCAAACAAGTGCTTGAATACCCCGTTATAGCCATGCCCCGCCGCCCCGGTCCCAGCATTGGCTGCGTAATTTGCGCGAAAGGGGGCGGCAAAATCGCCCGGGCAACAGAATATAACCGGTGTCAACACGCCTCGCTCGGCCTTGGGAACCGCTTCGTCTATTCGGGAGTCAAGCGTCTCGTTTTCCAAAAAAGGTAATAGCGCCCCAAACATCGAGATTCCGCGACGAGACGCACCGGGAGGAAGTACTCGATAAGTCGCCGAATAGTTGTGGAAAGCGATTCCGATTTGTCTCAGGTTCGAGACACATGAAACCCGACGACTAGCTTCCCGCGTGCATTACCGCGGGGACCAAAAGACCGATTAGAAGTCCGATTATCGCGATGGAGACCAGAAGCTCGACAAACGTCATCCCAGAATGACCGTGATGCCCCGTTCCGAACATAGCTATCCGCCCACGCCAAAAAAGACCGAAATGGCACACTTACACGGGGCGACATCCTGCCGGCGAACACCGCGATTTTATCGGCTTGCAATCACCGTGTAAAATTGTCAAATACTGCGGACCCCACGCAGTACGGGTGCACGTCAGCTACTGCCGTAGAGAAGCCAGGCGGTTTTCGCTAGACTGCGTGAATAAAGCCGCTCGGCAAATGTGTCCGTTTCATTCGAACTTTTGCGAGCCGGAAAGCGGAATGTGGGTAACCCGTGTAGGATTGGCCCAGGAGGCGTAAGAGTGACTGAAACGATTCGTATTATCGTTATCGGAGGGTTCTTAGGGGCTGGGAAAACGACACTCATCCGGCGATTGGCTCAGTACCATTTGAACGCCGGCCGCCGGGTTGGCGTGGTGACCAATGACCAAGCCCATGGTTTGGTTGACACGCAAACCTTTCTGCATGATGGGTTATCGGTTACCGAAGTGCCCGGTGGCTGTTTTTGCTGCAAGTTTCACGAATTGGTCGAAAAAGCCGAACAATTGCGGCAAGACGCTCGGCCCCAGGTGATTTTGGCTGAACCGGTGGGAAGTTGCACCGATTTGCAAGCAACCGTGATCGACCCACTCCGGCATTTGCACCGCGATCAGTATGAGTTGGCCCCCTTTTTGGTACTGCTCAAACCGGAACATGCAGCCAAAATCTTGGCTGGCAAGCCGCAAAGTGGCTTTTCCCCAAAGGCGGCGTACATTTTTTTAAAGCAGTTAGAAGAGGCGGACCTGGTGGCGATCAATAAGGTCGATAAGCTGTCCGTCGACCAAATCGAGGAATTGCGTCACCTGTTAACTTCACGTGTCGAAGATCGCCCGGTCTTCACGATAAGTGCGCGCACAGGTCGAGGTTGTGAGGAGTTGTTCCAGTATTTGGAGCGCACTGGCCGCAGCGAGGTCAATCGCCGTCTGGATATCGACTATGACGTGTACGCCGAAGGTGAAGCCGAGTTGGGTTGGTTGAATGCCCAGATCAGCGTGCAGGCGCGGGAAACAATCCACTTAGACCGCTTGACGCTGGCATTAGGTGAGCAATTGCGGGCTAAGCTGCGCGCAGCAGGTGTCGAACCTGCTCATTTAAAACTCTATGGGGAATGCGGTTCGGATGCATCCGTGGTCAACTGGGTAAGTTCCGACGCGCCGGTCGAATTGTCCATGCCATCCGACGCCCTTTGTCGCCAGGCGGAGCTCTATGTTAATGCCCGCGTTGCCGCCGATCCGCGGGTACTGGAACAATCGCTTCATGAGTCGCTAGCCAGTCTTGCAAGCGAATTCCGCATAGAGATTAAGCTGGGTAACATGGAGCGATTTCGTCCGCCACGCCCGGTTCCTACCTATCGCTGGTCGTAAGGACGGCGCGCCATGGTCGATCCGGATACGTTGCCAGACGAAGTTCGGCCCGCACCATGGCCACCGCGTGACGACCGAATCCGCCAGGCCTTGGAGTCTGCTTGGCGCAATGGAAGCTGGGGACGCTACCATGGACCGTTCGGCGAAACTCTTATCCAGAAACTGTGCGCTTTCCATAATGTTCCGTGGGTTTATCTTTGCGCGTCGGGTACCTGCGGAGTCGAATTGGCCCTCCGCGGTGTCGGTGTCCAGGCCGATGACCGAGTGGTGCTAGCCGGATACGATTATCCGGGCAATTTCCGAGCCATTGAAGCCCTCGGAGCGCGTCCGGTACTTGTCGATCTGCAACCGGGACGCTGGACAATCGACCTCGACCAACTTCAGGAGGTACTGCGACGAGAAAAGGTGCGAGCCATTGTTGTTTCGCACTTGCACGGCGAGTTAACCGCCATGGCTGAGCTATGTGCACTGGCAGAACGTTTCGGGGCCCAAGTGGTGGAAGATGCCTGCCAGGCGCAGGGGGCTTGGGTCGATGGCCGCCGAGCCGGCGCGTGGGGAGATGCTGGTGTAGTAAGTTTCGGAGGAAGCAAGCTCCTTACGGCCGGGCGAGGCGGTGCGGTGCTGACGCGTCACGAAAGGGTCTGGCAACGAATGAAAATCTTCGCGGAACGTGGCAATGAGGCGTTTCCGTTGAGCGAATTGCAAGCTGCCGTGCTACTCCCCCAACTGGAACAGCTTGACGACCGAAACGCAGCACGCCATCTTCAAGCAATCACATGGAAGTCTGTGCTTGAAGAAGAATTCGGTTGTCAAGTAGCTTCGTGGACCACCGATCAGAAACCCAGTTTTTATAAACTCGGCGTGCGGCCTGGACGCATGGCCCCTGATACGTTCACCCGGTGGCTCGTCGCCGCTCGCAGCGCAGGATTGCCGTGGGGCAAGGGTTTTCGAGGTTTTGCACGTCGTTCGGCTCGGCGCAGCCTCCAGCACTTTCCTTTGGTACACAGCCAATTGGCTGCCGATCAAACGGTGTTGGTGGATCACACCCAACTGGCCGCTTCGCCACATGCCGTGATGGATTTCCTGCTCCCACGGCTACAAATACTTCTCGAATGAAAGAAGTATCTCCAAGCGATAGAACGACCACGCCAAGGAACCGAACCGTGTGTTTGCCGGTCGGTTATGCTACGCCCCCGTATGGGTATAGGTGGAGCTGATTGGGTAAAACAACTGCTTGTGGTTTTTGCTTTGCACTTCAGGACACGACGCAGTCCCCAACCAGAACGGCGGGCTCTGGCGGCGGCGTTCTCGTGCTGCGAGAATCTTCAGCCAATTCGGCACGCACCACCCGCACCTCGGCGGGCGCTTCGATACCGATCGAGACGCGATTGCCGGAAATCCGTGTTACCGTGATCCGAATCTCACCCCCAACAACCAGCGACTCACCTCGCTTGCGACTCAAGACTAACATACGCCTTCCTCCTTGAGAAAACTATTGGTTCTTTCAGGTGACCCCGTCACACTATGCGTCATTTTCAGGACCCACTTCACTTCCCTACCCACCCGTCCCGCACATCACTAAAGTGCACCGTTCGTTTCCCACTGGCGTGGCTACGACCTATCGCCAGTTACGCTCCACCGCGTCGCCAGCCGCTATAGGAGCATCGCGCGCTTGGACTCTGTCAGTATTATCACGGTACGTCAAGCATTTCCTTCTCAATGCACTTTGTGCGCCGCGATCGCAAATTTGTTCAAGAGCTTCGTTTAATTCGTACGATGAAAGTGAGTTACAGGTTCGTAAAGTTTTTAGGGAATTCAGATTGTGATAGCATCTATTATCGCGACGTCACCATATAGCCCTATCAAGATTCAGCAGCTTACCGGTACAACAGGAATATGGGTACGTTGGAGAAAATGAAAAAAGTATATAACACCCAAGGGAAAACACGTTTCTGCTAGCGTGTGATAGCATGTGAGGAACGAAATATAGGTAAAGCCCGAAGGGACTTACAGGTACACCGGTAGATGCAGAATGGGTGCAATTGTTGTCAGTGAGTGTCTCAAGCTAGGACAGTTAGGGGCGCGCTTTGTGCGTGGATAGGTCTTGATTGTAGGTAAAATGGTTCATTGATCTGCCGGGTATGGCGTAGGCTTGCTGTTTTCTGCTCCACCAGATGTGCTCCGATGCAGGTGCTTCCTGGCAAAGGCATGCTGTCGAGCGACGTTCAACAGAGCCGCTGCCCTAAGGGGGCAGCGATAATTGTTTAACGCAAAGACACAACGAACATACCAGGCGCCGTAACGTTCATTACCTAACAGCGTCTTTTTGATTCGGCGCCATTACGCTTCTTTGGTGCCTGCCAATCTTGCTTATCATCAGGCAATACACATGCTGTTGTCCCCGGTGCACTGTAACTCACCACTTTGCGTGAGCGATTCACCTACGATCAAGAAACCCACACCTAACCCGGGTTGTCGGCGCTTCGCTCGCTTCCCCGGGACAAGTAGGGATTTCGCAGGTATCGAACTGGGCGCTTCCACACGCTCAATACGAATTGAAAGGCTAAGGAACCGCCGGTACAAGAAAGCATTCCCATGTATGGAAGTAGGGTTCGAGACGTTGCCGAACGCTGCGGTGAAAGTTTAACACGGGATCATCGATCTGGCGCGGGGTGTCGGCTTTCATGCCACGTGGCCTAAATAAATATTGGACATTGTCGGGAGTAAGGACGACGGCCACTTGGTTTGGTAGTGGAAGCGGTCGGAGACTCATAAGTGCTGCGGTCAGGCCATGAGTATCCGCTAAACGGTCTGCGCGACAGCCTATCAGCAGCCATTCGTGTCCAGCGGCGTCTACGTGCATGGGCCAACCCCAGTCGAGCTCGTTTGAGGGCAGCACCAATCGTTCCAGGGGAGCTTCCTTGCCACGCCGATCCCACTGCCCAGCTTGCCACGGATAAAGTGGAGCGGTTTTTCCGGTACTTTCCTGCCAAAAAGCGTAGAGGAACTGCGATGGCCGGCATGCAACCTGAATTCTGACGAGATCACCGTGCCTCAAGGGTGTAATCCACGGGTTGCGGATCGAATACCACTGTCCGTTTCGCCACACCAGTAAGTCACTTTTGACCAGTAGTGGTTCCTGGTCAGTGGAGCTACGTCGTCGGTTGGTGAGCCACCAGGCGGTTGCGGCGATGAAGGCGGCTGTGGGTATTGCCAGCAGCATGGCACGTCGCGAGCTGCGCTCTGGTCGGGTTGCCGACGAACGCCGCAATGCTTCGGCTAGTTGCGCGGCGCTTGACCAACGCTCCTGGACATTCTTGTTCAGGCACTTCAAACATATTGCTTCTAACTCTGACGGAATGTCCGGGCGTATCTGGCGAGGTGGTTTTGGATCGTGCTGAAGGATCGCTTGTTGAAGCGTGGCGCTGGATTCACCCTGAAAGGGACGTCGCCCGGTAAGGCACTCGTAGAGCATGACCCCGATCGCCCACAGATCGGCGCGGCCATCCATCCGGTGCGATTCACCTCGCACTTGCTCAGGCGACATATAAGCCCAGGATCCGGCCCGTTCGCCTGATCGGCCAGGCTGTTGCGCTTCGTGAATGGCCAACCCAAAGTCGGTTATATGGGGGTGACCATTCGGATCGACCAAAATGTTTTCCGGATCCAGATCGCGGTGGATAAATCCTTGAGCATGGGCATAGGCTAAAGCTTCGGCCAACTCTGCGAAAAATCCAGCCCACACGTCGTGGTGGTGCGGTCGGTTCATGAATTGGCGCAGCGTACAACCTTCGACATATTCCATCACGGCAAACATGCGTCCATCCGATAAGGTTTGTACATCATAGACCGCGACGATGGCTGGATGACGCAGACGCCCTGCAGCTCGTGTTTCCTCGATCAAGCGTTGTATCTGGTCGGTGGACGCTGTCATCCCGTTTCCGGGAATTTTCAGTGCCACTTGCCGCTCCAATTGCTCATCCTGCGCCAAGTAGACGGTTCCGAAAGCTCCTTGCCCTATGCGGCGAATGATGCGATACCGTCCCAGGCAAGTTCCCTCTTGCAAGGGGTCCGAGGGGTAACGGATCGAAGCGCGCCACGCGAAGGCCTCACGGACCGCCTCGGGATACTCAGGAAACAACGCCAAATACTCTTCGCATTGCGGACTATCACCGTTCTGTCGGCGATAGACCAATTCAACCTCCAGTAGGTCGACAAGGAGAGCCTTCCGGTCTTCGCACTCTCCGCGCAGCCAGTAGTCACGAATCGACGGTGACTCGCCTTGTCGCCAAGCATCTTCGAATTCCAGACAGATGCGGTCCATCTGCGCCAGGCGTGCATATGGCAAGGACGATCGCCAGTTTATTCCCACGGACAAAATACGCCCTCCTCACGGCACAAGGCTCGTAGCAAACGCAATCGGCGCTCAACGGTCGGTACGGATCGGCGCAGACGCGCGGCAATCTCCACGACGGTATAACCCATCAGGCGATCTTCAAGAATCACCTTCAGCTCGTCGTCCAACCTACTTACAATGCGCATCCATTGTTCACGAAGAACCACATAATCGACTGGTGCTATGACCGTGTCGTTGGTTGGTCCCGTGGAACCATCGCCACCTTGAAAATGTTCTTCCCACGAGACATTCGTTCTGTGACAGCGCCATTTGCGCCAGAGATTGAAATATTTTCGACGGAGGATGGTCAGAAGTACGCGCCATACCTCGTCTCGATGGCGCACGTTTGTGAGCTGCCCCTGCTGGATGCGTAGCAGAAAACTTTTTAATGTCCTTGCCGCTAGATCTTCCTCGTCCTCCAGACCGCAGGACGCGGATAAGCGTCGACTAGCCCATTGAACCAGCCTTCGATAGTACCGGTGCCAGAGTCGCTCGGCTGCGTCCTGCTCTCCTTTCCGTAACTCCACCACCCACTGGCTGACCGAACCAAACTCCATGATGACCACCTCCTCGTGGCGTGTTCCCTCCTACACCCACCGATGAGAGGCAGGGATGTGCCAGCACCTTGTCATTTTAAAGGGAACTACCGTTCCGTGTCGACATTTTTTTGTCGGCCACCAGGATTTTTTATATCAGTCGACGATAAACGGCGTGTCTGCGTGCTGATTCGAAGTACGTGGATTCAACTTACAAGTGACATGTGCCAGCTCACAGATACGACAACGCAACGCATATACAATCAAGAGGTATAGACGTGCTTAACCGTTCCGGTTCCCGGGTGTGGGGGTGTTTTGCGTGGGCCCTGGAGAGTTTGTTCGTGTTATTCTCTGTCGGTTGATGGCTGTTTGGCGCATGGCCTGGCACGACCACCGGGAGACGATACACTTGGAGAAACGTAAAGCACAGTCGGTTTCAGGAACAATAGCAAAACGCTGTGGAAGCAATTACAACATACTTGGTGAGCGAATACGGTATTGTATGTGGGTAATATGCCAGCTCAGGTGATGGAAATCGAGTTATTGGTGGTACTCTGGTAACCGGTGAATATGCCATAGGTGGCTTATGCGACCTGCGTTGACGCGATTGGCAGAACCGGTTCGAACGGGTTCGCTCATATTTGCCATCATGTGGGGAATCATGATGCCTTCTGCGCTTGCACAAACAGGGTTGGTTGTGCAACAGCTACGGGGGATCGCGGAGGCGGCGAATCACGATGAGCATCAGCTTGCGGTAGAGCGTGCCCGAAGGTTGCTGGACGAGCAGCCGCGTGAGGCCGAGGCGTATTATTTGTTAGGACGATCGCTGTTTTGCTTGGGCGAGGTCGAGCAGGCTGTTGCGGCTTTTGACAAATATGTGGAACTGAGACCGGAGCGGCGCAATCGATTGTGGGAACGTGGCATCGCCTTGTACTATGCGAAAAAGTATGACTTGGCCGCTGAGCAGTTTTCGCTTTATCAAACGTATCATGATGGGGACGTGGAGAATGCGGTTTGGCATTACCTTTGTCGTGCAGAACTGGACGGAGCTCAAGAGGCCGCGGTCAAGATGCTCCCTGTCAGTGAGGATAACCGCGTTCCGATGGCGGAGATCTATCGGTTGTTCCGAGGTGAGGGAAGCATCGATCAAGTGTGGCAGGCGGTAGATCGAGGGAACCCCGAAGCACAAAAGCGCGCTGCACGACGATTTTATGCTGAACTGTATGTAGCACTCTACTACCATGCTTGGCATCGCCACGATGAGGAACTGAGGCTGTTCGACACGATCGAGTCGGAGTATAAGAAAACAGAAGGGATTAATCGATACATGTGGTGGGTGGCGCGGGTGCATTTACAAAAGCACGCCATGAACTCAGGGGGTACGAGTCCGTGAATAGAGTCGTTCTTTCGATTTAGTTACTGCCAGGATCGTTCCATCGAAATGGCGAGCAGTCGTACCTCGGTGAATTCTTCTTGGCGAGACGGCCTATTGCTCGTCGAGGGTGAGGGGCTCCAGCTTTCAGATCGTGGTCGCTGTAGGGAGTAGCGGTCCTGTGGCGGCTGAGCTGGACTGTTGGCGGCTTAATGCTTGCGAAATGTTGAGGTGTTTTCGACAGATTTAGGACCGCCCTGGATTTTTCGCATGGCGCGTAGTTTTCGAGCAACACCAGTACATTGGCACGCTGCTGTTACCTAACGAGGGCGTTAATATGGCGTGCATGAGGAACCTGTGGTTTAGCGCGCAATGTGTTATCACGGTCACAGGATGAAAGAGGCAGGAAGCAGTTCGAGCGGTGCAGGAATTGTTCGTAGCAACCTGATTTATCGGGTCTCGGGAAATAAGGAAATCAAGCGGACCGCATGAATGCGATGACTACGAGCGCGGCGCTATGGTTGTAACTCCCCAGTAACATCACCAACGGTAGGGGCAACCCTTGTCGTTGCCTCATGGGTTGTGGTGCGTTCATGTTGGGCGTGGCGGGTGTTGGGTAGGTACGTGTTGGGGTGGGTACGTGTTGGGCAAGGACAAGCCCTGTCCCTAGAGGACGGTTGTCGGACGATGACGGTAATTCCGTGCAAGTAAATAGCCAAAATTTCCGGGGACGTTTAATACCTCGGAACAGTACCGCGGCCGTTACCACGATGTGCCCGTGCATATAATGCTTTGTGACCTGGTCCGAGATCTTATTGGGGCCTGCCATTGTTTGACCTCGTTTCGCGGTGCGTGGCGCGTCGATTACCAGCTAAATGTGGTTTCCCGGTTTAGGTCGAAGCCAACGAAGGATCTGGAGCATCACGTGTGACCGGATGCGGGCGTTTCTTGGCAAAGGCGGTGCGTCGAGCGAGAGCTCAACAGAGCCGGGACCGTAAGGGAGCGGCCAATTCCATTCAGCGCACGGGCGCTAAGGTGCAAGGGAGACACCATGCAAGGTCAAGCTCCAAGAAGCCTCCAAATGTCAGTGTGCCGTTAACTCCGGTGCGTGCGAATTGTGCCTACCATCACGAAGCGCACTTGCTAACATCCAACACGCATTAGAATTCACGCGCTAGCGATTTACTTACAGTCAAAACGCACACAGTTCGCTTGCCGAAAGGGCCGCGACCTCGATGCACTTCGATGGCGCACGGTCAGCGGGGGCGGGTTCATAATCGGCCTGGATGTAACGATGTAGCCTGATCCGCGTAGTGCCGATCCGTACGGTTGCGGTTAAGTAAAGTTATCCATCTTCGGAAGCGATAGGAATTAGCCCGGGAGATAGCCAGGTTGGTTGCAGGCATGTGCCGCTTACAAATGTGCCACACGCTGCGTTGTGTTTAAGTAATTAGTTGCGGGAAGAGAGGATTGGAAGGGGAACAATGGTGTGAAAGTGAGCTGTAGCTTCAATGGGGCCGCGACTAATTAGTCGCGGAAATGCCCCGGGGCGACGCGGCTGTATTGTTGCCCATTACCGCTTCAATGGGGCCGCGACTAATTAGTCGCGGAAATGGGGATTACCGCGAGGCGGTCGGGATGCTGACGCAAGCTTCAATGGGGCCGCGACTAATTAGTCGCGGAAATGCCCCGGGGCGACGCGGC
>CAYRMD010000121.1:0-11762 GCA_964425225.1 uncultured Pirellulaceae bacterium | reverse complement strand
TATCCATCGAGCCAATACGCTCGTTTACCGCCAGTTGATCAGACGTTCCTTAATTGAGCGACGACCACTGATAGCTATCCGTGGCTACCAGAGGTCATCGCGAACACAATTGGTTCGGCCGATTCATCACGAGACGAATGTTTCAAAAGCGGAGTAATGGTGCAATGGGCGCAGTTCGGCACGTGATACTGAGTTTGGTTGTAAGTTTGGTGTTGCGGGGGGTTTTGGTTGGCCAGATACCGAAAGCCGCCCCGTCTGACGTCTATAAACCCTCGTTAATCCCGGACCGCGTGCTACTGACGATCGTGGGGGACCCGAGCCGTTCTATGGCTGTGACCTGGCGAACGTCGGTGGAAGTGCCCCAAGGGTGGGCCGAGATTACGGAGGCTACACCCGGGCCCCTGACTAACAGCAACCCGCGGCGCGCGGCTGCCACGACCGAGCGGTTAGTGACCGATTTAGGAGAAGCGCATTATCACACGGCGATTTTCATGGATTTGTCACCTAAGACTCTGTATGCCTACCGTGTTGGTGACGGAGTCAATTGGAGTCCCTCGCAGCATTTTCGAACGGCTGCGGACCAACCTGAACCGTTTCGGTTTCTCTATTTTGGGGATGCCCAAAACGACATTGCGGATCACTGGTCACGGGTGATTCGAGAAGCGCTTCAAGTAGAACCACGTGCCGCTTTTATGTTGCATGCAGGGGATTTGATTAACCGTTGGAATCGGGATGCCGAATGGGGCGAATGGCATCAAGCCGGAGGCTGGATGAACCGTACAATTCCTTCAGTTGCAGCAGCGGGCAATCACGAGTACGGCGGACTTCCTCCGTTGAACGCCCGCCTGACGCCCAACTGGCGAGCGCAGTTTGCTTTTCCTACCAACGGTCCCAAAGGGTTGGATGAAACGGTTTATTACTTTGATTACCACGCGGCGCGCATCATTGTACTAAACTCGAATCTTGCATTCCAGGAGCAAGCGAACTGGCTTGAAACGATACTGGCCGAAAACACGCGTCCATGGATCATAGTATGTATGCATCACCCGATTTTTTCAGCCAGACCTGGGCGTGACAATCCGGTGATCCGCTCGCTCTGGAAACCGCTTTTTGATCGCTTCAAAGTGGCATTGGTTCTGCAAGGACACGACCATAGTTATATGCGTACTGGATTGGTCGGCGAGCAAACAGGGGCCGAACCGTCGTCGATCCGCGAGCTCTCGGGTGGAACGGTGTATGTAGTCTCGGTAAGCGGGCCGAAGATGTACGACTTGGGCTGGCAACCGATCACCCAGCGCGCCGCACGCAACACACAGATGTTTCACGTTATCGAAGTGGCATTGGACCACTTGCGGTTCGAAGCGCGGATGGCCAACGGAGAACTTTACGATGCCTTTGTAATGAAAAAACGCGGTGACGGTTCGGTGGAGCTCATCAACGAAGTGCCTGACGTACCCGATCGACGCTAAATTCATCTTAGGAGACCGAGGATTGCTCAAAATGGCTCAACGGGAGGGGAAATCCCCACGGCACCGAGCGCGGCAGGATCATAGTGGATTTGGTAACGGTGTCGCGATATGTGCAACACGTCGCCAGGAATCAGTCGCTTGCGGGCTACCGGGACTCCGTTGACGCGGATACCGTTTTTCGTATGTAGGTCTTTGACGTACCACCAACCGCCAAACACGAACAGTTGGCAGTGATGCGCCGAAACATCGGGGTAGGGCAACACCAGATCGCAGCTACGATCCCGTCCAATGACCACGCGCGGTTGCCGCACGCGGAACAAAGGACCTTCGTCCAGCGGCTGTAGCTCTGCCAGTATGCATTCCTCGGGTTTTTCTACTGCTTGTGGAACCCGCAAGGTAGTCGGCAATATCTCGCCACGCAGTCGTTTGATCAGCGTGACTTGATTAACTCGCGGATGAAATCGAACCTCATCCGCGAAGGCCTTCATGAGCACCAGACCCCGTCCTTCAGGTCCCGATACACGGCGCCACAGGTCGGCATATTCGAAGACGGCCACGTCGAAACCCGGCCCGTCATCTTTGATCTGGATAAGCGCATTGGTACGCGTCAATTCGACGAATACCTCGATACGACGATCGCTATAGGGCTTCTGCTGCAATCGTTCCGCGAGACTCACTGGTTTGGCACCAGCCGCGAGGGCAGATGGTCCTGGGATTTCCAAATTGCCTCGCAGGAGTGCATTAAGCAGAGCCTGTTCAATCGCAACCCCAAACCGCATGCGTTCATTAGTTTCGATCGCCCCCAAATTCGCCATCAATTGTTGAACTAAATCAACTAATGGGTCGATCAATGCTGGGTCGTTATCTAAGCGGAATTCCAGACAGACGCGTTCGGCGCATTGTATGAGCTGCGCGTAGCGTTGCTCACATGCAACCCGTGCCAAAAGGCTACTTGCCGTAGGAACCAACAACGTTGCTGCTTCGCCTTTCGGTACATAATAGGAAGCTCCAGCGCGTAGCGCCTCGATTACCGTTAACTCATCCCCACGCGATGTTACCGCAATAACACCTACCTGAGGCCAATCACGCTGGATCTCCCGAAGCAGCTCGACCCCATCAACGTCGGGCAACACGAGATCAACCACGGCAATATCGACCGCTTGGGTGGCTAAGAAGCGTCGCGCGTCTGCACCCGAGGCGGCATACAGTACGTCAGCCGGTATTTCTGACAAAAGCCGCCCCAGCACGGCCTGCTGGACCGCAGAATCTTCGACCAACAGGATGCAGGCCATCTGTTGGTTCCCTATATGGCGCCGGTCGATCTTGTACCAACAAGCCTATTTACTGTCGGGTAACTCGTCTGAAAGCTCGATTTCTTCAACTCGAATTACCGGCGGTGTCCAAACCGGGCCCCGCTCCGCCTCCTGGCAAGTACTCGCAAAACCGGCACGCAACCGATACGTCACTTCGTTCCAACCTCGGCGGATCTGTGCGCATAAATACTGAATTTCCGCCGGCGCAGGATCGCGCCGCAGCGACTTACGTCGAACCATCGCCGTGTCCCTCTCTCTGTTCCGGAATCGGGCCGAACGCCCTGATAGACAGGAAACCCTCTTCGATCTGTATTATCCACTGGAAAAACCGCTAATACAAGAGTCGATCAACAGACGGGTATCTCGCTTTTGGCAAGAAATTTCACTATCATAATAGACCTAGTAGGCCAGCGAATCGAGCGGAGAAGGACACCGGTAGGATCTCCAACACCAGAAGGCTCACCAGTTAGAAAGCGAGTGGCACATGGCGTTTCTAGATTTACATGATGAGGGCGATGTACTTGTCATAACCATTTCGAAATCGAAGATCGTCGATGAGCCTGTTTTCGAACAAATCGGCAAAGAATTGGACGACGCAATTCCGCAAGCCCTCGCCAAAAAGATCGTGCTGGACTTTCAACGTGTGGAATTCATGTCATCCGGGATGATTGGCCGCCTCGTGTCGTTTAACACCAAGTGCAAACAAGCTGGCATCAAATTGAAACTCTGCAATATTTCGGATAACCTCATGGAAGTTTTCCGGATCACGAATCTGCACAAGATACTCGATATACAAAAGAACCTGGAAAAAGCACTCGCCTCATTTGAAAAACGCGGTTGGTTCGGCTAATTCGTGGTCGCATTGTAAAAGCTTGCGGTCGCCTAGCGCGAGGAAAGCTGGTCCATTCAAAGACGGCAGCGGGCACCAGGAACCCCTATTGCCGACTCGCCTTGGTAAACTCGCACAACACGCCACTACTCATCATGGCCTCACGTCTCGGCCTCGATTTGGCTTATAAGTTTGCCTTGCCACGTATCGCGCCGCCGGAACTCGAGCTCGAGTGCCTGCCGTATGCCAGCTTTGTCCAAGCACCAAGTTGGTCCGATCAAATAATTAGGTGGGGCGTCGCCAGAAATGCGTTCTACGACGACCGACGGAGGAAGTCTTTCTAGAAAGTCCACCAGTGTCTGAACATACGTCCGGCGATCCATTAATTGAACTTCACCCCGAGTTACCTGATCGGCCAAGGGGGTGTTGCGCACTGCATAAAGATTATGGATCTTGATGGCATCGACGCGCAACCGAGACACTTCCTGAGCCGTAGCCATGATGTCCTGCCAGGTTTCCCCTGGCCAACCGAGGATTAAGTGGAGGGCCAAGTGAAAGCCGCGACCCCGACTTCGTTCCACGGCATCCACCGTTGCGCCGTGGGTATGACCGCGGTTCATCGCGTGTAGTGACGCATCATGCATGGTTTGCATGCCGAGTTCGAGGCTAACATAAGTCCGCCGAGCATAGTCAGACAATAACTGAAGCACGGGTTCAGGCACGCAATCTGGTCGCGTACCGATGCACAATCCGACAATCAGCGGGTGACTCAGCGCTTCGTCATACAACCGACGGAGCTTTTCCACAGGTGCATACGTATTGGTTGCGGGCTGAAAATACGCCAAAAACTGTTGGCAATTCGGATAACGGAGTTGCAGTCGTCGAATTCCCTCGTCGATTTGATCCCGGATCGAAAGCCGCGGCAACCGCCGACTGGGACTAAAGCTGCGATTGTCACAAAAGGTACATCCTCCCACAGCCACAGTTCCATCAACGTTAGGACATGTGAACCCGCCATCGACACTGACGCGCTGTATCCGCCGCCCGAATCGCTCGCGCAAATAAAAACCATACGCATAAAAGCGCAACCCCACGCGCCGCCAAGCCCACGATTCCGCTGAGGCACCCGTAAAATTCATTGACGAGTTGGTCCCCCTCTTCTAGACTAATACATGGGATGTCGTCTGTCGCGGGTCGCCCGCGCCGTAAAGAACATTGGTTAGGCTACGTGCGACGGGCCGATTGTAACGCAACCGGCCCAGCAGTTATTGTAGCAAATACACGACAGGTGCGGTTTTGTCCTAGTAGCCATGCCGGTGCCTGCCAGCGGTGAATTACGGTACCCGTAGCACCAACGATTGGTACCCGCGAGTCAAGCCGGCAGCTACGACAAGCAATAGTCCTAGGTAGGATGCAACTAGTGAAATACGGCGAGTTACTTCCGCGGGGTGGGGGAGATCCCATCCCATTGCTCAAACCAAAGCTTTTAGTCGGTAGACGAGAAAGTTGTGATATCCGTTTGCGCTTCCCCAATGTCTCCGCTCACCACTGCCTTCTGACTCTCGAAAACGGCTGGTGGTTCGTCAAAGACTTGGGAAGCCGCAATGGCACCAAAGTTAATGGACAACGGGTAGTCCGCAAGCGAGTTGATCCGGGCTCGGAAATCGCATTCGCTAAGCATCGATATCAATTGCAGTATTCACCCACGGAGTTGGGCGCCGTCGGCCCGCCGCCTCCGGATGAAGAAACCATGGCGGAAATCCTTGGTCGATCGTTGCTGGATCGGGCGGGTCTGGATCGGCGAAAACAGATTGAAGAGCTTGATCTATAGTATCCCCGCCTCTGCAGCCCGTTACGACTCGCTTGGCGTAACTGCACCCCTGTCTGAAAACCAGGCTTGAAAAAAGGCTGGTGCCGTTGCCAAATGCAATGTCGCGACGATCCCACACCCCGAGTCCATTCCGAGTCTACTCCAGAAGGCACGGGTATACACCCCTCGGTCCTTTAGTATCGAGGATCGTACGTGTATGCGTCTCGACGGTAGGTGGGGCGTAACGGTAACGCAGTAGGGTATCGCCTGCGTTCGCGATACTTTTATACGAAGGTGGGTGATGGTACGTGGTCAACGCTTCGACTCCGGCGAAGAGGACAATTCCGGCGGCTCCCTTTCAAGAGCCACAACCGTAACGGAGCGACTAACATTATTCAAGGCAAAGGCGCTGCGGCACAAAGGCGTAAGGGACACAACATGTACTTAACCACGTACGCGTGCTGTGGCGTATTTATTGTTCCTTCAAGTCCTTTCGTGAATGTCTGTTCCCGTATCGACGCAAGTTACGGTTGTCCTTGATGCTCCCTTTACACAACAGCACTGGCGGATAATGTCATCGCGTAAACCGGGTGCAATTCATTTTTCAAGGATCCCACCACAACTGTAATATTTGTTTATCTGAAAGAGGGGATCAACTTTGCGAAGCTAACCTGTGCTGGGCATTCCGCTCGGACCACAACGTACGGCTGTAAGGGCGTTCGCAACCCGGACCTGGAAGCCGGTCTACCCGTAACGGGTTTGGAACAGCGATTTACCAGGTTTCGCGTGGATCTTGGCGAAGCGCGCACGGCTCAAGCGGCTCTTTGAACACGTGCGTGCGTCACATTTGTAGGTAAATAATTTTAACGCAAAGGCCCAGAGGCGCAACGAAGCAAGAGACAGATGTCAATTGCAGACTTGCGCCTCTGCGTGAAATCTCCTCGCGCCTGTGCGTTGCATTGACTTGGCCGCTCCCTTACGGCCGCGGCTCTGTTGCCCTCGCTCGACGCAGCGCCATTGTCAAGAAGCACCGGCATCGGTTCACATTGGGTCGGGCCGAAAAAGGCATACTTACGCCAGGCCCGGCAAATGACCGAACCATTTCATCTACCATTTAGCCCCGCACCTTGTTTTCATTCCTACCGCGGGAAATAGGCACGCTTCCGCCATGGCCAGCCTTGTACACCAAAATTCCACCTACCATCAAGATACACACACTTTGAACACTCTGGCATCGGCCACCTATTGCAAGAGTGCGAAAGTCACGCCACAATAACTCCATCAGGAACCGGGCAACTCCTGCTTCAGGCCAGCGAGGTGATGGAACGAGCCATGCTGGCCAAGCTTCGAACATTTTCGTTATTGGGCATCGACGCACTGCCGGTCGATGTCGAGGTGGATGTTTCGCCCGCGTTGCAACCAAGCACCGTTCTTGTTGGGTTGCCCGATGGAGCAGTTCGTGAGAGCCGCCATCGGGTCAAGCGGGCCATTGTGAACTCTGGTTACCGCGTGCCGCTAGACCGCGTGGTCATTAATCTGGCTCCCGCTGAACTTCCCAAACAAGCTGCTTCGTTTGACTTGCCGATTTCGCTCGGCGTTCTGGCCGCCAGCAATCAATTGCATTCGGAAATTTTGTCCCAGTACGCTGTAGTGGGTGAGTTGTCGCTGGCGGGTCAGACGCGTAGTGTGCGCGGCGCACTATCGATGGCCATTGCAGCCGTGCGGATTAAAGAACTGCGTGGCATCGTTGTACCATCGGCCAATGCTGCAGAAGCGGCTGTAGTCGAGCAAGTGGAAGTCATACCGGTGGACAGTTTGGCCCAGGCGGTCGCATTTTTCTCGGGTCAATTGGAACTGGAGCCGGTTCCCAGCCGGTTGGAAGAGCTGTTTTCCGAATATTCGACCTACGATGTCGATTACGCGGACGTGCGTGGACAAGAAGCAGTCAAGCGTGCCATGATGATCGCTGCCGCAGGTCAACACAACCTGTTGATGATTGGTCCACCTGGATCGGGCAAGACGATGTTGGCCAAGCGTCTACCAACGATCCTTCCGCCGATGCACGCCGGAGAATCCATTGAAACGACACGCATCTACAGTGCCGTGGGCCGACTAGCACCGGGGCAAGCTCTCATGGCCACTCGCCCGTTTCGTGCGCCGCACCACACGATCAGCGACGCTGGATTAGTCGGTGGTGGCAGCATTCCGACTCCAGGGGAAATCTCGCTAGCCCACCATGGCGTCCTTTTCCTCGACGAGCTCCCGGAATTTAATCGCAAAACACTCGAGGTCCTCCGGCAACCCCTCGAAGATGGCCTGGTCACCATTTCGCGCGCCAGTCGTTCGACTACCTTTCCAGCCGAATTCATGCTGGTAGCTGCTATGAATCCCTGCCCATGCGGTTATCGCGGCGACACGAGACGCCGATGTACCTGTAGCGATATTCAGGTCGAGCGATACTTGGCCAAAATCAGCGGACCGCTTCTTGACCGAATTGACATCCATATCGAGGTTCCTGCTGTCCCGTTTCGGGAACTAGCGGCCGAGCGACCGGGAATCAGTAGCAGCCAGATGCGTGAGGCAGTAGTCGAAGCACGCAAGCGCCAGCGAGCCCGCTTCGGTGATGGCAAAGTACGTTACAACGGACAAATGAGTTCGCGACAAATCCGCCAATTTTGCCCCCTCCACAGCGAAGCGATCGAACTGCTGCGCCATAGCGTCCAAGAATTGGGTCTGTCAGCGCGCGCTTATGACAGAATCCGACGAGTTGCACGCACGATAGCCGATCTGGATGGTGCGGATACCATCCAACCCGAGCATGTCCTGGAGGCCATCAATTATCGGCTCTTGGATCGAAATCCAGGATTTGGTTCCCGCCTACCAAGTAACTAACAGGAATCGTTCGACAGTTTGCTGCGTCCCATGCCTCCCACAACACCACAAGGAAAACGCGCGTCGTCTTGATGCCACGCTCGTTTTGAAACTCGCAGCTTGGTTCCAATGGAGAGTCTTCCAAAACCGAGTCTTGATCCGCATAGAAGAGTACCGTCATTGAGAAGCAGCAGATCAATAAACGCGGTCCTTTTTAACTGCGGAGATGTGCCAGGCTGCCGTTGACGCCGAAACAGCCGACGGTTATCCCGCAACGGTCAGGCCACCCCTATTTTCCCTGGGCAACCTGTGCAAGTTGCCGATCGACGCGTCCCATAACGAAATGAACGACGTTGATAAAAAGGTGTGCTATTCGTACAGGCCGGTCGAGAACCTGCCACCGCACTGATGGGCTGCTGGTTATTGGCAAGAATCAAACGCCGGGCGTGGCGCTATCACGGTTGCGGATATGCTCTTATTTTGGACCGCCAAATCTGCCCAGGAAAATCAACGCCCCGGTGGGTCGGTGTCGGATCAAGAAAATAAACGGGCGGTCCGCACGAAAAACGATTGGCTCCAAAGCTGCGGCAGTGGCTTTGACGACAGCCCCTGTTGCGGCTGCTGCTTCGGTACCTTGCTCCTGAACATCCAAATAAGTCTGGTGAATGATAAGCGATATGTAGAGCTGCTCATCAGTTGTGATTCCGCTAAAATCCGCTCGCACCGGATCGAATGCTTGCCGGATGCCCAAATCTTGCAATGGTTTATTGAGCAACATCCGCATTTCCAATCGATACCGCGGGAAATAAAGTTCGATATTACGTCGTGCCATACGTGACAGCCACTGCTCGATAGTCTTCGGATCAAGTGTACTCTCCAGTTTCGCCAGACCGTCTTGCCGGTCCGGCAAAAGCACGATCATGGACATCGTACCGCTCTTTCCATAGGGCATTTCCAAGACTTGCACATCGCCTTCGCGTCCATAGCCGAAGTTTCCCTCGCGGTACATCATCGGTACCTGCTCTTGGCGACCGTCAGCGCAATAAAAGGGAGCTTCTTTTGTCGCATGCGGGTCGAAGGGGCTTGCCCAATTTCCGTAAAAATACACGGCGTTGACCAAAACGAGCCGTGTCATTGCGTCCAACATTTCGTCGGAGACGAGCTCTTTGATCTTGTTCGCCGTTTGCCGCTCGACCCACTGGTTAATCTGTTTAGCTACTCCGGGGCGACCAAATTGTACCGGCATTAGTTCTGCCCCGTAGTAATCGCGCGTCACCTCCAAAAACCGCATTTCAAAACGATAGCCCTGTTGTCCGAAGAGTCGATTGGCAATTCGCAGATCATAATCCCAATTCTGTATTGGGCTGGCGGGCACCGCAGCTTGGTTCGTTGGTGCCGACCCGCTTACCAATTGTTGATGCAGCCAAGCAAACGCGGCGTGCGCTCGATGCGTGGTCCACGGCAGATGCAACACCTCAGCCAATTCACGTTGGGTTTGGTTGCGGGCTCCGGCAGTAGTCATGGCCAGAGCAGCCGCGATGCTCAAAGGCGAAAAAACGACGTTTTCCGTCCGCGGGCTGGCTAACTGTCGATACATGTCTAAAGCAAATCGCGTGTGGCCTTCGACCAGTGTCTGGACATCCTCACGCAACACTTGGTTTGGGTCATCAATAGCGCGCACCTGTTGACTAACCACGTACGCTTCTGTCCCATCCTCGGCACGGACTTGCCAATAACTTCCGGCTTGTCGAATCACCCTCAAACGAGTTCCTTTGGGCCAACGGCCATCAGGAGGGCGTGCCTGTTGCGGCCCAATGAGGTAGAATTCCACCTCATCCGTTAATTCATGCGTCCATAGAGCCGCTGGTGGTTGCGCTGTCAACGAGCGGTCACTTGCGGCTTGCGTCCCTGTCAGCAGGATAGCGGCCGCCAACGCTAACATTCTGTGAATTCGAGTGCAATGAGTCATCGCCGATCTCCTTGATCTAAGACGTTTCCGCTGCCAACATGTTGGCTAGATGAACGGTCGCCATGGCCCACTGTTTTCGGCATGCCATCGGGTGCCACGGCCCGCCATATCCCTGATTATATGGACGGCACCATCGAATTTAGGAAGCTCCGCTATCGTATTATTGACGAACGCATTCAGAGGTTCCATTTGGTTTGACAAACAGTTCCAGATTGCACAGCCCATCTATCGACTTTGCTATTTCGTAAGCGTAAACGAACTTGGCTGGGCAAAGGGCCGGGAATCTCTCCGAGCTTTTTGGAAGTTTGTTCAAGGGCTGCATCTTACGAGGCCTGCGCAATAAGTATGCGCACCCAAAGCTACTATCGCACTCTATCCGCCACACCGCCAAGCATGAGTTGGCCTGGCCGATGCGCGATTCACCTTCCTATTGCTCCCGTGGGGCGACGGTCTTGATAGGGCATGATTGGCCCGCCCGAAAAGACCTAGAAAACGTGCCAAACACCAGCCCTCTTGGACGCACATCGCTTCAACAGCGCGCAAGCACTCAACCCGATTCCTTTTGCTTCTTTTTGCGCCCTTGCGCTGAAACATTTTATTTTAAAGAAGAAAAACCCGATGGGTCGCGCACTACGCGAAGCGGGAACATTCGCCAGCGCCCAAGTCTATATCGAAGTTGGTGCAAGTTGCTAATATGATTCTGGCAGGCAAATTTCCTGGCTATGCCAAACCTAACCTACATTGCTTTGTGGTATTGGTTTATCCCACTGGCACTCGACCGACACAAGTAGTAATGCACGCCGGATGACGTGGAAACGCAGCAAATAGTATTCCACATCTTAGTGGCCACCGTTGCGATGAATCCGGTTCGGCTGCTACGTTCGAGACTCAGACCCACGTCACAGACTGGTCCACGCAAGTTTTGTTGGATGTCGCGTTAGCGAATATGGTCGACAATTTGAAAGGAGGTCGTATAGGTGTCCGCGCCATCACGAGAACTTAGAATGCGACTGCTCAATCGTTGACGCTCCTTCGATCGTCGCGGGGAATGAACGCGGTCGTCCGCATGATGCACACCGCTCCAGACCGGCCGAGTTGAGAGGTTATAGGAGGATAGGTTGGCAACCGTGAGGGCAGATTGTCTTTAGCACGGAGTGGGACTCAATGTTAACTCGGATTCTATCTGCGGGATTGATTACCGGCGTCTTCTTGATCATAGCGGCGCGAACGGTGCAGAGTTTTCGATTCGTTCAGCGCGTAGCGGTCGCTGGTCGGAACCGTCGACTTGGTCGCCAGAGCGGGTGCCACGCACAGGAGATCGAGTATTGATCGCGCGCGGGACCGATGTCGAATACGATGTTCAAAGTGCCGAGACCATTCGTTTGGTTCAAGTCGTTGGCACATTACGATTTGCCACTGACCGCAACACAGAATTGAACGTTGGACTCTTAAGGAACGTCTGATCAACTGGCGGTAAACGAGCGTATTGGCTCGATGGATA
>CAYRMD010000120.1:0-11883 GCA_964425225.1 uncultured Pirellulaceae bacterium | reverse complement strand
CTTGTTAAAAGGTTCCGTACAATACGGGCGAATTATGCAGAGGTTCCTTAACTCTCCTTGCGCCTTAGCGCCTTTACGCTGCATGGAATTGGCCGCTCCCTTACGGTCGCGGCTGTGTGGAGCCCGCGCTCGACGGAAGGCCCTTGCCTAGAAACAGCCGCGTCCGCTTCTATTTGGTTGGGCCGAAAAAGGTACACCTGGGCCAGGCGCGGCAAATGAGCGAACGACTTCGTCTGCGATCAAGACAGATACGTCGCTTCCATTCCGGCCTGCCACGGAGAATAGGCCCCCCGCGATGGCCCCCTTTGACACCAAAAACCCACCTACAATCGAGATAAACACCGCCCTGTGCCTTGTCGGGCCGCAGAATTTGATCTTGCTGCTCGAGATCGCCTTTGTTAGAAGTCTCCTGCTACGTCTGGGGGTGACCTGAATCGGATGGTTCCCGTAAAAATGTTTCCATCGGCAACCAGGACTTCGGCGGCCTTTCCGACCCGGAACAGTTTCTCGAGCCGGGCAATGGCAGGAGGCGTTCAACGAATAAGGAGATATGCTGCCGAGTTTGCAGCACGTCCAACTGCAAAAACCCGTGAGCGAACGGCTGCCTGCGCCTGTCCTTGGCTGGTGGTTCTGTGTGGATTGTGGTTCACATCGTGGGTCCAAGCTCAGTCAAACGAACCCCCCATGACGTATCGAATCGCGGCAGAGAAAACTCTTGTGCGAAGCGGGCCCGGACGTGAATACTACGCCACCGACGTGCTTACCGAGGGCCAGCTCGTGGTGGTGCGTCAAGCCCAGGACGATTGGTTGGGTATCGATCCTCCCCATGGCAGCTTTGATTGGATCGACCGCGAAGCGGTCCAATGGCAACCGGGGGATAAACAAGCACGGGTCACACAACCTCAGGTTCCCGTGTGGATCGGTTCGAATCTAGTACCGATCGATCGGCATGTACACCGGCGGAAACTGATAGCCGGCGAGGTTGTCCGTGTTATCTCACATGTCGCAATTACTGATACACCTTTCAATGCGCGGTCGCAGACCTGGTTGAAGATATTCCCACCCGATGGGGATTTGCGTTGGATCGAGCGGAAAGATGCCGTTGCAGTACCCGCCCAACGCGTAGACCGGGTATCCGCCCCGGACGATACGTCGGACGAGGTGAGTGACTTTTCATCTTCCGAGCGGCAACGATCGAACGACCCGGTCGCATCGGATTGGGTGGCTGTTGGCGGCTGGCAGACTCGGAGCGGCCAGCCGAACACCGAAGCAGGCTCTATCCTAGCTGCAGGCCCGAAATCGCTCCGAGCAGGTGGCTCTCCCGAGGAAGTAGGGCAAGCGCCCTTGGAAGAATCCTTCGACGACGCATTAACGCATCTTGTTTTGTCGTTGTCGCGCGCGGCCGTGCGCCGTGCCTCCAGTCATGAGATCGAGCCGCTGGTGCGGCAAGCCGAGCAGCTTGTGGTCCTCGCCCAGACGACCCACCAGCGTTCGGAAAGCCGGCGACTCGTAGACGAAGCCAAGAAGCTGCGGGCGTGGGCCCAGGAACGCGAACGAATCGAGTCCGACATCGCGGCACTCCCTGAAGCGCCGGCCGAGCGGGCAGTCGTAAGAGGCTTACGATCCGACTTGGCTGACGCATCCGGGCCTGGTCGCGATAGGGATATTCTTAGCAACGAGCGACCGTCGCCTTACGTCGCAGAAGGTTGGCTCATGCCGGTTACCCGAGTGGGCAGCGCCGCACCTCCCTTTGTGGTGATGAACGACGAAGGTGAACGTTTGGCTTTCGTTACCCCGATTCCGGGGCTGAATCTGCGCCGCTACATCGACCAGCGCGTGGGAATAGTCGGTGAGACTAGTTTTCCGGTTTTGGGCTATCCGCACGTTGTGGCACACCGTGCAGTTCTGCTCGAGCGACACGTGCCGAACCCTCGACTCACGGAGTCGACCGATCAAGACAATTAAGGTCGCAACCGTACGTCCTAGCCACGCTATCCAAGAAGCTGTGCTACTTGTTCCCTTTGCGACACCCAAGCTGCCTTCCATCAGAATGGGTACCACAATTCACCACAGTTCGACTCGTGCTACTTTGGGCACTTTACAGCCCCTCGGAGAGCCCATCGAACGAAAGCAGTTGCGTTTATCACCGACTCATGAAACGGCTCGACCGAGCTGGACGTGACAGACCTATTTGCTCTGAAAACAGCCGTGCTAACTTCCCAATCGCATTGCTCAGCGTCGTCGCCCGTTTCGTGTCAGTCGCAGGAATGCCAGTGGAGCCCGCAACGGGGCCGTTCTTGATAAGCAACGCTTACATTCTCCCCAATACGAAAACAGCCGGTAGGCATTACCTATGCCGTGCAAGCACGACGGCAGAACGTAGAGACTCGAGCACAAGATCCCCAGTCTTCGCGATCCTACTCTTATGGCGCCTTTGCGTCGAGTTACTCCTAATACGTGACATCCTTTTGCATAGTTAACCTCGAGTTGGGTTATCGACCGGCCTCGATAGTAGTTCCAATAGCTGCCCCACTTCTTCGAAGATCGGCAACTCCAATACGCTCCCTGGTACGCGGATCAATCCAAATTGAATGCGCGCTACCTTGGGGGGAGCGTCGTATGACGACGCGGTGTCCCATCCGTCTTAGCGCAGCAATCGTGTGCTCATCGATTATCTGCGGTGCTTCCTCCAACACCAGTTCGTCCGGGAACCACTGATGATGCATACGTGGATGTGCTACGGCGGTCGGAAGGTCCATTTGATATTCCAGCACATTCAGGAGAATCGTTGCCACCGTATTAATGATTGTTCTACCGCCGGGACTGCCCGTAATAAGAATGGGTTGTCCCTGGTACAGCACGACCGTGGGAGTTTGCGAACTTAGCATGCGTTTACCAGGGGCGATTTGGTTGGGCCGCGTTCCAATCTGGCCCTGCCGATTCGTTTGACTAGGGTACCAATTGAAGTCGCCCATTTCGTTATTTAGCAGAAAACCAGCACCGGGAACCACGATCCCTGATCCGTAGCTGGCCTCCAGCGTATACGTGTTGGCGACAGCCATTCCCTGACTATCGATGATACTAAAATGGGTGGTTTCCGCCGGTTCTTCTACAAGTTCGATCTGGCCTAGAAGCTTTTCACTGGGTGTAGCTGCGGTTCGATCGATTGATTGGGATAATGTGCGGATAAACCCGCTCGTTGTAATGTGAGCTGGTATTGGCCAGAAACTCGGATCTCCTAAAAATCGGGCTCGTTCCGAGAAAGCACGCCGCATGGCTTCGGTAAGCACATGCACGGTGTCAGGACTGTAGCGCGGTTGTTGCCGGAGATTCAAGGGCTCAACCATGCCGAGAATCCACGACAGACACGTACCGCCCGAACTCGGCGGTGGGGGAGCGAGGATCGTGTAATCGCGGTACTGAAACTGTACCGGTGTACGCACGAGTGCCTCGTAACTTTCCAAATCGTGACTACCAATCAATCCTCCTTGCGTTTCCATAAGTCGGACAAGTTTTTCGGCGATGGCTCCCCTATAGAACGCCTCTTCACCTTGCTCAGCCAGCAGCTCAAGCGTGTCCGCTAATTCGGGCAGCACAAGTCGATCGCCCTCGCGCCACGCTCTGCCATCCGCTTTGCCATACACGCGACGCAATTCGGCATAGTGCGGATCCATTTGGATGTCGGCGCGGTGGAGGATCTCGTTTAGGGAGCGCGCTAGCGGAGCGTCTACGACGAACCCCTCGCGGGCCAGTTGTACGGCCGGCTGCACGAGCCGTTTCCAGGGCAGCCTTCCAAACCGGCGGTGCGCAACGGCCAGTCCCTTGACAGTACCCGGAGTTGCGACGGCTCTTAGCGAATACCGCGATTCATGCGGCTTATATAGATACCGGTCGGCGACTAGTGGCGCTACTTCGCGATAATCCACAACTACCGGCGTCTGATCGTGCGGCACGATGAGCATAAACCCGCCGCCGCCAATATTGCCTGCCTCGGGCCAGGTAACAGCCAAAGCAAATGCGGTGGCCACCGCCGCATCAACCGCGTTACCACCATCGACCAGTACGTTCCGCCCGACTTGGCTGGCTAGGGTTGAAGCCGACACGACCGTACCGCCTGACGCGCGTGCGACTTGCACGGGAGCTTGAGCCCACACCGACTGATGCAACATGGATATCTCAGCGAGCGCCGCCACAAAAAAACGGACCCACTGCTTATCAACTTTACGCCCCCACCTGCGACCGATCGATCGGCTGCCGGCCATTATCGGTACCATGACGGGCTCCTTATCCACAAAGTTGATTAACCGACTGGTCCCCTGGAACGGTCCTAGTAGTAAGACTGGGCATAATTTAAGGTATAAGGAGGGTTTTTGGTATGAGCTGCCCGCAGCGTACCGGGAGTACCTACCTGTACCTGGCCCAAAAAGAGTACCAACACCCCAGCCCGCTTGATGAGTCGCACAAAGATTTGCGCCAAATGGGCGACCGTCGAGAGAAGGTCAACGTGGGTACCCCGCGCCAGGCAAATCAGTGAAGCTTATACCGGATGCATCACGATGAACGGATAGGGTGGGTCACCGATACAACTTGGATGAAGTGCTTTGACGACAGGCATCGAATTATGAACCAACATCCAAGCGATGCATTCCCTTTGAGTTACGCGCGGCAACTTGTGGGAGACTTATTTGTCCCGGACCCGAAGATCTATTGGACAGATTTCGTGCTTAGCGCGGCGGTAGGCTATGGCGCCGCGGCCGCCTATCTATTTGCTCCGTTGTTGATTTGGAAATTAGCAGGCTGGATCGTAGCGTCATTTGCCCTTTACCGCGTGAGCCTGTTCATGCATGAAATCGTTCATTTTCATAGGGATCAACAACGCGCATTTCGCTACACCTGGAATCTATTGGCGGGTGTACCTTTGCTAACCCCGTCTTTTTTCTATGAAAGTCATATTGCGCATCACAATACACACCATTACGGAACTGAAGAGGACGGCGAGTACTTACCGTTAGGCAACGGTACCGTCCGGGACATTGTGCTTTTTATGAGTCAGGTCTTTATCCAACCGTTGTTCGTGTTCGTGCGTTTCTTATTGGCACCGCTAACATTTGTTCATCCACAGATACGCAGGTGGGTTTTGGAACGAGCGTCCTCGTTCGTTATCAATTTTCGTTACCGTCGCTCGATTCCAGCAAACGCCCCATTACTGGAATGGGCAATCATGGATTTACTTTGTTCGTTACGTGCCGGGTGTCTCATTGGTAGTGTGGCGATTGGCTTTCACCCGTGGACTCACGTTCCGAAACTTTATCTTTTAGCTGTTTCTATACTCACACTCAATTATCTACGGACACTGGTGGCACATCATTATCAGAATGACGGCAAGCGCATGACACACGAAGAACAATTATTGGATTCGACTGTGATTACCGGTGGGCCGTGGATTGAATTGTTATGCCCTGTTGGGCTGCGTTATCATGCATTACATCATTTATTTCCCAGTTTGCCATATCATAATTTGTCAGAAGCCCATCGGCGTCTGATGACGAATCTGCCACAGGATTCTGCATACCACCGCGTGGTGTATCCGAACGTCTGGGCTGTGCTGTCACGTCTATGGCACAACTTAAAGCAAGCTGAAGAGCAGCGTCGCACGGACCATTAGTCAATAGCCCACAAGCGATGCATACAGTTTCGTGAAACGCCACGATACGCCGGTGTGGGAAAACAGCTTGGATCGACACCGAAAGCCGTAACTCCTCAGCTCGATTACTGCTATTCCCGAGCGCTATAGAACTCAGCCGCACAAGTGGAACACCAAATCCCTTCACTTCTCAAGGAATTCTTCGATAGATGCATCCAACGAGGCCCAAGCGAAACCGGTTCGTTCCCAAGGCTATCTTCGCATCCGAACGTACCTTAGCCGATGAACGCTAACCCTTCGGCTACGCCGTTCGACCTCCCCATTGCGGTAAAAAGGGCTCAACCCTCAGGCAGCGGCTCCGCGCAGAGAACAGGAAAAGCCGAGAAAAATCGTTTCTACGTAGGTGGAATGCCGAGACGATGCACGCGCGAAAGCATTCGCTTCATCTCTCCACTTTACTTGCCTTTGCTCCTTTTCGTCTTTGCCCCTTTGCGTTAAATCGTGTTCTCGCCGAAATGTCGCCACCCGATATTAGGCCTTACTTGCGTAACACCAGTACAGGACAATGTGATAGACGTATGACCCGTTCAGCCACTGAACCGATCAAAAGCCTCTCAAGACCAGTACGCCCATGGGAGGCGATCACGATCAAGTCGGCATGCATCGTATCGGCAAATGTCGCTATTTCCTGCCCTGGATCTCCTACTCGCACGTCGAATTCCAGTTGTCGTGGAGCCAATTCACCATAGCGATCGCGCAACACCTGGCGCGTTCGATCGATGCGCTCCGAATCGTCGACGGCTGACCAGACCACACCGGGTTCAACTGGCGACAGATCGGGTAGTACGTGCAGAATGTGTACGGAGCCGTCCGATCCAGCAAACTCCAGTGCCGTCTGGATCACTTCGTTCGAGTAGCCAGAAAAGTCAATAGGAGCTACGATTCGTCGTCGCGGGAAAAAAGGCATGGTCCATCCTTTCTTCGCTGGCTGAGCTCTTTAGCCGCAGGGTGCGCTACAATGCGGTCTGCCCAAGGTCGCTTATCACACCACCATGTGAATGATGGCCCGCTGGCGGAACTGGGCTGTGCCATGGAAATCATCCAGATCATACGCCTCAATCCAATAATTTGCCAGTCTTGTTGGAAATCGAATTCGAAACGAGGCGCTCCCGCAGGGCGTCGTAAACGACCCGCAGTTGCACCGGCATGCTTTCTGTCGTGTCGACTTGAGTAACCGGTTGATCGTCGGGGACGATACGCCAACTGTTCCACTGATCTTGAACAAGTTCGGCTGTGGCCTCGGAAGGGTCGTCCGTCCGCATGCGGATTCGTTGCTGGCACACATGCATGGGGCATTGACAGACGATCAACACGGGCAATGCGCGGCATTCGACAGCTACTTGCCGTGCTTGGGACCGCCAATTCGGATACAAAAACGTACCGTCTAGTATTACCGAAATCCCCATCGCCAGCCGTTGCCGGGCCAACCGGAACAACTCCTCGTAGACGCGTTGTCGCGCATTGGAGCTGTAGCGCAAGTGGCGGTCCGACGAGGCGTCACCCTCGGCCAATAACTCCTGCCGAATAAGGTCTGTACTATGGTGATCCATCCCCAACGCTGAGGCGATCTGGCGAGCCAGTGTCGACTTTCCACTACCGGAAACTCCCGAAACAATCAACATTAGAGGAGGTGCGAGCGATTCCACGTATTGTTCAGCCAACAGGAGGTAATCGCGCGCTTGTGCACGGAGAGCAATTGCCTGCTCACTTGCCGCTTGCTCAGCTTGTAACGCTGCAACTTTAGCGCGTACCGTTGCCCGATAGGTCTTGTAAAAGTTCCATAAGCGGTCACTCGCCGGATCTACCGTGCGGCGGCGGATTTCACCCCACAGGTCACTACCCAGCTTGCGATGGCCAAGCCGGTCGCATTCCATGGCCAAGAAGGCTAGTTCATCGCAGACGTCCAGCTCGCGTAATTCTCGAGAAAACTCAATCGCATCGATAACAACCGGAGGGTCCGTGAGATAAATATGTTCGGGACGCAAGTCACCGTGGCCTTCTACAATGCGGCCGTCCCGAACCCGCATTTGCAATTCGTCGCGGAATACTTCTAAAAATAGACGCTGCGCTTGTTGCACACGCTGCAGTAGCGGCTGGTTAACGGGAGGCAGCCGCAACGATAAGTCTCGTTCGTTGTCTGCTACATGACGTGCGATACGAGCACAATAGACGTCCGTAGTAAGTGTCACTGGCGGTAGCTGCTGGTAGAATGCTACCAGCACGTGTACCAGCATTTCCCATTCGCGTTTGGTTAACGAGCGGTGCTGGAGTACGTGCTCAAGAGACCGCTCGTCCGGGAGACGAACCATACGAACTGCGTACTCGACAGGTTTGCCGATTCCGCCAAACCGATACGATCCGTTTGCCGTTCGCACCAGCGGTAAAACATCGATATAAACATGGGGAGCCAAGCGGCGATTGACTTGCAGCTCCTGACGGCAGTCCTCGAAGCGATTTTCCAATCGCGTGAAGTCAACGAACGAAAACCGCACGGGTTTCCGAATCTTGTATACGTGCCGATCCAGGAGGAAGAGCCACGAGATGTGCGTTTGGCGCAGCGTAACCGTTTCCGTTTTATCGGGGTAGGCACTCGGCAGTTGTGCATCGCTCCACCAATGGGGCAACGGTGCATCTGCCGAACGCGCACGTTCGATAGAAGGTGCATTCACATTCGTCGCCCCTTTACGTTCGATAGCTCTTTCTATACGTCATTGGCTTATTGCGTCGTTGACAATTCATCGACGATCTTTGCCACCATGGCTACTAGGTCTAACGAACTAACAATCCCCGCCGGGCGGCCTTGGGAATCAACCACAATCAATCGATGCACGTGAGCTGCGCACATAATACGAGCAGCCTGCAACACGGGAGCGTCGGCTTGGATTGTCTGAACCCCCCAGCTCATCAGGTCCCTTAAGGCGACCCGCTGCATCTCGACTTGTGGATGGCCCGCAACGTGGCGGATAAAGTCGGATGCGGTCACGACCCCCACACAGACTCCGTCCTGATCCACAACCGGCGCAGCCGTGACGCGAGCCGCTTGCATCGCTTGAGCTACCTCGGCAGCGGTCAAATCCAGTGGTACACTCGCTACACGGTGCGTCATGACGTCACGCACTCGTAACTGTTGCAACCGCTCATCTACCGAACGCATGCCTTTGCCTCTGCGCGCTTCGAGAACTCAATCACTGGTGCTAGTTATTTTTGTGTTCTTTTCTTTACACCTTTATGGTTTTTTTGACTGATTTGGCCATGGACTTCGCCCGGGTAATACCAAAGTGAGCAACACATGCGCCTTTTCAAGAAATGCTTGGTTCGCCGTGCTCGCAACGGGACTTGTCCTACCAAAAACCGCCACATAGTGCGGCTAAACTTGGTCGACCTGAACTGACGATCATGCTCCTTTTGCGAGCCGTATTGGTCCAATTGTGCTGAGCGGATAGATTACGTGTGTGCGAATTCGCACACGACGAGCACCGTGTGTACCACATTTCGGAAGCCACAGGTCGGAGCGCCGCGGGGAAGGGGCGAGTGTGGCTAGGTGACCGAGGGTTACGCGGAACACACGGCATACGGTACGATCAGCTGTCTGGCGAGAACCAGTAGCCACGTTGATTTGGGCACCGACCAGTTAAAGTAGGAGCAGTCCCATGTCACGCCAGGTTCGACTTCCGGTCGTATTGCTGGTGGATGATGACGACGATTTTCGAAAGTTAGCCGCTGAGGGACTGCAGGAAGTTTCGAGGAACGGCTATGAGCTTCTGGGGGCCAGTACGGCGGCTGGAGCCTACGAAGTGCTCCAACAGCGCGATGTGGACGTTGTCATCTTGGACATGGTGTTACCTCAAGCCGATGGCCTGGAGGTGCTGGGGCGCATACGACAGGAGCACCCGGAATGCCAGGTGGTGTTGCTGACCGGAAAAGGCACCATCGAATCTGCGGTCAAGGCAATGAAATTGGGCGCGTACGACTTCTTGACCAAACCGGTGCCGATGCGGGAATTGGAAGCGGTGGTTGCCAAAGCGTGTGAGCGACGGCAACTGGAAAAAGAAAACCAACAACTGCGGTCACTCTTGCGCTCGCGTCAACCGAAGCCGCTAATGATCGGGCGATCCGCTGTCATGCAGGAAGTGTTTCGTTTAATCGAACGGGCTGGCCCGAGTGACATGGCAATTCTTATTCAAGGCGAGAGTGGTACGGGTAAAGAACTCGTTGCCCAGGCCCTGCACCGATGTAGTCGGCGTGCGGATAAGCCAATGGTAGTAATTAATTGTGCCGCTTTGCCGGAAGCCCTCTTGGAAAGTGAACTGTTTGGACACGAACGCGGAGCTTTCACTGGCGCGATCAGTACCAAGCCAGGACTGTTCGAAGTGGCGGATGGTGGAACACTGTTCATCGACGAAATTGGCGAATTACCCGGCTCCTTACAAGCCAAGTTGCTGCGGGTCTTGGAAGATGGATCCCTACGGCGTATCGGTTCGGTCAAAGAACGGCGTGTTGACGTTCGCTTGTTGGCGGCTACCAACCGGCGTCTGGCTGACGAAGTTCGGGCCGGTAGGTTTCGCGAGGATCTCTACTATCGCATCAATGTCATGTCCCTGGAACTTCCACCTTTGCGGGAGCGTCGCGAGGACATTCCGTTATTGGTCGAGCATTTTCTTGGCGGTGACTGGCAAATCGAGCCTGATGCCTTGCAGTCGTTGATCGCATACGATTGGCCAGGGAACGTGCGTCAACTGATCAATGCTTTGGAGAGGGCCAAGATCCTGGCCGATGACCGCGTGATTCGCCTGCGCGATCTACCTCGCGAAGTCTCCGCGCGACTACCACTATCGGACTCTGTCCCTGCTGCGTCCGTGGATAATCTGGCGGCCTTGGAAAGGGCAAAAATCATCGAGGTTCTTGAACGGGAACGAGGGAACAAGTCTCGGGCCGCACGGGCTTTAGGTATTGACCGTCGCAAACTCTACCGATTGGTCGAAAAATACGGCATTCGTTAACGGTCAGCAGGTGGCCGGTATTTTAGCGCGCGTCGCCTCGGTATATTGTGTAGATGGCTAATCCGTGAACCACGCCAGCGGTCAGGAGCCAGACGAGGGATTTACTTTTGCCGGATCCGTGACCGCCTGGGACGCACGCTCCTCAGCCAGTAGCAGACTTACCACCGCTTGTCCAGGTCGCGTAGCAATCGGGCGACCCGCCACCACGATATGGAGGCGAGTGCCATCGAGGACAAACAAAGGCCACGCTCGTTTGCCATACTGTTGCAGATATGCCTGGTAATCGAATTGATCTGTTAACGTGGTTACCTTGACCTGTGCTCCGTGCGCAAAGACTTCGCTAAGAAAATCATAAGTGAGCCACGGGTCGAAGAGTCGTTGCCCTGCCAGGTGCTCTAGCCAATGCGCTGTCCATCGCGATTTACCGAGCTCCTGACTGGCCAACTGAAAAATGTTGCGGGGGCCGAAAAATTCTCGAAATCGGGCACACGCTAACGCGTTCACTTCTTCGTTACTTGTCAGCCCTAAAAATCGCCCAAGATCGCTCATATCAATTTCGTCCTCGATATGTTCGGATAGGATATTGGCAAAGCATGCCGTTAAGCCAATCTGGCGAGCACGTCGGATGTGGTCATATTGGGTATCGACGACCACGATCGGAAAACCTCGGCCGATCAACGGCGCGAGGATTCGCCGCGCCACAGGACCAGCACCTGCAACCAATAGTCCCTGGGGCGACGGATTGGACAAACCGAGCCGACGCGCTACCCAGGGTGCGGAGAGCCCATAGACGGTAACCGTAACGAGAATCACGACGAGTGTCGCTGGCACGATGGCAGCGGCCGATTCCCCTAATCGAGCCGCGAAAACCGAAGAAATGGCTGCCGCGACGATACCACGCGGTGCGATCCACGCCAAAAACAAACGGTCGCGCCAAACAAGTCGCGTACCGATCGTGCTGGTTAACACCGCCAACGGACGCACGATAACAATTAGGGCCAAAGCAAAACCGATACCCCGCAAACCTAATTGAATTACGTCTTCGCGCTCGACATTGGCTGCCAACAACACAAAAAGCCACGCAACAAGCAGAATGGTAAGGCTTTCCTTGAACTCCAAAATACGCTTAAGGAACCTCTGCATAATTCGCCCGTATTGTACGGAACCTTTTAACAAGTC
>CAYRMD010000119.1:0-11992 GCA_964425225.1 uncultured Pirellulaceae bacterium | reverse complement strand
CTATCCATCGAGCCAATACGCTCGTTTACCGCCAGTTGATCAGACGTTCCTTTATACTGCCCCGACGCAGTGTAGGTGTGGGACACTTCATGTCCCAGTGCGCTCTTACCATCGCCAAAATCCCAAACCACCTTTGCCCCTCGCTCGGTGTTTACCCAAAACAACACCGATTGGCGGGCAGCAAACGTGGCTTCCTCCAAAGGTCGCACATCGAAAATCTTGATACGATCTCCGGCAGGGAATACAACATCGATGCGATCAGGGGCTCGAATGTCATAATCGGGCAATTCCGGATAAGCTAATTTTATATGGCCGCGATATTCCTGGTCGATATTCAATTCCGCAGGGTTCTCGACCTGCAGTTCAATACCTATTGGCCCCTTGCGTAAAACAAACGGGGGAGCGCGCAGGCGTATTGGCTGGCTGTCCTCCGAAACGAACTGCACTTCCACCTTCTTGTCTTCTCCCAATGACTTCCAAATTTCCTCGGAACCTAGAAACTCAATTTCGATTCGCTGGGTGGGTTGGAGCACCGCGTTTCGCAACACAAATTGATTGCGAAGCAAATTGAGTGGCAGCGGAACACGAAATTCTCCCTCTACAGCATTTGGCACCGGCTTCCCACCTTCACCCGGTAGGATTTCTGCAAGCGGTTTACCATCGCCCGGGATGCGCGTGTAAAAAACCCAGACGTTGCGGTTGTTATCAACAATTTGGTTGAATCGTTCGGCGAGTTTTTGCGGAGTCCAATCCTTAGAACTCTCATCTTTACCATCGGTGTAGGCCAGCACATATACAGGCTGGTTGGGCTTCAGTCGCGACAACCTTTCCGCCTCTTCGAACGCCAGGGCCAGCGTATCGTACAGCGCCGTGCCTCCATTCGGAGGACCATAACGGTTTTGGATCCTATCGATCAGGGCCTGTCGATCCTGCTCGGTGTTAAACGGTGCCACCCATCCTGGCGGAACAGAGCCGTTAAACACGGCAAGCCAAATGTGGGAACCTAAAGGAACTCGCTGAATGAGTTCAATCGCTTGCCGTTGCATTGCCTGCCAGCGGGTGAGCTTGCCATCCGGCATAAGCTCGCGCATCGATCCGGAATGATCAATGACCAACAGATAGCTAACCGAGGGTTCCTGATGAATGGGTGGCACCTGTTGAGCCCACGCCAATCCCAGACCACCCAAAACCACGATCCACCAGACCATCCTCGCAATCAGTCGACCACACATGGTTGATAGACCTCGCTTTGGCCCAGCTATTCGTGAACGGATGAAGGACACAAACCTAAAAAGCCAAAATCGGCGACGCAGAAGCTCCAAAGGAATAGGCAATTCCCCCACCGGCGGCCGCGCAACGGCCCACCGCCTAGATCGGATAAAAAAACGAGTCATAGTGCGATGCAGCCCCTCAAGTGTCCTCGAAAACTGAGCGGCTCCATCAAACCAGATACCTCTCATCCATACGCTTCCAGTTTAAACGAAGTCTTTCGCCACTTTCGATAGATAACGACACGTGCGCCCAAATGCTGACACACTTTTCTAGCGCCCCGATGGTAAACCGTATCAGATACAAGGACCTCAACGCCCGACGCGACGTTTTTAGTATTTAGTGATTCATGGATCGCCAGAGCGCAAAGACAACGAAAGTTATTTGCCCCTCTCGGGATAAAAGCGCCCCCCCAACCCCGAAACGGCAACTACTAAACGTCCGATCTGCCGCGTCCGTCTACCGGCAACCTTCGGTAGTCGCCTATAAGCCTACATGACGTTCGCCAGGAACTGGTCTAGAGGTACCCAATCATCCTTTAGTTTTGGGTAGACCGTGCGAACCAGCACGACGCCCTGATAATCCGGCGATTCGTCTTTCCGCCGCTCTTTAAATTTCTCCGGTAGATTCACCAAGTTCACCTTCAAATAAAAGAGACGTACGACTTTCCCAAAACCGGGATGATAGACTAAACGCGGACGATCCAATATCATCTCCGGCTCAAACTCAAGCTGGTCGCGCTTACACATTTGTGATCCAAGCTGTTGTGCCCAAGCCCGGATGTCGGCTTCCGAAACCAGCATACAATCCATACAGGCCATGACAGGGCGGTCTTGGAAATAGTAAATGACCTGCAAACGCATCGGCAAATTCCGCTCCCATTCCTCACGGAGCTCGCCAAACCAAATCAACACTGCCACCGCGACGGTTAAAAGAGTCAGGGTAGCCTCCATCGGCGTCCACCAATCGACATTTGTCGCCCCCCAGAACCGCACGATCCAGAAGATAACCGTGCCCAATACGAACAGGACGAACATGAATAGCCACCATTTTTTCATTGAGTAGCAGCTACAAGCCCAGAACTTCTGCCATGCGGACACTTCAGGTAGTTGCTGCCCCCGGAAGCTTGCGCCCGAACTCGCGTTAGGATTCATGGCATCGTGTGGTAAGTTCGCAAAGTGATTCTCGCGCATGTCTCTACTCCTCATTACCTGGACGCCCCATCCAATTGCCAACTCGTACCGCAAAGGGGTATGGACTTTGCCGTGTCGGCATACTGTCGACCTACACTAGAGGTCCGTAGACTGGTCGGGTATTGCGAAAGAAGGTGGGAAACATCGCTGATCCATCGAAGGAAGCTCATGCTAAAACGCCCCATGCCTACTGAGACAGCGACACACCAACCGGAGTGTTCCTCACATTGGTAGGCAAATAGTTTTCACGCAACGGTGCAGAAGCGCAAGGACGACAAGAGGTACATGTCAATTGCCTACTTACGCCTTTGCATTCAATCGCCTTGCCCCTTTGCGTTGAATTGGCGGCTCCCTTATAGTCGCGGCTCTTTGCGTCATCGCTCGTCGCACCGCCTTTGCCAAGAAGCACCCGCATCGGCTCACATGTGTTCGCGCCGAAAAAGGGGTACCCAGGCCGCCAAGCCGCGCAAATCACCGAACGATTTCAGCTACCGTCAGGATAGAACCCATTTCCATTTCCTGGCGCGGAAAACGGGGAAACTTCCGCCGTGACCAGCCTTGTACACCAAACGTCTACCCACAACCAAGCCGCACACACCACCGACACACCGACAGTTTCGAACAGAACTCTACTTGCCCAGTAAGATTATGACCGCTATATTTCATGTTTCCGATCGAGGATTTTCGGAGTCAAGCAATGCCTAAACAGAAGACCCACAAAGCTTCCAAGAAGCGATTTCGTCTGACGGCTTCCGGTAAGGTTAAACACCGGCAGTGTGGCACAAGTCACCTCAATACGAAATTAACCCCAAAACGGCGGCGGCGTTTGCGGGGCACCACGGTCTTGGATCCGACCCAGGCGCGGGCAATCAAGGTAGCCCTGAATGGCTACAGCTATTGATCGCTCCAGTAAAGGAACGCTCGAGCACAAAAGCAAATGGCCCCAGGGACCCAACAACGCCTCGCATGAAAGGAGTCATCGCTTATTCCGCGTCTGAGTCACGCGGGCTGCCGTGCAGTGATCGTTTAAGCCAGTGAGCTGTCAGGTGGGGTCTACGTTCTGCCAGTGCAAGCCTGACTTCTATGAGGACCGCGAGAGGATAGATACTTAGGGTTAACATGCCGCTTCGTCGTTGGGTAGTCCGAGCTGGCAGGCGATCAACGCCGGTTAAGCAGAGCCGGGGCCTGGTCGGGCCGGACCAGTGCGAGGAGTAGATTCCATGCGTACACGTAAAGGTGCAGCACGGACTCAAGCACGTCGCCGGTTGATGCGACGTGCCGAAGGCTACGTGGGCGGGAGGCATCGGCTGTACCGTACCGCGAAGGAAACACTAATTCGCGCCGGGGTATATGCATATCGGGATCGTCGGCGTCGGCGTCGCGACTTTCGGCGCTTGTGGATCACGCGATTAAGCGCAGCGGTTCGCCAGCGCGGATTGAGTTATAGCCAGTTTATTTACGGTCTGACTCGAAGTGGCATCGCTTTGAATCGCAAAATGCTTTCAGAAATGGCGATTCACGATCCGTCCTCTTTTGACGTGGTGGTAGCCGCCGTAAAACAAGCTCTCCCGGCGTAGAAGCTCGGAGATCAAAACCGGATGTCGTTCGAGCGGTTTGTAGCCGAGTTGGAAGCGCTGGAAAAGGCAGCGTGCGAAGCGTTCGGTCAAGTTGCGGACGCCGCATCGCTGGATAGGGCTCGCGTCGAATTCCTGGGCGCTCGATCCGGAAGACTCAAGACCGTCCGAAAGCTTCTAGCCGAGATTCCCCCGGCGCAGAAGCCCGATGCCGGACGGCGCTTCAACCAGGTCAAGGGCCATATCGAGGAGGCATTTCGCCAAGCGCAGCAACGCTTGACAGCGTCCCCAACGGCTGTAAAGGCTGAAGGTCCGTGCTTGGACCCCACTTTACCCGGTACTCGCGTATCGGTCGGCAAGCTCCATCCGATCAGCCAAACGATCGATGAATTGGCACAAATCATGGCACGGCTCGGCTTTCAAGTGGCCGATGGACCTGAAGTCGAAGATGAATGGCACAATTTCGAGGCGCTCAACATTCCGGCCGATCATCCGGCTCGCGATCCACTGGACAACTTTTACCTAATGGTGGCCGGCCGTCTGTGCGATCCTCCTTTGTTGTTACGCAGCCAGACAAGTACCGTTCAAATTCGGGTCATGGAGAAGACCCAGCCTCCGGTGCGCATCATTGCGTTCGGGCGCGTGTATCGACCTGATGAAGCTGACGCCACTCACTATCCGATGTTCCACCAGATGGAGGGACTCTTCGTAGACCGCCAGGTCACCATGGCGGACTTGAAAACCACCCTCCACTTGTTCGCTCGACTCTATTTGGGTCAGGAGGTGGCCATCCGGTTTCGGCCGTCGTTTTTTCCGTTTACCGAGCCCAGCGTAGAAGTGGACTTTCAGTGGAACGGCGGGTGGATCGAGTTTGGCGGTGCCGGCATGGTGGATCCGGCCGTGCTGTCCGCTGTGGGATATGATCCGGAGCAGGTAAGCGGCTTTGCCTTTGGTTTGGGAGTGGAACGTCTGTGTATGCGACGGCACCAGATTTTGGACATCCGCGAATTCTATCGCAACGATGTTCGTTTCCTGCGTCAGTTTTAGGCCGTCGGTCCGGTACGGACAGTTGCAGGTGCGCCGATGATCGTTTCATGGAATTGGCTAGCCGACTATGTGGATCTACCTAAAGACCCGAAAGAGCTCACCGAACGGCTGGCCATGGCCGGGTTGAATCACGAGAGCACGCAGCCAGTTGGTGACGATTGGGCGATCGACCTGGAAGTAACGAGCAACCGGCCTGACTGGATGAGCCACGTGGGTGTGGCTCGCGAGATTGCGGCGCTTTATCAACAGCCGCTGCGGCTGCCTGAAGCGTCACCTCAAGCCGCAGCAGCGTCAGTCCAGACAATGGCGCGAGTCATCGTCGAGTGTCCCGATCTCTGTCCTCAATATGTGGCTCGAGTGATCCGTGGCGTTACCATTGGTCCGAGCCCGACGTGGTTGGTGAAACGATTGGAAACCATGGGGGTCAAATCGATCAACAACGTGGTCGATATCACCAATTATGTGCTCTTTGAATGTGGCCAACCGCTGCACGCTTTTGATTTCGACAAGTTGCACGAACGCACCATTCGTGTGAGACGTGGTGTACGCGGTGAACAGATCCTGGCGATTGACCATCGCAATTATGAGTTGGATCCGCAAATGTGTATCATCGCCGATTCCCGGCGAGCTGTGGCTATCGGCGGTGTCATGGGCGGTGCGGAAACCGAAGTTACTTATCAAACACGCAACGTATTGATCGAAGCGGCCGAATTTGCTCCCCTCTCGATCCGCGCGACGTCGCGCAAGCTGCGTCTGCGTACGGCATCCTCGGAACGCTTCGAACGCGGCATCGATCCTGAAATGGTAGACTGGGCTAGCCGGCGCTGTTGTGCACTGATCCTGGAGTATGCCGGCGGGCAGCTCTGCGAGGGCGCCATCCACTTTCGCGCCACACGACCGGTCCGGAAGTCGATCGTGCTTCGCCTAAATCAACTGCCCCGGATCCTCGGAATCGATATCCCGAAGCGCGATGTGCAGCGCATTTTAACCGCCTTAGGATGTCGTGAAGAGTCCAGCGACAACCACGGTCAACTTTGTTATATAGCTCCGAGCTGGCGGCGCGACTTACAACGTGAAATCGACTTGATCGAAGAGGTGGCTCGTATCTACGGCTATGACAAGATCCCGGAAACGGTGGCCATCCCAGTGCGCCCGGCGCCGCGAACCGATACCGATCGTGTACTCGAAAAGGTGCGACGCGTGCTGACCGCAGCCGGCTTTCATGAAGCGATGACCGTTAGCGCCATACCCGAGATTTGGTCAGATAGCTTTTCACCATGGACCGAACAACCAGCCTTGGCCTGTCAAAGCCCGATGATCAAAGGTACGGATCGCTTGCGTCGATCGCTGTTGCCGAGCTTATTGGCCGCGCGATCCTACAATGAGAGCGTCGGCAATGAGCTGATCGAATTATTCGAGACGGCCCGTGTCTACCTGCCGCGAGATGGTAGCCTGCCCGAAGAGCCGTTGATGATCGGGATCACCAGCGCCAGGGGTTTTCACGGTGTGAAGGGCATTCTGGAAGCTGTTCTGGAAGAACTGCATATCGCCCAGCCGCTGGTCGCGGAAGAATTACACGATCCGTTTTTCGAACCCGGAACCGGTTTTCGGTTGCAGCTCGGGCAAGAACCCTGGGCCGTTATTGGTGTGACGGCGCCGACAACCAATCGCCGTTTCGGCCTACGGCGTAGCTCGACGGTTGCCGAATGGCGTTTCTCACCCTTGGTGGCGTTGGCCAAACTCGTGCCGCAATACGTACCGATTGTGCCCTATCCGGCAATCGAACAAGATCTGAATTTGATTGTCGACGAGTCCGTCCGGTGGGCCGATCTGCTCCAATCGATCCGCAAGGCAGGTGGTGCCTTAATCGAAGCGGTCACGTATCGGGAAACGTACCGCGATCCACATTCCGATGGGCCGAATAAGAAACGAATCTTGCTGCGTTTGACGCTGCGATCCCATCAGGGGACGCTCACCACCGAGCAGGCTAATGCAGTGCGCGAAGAAGTGGTGCGGGCTGCAGCGGCTGACTGTGACGCAAAATTGCTGGGTAGCTGACGCGCAAGCAACCAACGCGTCAACCACCCGTCGGTTGCACGCATGCGTGGACAATCCGTCGCGTTTCGCGGCAAATAGATCCAGTTATTTGCGTGTGGGCGTCTTGATGGTACGTCAGACGGTTCCTTAATTTGCCGGGCCCAGCGTAAATCTGCCTTCTTCTGCTTAACCCGCTGTGACCACCTATGTGGCCAACACGTGAATCCTGGTAAAGGTGTTCTATCGGGTAACTGGAGTTATTGGACGCAAAGGAGCTAGGGCGCAACGGTGCAACAAAGATACCATCGAGCGTCAATCGCCTGACTGCGTGTTAGCCTCTTTGCGCCTTTGCCTTTGTCCAGTCATCCCGATTTTACCTACGATCAGCATGCCAACGCGCTATGCCCCATTGCGTCGAATTCGTCTTCCCACTCCCCTAAGGTCGTGGCTCCGTTCTGCCGCCGCTCGACAACACGCTCCGTTATGAAGCACACATTGACCGCGTTTCCGCACCCATTTGGTTGACCGAAAAAAAATGTGAACGCAAGCCAGCGTTGCCAACCGACGGAAGAGTCTCACCTTCGCTCTAGAAGCACACGCTGTTGCGACGAGCTCCTTGCCAGAGAGGTTCGATGCTTCAGGGAGTATTGCGGTAGGCGCGAGTGGTTTCCTAGGTCGAAGGGGCTTTTGATGGGGCCTGGGAAAGGTTCAGCGATCTTTTTCGGGAAAGTTTCGCCCGGCGGACAGTGCCTGCCGGGACTCATAGTGTACAATGTGGGCAAGAGTGGTTTCTTTAACAGACCAAAGTTTTGCCAGTTTGGGAGCAGTAGCCCTGGGCCAGTAATCCCCAGGTGGCCGACGGAGTTATCGAGGCATGGGCTGCCGGATATCCGCTGCGGAACGCAAACGCTTGTTGTGCCAGCCGCTGGAGCACTTGCCCGGAGTTGGGCCAACCCGCGCCGCATTACTGGCGCGGTTGGGACTGCGGCAGCTGAGTGACTTGTTGTTTTATTTTCCACGAGACTATGAGGAGCTAACGGAGGTACAGTCGACCGCGGATCTTGTCGATCGCCAGCCCGCCACGGTGGTTGGCCGTTTCGTCGATATTCAGCTTCGAACGTTGCGGAACCGCCGCAGTGTGCTGGCTGCTTTGTTGGAATCATCTGAGGGGGTGCGGATCCGGTGTGTTTGGTTCAATCAACCCTATCGGTTATCCCACTTATCACGTGAACAGCCGGTGGTTGTGACGGGCGTCGTACGGCGGGTCGACCATCACTGGCAGATGGCTCATCCGAGCGTGCGGACCTGGACGACGACCGAACCAGTGGTCAGTGGCATTATGCCTATTTACAGTTTGACTGAAGGTATTTCGCAATGGTATCTGCGGCGCTTGATCCAACGGGTGGTGCATCGCTATGCGGATTGGCTCGAGGACGTATTGCCAGAGGATTTTCGTCGGACGCGTAAACTCATGGACATTGCCGAAGCATTGCGTGCGATGCATTTTCCAGAAAACTGGCAACAATGGCAGCAGGCCCGCCGCCGGTTGGCTTTCCAGGAGCTGTTCTTACTGCAGTTGGCCATGGCATGGCGGCGGAAGCGTTTGGAGCGTGAAGCGCATGCACCGGTACTGGTCGAGACGCGGCAAATCCGTGAACGCATCTTAAGGTTGTTTCCGTTCGAACTGACCGCCAGCCAACATCGGGCTATCGCTGAAATCGCCCAGGATATGGCGCGTCCCATTCCCATGAATCGGCTGCTACAGGGCGAGGTCGGTTCGGGTAAGACAGTCGTGGCCCTGTATGCCATGTTCTTAGCGGTGGCTCATCGACATCAGGCCGCCTTGCTTGCTCCGACGGAGATTTTGGCTCGCCAACACGCCCAGAATCTTTCCCAACTGCTGGTACATAGCCGAGTCCGAACGGCACTCCTGACCGGCGCATTATCGCCTGATGACAAACGAACTATGTTAGCCGCCATTGAACAAGGCACGGTGGATATCGTGATCGCAACGCACGCGCTGATCCATGCCGTCCAACACGAAGGGTTGCGATTCCATCGCTTGGGACTTGTCGTGATTGACGAGCAGCATCGATTTGGGGTCGAGCAACGCGCCTGGATGCGTCAGGCGGGGATCGACCCACATTACTTAGTGATGACCGCTACGCCGATCCCGCGAACCATCGCCTTAACGTTGTTTGGTGACTTGGATTTATCGGAGCTGCGCGAGCTTCCTCCCGGCCGCCAGCCGGTCTATACCTATTGTGCCACCGAGGCTCAACGCGCGCGTTGGTGGGAGTTTTTCCGCAAAAAACTCCGGGAAGGACGCCAAGCATATGTCATCCTGCCGATGGTTGACGATACAGAGGCTGAGCAGATTGGAGTTTGCCAAGCATTCGAAAAACTGGCAAACGACACGCTCGAAGAATTCCGACTGGATTTACTACACGGCCGTATGGCGAGTGATCGAAAAGAGGACGTTATGCGCAAATTCGCCTCGGGTCATACGCAGGTACTCGTGGCAACTTCGGTCGTCGAGGTCGGCATTGACGTTCCCAACGCGACTCTTATGACGATCGAAGGTGCCGAGCGGTTCGGGTTGGCTCAACTCCATCAGCTACGCGGCCGTATTAGTCGAGGTCGGTATCCTGGATATCTCTGCTTGTTTACGCAAAACGCTTCGCCAGAAGCCCAAGAACGCTTGCACGTGTTTCGTTCGACGACCAATGGCTTTGAATTAGCGGAGTGGGATCTTAAATTGCGAGGTCCCGGCGAATTGCTCGGCACACGCCAACACGGTTTGCCACCATTACGCGTAGCCGATCTAGCTCGCGATCGTAGTTTATTGGAAGACGCTCGGCGGGATGCCCAATTGGCTGTGGAAGTGGATCCGGAGTTGCACCATCCGGAATGGCAAGCGCTTAAGCGAATCCTACTGCACCGCTATGGCCAAGTGCTCGACTTGGCCAACGTCGGCTGATAGGAAGAAACGTATACAGATCCTGGAACACGTCCCCTACCCTTGGAGGGCAATGCGATGGCCGATTATACATTGCTGACCGAAGAAGAATTGCAGCAAGAGCTTCAGCAACTTCCCGGTTGGGAAGTGCGCGACGGGTGGCTTCGTAAAACATATGTTACGCCGGGTTGGCCCCATACGGTGTTGCTCGTACAAACGATTGGCTATTTAGCTGAAGCGGCATGGCATCATCCCGATCTACGCGTCGGTTACGCCAAAGTCACGGTACTCTTGCAAACACACCGCTCGGGCGGCATTACCCGTTGCGATACTCAATTGGCTCGACGCATCGATGAAGTCGTGTTATGGAAGCCGGCAACCGATTCGGCTTTGCCTGGCTTCCCCAAGAACTGGGTACGGCCCGAATCTTCGTAGAAATCGTTCGTCGGGTAAACTACAGTCGACGGTGAGCAAGCCGGCGGCCGTCAGGCGCCGCTCCAGGCAGCCCACGTACCCCCACGCAGCGACGAGGTAGTCGCTCAAAGAACCTCCAGTAAGCCCGAGCACGGAAAGATAGTAAACATGCGCATTGCCTATATAACGGCTGGAGCCGCAGGGATGTTCTGCGGCAGTTGCATGCATGACAACACTCTGGCCCGAGCCTTGAATCGAATCCCGGGCATCGAATGCATGCTCATTCCAACGTATACACCTATCCGTACGGACGAAGAAAATGTAAGCATCGATCGCATTTTCCTCGGAGGAATAGCGGTCTATCTGGAAGAACGATTCCCACCGTTACGGTATGCTCCACGATGGTTGGTCCGTTGGCTGAATCAACCTTGGCTCATCCGCTGGGCGGCCCAACGCGCCGTTAAGACTGACCCGTCCGTATTAGGAGCCCTCACCGTTTCCCTTTTGGAAGGCCGCGCCGGGCACCAACGGCGCGATATTGACGAGCTTGCTGAATGGCTGGCGCTTCATGTTGAACCGGATCGCATCGTATTGAGCAACATGCTGATCGGTGGTTGCATTCCGGCTCTGAAGGATGCCGTCGGCTGTCCTGTATGCGTGACGCTCCAAGGCGATGATATTTTTCTCGATGAATTACTCGAACCCTATCGTTCACAAGCGGTCCAGCTGATTCGACGCTTGGTACCGCATGTCGATGCATTCCTGGTCAATAGCCGTTATTATGCGGATTACATGGGCGGCTGGTTTCATATTCCCTCCGATAAGCTACACATCGTTCCGCTGTGCATTGACCCAACCGGGCTCGCCACACCCGACGAGCAACCGGCGAAGCGACAGTCACCTACCATTGGCTACTTAGCACGCCTTGCGCCCGAAAAAGGGTTTCATCTTCTGGTTGATGCCTTCCTTCAATTGAAGAAACTGCCTAAGACAACCAACGTCCAACTACGCATCGCCGGGTGGTTGGGACCGCAAAACAAAGCGTATTTCGCAGAACAGATGGCCAAACTACGTCAGAGCGGATATGAGGGTGACGTTGTCTACCTGGGAGAAGTAGACCGTGCTGGTAAAGCTGCTTTCTTGCACAGTATCGATGTGTTGAGTGTTCCGACCGTATATCCTGATCCCAAAGGCCTCTTCGTACTGGAAGCCTGGTGTGCCGGCGTACCGGTTGTCCAGCCAGCCCACGGCGCCTTTCCCGAACTGATCGAAGCGATCCAGGGCGGGCGGTTGTTCAAACCAACCGATGCAACCGCTTTAGCCGAAGCGCTTAACGAAGTGCTGACCAATCTGGATCACTGGCGGGAAAAAGGACACATGGCTAGTCAACGCGTGTGTCAGGAACGAAACTGCGACCGAATCGCACGCCAGTTGGTTGATTTTCTAAAGGAACGTCTGATCAACTGGCGGTAAACGAGCGTATTGGCTCGATGGATAGT
>CAYRMD010000118.1:0-12218 GCA_964425225.1 uncultured Pirellulaceae bacterium | reverse complement strand
CAACGCAAAGTCGCAGACTCGCAAGCAGATTCAACGCAAAGACGCCGAGGCGCAAGGAAATTTAAGGAAGCTCGGATCACCCGATTGCCCTGCGAAATGTTCGTTCGGTGGCGCCATCGTCGTTTGCTGGCGATACGTTCGACGCGGTGGTTGCCGATCCTCCGTGCCCTCAATGTCTCTGAGGTGCAAAACTCCAGCGTACACCCCCCCGACCACGAGAAGAACGCCGAGCTTAGCCAGAGAATTTCGGAATCTGTCCGTGATACCTGTCGGCGTTTCAAAGGGTTCCAGTGCAATAAGGCTGACTCATGCAAAGGTTGCTCAACGCAAGGGCACTAAGAGCGTCTCGCAAAGTACCCGGCGGCGGAAGGTGATCCACGCCGAGGCGAAATGGAGGAAGGCTACGTAGTTTTCCGCTGTCTTCGCTTGTAGCGACCCGATTCATCGGGTCAAAAACTGTAAGACAAGTAAAAGGACCGCACGAATGCGGTCACTACGAGCGTGGCATTGCTTTCACCAAACATAAATTCCGAGAAACCCTCCAAGGCGCAAGTAGGCAATTGACATATACCTTTTATCTTTGTTGCGCCTTTGCGGAATTATTTTGCAGCTCCCTTACGGTCGCGGCTCTGTTGGGATGCCGCTCACCTGCGGTCGTGGCTCTGTAAAGCTACCGACAGTTCATCGCTAAATATCAAACTAATCTGGACAGTCGTCAATCGGCACAAGTTTGGAACCCATGATCTAGCATTCTGGCTAACGCAGAAACAGCTTATCACGCGACCTTGCGTTGCAGACCTCACCGGTAGCAGTTGAGCTTAGCGCGTTTGCGTCGCCTCGTTTTCAATACCGGACGCCCGGTTGCGTTTCGATCGACGGCTTCGCAATGCCAAAACCCAAAAACCCAAGAATGCCAACACACAACCTAACACAATCGCTCCTCGAACTGGGTTCGGCGCCAGAGTTACTCGTCCGGATTGCTGGTCGATGCCGAATAAGGCGGCTCCAATTGCAAGGATCGTGCCCCACAACAGGACAGCCCCCATAATGAGAAAAGTTAGCTCGCGTGGCGAAAACCTGTCAGCACTCATGCTTGCAACTCACCGTCTTCGCAGCCCGCTGCATAATAGGAGACAGCGGGCAGACCGGTTCGGGCAATAACCCGATCGCGGATGGCGTCCACTTCGACATCGGTTAAGGGGGTCACATAGGGTTCGGCCGGCCGACGAGCAACCGTATAAACCTGAACGTAACGAATGTGGCCTTGTTCCTGTTGTACCCAGCAAAGTTGCCGACAATAGGCCTCAACTTCTTCCACGGATGGTCCTTGGCCGTTGATCCTCATAAAGAGCGACTGAATGACCAGAGGCCACCGGCGTGCCGCGTTGCGTATATTCACCAGTATTTGGCGAAAGGGTATGTTAGTCCGATCGACTTTTTTAAAGTATTCTTCGGTACCCGCATCCAGTTTTGCCCAAATTTCGCCATTATAGCGGTCCAGAATTTCCAATGCCCGCTCAACGTAGGGCCGGTGAAACATGCTAGCGTTTGTAATCAGCACCATTTTTACTGACGGATCAACCAATTGCTGTTTGAGTTCGCCACAGACGGCTACAATTTGGTCGAAATTTCGGTAAGTCGTCGGTTCACCGTCCCCCGAAAAAGCAATGTCTTTCAGTTCGCGCAACGAATCGGGTGTTTGGCTAAAGCGTGGTAATTCAAACAGACGACCATCACAGATCCACTGAAGCGTTTCGCGGAGCTCCTGCTGCAATTGGGGCACATTAACGAACGGATCCCCGCCGGGCGACTGTCGATCTACCTGGCAATAGATGCAGTCGAAATTGCACACCTTGTCGGGGTTCAAATTAATTCCGACCGAGACACCTCCGCTGCGGCGGCTAATAACCGGATAGACGTAGCGATGATCGGCAAAAGACCGGTCATGCTGCCGGAACCATTTTCCGAATGTGCGTGAACTCATCGAGGGTAACCGTGGTACGTTCTCCGTCTGCTTTTTCCAGAATCAGCACATCACTAAATACTTTGTCGTCGAAATTACGATCGAAGTGCAAACTGTGGCGGCGTCGCTCTTTAGCGATCAATTTCCCGGTGACCTTTGTTGTCCACTGACGAAACCCTACCTTTACCTCGTGTGTTACCTCGATTCGGTCACCCGGTTGAAGTTCAGCACACAGGCGTAACGTCTCTTCGTAGCTCACGGATTTACCCTTTACCTTGCGTGGGTAAAAGCGCTGTTTCGCCAAGGGCCGTGCTTCGTGGGCAACCCTATATCATTTTACTCATCGTCCTGCTCGCGGAATGCACAACATCCAACCGGCCGTCACTACGTTACTTCTCTTGCGTCGATCCAAGTCATCAATTTGCGCAGACGCCGCCCGACTTGTTCGATCAGGAGGTTTCGTTCACGGCGGCGCATGGCCAAGAACGAAGGAGCTCCAGCACGGTTCTCCAAGATCCATTCCCGCGCGAATTGTCCGCTCTGGATCTCGCGTAGAATTTGCCGCATTTCCCGACGCGTCTGATCGGTAATGATACGAGGTCCTCGAGTATAATCGCCGTACTCCGCTGTATTCGACACGCTGTACCGCATGTAGCTCAGGCCGCCTTGGTAAAAAAGGTCCACGATTAGCTTCAGCTCGTGCAAGCATTCAAAATAGGCCATTTCAGGTTGGTATCCGGCTTCCACTAACGTGTCGAAAGCAGCTTTTACTAACTCCGAAACACCTCCGCATAATACAACCTGTTCACCGAATAAGTCCGTCTCCGTTTCCTCCGCGAACGTCGTCTGGATTACTCCCCCTCGAGTCCCGCCGATGGCTTTGGCATACGCTAGCCCGATTTGGAACGTTTGTTCCGAGGCACCCTCGCTCACAGCAATTAGGCACGGGACTCCTCCGCCTTTCAAAAACTCACTACGTACCAAATGGCCCGGGCCCTTCGGGGCCACCAACAGGGCATCGACACCCGGCGGAGGTTGGATTTGCTGGAAATGGATGTTAAAGCCGTGAGAGCACATCAAAATATTGCCAGGCTCCAGATAGTCCCGAATCTGCTGACGATATACTTCTGCCTGCACTTCATCCGGCAATAAAATGTTGACGATATCCGCCTGTCGAACGGCATCCGGAATGGCGAGCGGTTCAAAACGGTCGCTCTTGGCCAATTCGTAGTTGGGACTTCCCGGGCGCTGACCCACGACGACTTGGCAACCGCTATCACGCAAATTCTGAGCTTGTGCGTGGCCTTGTGATCCATAACCCAGGATAGCGATCGTTTTGTCCTTTAACAGTGAGAGATCGGCGTCACTGTCGTAGTAGATCTTGGCGGCCATGTCGGTGAATACTCCTTATTGAAACCGTCGCACTCATCACGCCGGACATTGTGGGGCAAGAGGGGCTCAACGGTTTGGCATTTCGCCGCATGTGCGTAGGACGGTTGCCGTCAGATGCGGAGCCCCATCAGGCGCCTCGGCGCAACAGGCCGTCGGACCGCGTCGATCCATCCGTCGTCTCATCTTTGCGCCGCGTGTTGCCTCGACCGCGCACCATCGCGATGCGTCCGGTGCGGACCAGTTCCAGAATTCCATAGGGGCGCATGCGTTCGATAAACGCTTCGAGTTTACTTTCTCGGCCCGAAATCTCAATCATCAACTCTTCCTCGCCGACATCGACGATCTTGCCCCGAAAAATCTCAACCAACTCGCGAATCTCGCTGCGAGTACCTCGAGCCGGAGCATGCACTTTTATGAGCATCAAGTCGCGCTCAACATAGTCTTGCGAGCTGATATCCTCGACGCGTACCACCGTAACGATCTTCTCCAACTGCTTGCGCACTTGTTCCAGTACTCGATCATCCCCCACGACGACAAAGGTCATGCGAGATAAATTCGGGTGTTCCGTCTCGCCAACAGCTAGTGATTCGATGTTATAGCCGCGCGAGGCAAGCATGCCGGCAATATGTGCTAAGACGCCGGGCACGTTTTGCACGACAGCCGATAACACGTGTCGCATACCGGTACCTTTGCTCCTTTAAGGTGTCGCAAGCAAGCATCCTACCGACGTTTCAGATAGAGAACAACGGGGTGACAATCAGCAGTTTTCGTGCGATACGTCGAAACGTAGCCGTGCAATGGATGAAAACAGAAACTACTGCCGGTTTCCGCGGTACAGCCGCACTGATCAGCCCCACACTTGCCACCACGCACGCTTGGGTTTCTGTTGAGCAGTTCCCCATCCCACGCGCTGCCCATGGGGCCCAATAGCACCTTCGAGCTTTACACGGCTCATCTGAGCATTGGCCAATTTGGCATCAAACAAATTGGCATGGCTTAAATTCGCACCGGTCAAATTGGCTCCGGTCAAGTCCGCACTCCGTAAGTCGGCTTGTGTCAAGTTGGCGTTGTTAAGGTTGCACCGCAAGTCGGCTAGTGTCAAATCTGCGTGGCGTAAGTCTGCTCCCGTAAAGTCGCTGTCCGCCAACTTCGCATACCGTAACCGAGCGTGCTCCAGATTGGCATCGGTAAAATCGGCGTGACGGGCAATGACATCTGTTAGGTTGGCGCCTACTAATCGCGCATTGCGAAACACTGCGTTGTCCAAATACGCGCCCTGCAAGTTAGCACGGCTCAAGTCGGCTCCCGTAAAATCGGCTCCCCGCAAATCGGCATTCTGCAAGTCAATTTCAATCAAACACATCCCCGCTAGATGAGCTCCGGGGAGTTTTGCACCTTCCAGACGCACGCCTTCTAAAGAAGTTACTTGTTTTTCAAGTAAAATCTCGCCCGACTCGCGATGGCGAATTTGGATCACCATACAAACGTTCCCCATGGTACGACGAGGAATTCCGACTTGCGAGCCGTAACACCAGCCGCAATCAGCACCGTAGGTCGCCGTACCTAGTGTCCCGCCTACATTATGGATAACACTGCTCGACAGCAGCAGTTCCGCCGTACCGGATAGTCTCGATCCGTTTGCACGAAGGTACTCGTTCCTTGTTCGTGCTTCCAATGCGGCCACCAAAGCCCCCCGGGAAACGTCCTGCAATCCCTTTAAGTATACGTCTGGCCAACTGTAAGGAAAATACCAAAATGTGGCTTCCCACTAAAAATTGACTTATTCTAGAGTAGGGGAAAAGGAGCTACCCACGGGCGTGCGGTCCTCATGCAAGACGCGATTCTTGACCGTACGTGCGCGTGTGGCCAACCAACTCGTTGTGCAAATCCGGCATTGCCCACTTGCCCAATGGCCCATTCGGTGGTTGTCTGGCGTAGACGTCCGAGCTCTAAATTGCCAGAATATCCCAGCCGCTCAGCGACGGAGGTAAACCCCGTCTATGTGAGCCACCGTGGGAGATCGACAATGGTAGCTTTCGAAGTCCATTTAGACGTTTATCGCGGGCCGCTCGATTTACTTCTTTACTTAGTGCGCCGCCAGGAACTATCTATCGCACAATTGCCCTTGTCGCGTATTGCCGAACAATACTGTGAGTACCTAGGGACGATGCACGCGTTGAACGTGAATGACGTGGCCGAATTTATCGAGGTGGCAACGCTCCTTGTAGAAATTAAGTCGCGAATCGCCCTACCGCAAAGCGAGCAGGGTACGGAAGTGCTGTGGGATGAGCCTCACCAGCAGTTGGTACAGCGTCTGCTGGAATACAAACACTTTCGGGATGCCGCCAGCGCCTTGGATGAACGGAGTCGGCAATGGCAACTACGGTATCCTCGAATGGCGCCGGATCTATCAGCTAACTGGATCGATCCGGCACGGCAAGCCATCGAGCAGGTCGAGTTGTGGGATTTGGTTAGCGCTTTTGGAAGAATCCTTCGTGACAGCCGAGCAGTGCAGCCGTCGAGCATTGTTTACGATGAGACGCCAATTCAAGTTTACATCGATCGAATTCTCGACACCCTGAAGCGGCATCCAAGGGTGGATTTCTCCGAACTGTTTTCTCCTGGGATGCACAAGTCGGCGATGATCGGGATTTTTCTGGCCATACTTGAGTTGGTGCGCCATCACTGCGTCAGGACCGAGCAGCCCGATGGCGAGGGCGAGATTTGGCTGTACTTGGAAACGAACCCCCAATCGGAGCACGACCCCAGCGACGTGGTGCCTTGACACTAGTTCAGCCGACTGTCTGCGCTGCACGCTGAAGGTGATATCCAGCTCGAAGGATACCTTACGGACTTTCCGTTTGTCCCGTGCTCTAAGATCGTTAACCAAAGGTGGCGATCGATGCTGGAATCCGGAGACGTGCGCACTATGGTAGAGCCGATCATCAACAATGCTCCCTACCATCAGTTGACCCACGGCCGATTTACGGTCGAGGGCTATTCGCGGGCCGCTGTTCAAACCTACTGGCGTATCCCAGAGTTGCGAGTAGGGTTTGATCTGGGAGGCCAACCCTGGGACTTCATGGGCACTGGAACTTGGTTCGTGTCGCATACCCACTTGGATCACATCGCGGCATTACCGGTGTACTTGGCCCGACGGCGGCTCATGAAAATGGAACCGCCTACGGTGTATGTCCCGGTTGATGCGCTAGAAGCCATTCAGCGGTGGCTGCGTGCTATGACCCGACTGGACTGTGGCCGACTCCCGTGTCAGCTCGTAGGACTCCAGGCGGGCGACCAGGTGGAAGTGTCGCGCGAATTGGTCGTTACCGCCACAGCCACGTGTCACTCGATTCCGTCACTGGGCTATATTGTTTGGGAACGGCGGCGGAAATTGAAACCCGAATATCAAGGTTTTCCCGGCGAGAAGATTCGAGACCTGCGGTTGTCGGGCGTCGAGGTTACAGACGAACTTCGTATTCCGCTCGTGGCCTATTTGGGAGATAGTGCTCCGGAGGGCCTGGATAACTGCCCGGCGATGTACGAAGCGAAAGTGTTGATTGCCGAGATGACCTTTCTGGCCGCCAGCCACCGTCGGGACAAAATTCACAAACATGGTCATATGCATATCGATGATTTTTGCGAACGACGGGAGCGATTTCACAACGAGCGAATCATCGCAGCCCATTTCAGTACGCGCTATAACGACCGGCAGATCGAGCGTTTGGTCCGTAAGCGATTGCCGGACATGCTAGACGGCCGCTTGCGTTTGTTTACGTAAGTCCGCGAACGTGAATTTTGGGCCTCAGTCGCCTGATGATGTTCGCGGTTGGCTAATCTGAACGGAATATGCTAAAGGAAACTGCCCATCGGCACGATGTTGTCCGCGATGAGCCTCGGCCGGGATGGTCGGTCCATGGGGCGTCTTGGTATCCACCTGAGGCATGGCGATCAGACTTAACGTCACTGTATCTACACGTGCCGTTTTGCGCACATCACTGCGGTTATTGTTCGTTCAGCGTCGTTGCGGGACGTGACGAATTGTTGCCCGCCTATTTAAAGGCCGTTTGTCACGAGTTGCTGTTGTGGCCCCCCGGACCTCCACTCGAAACGCTCTATTGGGGCGGTGGCACTCCGTCGCATCTGCCCATCGCAGCCTTTGACCATTTGGTTGCTGCCTTATTGGAACGCTTTGCCCTGAAGCCCAACACCGAATGGACCGTCGAAGCCAATCCTAGCGATGTGAATGACACGTGGTGCCGGCAGATGGCCGACCGAGGAGTGACGCGGGTCAGTATTGGAGCGCAGAGCTTCAACGACGAGAAGCTGAAGATCTTAGAACGCGATCATTCGTCCAAATGCATTCGAAAGGCATCGCAAGCCGTCCGGAGGGCCGGACTGGTGTTGTCATTGGACTTGATCTTCGCAGTGCCCGGTGAGTCGCTCGAAACTTGGAAACGCGATCTTGAAGAAGCCTGTTCACTCGAACCTCATCACATTTCGACTTACGCGCTCACTTGGGAGCCCGGAACCCGTTTTTACGCGGCCTTACGCAAGCGACGTCTCCAACCGGTGGATAACGAATTGGAAGCGACGATGTATGAGTGGGCCATCGAGTTTCTAGAACAAAGAGGATGGCACCAGTACGAAGTGTCCAACTTCGCAAAAGAGAGCTTTCGTTGCCGGCATAACGAGCTTTATTGGATGGGCGGTAACTATCTTGGGATAGGCCCAAGTGCCGCCTCGCATCATAACGGCTGTCGATGGGCCAACCATCGTAGTACTTGGACTTACATCCAACGGATACAATCCAGAAAAAGCCCGATTACCGAGTGCGAGATCTTGTCCAAGGAAGTACAGATTCGAGAACGCCTCGTGTTCGGCTTGCGAAGGTTGGATGGAGTGGATCGCCGTCAGTTTCGTGCGGTAACCGGTCATGATCCAGAAGAGATCGTGGGAGACGTTCTTCGACAATGGATGCGATGGGGAGTTGTGCACATGGATGACCGCTCGATTCGCTTCACCCGGCGTGGCCTATTGGTTAGTGATGCTCTGTTCCCCGAATTGCTAGAAGGTACCTAACGGGTGCACCAACCGGTCGAACTGTCTGGGCAAACTATGCCCGAGCTTTCTTCGGCAAGTGTCGAACCCCGTCGCGCTCTGGCACTTTTCGACGTACTGTGCCTGACGGTCGGCGTGATTGTGGGAGTCGGCGTCTATGAAGCCGCGCCCCAAGTGGCCAAGGCAGCTTCCTCTTCCTGGGAGGTGCTCGGTTCTTGGGTGCTGGGTGGTTTTTTAACTCTGGCTGGCGCTTGCTGCTACGCCGAATTAGCCGCTGCTTTTCCCAAAGATGGCGGGGATTATGTTTACTTATCGAGAGCTTATGGTCGCTGGGCAGGATTTCTGTTTGGCTGGTTTCAGTGCACGTTGATCCGTCCAGGGGATATCGCGATAGTGTCCTGGGTCGCAGCGCATCATCTGCTGCTTGTGATAGACTTCCGAGACGTTGGACTGGCCCTTCCAACCGACGATCCGTGGATTACGGCGCTTGTTGCTTGTTTGGTGGTCACATTCCTAACGCTTATCCATGGCTGTGGGATTTACTCGGGAAAATGCGTGCAGAACGTGTTGACGCTGGCGAAGCTCGTGGGAATTCTCTGGTTACTAGCAGCCGCGTGGATGGGGGCACGCCACGCGACCTTTCCCAACCCGCCGTTGACGGACAATCTGGTGGATTCGACCGAGAAGCTACCGGCGACGGTAGCCTTGATCCTGGTATTGTTTACGTACGGCGGTTGGAGCGACGCAGCGCTGATTGCGGCAGAAGTCAAACGGCCCGAACGCAACATCATGCGAGGACTGGTCGGCGGAAGCTTGCTCGTCATGCTCCTTTATCTCGTGATGAACGGAGTCTTCCTCAGGGTACTTGGTCACCCAGCTTTGGCTCAGTCGTCGGCTGTCGCGCTTGATCTATTGCGAGCAGCCGGTAGTTCTGGTGCCTCCCTCTGGATTAATCTCCTGATCAGCGTCTCGGCTATCGGTTGTGCCAGCGGGATGGTGCTGACAGGAGCTCGCGTTTCCTACGCCTTGGGAGCGGACCATCCTGGGTTTGCCTGGCTCGGGCATTGGAACGCACGGCATGGCGCACCGCTTCGGGCCTTGGTGGTTCAATGGTTGATCAGCGTGGCAATGTTGCTTCTGTTACGGAGCTTCTTGGATACACTCATGTACACCTCGGCAGCCGTCTACGCTTCTTATACAGCGACTAGTCTTTCCGTGATCGTTCTACGGCGCAAAGAGCCCCAAGTGCCGCGGCCTTATCGGGTAAGCGGTTATCCGATTACCGTTTGGGTTTTCGCAGCTACTTCTCTTTTTTTGACGTACAGCGCTCTTACGTATCGTCCCTGGCACGCCGTTGCCATGACGATCTATTTGGCTATCGGACTAGGGGTCTACTGGGTGCAGACGCGGATAATCGGTCGATATTAGCCGGTAGAATCGCATGTAGCACCGTGATTGTGGCCGCGGTAGACTATCGAACAACCGTGTACTTTAATGCTAAGAAGTGTCCAAGGGAAAGATAGTCAGGCAATGGATCGCACAAGTTAGTCAAGCCTTTTGGGAGGTAGGATCGTGTACATTCAGTGGACGCGCAGGCAGTGGCTCGTTGGGGCTACGGCGATGGTAACGGCGTCGCAAGCGGTTCGCTCGTGGGCAGTCGACCCGATCGAACGCAACGGCATGCCCAAGTTCAAGTTCAGTCTGGCTGGTTATAGCTATCGCTCATTATTGCAGGGTAATCCTCCCCAACTGACGCTACAGGACTTTGTGCGAGATTGCGCCGCTTTTGGTTTGGAGGGCACAGAACTAACGTCCTATTACTTTCCTCAACCTGTGACAGAGGAATATCTTTACGATTTGCGCCGTCTGTGCTTTCGGCTAGGACTGGATGTTTCTGGTACCGCTGTTCGCAATGATTTCGGGCTTCCACCTGGGCCGGAGCGCGAGCGTTGGATTCGACACGTTAAACAGTGGGTCGATTATTCGGCGATGCTGGGGGCGCCGGTAATCCGGATTTTTGCGGGCAGCGTGCCTCGAGGCTCGTCGCCCGAAGAGGCTCACCGCCGCATGGTCGAAGGATTTGAAGAATGTTGCGAATACGCCGGACGCCATGGCATCCATTTGGCTCTGGAAAATCATGGTGGCCCGACTGCAACCGTCGATGGTCTCTTGGCATTGGTGCGCGATGTAAAAAGTCCCTGGTTCGGAGTGAATCTGGATACGGGGAACTTTCAAAGCGAAGACGTATACGGCGATTTGGCTAAAGCTGCTCCCTATGCGATCAATGTGCAGGTGAAAGTTGTTGTCACCGGGCCAGACGGCAAAAAGCTCCCTACGGATTTTCACCGGCTTGCTGCGATCCTTCGGAACGTCGGTTATCGCGGCTATATCGTGCTCGAGTACGAGGAACCAGGCGATCCACGGGTCGAGTGCCCGCGATATTTGGAAAAGATCCGCGAGGCGTTTGCATAAAGCCGACGAACTGACCAACGAAAACAGCCGCAGTGCGAAGGGGGCCGGAACGATTGGCAAAGTTCCCCTGCGATGGGTTTCTGTCGGTTCTGGCCAAAACAAAGCGGTGACTCTTGTCCCGTATGTCTTCGGCTGCACGCTCTCGAGTATACGGTTCGCGCATCAGATAAGAATACGCGAGAGTATTCTGGGATGTTGACGTTTCGCGGGGGATGCGAGAACTTCGCGGCAAAACGCGCTTTCGTCGAGTTTGCGGTGGAACTGGTCAAGCACCAGGAGCCTTAAGAGGTCGACACTCTGTGGCCCGCGAAAGGGTGCCCGGGGGGCCGCTTTTGGGGCGTTACGCGGTACCAGGTCACCGCTTTAATTGTTGGGTGAGGGACGCATTTGCGGCTCGGAATCTGCTGGTCGAGCCGGCCAAACTACGAGGGAGGTAGCCGCCATGATGGCTGCATAGCTCCATTGCCCGCTCAAAAGAGCGATGAGTAGCCACATTCCGGCAATTGCCGGCCGCACAACTGCTCGTAACGACCCGATCCACACAAAGGCTGTACACCACAGATGAAACGCTACCACTCCATGTGTCAGCAGATTGAGTAAGTAAATCCCGGATGGAAAAGCGAAGGCGAAAGTTAAATCGAAAAACCGGGACTCCGGAGCAGCTACCAGGTACCACGCAGCTACGCCTGACCACCACGTCTGGTTGGCCAGCATCGTGAGGCCGCCAAGGAGATAAACCGCGGCAAGATGAAGTTGTGTAAGACGCCATGCGATAGTCGCGGTAAACCGTGAAGGAGCAGGCCGGTGCCTGCAGCATGCGTCCGGCAGCAACACGTCCCCTGCCGGCTCGATGACAACATAAAGCGCAATGGTGGCCAAGACAGCCTCGAATGGCCCAGTAAGAACCGTCCCTCGGTGCACGTACGAAAGTATCCCCAAAAGGTGAATCACGGCCGGTAAGCGACTCACAGGACCTCCCCAGGCCAACCACAAACTGTTCAACAACCACAAAATGTGAAGGCCATAAAGGAATGCCGGAGTCTCAGACAACTGTGCCAAAGAGAACCGAAAAACGGTTTGTTGTCCAAAATCACTCGCGACAACGCTAGCCAGCGACCGGGGCCAAAGACCGTCAGATCCCAACCATTGCACGAGATCAACGGTCCACGCAGCGTAGTAATAGAATCCAAACAGGGCGGCAACCACGCGAAGTTGTGCCGCAGTCCGCAGCGAACTAGGTTGCCACCAAAAATGCTGCCATGCCGTGTCCAAAGTCTTAATAAGTGACTGTTGTACGTTGGATGGATTGTCTGCGGCGCTCATCGTACTG
>CAYRMD010000117.1:0-12711 GCA_964425225.1 uncultured Pirellulaceae bacterium | reverse complement strand
CTTAACTCATCTCGATTTTGATAATTAACGTCTACCGGAGATAAAAATGGGCGTTGGCGAATAGACGCCACAATAATCTGATAGGCGTCGACATAGGCGGCTAGCGCTTTGGCCAGGTCGTTTGCCTTGGCGAATTCGTCTCCCTGTTTCAAAAGCGTCTGAGCTTTTTCCAGGCGAGGCTCTTCACCTGTGACACGAAATAGATTCACCTGCCACGCCCAAATCAGGATGGTTATAATAGCACTACCCGACAGAAGCGTTCTGGCTGCCATATACGTACCCTTGTAGAAGCCGCTTTCCCCAGACTACGTAACATCATACCACTGGTTGTGGGCATTTGGTAAACGAAACGCACCGTAATCGCTTCCATTTTTCCCGTCGGTTGCGATCAACACCGGGCACGCTCTTAGCCGAACTGCTTGTACGTATGCAAGCGTTTGGTTACGTATCGGTGGCGAATACCGTACGATCCTGCTGTGGCTCGCGACGTGGCGAACGGCTATCGGAGAGCCAAAGTTACAATTCTCAAGCGCTAGCCCAGGCGTGATATGCCATAGTCTGCCCTGGTTTTGGGGGCCAGCGAATTTTGCACCCCGAAACGCGCTCGCTACACTTGGGTATTGGCTATTTCACGGTCGCAGGGCTAGCGAGATTGGAAGTTGCAGAATAATCTAATTCGTAGTGAGGCGGCGCACCGCCGGGACCTTGCAAGTAGTGCCGAAACCATTGCAGCATTCGAAGCGAATAATCCAAGCGCGCCGCCGCATTGCGGTTCCCATGACCTTCTCCTGGATAGAGCACCAGGCGAACCGGCGCCTGGCCTAAAGTCTTCAGATGGCGGTAGAGCTCCAAGGACTGACTGGGGGGCACACGAGTGTCTTCCTTGCCGTGGAGGATCAATAAAGGGGTGCGGCAGCGCTGCACATGATAAATAGGGCTCCGTTCTAAAAAGAATTGCCAATCTTCCCAGGGTCGTTTTCGAGCGTGAACCAAATACATTTCTTGCGGAATATCGGTGGTGCCGGATTTTGAGATTTGATCGCTGATGCCCACAAACATTACTCCGGCCGCGAATCGGTCGCTATAGTAGGTCGCACACCAGGCAGTGGCATAACCGCCGTAGGAACCACCTGTAATACCAATTTGCTTCGGATCGATCCCACCTTGGGATATTAAGTAGTCGAGACCTTCGACGATGTCTTGGAATTCCCTCCCCGCATAATCGCTTTGATGTGCTTTAGCGAACCCAACTCCTCGGCCGGTACTTCCGCGATAATTTGGATAGAACACATACATCCCCAGACCAGCCGCCATTTGCCCTGGGTTGCTGTAACTGGTTACCCATCCGTGGGCTACGCGCGATTCCGGTCCGCCGTGCACCACGATGATCAACGGAGCCAGGGAATTGGCCGGCACGTCGACAGGTTGAATCAACACTCCCTCGATTGTTTCTCCATCGCTAGCCGCGTATCGCACTACCTGCTGCTCGCCCAGGGTGCGTTCTGCCAACCATGGGTTCAGATTCGTGCAACGTTGCGGTTGGCTACCTGTTCCTGTGTCTAGAACAAACAACTCGGGAAGATGCTCGGCGCTGTGACCGACCAACGCCGCCAGTCCTCCTGAGGCGTTTATCGATAAATGCGTCCAAATAGGAGATCCACTAGGGATAATGAATTCGGGCTCCTCTTGATTGACACGGATTTGCCCTACGGACGATAAACAACCGTCGTCGGCCACAAACCAAAGCGTCGAGGGATCTTTCCACGCGATGTATGAAATGTCGGGTACAAAGCGGGGCATCCAGAGGCGGTACGAGCTCTCCTCGGATCGAGCTAACATCAATCGACCTTCGGAAGGGTCGTGTCGGTCTTCTCCCGATAAGAATGCTAAATGCTCGCCGTCCGGTGCCCAAAGCACCGCGCCGAGTTTCCCTGGGTTGTCGATTGTCACACGAATCTGCCGCGAAGCGTAGTCCACAATTCTTAATCGACGGAACATCATCCGATCATCGATGCGCGACGAGGTGGCTACTGCGCCGACGAATCGGTTACCGCTCGGCGAAAAATGCACCTCGGACCACGAACCCTGTAAGTCCCACATCTGAGGGGAATCTTCTGTTTCCGGATCGGTGTCGGCAGACCAGATGGCAATCCGCGCCGGTTCTTCTTCAAAAATCTCAGCCCGAAATCCTTTCTCCGCTAGCTTGATACGCGACTCGGGTTTCGGTGTGGCTGCCAGGATGAGCACTTCTTTATCGCTCGGATGCAACGCATATCCTGTGATGTCATTTTCGAGCGAAACGACGCGGCGGGCTTCCCCTCCATCGATCGGAATCATGTAGAAGCATGTGAACTTGTCGCTGCCACGCTTGGCTAAAAAAGCAATATGTTTTCCGGAGTGTGTCCAGCGGATTTCCGAAACGTTCACCTGGCCCGTGACAAACGGCCTTGACCTTTGAAGAGCAACATCCCACACATGTAACTCGCTCCATGCCGGGCCGTCCGGCTCCATGCCGGGCCGTCGCGGCACAGATACTAAGAACGCAATATGCTGGCCGTCAGGGGATATTTGCGCATCGGTCACCATGCGCAAGCGAGCCACGTCCCACGGTGTCAGCGGCTGGTTGGCGGGCAGTTGCCGCATGGTGAAAAGCAGCGTCATGCCAAGAACACAACACCTCCAGAAGATAGGTGGTCCACAGTGAAGAATTCGACTACTGTTGCTATTTTCGACGCTCGTACGACCAACGGGCTTACAGTTTACTTTCATGAAGTTGTCCCCCGGTCTCATTGCTCTGCATCTAACACTTGCAACTGGGAAACTTTCAAAATTAGGTAATCTTATAGTAAAGAAGAGCCGTGCAATTTCCAGTGGAGAGAGACTGACGCCGAGTAACTGCTGACATGTTCGAAATTAGAATTGGGTCTATTACGCCAGCCGCGGAATCCTCGCGTTGCTTTTTTTCGATTTCACGTCGGTTAAATGCGCAGTGGGACTGCCACCGTTTCAGCCGATAGTGAGGCGATACCCCTTGAACGGCATGGGTTGGTTACTGCGTGCCTCCGTTTGGTAAGTAAAAAATGATTAAACGCAAAAGCGCGGAGGCCCGGAGACGCAGTGAGGCGATGGACGCTGGACCGTATCTTCGTTACGCCGTTGGGCATTAGGGCGTTTGCATTGAATTATATTCGCCGCTCCGTTTCGGTCGCCGCTCTGTTGAGCCGTCGCTCGACGGAACACCCTCGCCATAAAGCATAATCGTCGGGTCGCGTCTGGTGGGGCAGAAAGAGCCGAACTTCCCTAAGACCTCACGACTTGCCAAAAGGTTCCGATACAATACGCGAATTATGAAAAAATTCCCTAATTTTCTTACTGCGCCTCTGTGTAAAAACATTGTTAGTCCTGGAGCTAACAATACAGCACGAGTCGAGCTCACCGCACGTACACGAATTCATGGCAATTGAGGAGAACCAAACACAATTCTGCTAAAGCCCGACACGACGCAGAGACGTCTGCCGGTTCGAGATCCGGTACAAACTCCTCACATTCATAGAGTCGCTCTGTGAACGCGAACCGTTCGCCGGTGTTTTCGTCGATGGCCTCGCGTCCTACCTGATGTGGATAGGTCCAGCGCGGTGGGGGATCCGTCACGAGCGGCTCGATTTCCCGACAGAATGCCACAGACTGCTCGAGTTCCTCACCGGTCGGCGATCGAAGTAACGCCAATTGAAAGCAACGACGAACCGCCTGATCCAGATTGGAAGTTTCGTTGAGCACACGGGCAGCAAGAGCCAAAGCGCGAGTGCGTACGAAACGGCTGTTGAGCAGCATAAGCGCTTGAGGGGCCACCGTAGATTGCTCACGGCGTTCGCACGAGAAGTCGGCTGACGGCTTGTTGAAAACTTCCATCATCGGGTCCGGTAGGCCTCGGAGCTTCAGCGCGTACAGGGACCGGCGGTGGCGCTGCTGGGGCAGAGCGTTGGGGACCCAAGCGGCTGCAAATGTGCCCATGACCTGCCGCGGTTGCATCGCTACCTCCCAGTGGATCTCAGGTCGGCTTGGAATTCCGCCGATTTGCGGATTCCATTCGCCACTTACCGCCAGCATGGCATCGCGCAATTCTTCGGCGGAAAGACGCCGTAGCGGAAAGACTGCGTAGCTGGTGCCGAGAGGGTCTTTTTCGCGGAGCAATTGCGGATCGGGATGAATGGACGCTCGACGATAGGCGTCCGATGTCATCATGCGCCGGTGCAGTGCTTTTAAGGACCAACCATCCTCCACAAAGATTCGGGCTAACCAATCAAGCAACTCCGGATGAGTAGGACGTTTGCCGGTAGCGCCGAGATTGTTCGGGTTACCCGCCAAGGCCTGATGAAAATGCCACAACCACACTCGGTTCACAATGGTTCGTAGCGTAAGCGGGTTGCGGGGATTGGCGATCCAGCGCGCCAATGTCAAACGCCGGCCCTGAACCGTATTAGGAAACGGCTCCCGACCCACCCATGCTAAAATGCTTAACGCACCGGGCTGGACCGGTTCAAGCGGCGAAAATGGATCTCCGCGCGAAAGGATGTACGTTTCTTCTAGCTGCCCGTCGGCCAACGGGTCTTTAGGCACAGACAACGGACGATTAACACTGCGCAAGGGCGGTGTAACGCCATCGTAGACCGATAAGGCGACGGGTTCATACCGTAACTGTTCCCAGCGGAGGCGTTCTAAACCCTTCCGCGCGACCCGTTCCAAACCATATTGTTCGGGTGTAAGCCCCACGAGTTTTGGGGGAAACTGGTCTTCGGACACGCCCCGGCGCATGAGGATGCGGCGCGCTGTATTGAACACGCCTTCGAATTCCTGGCCGGAAGCTGCCACTTGCCGGCGTGCTTTGTCGACGGCTTCATTCCATAGCTCAGCCGACAGTCCTCGCTCAGTGAACCACCGTTGGGCATTTTTCAGCAGCACCTCGTCGATCGCCTGCAACGTTGCTACATAGTCACGACGGCGCATTTCCAAAAAGCGGCGCTCTTCGAAATACGACGTATTTTCCCATGGCAAAAAGGGAACAGGCCGCTCCGCCATTTGCGTAGTAGCAAATACAGCGGCAATCGCATAATAGTCACGCGTCGGTATTGGATCGAACTTGTGGTCATGGCACCGTGCGCATTGCAACGGCTGGCCGAGAAACGTCTCACCAACAGCGTTTGTCACATCATCCAGAAATCGTTGCCTTGCGATCTTGGGTACTTCCATTGCGGTCAATTCCCATGGACCCATCCTCAAAAAGCCCACGGCAATGAGCATTTCGGGATTCTCTGGTTGCCATTCATCACCGGCAATTTGCTCGATAATAAACTGGTCGAAAGGCTTGTCCTGATTGAATGACCGCACGACATAGTCACGGTAACGCCACGCACTTCCCCGCTCGTAATCGTTGGAAAACCCAGACGAGTCGGCATAACGTACGACATCGAGCCAATGCTGGGCCATGCGCTCGCCGTAATGAGGTGAAGCTAACAGTCGATCGATCAACGCAGCGAATGCCTCTTGATCGCAGCGCGGATCGTTCACAAAGGCTTCCACCTCTTCAACAGTGGGGGGTAAGCCGGTCAGATCCAACGTAGCCCGGCGAATCAAAGTGACACGGTCAGCTCGTGGAGCTACGGTCAATCCTGGCGGCAATCGATCCTCGAGAAAGGCGTAGATTGGATGTCTTGATAGGCGGGGTATCTGCGGCGACCGAATTGGTTGATAGGCCCAGAGAGCTTCTGGTCGATAGCGCCTGTGAGTCCACTCGGCCGTCAACCCACCCGATGTCGCCACTTCGATCCCGTCATCGACAGGCCAAGCATCACGTGAGTTCCGATTTGGTTGCGCGACCTGCCGCGGGTCTGACCACGGGGCCCCAGCCAAGATCCACTGCCGCACGTACTGTTGCTGCTCGTTGGACAGCGCGTCACTATCCTTCGGGGGCATCGGTCCCCAACGTTCGTCGTGTCGCGTAATTGCCAAGAATAGCGGGCTCTGCTCCGGTTGGCCGGGAACAATCACTGGCTGACCGCTTTGACCGCCTTGGCGCGCAGTCGTTTCGCTGCGCAAGTCAAGCTCGCCTGCTACCTGTTTCGGGTCATTGCCATGACAGCCCAAGCATTTTGTCTAAAGTAAAGGCCAGACTCGCTCGACAAACAGCCGTTCACCCTCGGACCTAGTTTGCCCCCACAAAATCGACCAGGTCCGTCCAGTCGATAGAAAAGCCACAGCCGCCAGAAGCCAACACCAGCGTTTGGGAAACGTCCCCACGGAATAATCGGCGAAGTTACGGTTTGTCGATCGAGCTAGCACCACAGGCTTTCCCATTGTTTTGGATCGATATTCGCGTGATTGTTTTTCGACGAATCTTCGTGCTAACCCGCCGCTCGCCCGGGTGGCAACGATGGAAGCATCGGACTGCCATTCTCTACAGGCACCTACCGGGCCAATGTACCGCATTTTACCAGCACTCCGGATTGCCGGAACAGTGAGGCGGAACATGCCGGACCGCTGCTGTCCGGGTCAATTAGTGCAACGAGCTGTCGGAAGGAAAAAAGGCTCAACGCACGGGTGCCTGGGTAAACGGGCAGGATGAGAACCGAACGAGTGCTAGTTGGCGTGCTGATAGCCTTGCATCGTCGCGACCTTGAGTTTCGGTTGGATCGATTGCATGGGCTCGGCTGTTCTCGCATTCGGGGTGCGGGCAATCACCGGTGATGCAACATCGCTTCGTTATTCCACGAGCTGGAGTCGAACGGTTTACGGCCCGAGACAATCAGTGTAGAAGGGTGTGATTGCCAGAGCACAACGGTCTTTTTGGGAACCGATACGTTTTGTGTTGTGGTGCGCGCGGATCGCGACCTGGCAAACGTGCGCAGGAATGTGGGGGAGTCACTGAGCAATGGGCTTAGCGAAGCACGTTACCACGCATAGAACGCCAAAAGTTGAGCTAATTGGTTGGGAAAAATACGAGCGTTTTGCAAAAGGCCAGGGGATTTCACATTTACCCGTCACCCGAGAGCCACTGCGCTGCTCGCCCTTCGCGTGTATGAATCGGGTTTTAATGGCCGCTTGAGTGAAGGTGGTTCGTAGTTGCACGCTCGATCCGATGCGCTCCGTGGGGCACAGTGTTGGAACGTGGCAATACCAACGCTGTGCTTCAGGCCACTATTTGGCTAGCCGACGCAATTCGGCAAGCAGGTCGTCAGCGGACGGGCGATCAGCAAACGTGCCAGCTCGCCGTTCATACCGCAAGACGCCTTCCTTGTCGATTAAAAAAGTGGCTGGGCGGTTACTGATTTCCGTGTGGATACGCATTTGGAAAGCCACGCCATAGCTCGCGCTGGCGGTCAAAGCCGCGTCGACCAATACAGGCACAGCCAGGTCTTCACTGGACACACCTGCATCTTTCAACAAGCCTCGTGCTGCCCAAGCGTCATGGGGATCAATGGCGAGCACTTCGGAATCGAGCTGGCGTAATTCGGACAACTTGCCGCGCAACTGCGCGAGTTGCCCGTGGCAGACCGGTCATGTGTCTCCATAAAGAAAAACGACAATTACATGTTTGCGACCGCGATAGTTACTCAAACGTACTTTTTGATCCGTAATTGTCGGCAGTTCGAAATCGGGTGCCGGTTGCCCCACCACGGCCGTATCGATCGAACTAGGAGCCCAGTGAACAAGCGTGTCGATGACCGATTTGTCCAGCGACGCTGCACCTTGCTGCTGCGCATAGCTAATGTGGCGCCGTACGTCGCGATTCGACTCGGTTTTTGCTATGGCATCCCAGTCGACGCGGGCACTGTAGCCCAGCATTCGGATACTATCCACCAGGTAAAGGCGTATGGCTGGATCAGGCTCTTTGCGTAGGGCGTCATGCAAGGGATCGAACGGCATGTGTTCGAGAAGATAGCCAGCCGTTTGTGCTGCAAGGATCCGTTCGGGACTTGAACCGTTGCTCAACCGATCGAGCAACACAGGAACACTTTTTTGGCCGGCTGCAACTAGGGCCTGAAATGTCCACATCCGAGCGCGCCAGCCCTGATCATCACGGGCGCGCATGTAGCCACCCGAGAATTGGCCGAAACGTTCGGTCCAATTTGAGTCGTTCCAATGGCGCGCGAAATACGCAAACCAACCTTCGGGTGCGAGATTTTCCATGGGCCGCTCCTGGCTGTAAGCCGTAGTTGCACCCCAGGCGACCCACCAGAAAACTAAAAGCACGATGCATCGAGCCAGATAGGAGGGAAAGCTGTACGTTGTCAGCCGCACACGAGAGAGCAACCACATAAACGAGGCCCTTCTTGCAAGATACGACAACCCTCTATCTACATCCGAAACTCTCACCGTTCACAGCTCTTAATGCGCTCCGAATCGTCAACAACATCTACCGTCCGAGCAGCAGGATGGGGACGGTTCGATCTCGAAACCCATCTCGTTCGAATATCCGGTTGGTTCGTTACAAGTAGGGATTTGCTTATCCGGTGCTGGTTCTCCAAAAAGAAACATTTCTCTGCAATTCGAGCGTCGAATGGCTTCATAAGTCCGCGCCGACACGCGCATGTTTCTGCCGCGAACGAACCGGTTACCGAGATCGTCTTCCACCATTCGGAAGGGACCGCGATAAACGACCGAGCAATCCTTCTGATAAGAAGGCACAGGTGGTTTGTAAGCAACTACCGTCGCCGACCGAAACTCAATGTCGTTGATTACCCTCCACGGTCGGACTTGGCGTTCTGCCACATAGACATGGATGAATCCGGCTTGGACGAACGCGTCCAGGAATCGGTCCTCTCGAAATGCTCCTGCCAAGCATCCCGACCAAAGTTCCGGATCTCGTTGCAAGGAGTCCGGTACGTCTCGATCGCTGACGATATCGCTTATGGCTGCGCGGCCTCCGGGACGCAACACACGGAACATTTCCTGGAACAAACGGGCGCGATCCGAATGCCGAACCAAATTAAAGACGCAGTTCGACAAGATGCAGTCGACGGAGTTATCGGGTAACAAAGGCTCCTGTTCGGCCAACTGTTCCTCCAATTGGCGGAGTCGCAGGTAACCCGACGTATCCGATACCGGTGCGGTAGCCAGGTGCTCTTCGAGCCGTTCCAGGTCGAGCCGTAAATTCTGGATCAACCCACATCGAAACGTTGCATTAGCATATCCAAGACGTTCCGCCACAAGGGGCGCGTTTCGCCGCGCAACGGCGAGCATTTGGCGATTTGCATCGATGCCGATTACCCGCCCGTTAGGCCCCACCAACTGGGCCGCGATAAAACAGAGCTTGCCGGCGCCGCTTCCCAAATCGACAACCGTTTCACCGGGCAAAACATACGGCGTTGGGTCGCCACAACCGTAATCTTTTTCGAGCACTTCATCCGGTATAATCTCCAGTAATTTGGGGTCGTACCGGGTTGGACAGCAAAGCGATGGCTCACGGCGCACGGCTGCCGCTGCGTAACGTTCCAAGACACTTGCTTCGGCATTGAAGCCAGTTATACTTCCCATGTTCCCCATGTGCGGCTCCTCCTCTAGCCCTCGACTCGATCTCGACCTAGTGGACGAGATCTCCATAACTACTCATTTCACAATGCGTTGACGTACCGACACGCCTCATCCTTACAGAACAGAAATACGTTTGCCAGTAGGCAGCAAGCGGCCGGTCTATTCCCGGATGATGCCAACGTGCCCCCGGATGCAACCCGACGCATGTCTGCGTCACTTTGTGCGAAAAAGTGATTGAACGCAAAGGCGCAATTGGAACCAAAGTAACCAGTTGGATTGAGTGTTTCCACTCGAACGTCCTTATGGTGTAGCAATTCCATAAAGTTGGTTTTTCTGGTTTTTGGGGTTTGTCGAGGCGGTATGTGGGTTGCAGCCGCAATTGGGGAGTCGAACCACTTAGCCGACAAGCCCACGGAGGTTGGCAAATGGCGTAGACGTGATGGGGGGGTAGCTTCGGGAGCAATCGCTCTAGCGCATACCGGGGCCGACGCGGCGCTAGATAAGCTCTCCGAGAAGCTAGGGGGTTCCGGTTGCCTGTGGTCCGCTAAGCTTTTCGACGCTTTGAAGACGGCACGAGTTGAGCTTGGCGCCATCAAGTCGCGTCATTTTCCATGCGGAGCGCCATGGTACATGGTGGAATTCGGCCCCCGTTGCATAGGCGCGACGCAACCAAGGTGCGTGCTTGGATCGCGTGCGACTTTTGACTAGGCCATTACCAGACACCTCAGAACCCCGCGTTCCTTTTCCCGTTGCCCCTGCCTCGTGTTCGAAAGAGCGAAAACGGGCACAATTCGTACATCGAGCGTGGTGTTATTCGAAACGATTTCAGTTGGTGTCGGTTCGTGGCGAAAGATAGCGTTCCAGTAGACTGCGCAGTTGGTCCCCGTCTACTGGTTTGGCAAGGAATTCGGTCATGCCCGCATTTTTAGCTCGGTCCAGGATTTTCCGATCGTACGTGGCACTAATCCCTATGATAGGCACATTAGGACCTGTACCGTGATCAGAGCCGCGCCGTCGAATCTGGTGGGCGACACAGAACCCATCTATTTCTGGCATGTGGCAGTCCAGAAGTACTAGGTCAAAACAATTGTCTTCAACAGCCTGTAGGGCTTGGGGTCCATCCGCCGCAATCTGGCAGGAACAACCCAGGAGCGTAAGCAACTCTTTTAGATAAAGTTGGTTAACGGGGTTATCCTCGACGACTAACACATTACCCTGGATGCGCGGCAGCCGGCTGGAGCGGTAAGGGTTGCGTTGTGTCACGTGCTGCGACTCCGAACTTGTCGTTGGTGACTCGGCTGATGACTGTTGCTGCGGAGGCTCTTGGCGGAGAACGGGAGAGGCAGGATTTTGTGAGGGTCGCAGGATAGACGTAAAAATGTCGAATAATCGAGCAGTGTCGAAAGCATTGCAAGCCGCTAGTTGCTCTTGGTTATGACTTTGGTTCGTGGTCTGCACTACGGAGATACCATATTCCTCGGCCACAGCTTCAAGCTGATTTCTATCGCGCACTTGGCTTACATCCACAACTACCACAGATGGCAGACACGTAGAGCAGGTTTTGGAGAGGACTTTGAACCCCGAATGGCTTGCCGGAAAAGTAGCGCTTAAGTAGGTAGCTCCCCAGCGGCGCAAACATCGGCTCAAATGACGTCTTTCGAGTGCGTCCGTTCGGCAATCCCAAATCAGCAAGCCTTGCAGCGGCTTCAAGTCGGTGCGCGCCAGGGTAGCTTTTTCCAATATGCGACCATGTAGGCAAAGCACAAAAGCCGAACCCACGTCAATCCGAGTGCGACAGCGAATTTTGCCGCCCATCTGTTGGGCGAGTTCTTGACCCAATACTAGTCCCAGTCCCAGACCGGCAGTGCCATACGTACCTGATGGGTGGCTTCCTGCAAAAGCTTGAACGCTGCGTCTCTCGTGATTCGACGCAATACCAGATTCCGAGTCGACGATCGTAACAAGCAACTTTGCCGTTTCCAGATTGTTGAATAAGCATCGAGCGTGCAAAATCAAGCGATTGCCCAACGAGAATCTCACAGCCTGATCGATAAGTTTAACCAGAACCTTTTCTAACTGCCGTACGTCACATTCTATGCGAACGTAAGCCGACGGCTCTATCAGACGAACTAAGGTAACGTTCCGGCAGTGGGGCCGGTTGAGGGCTTCGCAGAAGGCTTGGTTAATGCATTCCGGAAAATCGCAGCGGGATTTCCTAAAGCCCATAGCACCAGAGCGTAGATCGGTAAGCTCGATCATGTCATTGACCATTTCCAGCATCGTGCGGCTCGTACCTTGAGCCACCTTCAAATAACTGCGCTGTTTGGTGGACATCGGCGTGGCTGCCAGAAGATCAAGCATGCCAAGGGTACCATGAAGGGGAGTACGGAGTTCATGGCTGACCAGAGCCAGGAATTGTTGTTTCGTGGAGAGAGCTCGCTTAAGTTTGTTTTTGGCCACGGCCAGCCGGTGCGCCTGAAGTGTGTAACGGCGACGTAGTTTGTTGAATTCTTCAAGCAGCGCACCGGAATCCGACGTAGCCGGCTGGAGAATACGCCGCACCGAGTCTTGAACGACACATCCCTGGACCTCATGCGGCACAAGAATCGCTGCCCACACGGTTACTCCGGGTGAGCTTTCCAAGCAAGCAACAAATCCTACTAGGGGAATAGTCGGAATACGGTTTCCGCCTAACACGCCATCAAACCGCCTTAGCCGACGCGACCATTGGGAATCCCCGGGCTGTTCGTGGGAAAGTAATGATTCAAAGCGCCCGTGTAATAATTGATCAATTCGACTTCCAACCAAACTGGCTGCCGATTGTTCGAGCCAACGGGCGCAAACGTCGTTGACCCGAATCACCGTGCCCTGATCATTCCACAGGATCACGCCAATGCTGGACCATTGTGCGTCAACTCGAGCATCGACATTCGTTGCGGAGTGCATCGGGGTATCGTTGCAGTCGGCCATTGGTGATCAATTCTATGCAGCTCTTCGACAACTGACTGACTCTGCACTACCCAAAAATATCACTTCTAAAACGTGCCCCAGTCCAAAGGCACCGACGAATAGGGAACGAGTAGAGGGGAATTTTATTGCCGTATTGCTAAGATCGATATAATGCGAAAAGTAAAGGAACGTCTGATCAACTGGCGGTAAACGAGCGTATTGGCTCGATGGATA
>CAYRMD010000116.1:0-12895 GCA_964425225.1 uncultured Pirellulaceae bacterium | reverse complement strand
TCACGACTTGCTAAAAGGTTCCGTACAATACGGGTGACTTATGCAGAGGTTCCTCTATTATCGCGGCGAAAGGCTGATGGCTGTACGTGCTGGAGCTTTCAAAGCTCACTTCTATACGCAAGCCGGTTATGGTCCCGGGTCTGATACGCCGCAAGCTCACGACCCGCCGCTACTATACCAACTGGAACACGATCCGTCAGAGCAATTCAATGTAGCCGAGCGGCATCCAGAAGTTCTGCGCGAGATCGCACGCATTGTCGAGGAACACCGCCGCGACTTGGTACCCGGTGCACCGCAGTTGGATGCCGTTATAGCTCGCTCGCCGTAGTTCTTCTTTTGCCATATACGAAGGACGCAGCGTGTAGAGAACGCAACGGTGGAGGGGTTTGTCTCAACTGGAGGTGGGACGTGTTTAGCGCACCAGAGAATTGCCCGGGTTTTGCTTTTATTCTAGCGATAGGAGGGCTATGGTATGTGATCTATGTGCCGATTCACGCAACGAGGCAAGATCCAGCTACAACCTTACAGGGGCGCGGCATGAGCGACCGGTCGGTTGGGGCAGCAAACGTGTTCGTTCATCGGTGCCCGTTGAGAACCCTCGGGGTTAGATAGGTGTTACGATGGCAAATTAGCAAGGTTTCGTGGTGATTTGCCTTAGGGTGCCGGCGAAGAAAAGTAGGGCGCAGGATCTTTTGGGGGTACGTTGCTACGTGTCCCGACCCATTCTTTGCACCTTTGCATTAAATCAATTCCGTTCGAAACTGCAAACGCACGCTAGGACACTTTAGCGATCGTGCCTCAACCGTTTCGGACACGAGAAATGGCGGAATTACAGCAAGTCCCGGATCACTTGCCCATCGCTGAGCCGAGCCGGCGCGCCGGTTGGCGAAGTGTAGGTGATTCCATGCGGATCATAACCTAAAGCGGCGAAGATCGTGGCGTGGATATCGGCGGGTGTAACCGGATAGCTCTTGGGGCGAGCGGCCGTGCGGTCGGATTCTCCGATCACTTGGCCACCACGGATGCCACCTCCGGCCAGTACCACTGAATAGCATTGCGGCCAGTGATCGCGTCCTGCCTTGGAATTGATAATCGGCGTGCGTCCGAAATCACCAATCCACAGTACCAGGGTCGTTTCGAGCAGGCCGCGTGCATCCAGGTCCTCCAACAAAGCAGCGAAGGCTTGCTCCATAGGCGGCACCAAGCGCGATTTGAGCCGCCGGAAATTGTCTTCGTGCGTGTCCCATACGATGCTTTGCCCGTTTACCGTGGCAACGAACCGAACACCGGCTTCGACTAACCGCCGTGCCAGGAGGTGGGATTGACCCCACGTGTGCCGTCCGTATTGCTCTCGTACGGATTCCGGCTCTTCGGAAAGGTCAAACGCACGCGCCATATCGCGCGCCGTCACCAGCCGAAACGCCTTGTCATTATTGATTTCTAAATCCAAAACGGCGTCGGGATCCATTAAGGCTACTTTTCGGTCGAATAGCCCGAGCAATTGACGTCGCGCCACAAGCCGCTCTTCAGACAATCCGTCGATCAATCTCAGATTAGGCACACGGAAATCAGAAGCATTGGGATCACTATTAACTACAAACGGGTCATATTGAGGACCTAAACAACCACCAAACTGGCCCGGTGTAATATAAGCCGTACTATCACAATGGGGTGCCGGTGTTATCACGTATGGCGGAAGCGCTCCGTTGTAGCCGTCGCGCCGAGCCAACCAACCCACGAGCGTCCCCAAGCTGGGAAAGTCATTGCGGCTCGGATTAATGAGCGTACTGTCGATTCGATACGGGCGACCGACAATCGACCAATACATACCAGCATTGTGCGAACTATGGCTGTGATGCACACTTCGCACAATTGCGTATTTGTCCGCCAATTTGGCCAGGCGCGGCATCAGTTCCGATATATAAATCCCTGAAACGTTGGTAGCGATCGGACGAAACTCGCCACGCACATTGTCCGGTGCCTCAGGTTTCATGTCCCATAGATCGAGATGGCTCGGAGCACCGCAATTGAAAATCATGATCACCGACCGGGCTTTAGCGCGGCCTGTAGGCTGAGCACTCGCAAGTTGCCATCGGGCCCAAAAAGCACTCAACGCCGCCAAGCCGGTAACACGTAAAAACCGGCGTCGATGCTCCCTTCGCTGCGACTCGCTCCAGGCTAACATCTTGACCCTCCGGTGCTACTATCGCTCGAGCCTCGAACGCTACCACTACACAGATCATTCCCGCGGTTTCCATTGCCCGATACCCGCGTGTGGGAAGGCGCGCCAATCATATCAATAAATATCGATGTTTTCAATGCTTTTGCCACAACGTTTATGGGGTGTGCGTCCCGTTTGCAGGTGAAGAATTATTTAACGCACAGACGCAGAGGCGCAGAGGAAAAAAATAATTAAGCGGGCAACACCGGGTTCCGGTCGGGAAAGAACCATTGTTGCCCGTGGCCTCTACATGCGACTCCCGTAATGATAATCCCACGGCTCGGGTTGGCTAGTTTCACCAAAATCGCCAGGGTTCTGCGAAAAATTCGTGACCGAGCTGCCCCCCGATTTTGCCCAGTGCCTGTTTTACTCGGCCTTTACTGGTTGGCGTCAAATCCTCACGCCCATGATATGGCAAATGCCGACACGCATCACAACGGAGTACTCAGCGGGAACAACACAGGTACACTCAAGACGCCCATACGCGTTTATGAGTGCGTTTCGGAGCTGGCCAAGCTCGGCTCCGGCCAATTAGGGTTTGTGGACACTTAACGTAATTTGGCTAAAACGCGTGAAGCATCGCTAAGCGAAGTGGGAGGAAAACCAGTTATCGCTGGAGTGCGAGCTCGAACAGTTGTTCAGCTACACGCCGGATTTCTGATTGGCAAGCCAGCACGCTGAGCCATTCAGCCGGGATGCCTTTGCAACCGTAGTGGGCTCCTGCGATCTGGCCACAAACGGCTGCGGTTGTATCAGCATCGTCTCCAAGATTGACCGCGCATAATACAGCGTCGGCAAACGAGTTGGTAGTTGCGAAGCACCATAGGGCCGCTTCCAGTGAGTCGACAACGTGGGAGGTTCCGCGAATTTGATCCATGTTTTTTTCTAAATAAGCGCCGCTGGCAAGGCGACAGATGGCCTTGTGGCCGTCAAACCGCTCAGCATCAGCAAAGAGAATCTCGCGTTTTTCGAGGCCTGAAAGCGCCCTAACCAGTATTCGCGCTAGCAGCCGTGCAGCATCCCTACATTCTGCTGCGCCGTGAGTCGTGCACGCGCTTTGTTCCGCGAAGAACTCGGCTAGCGCACTATCGCGGTAATAGAGCATCGCCACAGGAGCCAATCGCATGATGCAGCCATTCGTGGGACGAGCATCCTGGTCGATTCGCGCGCACGGATCACTAGTCTGCCGATACCGGAGCAGCGCTTGATTCGTGGTTGGTCCAATAAACAAACGGCTGTCCAGGCCGTACAAATGCCCTCGCGACAACCAATCACAGTATTGCTCCATTTGATGCCGTGCATCGAACCCTTGACACTCCACCAAACTGTGTGCCAAAGCCAACGCGAGAGCCGTATCGTCGGTCCACCAGCCCGGAGCCAGCCCACGGCGAATGCTGCCGATCATCTGACGAACCGGTGGAAAGCTTCCACGGGGTAACGATTCCACCGGCGCACCCAGTGCATCGCCGACGGCTAAACCCAAGAGACATCCGACAAAGCGATCGCGATTTGCGTCCGCGTTTTGTTCCGAGTTCGGTATTGCAAGTTGCATAGTCTGCGCGAATTATCGGTAGAGATTCCAAATCGGCCCGCCGCCCCCACACTCATAGTAAGGCGATCTAGCGAGATGGCGAAGAGCTTCGTCCGAGATTCCGAGTTCTGTCGTGTCACGCGCCGGCAAGCTCTTTGCAGATCAAACCAAACATGAGCTCGCACGGTTTCTGCCAACTCGCAGCGTCTCGGTCAACCTACGCCTTGGAGAAAGAGTTCTGTTCCGAAACAAGTGTGCCATCGTGTCATTAGCATCGCTCGATAGCGTTCTACTCTTCTAAGGAGCCGTTGACCTCCCAGACGTGTATCTTTCTTGCGCCTTTGCTCCTTACCACGTTTGTGGCAAAACCTCCCGAACGTCACCAACAGGTTCCATCGCACGAGTAGCGTTTAAGCCAAAGGCAGAGGTTCTCCGACACGACAAAACGCGTCATGAAGTTGGCTGATTCCAAGGGCTGCTGGGTGGGCTACATGACTTCCGATCTCTTCGATGAGATTACACACCGCATAGCCGGAACATGCGCGTTCGTAATGCTCTACCCACGCCATACGTACAGAAACATATTTGAGGTCCACCGGCCAGGCCACGCCGTGTCGAGGCCGAATGTGCTCTGAAATTCCGACCCGCCAGGGCTTCGGAGTCAGCCGCGCTCGAAAGCAACGTTGCAAGCGGCACATACGGTCATAGGTGGGATCAGCTCGTATGCATTCGAAGGACTCCTTTACTTCCGGGTCATGTGGGTCGAATGTTTGATGCATCGCCAAAACACGAAGTCCGGCTCTCGTCCGGTACAGGCGAATGTGCCAATTGGGACGGCGACGCACAAAACCAGTGACGCGTCCAACGGCATCCCGCTAGACCAGAGACAGCCAGCGCATCAGAGCATAGAAAATCATGGCCGTGATTATGAGTCGTCCCATACTTAGGATGACAAACACTCCTGTGGCAAATTGGCGTCATTTGTGTGTCGCCAGATGAAAAAGCTGGCTACTGCACACAGCATGGTGCTTAGAACAAACCATCGCATGGGCAGGGGTGTGATAAAGTCGATATCGGCGAAGAACACATTCGGCGTGTTTAGACAAAGGGCGATGTCCGTTACGCGTTATCACTGACTGGCCCACTGTCTGGACAATTTCCTCGCGAATTGGGACTCCCTCTCCCGCACAATACGCCATGCGGGGTTCACTTTGCTATACCGGCTCGCCTCGACGAATGCGGTCCAACGTTTCGGCCGCCCGCATTCGCGCCACCGCTTCGGCGTGCTCTTGACTGGTATCTGACCATCCGAACCGCCGAATCGAAATCAAGCGACCGTTAACTCGCTCGCGAAGTCGTACTTCTGCCCAATATTTGGGTATCATCATGAAGCCGTATTTGCGCCGTGGAACAGACCGTGGTAAGTACTCAGCCAAACCTCTCACTGGAATGATCCCTTATAGCCTGCTTAATTGCAATGTAGAGACCCAGTTGCGATCAAGCAGTTTTTATCCCACCAAGCAGACGGGCAGCATTGTGAATAATATGCTAATGGCAACGGATCGGTTTTTTCAGCGAGTTCTTGTAAGAGATGCGACATCGACAGCAAATGGCTTCCTCTTGAAGTACGTTGTGGCACAGGTGGATAAGTTGTGACGATGTCGTTCATGCTGCATACTGTTTGCAGGGGCATAGGTGGGTGCCGCTGTCTAATAACACAGCATGAAGATCGCCAGGGCTGCGTTGCTTCGACAGGCCATTCGCTTTGCAATGCAGAAACTGGGAGAAGGTGAGCTCCGGTGTCGATTAGCGAGTGCCCGAGAACTACAATGCTCTTTGCCCTTACCGCGTCATGGTCGTGTACATTGACGTCCCGGCTGACCCATGAAGTTAGAAATATTCACTCCGTCATACGCGACACACTGCCGGAATTCAGGGGATTCGATGGCCAGGAGTGCTTTATGCGACGCGTAGGTTGGACCTGCCAGCAGGTGTTATTTTGGGGGATTATTGCTTTTTTGGGGAGTTACTGGATGGCGGAACGTCTTCAGGCACAGGAGAACAAATGGGCGGTCGTTGTCCACGGGGGAGCTATAGGGCAGCTTAGCCCGGCTGCCCGCGACCGGCGAGCTCAAATGGAAGCTTCGTTAGAGCGAGTTGTAGGGAAAGCAGCGGCGGAGCTCAGCGAGGGCCGAGCCAGTCTGGACGTAGTGGAAATGGTGGTGAAACTTCTTGAAGATGATCCGCTGTTCAACGCCGGACGGGGAGCTGTGTTGAATGCGGATGGCCAGCAGGAATTGGACGCATCGATTATGGATGGCCGGCGTTTGGACTGTGGTGCCGTGGCGGCCGTGCGCACGGTAAAAAACCCCATTTCGCTGGCGCGCTTGGTGATGGAAAAAACACCGCACGTGTTGCTGGTAGCCGATGGGGCGGAGGCATTCGCCGACCAGATGCAAGTGACGCGCGCCGATCCGGAGTACTTTCGCACACCGGATCGCGTTCGTGAATGGCAGCGCGCACTGGGGCGCGAGCAAAATGACATGGGAGCTGCTGGGCAACCGAGTGCTGACTTGCTGTTCGGCACGGTGGGTTGCGTGGCGCGTGATCGGTCCGGTAACTTGGCGGCCGCCACCTCGACCGGCGGCATTGCTCTAAAAAAATTCGGACGCGTGGGTGACAGCCCGATTATCGGAGCCGGTACGTATGCGGATAATCAAACCTGCGCGGTCTCATGCACGGGAAAAGGTGAGGAGTTCATTCGTCGCGCCATCGCATTCCAGGTGGCGGCTCACATGCGCTTGCGGCAAGTTTCGCTCGATGAGGCAGTGCTGGCTGCGTTGGACCAACTGCCACCAGCATCCGGCGGACTTATTGCTGTCGACCGGGATGGAAACGTCACGGCCCGCTTCAACACGCCGGGCATGGCTCGTGCTTGGGCTACAAGCGACCAAGCACCACGTGTTGTTGTGGGTCCGTAGTGCCCGTCGGTTTCAGGATACGGCAATGAACCAGCCCTTCCTTCAATTATCCATGGAGGCGTCCCCTTGCTGATCCGCATGCGTCTGTTATTCTTGGGAAGATGTAGGTATGTGGATTGAAGGTGTCCAGGGCGGGGTAGCTCAGCGGTTAGAGCAGCGGCTTCATAAGCCGTGTGTCGTGGGTTCGAGTCCCACCCTCGCCATTGCCGCGGTTTGCATAACGTGGAAACTTCTCCGCAGGTGCCGCCGAACTAGTAACGCCGTTTTCATTGTGTTAGGCATCTGTCTGCTAATACCGTTCGTTTTTAGGTGGCAGTGCGGAACCGCTGTCTAGGATGCCTGCGGCTCGAGGCCTAAGAGAGCCAAGACTTGGCACTGGCCGCCAGAGGCGATGGTATCCAGAATGGCTTGCCATCCGCACGCCGTGCCAATCCAACTCCGAGGAAAGCACGCTTCGTTCATGATTCACGCTAAAGTAGTACGAGCCTTGTGGGCGCCAATACGGAAATCGCCACGCGTCGTCCGGGCCTGAAAGTCGGTTTCGGTGAGCCAAGGCCAAGAACCTGCGTTTGAATCGAACCTACGCTATTGTCGCACGGAACTCGCGAAATCACGCACGCAATTGGGCCAGCACAGCATCAGGCCAGAATGTCGTGCACTACTTCGCCTTCGTTAAGCGTCGCTCGTTCGGGGCGTCCTTTGTAGTAGTAAACGAGTTTCATATGATCGATGCCGAGTACATGGAGAATCGTGGCGTGTAAGTCGTGCACGTGCACACGGTTCTCCACCGCATGGAGTCCGATTTCGTCGGTTGCACCGTAAACAAAGCCGCGTTTAACACCGCCCCCAGCCATCCACATCGTAAACCCGTAAGGGTTGTGATCGCGGCCGTCGCCTTTTTCGCTCATCGGTGTTCTTCCGAATTCACCACCCCAAATGACCAACGTCTCCTCAAGCAGGCCGCGCCGTTTCAGGTCTTGGATCAGCGCGGCGATGGGCTTGTCGGATTCAAGACAATTCTTGCTGTGGTTTTCTTCCAGTTTCGAATGGGCATCCCAGCGGCTGCCGGCACCATGGTAAAGCTGTACAAAGCGAACCCCGCGTTCGACAAGTCGGCGCGCCAAAAGGCACATGCGTCCAAAGCGGTCGGTCGGCTCTTGGCCAATCCCATAGAGCGCAAGCGTTTCTCCGGTTTCCTGGGACAAGTCCACCGCATCCGGTGCAGCAGCTTGCATTCGGAACGCCAATTCGTAACTGCGGATTTTGGCTTCCAGCTCGGATTCTTCGGCATGGCGCTCCGCGAAGCGCTCGTCTAACTCGCGCAATAACTCCCATTTGCTTTGCTGCCTATTGGGCCCGACACCTGGAGGCGGAGCTAAATAGCGGATCGGATCGCCCTCTGTGCGCAGTGCAACGCCCTGGTAGCGAGCTGGCATAAAGCCGGCACTCCAATTCCGCGAGCCGTTGACCACTTTATTCGGAGCATCTTCTAAGACAACGAAGGCCGGTAAGTTTTCATTTTCCGTTCCCAAACCGTAGCTGACCCACGCACCGAGCGACGGTCGACCGCCCAAGATGGACCCGGTGTTCATTTGGCACACACCGTTCGAATGATTCAATCCATTCGCCCAGCACGAGCGGATAATAGTTAGCTCATCGACACAGCGTGCCAGATTCGGCAACCAATCGCTCACCCAAGCGCCGCACACGCCGTATTGTTTCCACGTGCGGCGGGATGCCATCAGAGGCGCATCATATTCCCCCATGGGTGTAATCACGGGTCCAAAGGAAGCGGGAAGAGGCTGTCCCGCAAGTTTTTCCAACGCCGGTTTCGGATCGAACAGATCGATGTGGCTCGGACCACCTTCCATGAACAAGAAGATGACACTATTGGCGCGAGCTGGAAAGTGCAGCTTTCCAGTCTCGGGTTGCTCAGAGGCGGCACAACAACCATGCTCTTTCCACAACAGGTATTGAAAGGCCACGGCACCGAACCCAGCGCCGCAATGCATCAACATCTGCCGTCGTGTTACGCATTGGACGCGATGTATCGGCCGCACTTGCTGTTGCCTCTGCTCACCCATCGTAGGTCCTCACGGCAAAAACAGGAACTCGTTGGAGTTCAACAATACGTGGCAAAGGTCGATCCACGCCTGCTGTTGGATCGCTTTGTTGTCCTGGTTATCGAAAGCATCCGCTTCCAGTCGTGTAACATGCCGCGCTAGAAACGCTTCAATTAATTTCACATCATTCTCCGATGCGGGGCGGGCATACAGTCTCCGGCATAGCCAATCCACTCGAAGCGCGACATTCTCTGGAAGAGTCGTCACGAGGGAAGCCAGCTTTTCGGCACATTCATTTAACTGAGGGCTATTTGCCATGAGCAGAGCTTGCAATGGGGTAGTCGTGGTGTGGCGCTGAGCAACGCTATTAAAACCGTCGGGAGCATCGAACACTTCCAGCAGCGGATCGCGCTGGTTCCGCCACACTTTTAGGTAGATTGACCGGACTGGTTCCGAAGGCTCGGACGATGGCCCTTCGCCGCGCTCCTGCAATTGCCCGCTGACCATCAGGAGCGTGTCTCGGATCTGTTCGGCACTCAATCGGCGCACCCGCCAATGCCACAGCAGTCGGTTTTGCGGGTCGATGGCCATCGCTGCTGCCAATCGTGGATGCAGTGACGATTGTTGATAGGTTGCCGAGTTCATGATCAGGCGGTGAAGCGTTTTTAACCGCCAGCCGTTGGCCATGAATTGTGCGGCCAACCAATCGAGCAACTCAGGGTGACTCGGACCTTCACCCAGTCTCCCAAAATCGCTACTGCTGGCAACGATCCCCTGACCAAAGTGATATTGCCAAACGCGATTGACGATCACTCGGGCGGTAAGTGGATTGCTAGGATCGACGATCCAGCGAGCCAGTGCCAACCGCCGCCCGGTGGTTTGCGAGTATGGTGGTTCGATCGGAGGTGGTGCAAGATCCAGTACACTTAAGGTACCCGGCTCGACCGTCTCGCGTCCGTCGGGTCCTCCGAGATACGTCGGCGGTGCTTCTGGTCCTACATCGGAGACGCTCATCAACCTGGGGAGATCAGCCGGTTTCATGGAATCGTATTCGGCCAGTTGGCGGCATAAGGCCACGTATTCTTCTTTTTCTTCCCCCTTGAGCTTCGTGTCCATCTTGAGGTTTTGTTGTTCGAGCTCCACTTGCCGCCACGCCAGCCGAGCGATTTGTTCTTCGTACGGTGTCCTATCGATAGATGCCTTGCGGAGCATCGGCCGCACATCTTTTGGAAACTTGTCGATAGCCGCTTCCGTGACACGTTGTCGATAAGGGGCTTCCATCTCGGCAATCTTACTGCGCAAATCCGCTGTAGCCGCCTCGTAGGCTACCCACGCTTGCCGATGCGCTGCCCATTCGTCATTCGAAACAGCCGGCACATCGTCGCGCAACACCATCGGCTCAAAGTACGCTCGAAAACGATAATAGTCGCGCTGTGGTATCGGATCGAACTTGTGATCGTGACAGCGAGCACAGGCCAGTCCCACAGCCAAAAACACTTCAGACGTAACATCCACTACTTCTGAGATCATCCAATGCCATTGCCTTCGCACGTCGCGCTGGTTGTATTCATAGATCGTGTGGCGCAGTAATCCGGTCGCTGCCACAACTCTCGGATCGCCCGGTGATAACTCGTCGCCGGCCAGTTGCTCGAGGACAAATCGATCATACGGTTTGTCCCCGTTGAACGCGTCGATCACATAGTCGCGATAACGGTAGGCGTTGGGACGATACGCATCTTGTTTGTAGCCGTCCGACTCGGCGTAGCGCACTAGGTCTAGCCAATACCGAGCCCAATGACGACCATAATTCGGATGCTCCAATAGCTGATCAACCAAACGCGCGAACGCATCTGGGTTTGGATCATTCACAAATTGTTCCAGTTGCTCGTGGGTCGGCGGCAACCCCCATAAATCCAGATACGCACGACGGGCCAACTCATATCGGTCCGCCGTTGGAGCGGGCTCCAACCCTACCTGCGTGAGTTTTTCCCATACAAAGGCATCCACAGGCGTTCGAACCCAAGGATGGTTAACGACGGGTATCTCAATACTTCGCAACGGCTGATAGGCCCAATGCGCACGGTCCTCATCCGTGATTTGCTTTCCGGCCGGTCGCACGGCAAGCGATTCTTTGCCCAGTGCTTGGGGCCAGGGGGCACCCATCGCAATCCACTTTTCGAGGGCAGCGATTGCCTCAGCAGGCAACTGACCCGTGGGGGGCATCTGAAGCCCCTCATAACGAATCGCCTCGACCAATAGACTGGCATCGGGGTTGCCAGGCTCGATGGCCGGACCGGATTCTCCACCCTGCACGATCGCCGCTCGAGAATCGAGCCGCAATCCGCCCCGCTGTTTTTCGGCACCATGGCACTTCCAACAGTACTCTGCTAATACCGGTCGGACGTGCTGCTCGAAAAAGCGAATCGCTTCCTTGTCACCGAGTTCCTCACCGACCGACCGTTGTGACTCACCGAGCAAAACCCATAGAAGAACCCCTATGAAAAGTGTTTGCACCTGTATTCGAGGTAAGGACACAATCCATCGCATGGCAATATCTTTGCTCATGAGAACCGGCACACCTCTAGGTCACACCATCCACGGCCCCGCAACGCAACATACCAGAAGACACCCTATCGCGCATTCTGGAACACTGTCGTTCGGCGCCAGCGGACCGGTTCGGCAGAGCCGAAACGGCATGTGGGCAAAGCCAACACGGATGTAGGTTATGCACTTCTTTGGGGCTCACTTATCCTACCAAGCCCCGACACCAGTCGCAAGCGTTTTCGGCACCGGAGTTTGCGAGCGAAACAATAGCCGGGTTCTATACAAGCGGCGGTTATAACGTCCACTTGCCCTTTCGGGGAAAGCCGGTTGCAAGACGTTTCGACGCAAAGGCGCAGAGGCGCAAAACGAGAAAGAAGCCACACACGGGCCTGCCCCGAACCGATGGTTGCGTCATGATTGAAAACGACCGGACGCGGCGGTCATACCGCCAGATGTCACGAGCGCTGACACGTCGACGCGGTGTCGTCGTAAAATGCGATTCACGGCATCCACGAGACGGCTCTCCATTGTGGCGGTCCTACCCGTTCGGACGCAGAACCTCATCTGTCCGTCCCTGAGGTTTGTTCGATGCGGGATATAACGGGATTTGGACGCCAGGGATCAGCGTATCCTGACCGCAATCATCTACTGGCGCGCGATCGTTTCGTGCAATGGGCGTAAAATCGGTTCGACAACGTATTGATCAATTACTTTGGATGCTAAGGAGGCAAGGTGGTCCAGTACGTCGACAAGTTTCTCCGAGGGACCCAGTGACCCGAAGCGCCGCATCGCTACATATACACTGAGCTGCTCGTCCGGATATTCGCCGCTACGCACATGCTGAGCCGCAGTGCGGGTTTCGAACGATATGCGGCAGTGAACGCGGCATGAGCGGTCAAAGGTAAACTGTAGCGCGGGTTCATAGCCGGTCAAAATCAAATCCGGGTGATACGTAATGGCATCGAAGGCAGGCATGACACCCAGCGTTTCGGCCAACAACTGATTGTGATTTCCGCGGTACGTATAATCGAAGCCATGTAATAGGGTAATCGACTCGCAATCCAGCCCGTTGATCGACAACAAATAGGGCACAAGCTCGAGCACCTTCCGATGTTGATCCAGGGCAACATCCACCGCGGGCGGGTTAATAGATCCCGAGCAAACACGCCGCGACTCTAAACTAACCCAACGATAACTGGGCTGGTCTCGCTCCTCCTCCAATACCAATTCTTGCCGGTCCCGGTTATAGAAGTTTCGCATATAAGGAAAAACTTTTCGCATCTGCTCAAAGAAGTGAAGCAACGTTTCCCGCTCACTGGTCAGCTCCATCTCCGTGCTCAAATGCATATTGACGTAATAATCGTCGCTTAGGTCGCGGTAGTCGTTCATTAGCCTGGTACACCTCCCGTTTCAGGAAAAGAACCGCAAGCACTCCTCTGGAAACCTAACACTCGGACGTAGCTGCGATGGCTTCCAAGCCAAGGTCCTTGACCTAAGTATAGATTTTAGGAACGTCTGATCAACTGGCGGTAAACGAGCGTATTGGCTCGATGGA
>CAYRMD010000115.1:0-13050 GCA_964425225.1 uncultured Pirellulaceae bacterium | reverse complement strand
ACGACTTGTTAAAAGGTTCCGTACAATACGGGCGAATTATGCAGAGGTTCCTAATGCTTAGAACGCGTTCGGAAAAAGACGGCTTGCGATAGCCGCCTGGTTTGCGCTGCATCAGTATGAACTCATTATCGTTCTTGATTACCGCATTGGGCTCGTACGGTTTTCCCGGGAAACCTGGACCACCTGCGTCGACTTCGTATGCAGCATTAGCAATATTGTACCAAATTATTGGAGCCCGATTATCAAAGCCAATTTGCCTACAATGTTCTTAAATGGCAGCATGAAGCGGTACGACAGTGTGGCGGCCATCATTTTTTCAGCGAGACAAGCAGTCGTCACCAACCACACAGACCAATCGCCCGCCAGGCACAAGAGTGCGAAAACAATGTGCCCAAACTCGGTCTAACTCGGGCAGGAAGCTTTCATAGTCCTCGATGTGGCCAAGTTGACCCTCGCAATTAGGATTTTTTCAACGTCCCGTAAGGAGGCGAAGTCAACACAAGTTGAACCGAATTCGGCTTCAGATCGTCTAGAAGTCGCGCGTCTCGATGAAGTAAATGGTAAGTAGTAGGGATAGAACGAACGGCATCGTCGATCAGGCTCATCAAGCACCGATCGCGCGCAATTGCCGGAATTGTCGTTTGCGGGTTCTCGATCGACCGTAGTTCCTCCGGCACCGATTGGTCCAAGATAGATTGATGCATCGTGCAAACAATTCCTGCACAGCCTTCGTGCACAACCTAGCGATTCATCTGACACTCCGCGGCGTGTCCCACACGTACTAGATGCAGGTGCCTGGCATTCACTTCAGCAATAGTTTACAGGAACTTCCCGACACGGAGCGCATAGTTGCGTCCGCCGGTCTCGCACCGACAGGCCGCCACTCGAAACCCGACAAAGGTTACGTGCTGCCCTGTCAAAGCTTCCCCTACGGTGACGGTACTTTCACTATTGCCGTGTCGCCATATCGGGCGCAATGGTTCAAATCCGATTGGCTCGGAATTGATCGAGGGAGCAAGGACCAAAACAGCAGTAAGCCCAACCATTTGCCCTATCCACCCGGGAATTGGGGCACGCATCGCGAACATGAAATACGCGGCTTGCGTTCCACCTTCTATCACTCCCTCATACCGCTGCCTTTCCTAGAATGTTAATAAATTCAACCCATTCCAACTGGTTTAGCCCTGGAAAAGATGTTTCCCAATATCCAACCGCACGAGGCAATTCCCAGGATAGTGACGCAGCATCGTTTGCTTATATTCCGCGCACTACTCCTTACGAAGCTAAAAGTTTCCACACCTTTGGAATCGATTTACATCGAGTGTTAGCTGAATCCCATGAGGCTTCACGCAACCGCTGTCTTCCCATAGCCACGTGCTCCGTTGTCTATAGCTGTTACGGCCGCCAATTGGATTGTTCCGAATCTGGTTCGTCGTCTAAAGCCATGTCGGACTTATGTGCTAACCGTTCTGAAGTTCGTACGGGTACTGCGAATAGGTGTTCCAACCTGTACTTGGCACTGGGCGAAGCAACCAACGCTGGCTTACACTGCCAGTATGCTGCTGGTTTTTGCGGACTTCTGGTTGCCGGTCATAGGTGACCGTCGTAGCGTTCGCCGAGCGCCACACGGATTCGTCTCAGGCTCCGATAGTGAACTGGTGTCATTTCGCATCGGCCCTGCGTGCGCGTCGGGTTCCTGACTGACGGCCGTTAAACATCGCTGGGGGGCTCTGCTGCGAGCTAGGCGCGTGGTTAACTGCACCAGCCACGAAACTGGTACCGCTCGTCAAAGAACGGCCTGCCATCGACCACTGGCGTTTTGGGATTGTGGACGCGAATGAGTTCTCGAAAAGCACTGGCGTACCACTAGCGAATGAAAAGCCACGTTTTTGGCGCACCGGCAGGTCCCAGTACGATGAACCCGTACCTGCGTCTCCTTTATTATTACGGATGCGCGACTGTCTCAGCGTGTGTTGGCAGATCCCAACTCCGGTGTCGGCGTTCTTCGCTCGCTTTCCGGGCGCTTGGGACATTCACGGTCTCCAGTGGCAACCACGTGTAGCATTTTGGAGGTACGATCGATGACGAACGCGTTCAAAAAAGCTATAGTCTAAGATTCCAGGCAGGTAACAGAGCGCAGTGGAGGAAACTCAAGCCATGGTTGGACCTCTTAACAAGTACAGCCGCCGAATCACACAGGTGAAAAGCCAGGGCGCGTCCCAAGCGATGCTCTATGGCACCGGGTTAACCGAAGAAGACATGGACAAAGCCCAAGTAGGCATCGCCGCCATGTGGTTCGAGGGCAACACGTGCAACATGCACTTAAACGATCTAGCGGCCAAGGTCAAACAAGGTGTGCAACAAGCCGGCTTGGTCGGCATGCGCTTCAATACCATCGGCGTAAGTGACGGCATTTCGATGGGCACCGAAGGAATGTCGTATTCGCTGCCGTCACGAGACTTAATTGCCGATTCGATCGAAACTGTCATGTCGGCGCAGTGGTACGATGCCCTGATTGCAATTCCCGGTTGCGACAAGAATATGCCGGGGTGTCTAATCGCCATGGGGCGATTGAATCGTCCGGCCTTGATGGTCTACGGTGGCACCATTCGGCCGGGTTTCCTAAATGGCGAGAAACTGGATATTGTTTCTGCCTTTCAATGTTACGGTCAGTACTTGGCCGGGCACATTGATGAGCAGAAGCGGAAACAGATCATCCAGCGCTCCTGCCCCGGTGCTGGAGCGTGCGGCGGCATGTATACGGCCAATACGATGGCCACAGCCATCGAGGCTTTGGGTATGGCGCTTCCCTACAGCTCCTCGACGCCGGCTGAGGACCCTCGTAAACTCGAAGAGTGTCTGGAGGCGGGTAAGGCGATTCGCCGGCTATTGGAAATGGATCTCAAGCCGCGGGACATCATGACGCGCCGGGCTTTCGAAAATGCCATTGTGATGGTGATGGCCCTTGGCGGATCGACGAATGCGGTCTTGCACCTTATTGCCATGGCGCGAAGCGTCGGGGTGTCGTTAACGCTGGAAGATTTTCAGCGAATTAGTGACCGCGTGCCCTATTTAGCTGATCTGAAACCAAGTGGTCGTTATGTGCAAGAAGATCTGCATCGTATAGGCGGAACGCCTGCGGTTATGAAATACCTGCTAGAAAACGGCTTTCTAAACGGCGACTGCTTAACGGTTACCGGGAAGACTTTAGCCGAGAATTTAGATTCTGTACCAGGGCTAGCCGAAGGCCAAGACATCATACGGCCGTTGCATGACCCGATAAAGCCTTCGGGGCATATTCGTATTCTCCGAGGCAATCTTGCCCCCGAGGGAGCAGTCGCGAAAATTACCGGCAAGGAAGGCAGTCGTTTCACGGGGCCGGCCCGAGTGTTTGACTCGGAGGAAGCGATGCTGCAAGCGCTCGAACAAGGGCGCATCCGCAAAGGTGATGTGGTGATCATTCGTTATGAAGGTCCCAAGGGAGGACCCGGCATGCCGGAAATGTTGACACCCACGTCGGCTATTGTCGGTGCAGGACTTGCCGGGGAGGTGGCCCTGTTAACCGATGGTCGGTTCTCCGGCGGCTCACACGGTTTTATCGTCGGCCATATAACTCCGGAAGCTCAAGAAGGCGGGCCGATTGCCTTAGTAGAGGATGGGGACCTGGTAACAATCGATGCACAGACCAATCGATTGGACGTGGCGTTGGATGAGCTGCAATGGCAAGAGCGCCGCCAGCGCTGGAAAGCACCACCATACAAGGTCCAAAGCGGTGCTCTTTATAAATACATTCGGTGTGTGCGATCGGCCTCCGAGGGCTGTGTGACAGACGAGTAATCCCTGTATTGTTGTTTCTGATTCCTGGTTCTGGGGTTGTCCACATAGGCGATTGGGAATGAAACCGGTACCACCGGAATTGCCCAAAACCTTGCGTGAATTGCAAGATTTTGGCTGGACGAGTAAATCGGTCAAGAAAGAGATCCAAGATAACTTTGTGCGCCGGCTAGCTGCCGGCGAGGATCTTTTCCCGGGTGTGATCGGGTATGACGATACGGTCATACCGGAAATCACCATAGCCATCCTTTCTGGCCATGACATGCTGTTTTTGGGTGAGAAGGGGCAGGCCAAGAGCCGCTTGATGCGGCGGATCGCCGATTTCTTGGATGAATGGGTGCCCTATTTGGATTTGCCCGATGCACCGTTACATGACGATCCGTTGCGGCCGGTGACGCGAGCCGGCAAGCAGATGGTAGCCGAGTTGCCACCGGAACGCGTACCCATACGGTGGTGGCATCGCAGCGAGCGATATGGCGAACGTTTGGCCCCGGGCACGAAATTTGCCGACATCATCGGCGAGATCGATCCAGCGAAGTTAGCCGGTGGGATCAGCATGTCGGCCGAAGAAGCTCTGCATTTTGGCTTAATTCCACGCATGCACCGAGGAATTTTTGCCATCAACGAATTACCCGAGTTGGACGAGTCCGTACAGGTAGGCCTGTTCAATATTTTGGAAGAGCGCGATGTGCAGATCCGGGGTTATCCGGTTCGCTTTGATATTGACGTGCTGTTGATCTTCTCGGCTAACCCATCGACGTATAACCGCAGCGGCAAAGTCATCCCTCAGCTAAAAGATCGTATCGGCTCGCTGATCCAGACCCATTATCCGCGCTCGCGCGACCTCGGTATCCAAATCACCGAGCAAGAAGCAAACATCGATTTAGGCGGCCCGTATCCGGTCGTGGTACCTTACTTCATGAAGGAGATAGTCGAGCAGATCACGATTCGCGCGCGGCAGTCCAAATACATCGATCAACAATCGGGTGTCAGTGCGCGGATGAGTATCGCTAATTACCGCACCATGATCGCCTCGGCTCGCCGAAGAGGCATTCTTCTCGGCGAAAAGCCCGCGGTGCCTCGCATTAGCGATTTGGGACATCTGTATTCTTCCTCGCTCGGTAAATTGGAACTGGATTTGATGAGCAGTCATCAAATGAACGAGCGTCAGGTGCTGGAAGCCATCGTGGCCGAGGCAATCCGGGACGTGTTCCAGGAGTATGTCGAAGAACACGGTTTGGAGGAATTGGCGGAGGTCTTCGCCAAAGGAGTACGGATCGAAGTCGGGGATATGCTGCCATCACGAGTATATTGTGAGCGGTTGCGGCGAGTGCCAGAGTTGTGGAACAAGGCATTCGAAGTCAACGCCTCAGAAAATGAAGCGGTGCGCGCGTCATGTATCGAATTCGTGTTGGCCGGTCTGTATTCGATGGATCGCATCTCACGTAGCCAACACTTCGGGAAGATCACCTATACGATATGACACTTTGACGACATTCATAACCCCAGCCGGCAGAACGAGGCAAACGCAAAGTGACTGACCCAGGGAATCGTCCCCAATCGAAACCTAATGCAAGCCGCGAGCCGTCCGCAATGAGCGGTGCGCCACGGTATGGCGGCGTCATTCACGTTTACCAGAAATACAACCCGCTCGAATTCCCGCCACCCACGCAGCCTCCTCCCGATCTGCTGGAGCCGATCTTCCATCATTGGCTTCGTTTCGGGCGTCGGCGTCGTCTGACGGCCGAAGAGCTGGCCAACGCAGTCCATCTCGATCCCAGTCAAATCGCCGGTCTTGGACCCACGATCGATACCCTGATCCAGATGCTGCGCGAGCGGAAACGCAAGATCCTCGCAACGTATGAAACGGCTTCCGTCTTAGACCGAGTTCGCAAGCGGTACCGCGAATTTGCCGAACAGCTCGCACCGCCTGCAGTGCTCCGAGAGCGATATCGGCAAGCTGTAGAGGAACAACAGATTTACCAATTAGAGCGTCTGTGGCTGTCGCTCAACGACGAGCGATCCGCGTTTGCACGTGGGCTCGTGCAGCTCATTGCCCGTTTATCCGATCAGTATCAAATCGAGGAATTGGATGCACGCTATGAATTTACCGGACAGCAACCGTTGACAATCGACCAAGCCTTAGAAATCAAAAAAGAACTGGAAACGATCGATAAACTCCTCGAACAGCTCGAAAAAGCTCGAAAAACGGCACGCATCGGGTTGATTGATATCGAAGCGCTTTCGCAGTTTGTCGAAACCGCCGATTTGGAACGCCTTCAGGGATTACAGCGGGCGGTGACCGAATATCTGCGGCATTTAGCTGAGCTGCAGGGTTTGGAACCGGATCACGAAGGGTTCCGTCTTACCCCTAAAGCCATGCGGCTGTTTCAAAGTCGGCTCTTAGAGCAGATTTTCAGTCAGTTGCAGCCGTCGCGCACCGGCCGACACACCCACGCCACCGAAGGCGAAGGTGCGGTCGAATTACCGGCGACTCGTCCCTACCAGTTCGGCGATTCGATCACGCAAATGGACATTCCTCAAAGTTTGATCAACGCCTTGGTACGCAATGGTCCCGGCCTTCCCATCGCCTTGCGCAGCGACGATATCGTGATTCATCGCAGTCGATTGAGTCCCAAATGTGCCACGGCCGTCATTCTGGATATGAGCGGTTCAATGCGGTATGACGGTCTTTATGTTAACGTCAAGCGCATGGCTTTGGCTTTCGAAGGGCTGATACGGCGAGAGTTTCCTGGAGACTTCCTCCAGTTTATCGAGATGTATTCCGTGGCGCGCCTCCGTGCCCCAGGTGAAATCGTCGATTTAATGCCCAAACCCGTCACCGTGTTCGATCCGATCGTGGCGCTACGCGTCGACATGTCGCGGCCGGAAATCACCGAATTTGATATCCCACCACACTTCACGAACATTCAGCACGCCCTGCGGTTGGCGCGACAGACGCTTGCGGTTCGGGACACTCCCAATCGCCAAATCCTCTTGATTACCGATGGCTTGCCCACCGCCCATTTTCAGGATCAGTGGCTCTATTTGCTGTTTCCACCACACAGAGCCACTGAACAAGCGACACTGCAAGAAGCTTTGGCATGTTCCCGGGAGGGGATCGTCATCAACGTTTTTTTGCTCTCAAGCTGGGCGCAATCCGAGGAGGATATACGGTTCGCGTATAAGATGGCGCAGGCCGCGCGCGGGCGCGTCTTTTTCACCGCCGGAGAAGATCTGGACCGATTCGTCATCTGGGATTACATTCAACGACGCCGTCAGATCGTCGGCTGATTGCCCTCGAGGACGCGTTTGAAAAAACTCTTGTAGAAGCCAAGTGCTATTAGGTACGCTAAAAGAGAGAGGATCGTTGTGGCGTTTGGCAGCAAAGGCAAAACAGGAGTAGGCGAAAGAGGCGAACGATCCTGAGGCGACCTTAAGAAATCTTTCCTATGCAGAACGTCTGGCACACTTTTTTTAATGAACCGAACGGCAGGAATTACTTGCGGGTTCGCCAGCGTATTTTGAAGTATCGCCGAAAGCCTCAGATCGAAGAATTATCGCACATCCAAGCGCTGTTTGAGCAAGGTGAGTATCAGCTCGTGCGCCTGGAAGCCGCACGGCTCTTACCCCGATGGGGTCTGTCGCCACGATTGTATCGTTTGACCGGATTGGCAGCCTGGGAATTGAAAGATCTAGAGGCTGCCGAACTAGATAAGTTCCTTTTTGATGCGTGCCTGCAAGGCATCCTGGCAACGGGCGAAGGCACGGTGTCACTCCCGTATTGGGTGATCTATCCGTCGGATCCGGATGAGCTGCTGGATCGATTGGGTCTGAAGATCAAACGGCGCTTCCTCATGCGCGCAACATGCGGACCGGCGGAACGAGTCGACTCGGAGGACGGGCGCAGTTGGTGGTTCACCTACCAGCCAGCCGAGCTGCGGCGGCGCGTTTGGTGGAATCCTGAACCACTCAGTGCCGTAAGTCGGTGATAGCCATGCCCGTCGCGTGTGTCTGTGAGCATTGTGGCCGAACATTTCGCGTAAGCAGCCGTTTTTCCGCACAACGTATCGGTTGCCCGCATTGTAAGAAACCTACTCGAGTTCCCGCTCCGGACGAGGATGCTTCATGTTCGCGTGCCCTCAAGCACCCGGCGTCGAACAAGGCAGTTTCCAATCTGGCGCTGCTCAATGCGCCATTAGCAGACAACTCTCCCAGCGCGGTTCGGTCACCGGGAGGCCAGCCCTCACCGGACGCAACGCCAACTGAATCGTCCGTTAGTGCCCCTCCATCGGCGTTGCCCGGAGAACAGTCGCCGGGCGAAGCAGTCGCGCCAGCGGGAGTGCCGGTGACCACCGAGCCGCCTGCTTGGCTCGTCCCAGCTCCGGCTGAAAAGGGCGCTGCCAGCCGACTGCCGAATACTGCTACCGGGCTATGGATGCCGGTTGCCAGTGTGGTGATGCAAGGCGTGTTATTGGCAATGACAGCCGCAAGTGGCCTGCTGGTCGGTTGGCTGCTAGGGCACCGATCAGTAAACCCTATGGCCGTCGAGCCGTGCATTGTTTGGGGCACCGTAAGTCGTGCTGACCAGGCGGACCGACGCCTACCGGATACTGCGCTCGTGTTGTTGTTGCCCGAGGGAGAACGCTTGGTAGCGGCCGAACGCCTTGCCGTCGAGGAATTGTGGGCCGAAGACCTTTCGGCGGGCGAACATGCCGTACGCAAGAAGTTGCGGCAAGTCGGCGGTGACGTGTGTCGCGCGGATTCCCGAGGTTTTTATTGCTTAAAAGCGCACCGTCGTGGGCGGTACCACATCCTGTGTCTAGCCACCGGAGTGCGGCAAGCTGCTCAAACTCTCGATCGAAGCATGTTGGCGGAAATCGGCAAATTCGTCGATCAACCCCATCAGTTGATCGGGGCCCGATCGTACCACTGGCAGTCACTGGTGCTCGACGGAGATCGCACCTTGGACATTCTCTTACAGCCATGAAGCCAGCGCACAAGCTACCGCACCGCCACCGTTCTAAAAGCACTTATAAAGGCGCATCCGAGTCACGTAAAAGCGCATCCGAGTCACGATGCAAATCGATGTCTGAGCGCAGGGCCAGTCGCCCGTTGTTCCACTTGCTGTGCATTTGCTTTTGCTCTGCGTCTTTGCGTTAAACCCCTCCCTGCGCCTTTGCGCCTCTGCGTTACCGAATTCTCAACCCGTACCCCCAGGCCGGGGTCCTATTATTCGCTTCGCGTGACACGTTCCCAAGCAAGCACCACGACAAGACTTACCAGCTCGACCATAGCCGCTATGCCTAATCCGCCACCTACCCAACGCAACACCTCGGCCACCAGGCGATCCCCGAGTGCTCCGATAAGAAGGGCAAACCCAATAGTGACCGCGAATGCGACCCCCGTAAACAACAGCATGGCCAATAACACGACAATGAGGCGTGGCAACATACAGAGTTTGCTCCATATCAGGTGAGCGCCGAGCCTATTCTGTAGATCCCAGGAGGAAATGTCAACGACGCCGCCGAACGTCTGAACTCCCCGCAGACGGAACCTGCATGACGAATAGGACGTAGGGACAATAAGACTTATTGTGGGCTTGCGGCCCTCACACGGCAGCCTTGATTGTTTCGCGCCAAAATTGCCCGCCCGTGACATCCGTCATGTCGGCTCGACCACACTGGCCACGACGGAAACCGGAAATTGCTTCCCTGCTCGCAGCTATCCGGGAATTCCGAAATAGTGATCTACGATGTCGCGTTGCAGTGGCCAAGGCCGGGTTTGGCGCGTTTTCCTTTGACGGCTCTAGCACCGGAAGTCAGAATGCAAGAAGAGGAAGCCTCGTACCGTAACCCAACACAGCCGCAGGTGGGGCATGTGGCAAGGCTCATGTCTGGGGCAGGAGATCCTAGAAACGGGCGATCTTTTTGGCAGAGTGGAGAGGAACCAGGATGTACCGTAATCGGATGCACACAACGGTTAACTGCCTATTTATCATCACGTCGATCTGGATCACCGCATTCAAGGAGCTGGCAGCCGATATCGTGACCATGCGCAACGGTATGCGTTTCGAAGGTAGTGCTGCGGAAGTAGCGGGTGTGGCAGAAAACCCGTTGGTTCCCAAGGCGAATCCTGGCGAGGTATCGGTTAAACAAATTGTGGTGATCGATGACAATTTGCGCCGTGTTTTTGTTCCCCAACGTCTGATTGCGTCGGTGGCTCCCAGTAGCGGTCCACCTCCGGAAGTCATTCGCCTGCAACAACGTGTCATGGAGCAAGGTCGTCGCATTGCGGGTATCGGGGACATAGTACGCCTTACTCCGTTCGATGATTGGGGGCGCAGACTTATGACTTTAGCCGGCGGTAAAACGGGTCGCATCGACCTTATTCAAGGCATTACGGAGGTGACGCCGCTTTATTATCGCGTTCAAGGGTTGCAAGCTGGCGATGGGTACGTTTGCGACATGCGCTATCGCACGTCGAACTTACCGCGTGAAATGCTTAGCCGCATCCTCATGCATCACATCGACCCGGCTAACCCCGACGATCGGCTGAAGATTGTGCGACTCTACATGCAAGCGGAACGTTACCGCGACGCGCGCGATGAGTTGGAAGAGGTAATGCGTGACTTTCCCGAGCTGACGGAATTGCAACGTCAAATCACGCTACTCAATCAACTCAGTGCCGGGAAGCTTATCCGGGAAATCGAGTTGCGACGCACTGCAGGACAACACCAATTGGCTCGACAAATGTTGGAAAGTTTTCCCTCCGACGGCGTGGGAACCGAAGCGCTGCTGCGTGTGCGAGACTTGGTGGCAGATTACCAGAGCCGTGATCAACAGATCGCGACAGTGCGCGAAAAATTAGCCCAACTCCTTTCACAGGTCAAAGACGAAGCTACTCGCGAAAAACTCAGACCGACGATCGAATGGATCGCAAGCGAAGTTTCGCTCAACAACCTGGATCGATTGTCCGATTACCTCCGACTGGCTGATGATCCTTCGGCAACCACCGACACGCTGTTAGCCTTGGCAATCAGCGGTTGGTACCTGGGAGGCGGACGAGCGATCACGAATTTGGCGATTGCAGCCGATTTTCCCGTGATCCATGAATTAGTCCAGCGGTATTTAAAAAGTGAACCCCAGGAGAGGCAGGCGATTCTCGATCAATTGTCCCAATTGGAAGGAAGCTCCCCCGAATATCTGGCGCCTCTTGTGGAAATGCTCAAGCCCGATCCCGGCGAATTGGCGGACGCATTTGAGGGAATTCCCGGTTGTTATCTGCTGGAGCGTCCCGGGATCCATGCGCAGTCAACCGTAAAGTACTTGATTCAGCTACCTCCGGAATACGACCCCTACCGCCGCTATCCGTGTATCGTTAGCCTCCATGGCCTTAATTGGGATCCGCCGCGGCAGGTGGATTGGTGGTGCGGGCAGTTTTATCCGCCGTTGGCAGTCCGCATGGGGCAAGCCAGCCGGCATGGTTTCATCGTGATTGCTCCGTATTGGATGCGCCCACAACAAACGACCTATGAAAGTTCGCTCGAAGAGCATGCTGCCGTACTCTTGGCTGTGCGCGATGCCTGCCGGCGATTCGCTATCGATACGGACCGGGTTTTTTTGAGCGGTCACGGCATAGGAGGCGACGCTGCTTGGGATATTGCCTTGGCTCATCCAGACCTTTGGGCAGGTTTGATAGCGATCAACGCCACGGCTCGCAAATACGTTACCCGTTATTGGGAAAACGCAGAGCGAATCCCGATGTACTTTGTTTTTGGTGAATTAGATGCCACCTCGGGTGGTACGCGAATCGTCGAAAACGCGACGGATTTGGATCGATACTTGACCCGAAGTAGCGGGGGGTTCGATGTGACGGTTGTCGAGTATCGGGGGCGAGGCGCCGAACATTTTGCTGATGAGATCCATGAGATGTTCACATGGATGACACTGCCTGGGCGCCAACGCGATTTCTGGCCCCGTCAGTTCAACGCAGTAACGATGCGCCCCTGGGATACGTTTTTCTGGTGGGTGGAGCTGGGAACGCTTCCGGAAAGATTCGTCGTGTTACCCAGTCGCTGGCCAGATCCAAAGGCACGCCCGGCTGCGCTGGAGGCTCGTGCGTTGCCGAACAACCGAGTCGTCGTGCGGTGCGGTTCGGAAACTGCTACCGTCTATCTATCGCCTCACATCGTCGACTTTAAACAACCGATTAGTGTGGTAATCAACGGACGTGAAGTAAAATCTGATATCCGTCCCGCAGCGGCCGTGCTCCTGGAAGACGTGCGGAACCGCTCGGATCGCCAACATCCGTTTTGGGCGCGGGTGCGACCCTAGTTGGAAGCCTCCCATGGAACGAAATGTCGCCGTTGTAGCGGCATGGACCGCACGATAGCCAACAAACGGCGGATAAGAGGAGGCGTCGCGCAGGCGCATCAGGACCTGGGTTTCCATGCGCCTTTGCGTTGAACTATCTTTCATGGAACTTCCTCTCCCATCGCAAAAGCGTAGGCCGAAACCGTTTGCTCGTTACATATTGGTTAGGTCGTCAGAAGGCGTACCTAACAGACTATCCAGCGCGGCTATCCAGTGGGATGCATGGTCGCGCGTTCTGGCATAAATCCGGCAGATGCGATAGCTAACCGGCAGTTGGCGATACAGTCGATCGAACACCAAAGGCAGTACGCGACCGCCCGAGCTGTCAAACCAGAAGTTTTGGCCAGACGCTGGTCCCAACGTGTGTGGGCGGAAAAGGTGCCGGGCGATATCCACTCGCACCGGTTCTCGGGCTATCTCGTTGGGTACAAGCTGCCGCAGTCGCTCTTCCACCAACCTTGGATCCGAAAATATACTTGCCTTCTCCGCATCTTGCTCGGTGAACACCAGTGAGCGTTGGCAGATCATCTTCCAGGCAATTCTACGGTGGAACAACTGCTGCCACTGCTCGCCCAACCGACGAAGTTTGGGTTGCCGGCTGTGCCGCCATCGTCGGACTTCATCTAACAAAGAAAACTCGGTGAACTCCAAATATGCATCCAATCGCTCGGCCGGATTACCTCGGAAAAGATACATTTTAGATTCGCGAAAAAGGTCGGCTAACATTAAGTCAATCGCACGCACGGTGCGGTGGAAATAAATACTGCGAAAAAGCTCGGCTCGCACTGTTAAGGAACCTCTGCATAATTCGCCCGTATTGTACGGAACCTTTTAACAAGTC
>CAYRMD010000114.1:0-13228 GCA_964425225.1 uncultured Pirellulaceae bacterium | reverse complement strand
ACGAGGTTTGCGGGCAATTCGGTCAGGTGACGGTACCTTAAGAGCACGGCAAAAGACGGATGGGCTAAAGAGGTCCACACGCTCTTGGAAGCACGAAATGACGAGAAATTGATCTTGCAAAAAACTAGGCTCGGCCTGCCATCTTGGTAAAAAAGTACATCACCACATGAAGGCCAAGCCATGGCAAGGACTCCTTGAAGGCCAGTGCAGTAAACCTCACAACGCCCTCAGTTTTTCCCGGCCGTCAAGAATGGTTCTGGTGAACGCTTGCCGTGCCAACTGCGTCGGTAAACGCAAGCGTGCGTCGCTCGTAGGCAGTCCGATTCACGGTTGTGCTCGTAGGGCGAGCGTTTGAAACCGCCGCATTTTCAGGATCCAAAAAGGGGTAACCAGTGGGCTCGAATCACCTAATAGGAACGCGAGAACCTACCGGCGCAAATACCAAAGTAAGCAACTCAGACATTCGGTATTTTTTCTCTGCCTTCTTACACCTTTATTTTGGATCATTTGGTTTTTGCTGAACCTGTGCCCGGAATTTTTCTTTGTTTGCGATCCAGGCCAAACTATGTCGATCCTGCCAACCACAAAGCCAAATCCGGCTTTGTCGACAATCTGGCAAGCCGGAGGGCATTCGATGGGCGGTTGGCCCTCGAGGATTGTACGACACTTCGAATTTTATTCGAACGCGAGCCGCCAAAATGGGTTGTCGGCCAGAGCTCTAAATAACGCGACATACGATGCACTTGAGATATTCGGACTCAGGACACGCAAGGCTCACGGGATGATCAGGAGCGTGTCCGAGTTGTTCCACAATTTGGAGGGTACGGCCCGAACGTTGTGCGACACCGAAAAGCATATCTAAGAACTCAGTACGCGAAACGTTGCCCGAACAGCTACACGTGACGAGCACTCCTTCCGGTTCTAACAGTTGGATGGCTAACCGGTTCAGGCGGTGATAGGCGCGCAGTGCTTCCTGCAGAGCGGAGCGATGGGCGGCGAATTTTGGTGGATCCAGTACCACCGCGCCGAACCGACACCCAGCGGCCACGGCGTCATGGAGGTAAGTGAATGCGTCTTGCCGAATCCATTGCACGGCGTTTTGGACACCGTTGAGTCGGGCGTTGTGCTCCGCTAAGTCGAGTGCGACTTGACTGCTGTCAACTCCCACCACACTGGCCGCCTGCCCGTGGCGTAGCGCATGAAGTCCGAAACCACCCGTGTAACAAAACACGTCCAACACATGTCGGTCTCGGAAATACGACGCAACCCGCTGCCGATTGAAGCGATGGTCGATGTAGTAGCCTGTCTTTTGCCCGCGGGTAATATCGACATCGAAGGCTACCGACCCTTCGAAGATGCGGACCGGTTGGTCGGGCGGTACCCCGCGTGCCACGCCATCTCTTCCAGCGATACCTTCCGCCTTGGCTGTTGCCGGACTCGTACGTACGATGACCGAGCCTGGGTGAAGCCGTTGCTGCAAGATGTCCAGAAAAAGTTCCAACCGAGAGGCGATTGCCAGCGCGTTGACTTGAACAACTACATGATCTTCATAGCGGTCCACCACCAGTCCGCTCAGGCCATCCGCTTCGCTAAAGACCAAGCGCACTGCGTTTGCCGGCTGCAGCAGTCGGAGGTTTTCACGCCAACGGACAGCCTGATCCACCCGTTCGAACCAAAATGCCTCATTCAGGGGTAGGTCAGGAGACCGACTATAAATCCGCACGCGCAACCGGCTGCGATGGTTGATCACGCCTCGCCCCAGGAACGTACCATTGTCGCTGAGTACATCCACAACCTGACCGTCGCGAGGCGAGCCGTCGACCGAAGCAATGGCACTTTCCCATACCCATGGGTGACCCGCAGCCAGTGGTTTCCACGTGCCCGGTCGCAGTCGTACCGTCGCGCAGGGTAAAGTCAACCGACTCAGGTCGCTCGACGACAAAGTAGGCGAGTGTTCAGCACTCATGCGGAACCCGACGCTGGCCGACGTAGGAAAATATTTCGCAGTGTGACAAGTTCAATCACATTGTCGTTAGTTACCAATCCGACAAGCTGATCCTGCCACAAGACAGGCACAATTCCGCAGCGAGTTTGTTGCATCTGTTGCACCACGGTATCCAATGCATCGAACGGTGTTGCCGTCAGACAGACCGGTTCCATGTATTCACCGATCAACCGATCCGTGCCACCTTGTTGCAAGGCCTGGAACAGTCGATTGCGGGACAACATTCCTACTAGTTGGCCATCGGCAACTACGGGAAAATCCTGTTGGCTACCAGCTAATAGGCTTTCGACAGCTGACTTCAACGTGTCGTCAGGACGTAACACCGTGAAGTTCGTTACCATACCATCACGCACCGGAATGCCGCCAAGTAGGTTATTCATGCGAGCCAGTTGTGACTCGCCTTCGGCTCCCAGATAGACAAATAGCGCGATAAACAGCAAAAGGGGGTTGGATACCAAGCCGACCAACGCGAACAATACCGCCATTACTTTTCCAACCGATGCGGCGATTTCGGTGGCTCGCCAATGGGACATTCGCAGGGCCAGTATCGCCCGAAGCATCCGGCCACCATCCATGGGAAAAGCCGGTAACAAATTAAAAATTACTAGAAACAGATTGACCCGCATTAAACTGTGAAGAAACGAATTGGGCTCCAACAGTCGTGAGGCGCCCCAGGAGGCTGGCGCCGGGGGCTTCGCCACAGCAAACAGCACGGCAGCAATGACGACGTTGACCAGCGGCCCTGCTATTGCGATCCACAATTCCTGAAGCGGCTCCTGGGGGATGCGTTCCAACCGCGCTACTCCGCCAATCGGCAACAAAGTAATATCCCTGGTTGCAACACCGAATTGCCGTGCTGCTAGGGCATGCCCCAACTCGTGCAATACCACACATCCAAATACAGCCAGGACAAACCCCAAGGCAGCAATTGCCTGACGTGGATCGTCCGACTGGTTCCAAAACGAGTACGCCAAAAAAAGAAAAAAGGCCACGAACGTCCAGTGCACATACAGCCCAATGCCGGCAATCGTGCCGATCCGTATCGAACCGCTCATTGAGATACTCCGCTAACCACTCTGCTTCGGCAAACTGCTCTACAAATCGCCACCACCAAATCACCTAGCGGCAAACTGCTTTCGACCTTGTGCCTTAGTTGGTCGGTAATCGAAACCCAGGGCCGTAACGGCCACGTAACCCTCGTTTGGACTAGCTGAATCCCTGGGAACTCTTACCTGGTTTAACTTTTTGTACCACGGCTGGCAATTGAGCGAAACTGGTTGCACTCGCGCGGGTTAAACATATTGGAGTGCGCCGCCAACGCGAGCGCATCAACTTTTACGTATCGACCATGGCCAGTGGCGGTACTTAAAGCGGACAAGGGGAGTATTTTTGCCTCGATGGAGCTGATGGCATATCCAAAGCGAATCGTAGCCTAGCCTGAAGACGGGCTGGATTCATCTCTAATCGTGTTCGATCGTTTCGTCGCAACACTCGAGAAAGGGAGATACGTTCAATGACTCGTGTCCATACGAAGGTAAGACTCTTGTTAGCCATTGTCACGTGGACTGTTCTCGGGTGCCCAGCCTTTTGGGTTTTCGCAGCAGACTGGCCACGTTTCCGTGGGCCTAACGGTAGCGGCATTGCCGATACAACTCGGTTGCCGCCTATCGAGTGGAGTCCCACGCGGAACCTAGCTTGGAAGACAGCGTTACCGGGAGCCGGGTCGTCGTCTCCTATCGTCGTAAAGGACCGAGTTTTCGTAACGTGCTATTCCGGTTACGGACTCAATCGGCAGGATCCGGGTCACATGGAAGACCTTCGCCGACATCTGGTGGCCTTGGATCGGAACACAGGAAAGGTTCTCTGGAGTCAAACCGTCGAACCGTATTTGCCGGAAGACCCTTACCGCGGGAATTTTACGGAACATGGCTACGCTTCACACACGCCCGTTTCAGATGGCGAACGAATTTATTGCTTCTTCGGAAAAACGGGGGTCCTCTGCTTCGACTGGGACGGTAACGTGCTCTGGAAAACCCCTGTCGGTACTGAATCCAATCCTCAAGGTTGGGGAACGGCTTCTAGCCCGATACTATACAAAGACTTACTGATTGTAACGGCGGCCGCTGAAAGTCAGGCGATCGTGGCGTTGGACAAGTCAACCGGACAGGTACGATGGCGAGCGGAAGCAGCGGGTTTAACCGGCGTATGGGGCACACCGGTGCTCGTGCCTGTTTCTGCCGAACGCACGGACTTGGTAATCATGGTACCCAATGAGATCTGGGGGCTTAACCCCGACACCGGCAAACTTCGTTGGTACGCTAATGCGACCAGAACCAATACCGCTTGTTCTAGCTTGGCTGTTGCTGGAGATCTTGTAATCGGTATCGAAAGCATGGGCGGTGGGTCCGTGGCAGTGCGTGTGGGCGGAGAGGGCGACGTTACGTCAACGCATGTGGTTTGGACTGGCCGTGACAACAATCGGATCTCGACACCGATCGTTATCAATGATCGGGTATATTTCTTTTCCAACCGCGTAGCCAATTGTCTGAATGCGAAGACCGGGGAGCGAATTTTCCAGGCGCGATTGGTGGGCAGTCAGACATCTCTAGCTCCGGCAGCAGCAGGCCCCACTACTCAAGCTGGCCAACCAGACCAGCCAGGACGTGGAGGACGACGTGGTTTTGGAGGCCGTGGCATGGGACGTTTGGGCGGAAGCGATTACGCCTCCCCGGTGGCAGCCGGTGACCGTATCTATTTCTTGACGCGCAACGGAGACACGTTCGTGATTCGCGCCGCAGATCAGTTCGAACAATTGGCTGTTAATCGAGTCACGGACGAACCAGAGGATTTTAGTGCGACGCCTGCCATAAGCGACGACCAGATTTTCATTCGTTCCAGTCGGCACATTTATTGTGTCACGGAGCGAAACTGATTGCGCCCGGCGTTGGGTGAGGGAAGGAACGCGTTCTATGTTCAACCGATTCTGACGACTCCGCATTCGTTAGGGAAAAAAAGTGACAATACAAGTTAGCTTCGTCCACGTCCCCTCACTCGTAGTGAGCGCCTCGGCAGGGACCACGTTTGTAGCGAGCGCATTCAAGCGGTCACTTCCCCTGTTTAACTCACCCAAGCCCCGATAAGTCGGGGCACTATAAACACCGGCCCAAACCAGCTTCCTTCCTCTTACACCCTATCAGTGGGCGGTACAAGATTCGAACTTGTGACCTCCGCGGTGTGAACACGGCGCTCTAACCATCTGAGCTAACCGCCCAAGCCAGTTGTTAACTAATCGATGCAGTTTTCATTTTGCACCGCCGGAGCCGGAACGCAAGACCATACGCTTCCGTCGTGGGCCACCAACGAACAACGGGAGCGGGGCGATCCGTTGGCAACCAACTAGCAACCGACTTTCGCAATTTCACTTTGCCGCATCCGACGGCGTTTGCCCGTCATTGGCGGCAGGTGGGTCGAACTTGGGGGCCGAAGCCGTGTCGGCGTACTCGTCATCCGTCCGGAAGCGCGTCGAACTTGCCGGCGCACTATAGGAGCTGTACGTGTCGGCGTTCAATTGTGATTGGAATTCGTTGAGCCCTTTCCGAAACTCCCGATAACTTTGTCCTAAACTGCGAGCTACTTCCGGCAGTTTACGTCCGAAGAGTAATACGGCAATAATGCCGATGATCAGCAATTCATGCATTCCCAGACCGAACATCGTCCCACCTCGCATTTGATCGGTCTTATGCCACCGGCACGTCCGGTATGCCGCGTCGCACCGCGGCCTTTGACCGATATTAGTCCCGCTTGGCGCAAAAAACTCACCCGCCTTGTGATTACTCGGCAGAACTCTTGATTCCTTTCACCGATTCGGAATCGCTGGGCGTTTCATCACGCATCCCCTGTTTGAATTCCACGACGCTTCGTCCCAAATTGCGCATCAGCGACGGCAATCGGGAGCTGCCAAACAGCAGAAGCACGATTCCGAATACGATCAACAATTCCCAGAAGCCGAGTCCAAACATAGGTTCGCTCTCGCAATAAAGATGGGCAAGGGTAACGCAAACAAGCGGCGAAAGCGGGTTGTGGCCCGGCTGGGCACACCAGAACCGACTCGTGCGAGTCCCAACTTACAAACTTCGTACCCATTTTCCGAATCTTATCCGAAATCGCGGTCCCTGTCAAACAGGGCAAGGTAAGGTCCAGCTCGATTCGAACATTATCCCGCGGCAACTCTCAGTGGTTCCCAGTGTAGGCTCTTGCTTATCGACAAGTCTGCCGAGTGGCTCAACGCACGCCATTCAAGCAAGTTCGGTGCTTTATCCCATGCTCGTGTGCCGGCAAGCAGCACAATTGCCGTTTATTAGCAAGGATGCGTCTGTGCGGGCTAGCTACCGCGATAGTAATCCAGTGGGGCGTCGCACTTCCTGAAAACTGGCCATGTGTGCCCTAGGTTGATAGCGGTAATAAACTTCGAGGCACAAAGTAGCCATAGCCGTCGCGTACACGCGACCGCCGTAACCTCCCCACACCGTATCGCTGGGCCAACTGCCCGCATAGGGCCCGGCGGAGGTCTGGAGAGTAAGTAGTTGTCGAACCAAATGTCGATTCCAATCGTGCCAGGCCGGATGTTGGGTTAAGTAAAGCCCAAGCGTAGCATAGTACCAGTAGTACAGATTGGTCGGTCCGGTGCCGGGTGGTTCTCGCATCAGATACGCGGCCACTTCGTCTAATGCTCCATCCGGGAGTTGCTGACCCAAGAAATAACGGCATACCAAAGCTTCGGCCGTCATCGCGCGCGATGGTGCCATTCCAGCTCGATACGAGGCCAAGGCGCCGAATTGGCCGAGTGAAACTCGCCGTAAAAAATGCTCGACGCCCTGTTGGCACGTCGACGGAATCGGTAGTCCAGAAAGCTCAGCGCTTTTCAAAGCTAATAATTGCCAGCCCAATTGGCTCGTATCGCCCTCGGCATCACCCGGACGATAGCGCCAACCGCCATCGACGCGCGACTGTGCGCGCAGCGTATACTGCTGCGCTTTTTCCATCGCAGGTCGTAAACGCGCATCACCCGTTAGGGCATGTGCTTCGGCAACAGCCAACAAAGCGATCCCGTGGCAATACATCGCAGCAAACGTGCCTGCTCCGCCGGATAGATCTCCGTCCGGCGTTTGAGTGCGTAGCAGAAATTCCAAGCCGCTTTCTACGTGCCGTCGATACTCACCTTCGAAGTGCGTCTGCCCGGCTCCCAACAACGCCAACAGTGCTAGACCCGTTATACCTGTGTCGGCGTCAATTCCGGCATGCTGCCGGTCTTGCCCATGAACACGTTGTTCGAGCCCAGCGCCATGGTCCCGAGCACGCCAGCGGCCATCGGGCCGCTGGACGCGAGCCAACCAAGCTAGCGCTCGATGAACCGCTCCCTCTGTATTTTGATCACCGCCGTATCGACGCACCAATTCCGACTTCAACGGTTCATACCGTCCGCGATAGAGCACCGGAAGTGCTTTCCCATCAGCCGGACGCCCCCAAGCGCGATCGGCCGCAACTACTGTCCAGCTATTGCTCTCGGATGTCGATTGCTCTTTCAGCAATACCGGTTGCCCTGCGTTCGTTTCGAATGTCGAACCGGAGATCTGCTCTTGGAACTTGGAGCTGTCCGATAGCCTGCTCTCAGCTCCAGGAGACAACTCAGGCTTCGGTTTGAACTGTTCGCGCGCCGGAGGACTCACCGTCGGCACTTCCTGCGAATCACCAATCAATTCCCCCGTTTTGGTAGGCAGGCTCGGAGATAGAGAATCTGCTCGGTCTAAGTCACCGTTGGCAGTGGGCGACTTCGGTGACTCAGCTTTTAGCGAGGAATCGTTCGGGGCTTCGATCGCCGCGGGATGCGGCTCGGGTGCTTGCTGGCTCTGAGCGTCGGCTAGAGGTGGACCAACGTGAAGCTCCGAGGCGACGGGTTGGGCTGGCTGGCTCGGCAATGCACCGTCGTTCCTCGTGAGACTGTCGCTGTTCGCGTCGACTTGAGCATCAGCGGGTTCGAGAGCTCCTTCGTTGATGGAACGTTCCTGCAAGCCCGCGCTGGGGCTTAAACCCGAGTCACTTTGAGCAACCACCACGTCGGTAGACGTCTCGACTGGCAAAAACCGATCGCTTTCAAGTTCCCATGGCGCATCGAGAATTTCTACGGATAGGCGCCGCGACGCAACCGGTTGCGTCCCTGGCAGCAGTGATATGCTCGAAGCGAAAATGACCAAGAGCACATGGAGATAGATCGAGACCAACACGTAGCGGACCAAGGGACGATTCTGCGCCCAACGACTTCGCCATGCAGCTACAAGAACAGCCGTTGCAGCGGTCCCGGCAAGGCAGGCTGCTGCCACAGCCGTAAACGACACGACCGCTACCAAAGATAAGGTTTGTTGCCAGCTCATCGCCACTGCCGCTCCGACGGTGTGCCCGCGACCGTCGCCGGTTGTACCGCTAATCCGGTATGGTCCACTCCCGCCGTTTGGCAGGCGTTTAAAACGACGGCCAATGTCTGTAGCGGGCATTCTGCATCGCCACGGATCGTGACTCGGAGTTGCTTCGAGTTGGCTCGCAAAGCGGTCAGTCGGTCACGAAGCTCAGCAGGTGACACCTGTTGCTCACCGAGCCAGATGCTCCCTTGACGGTCAATGTATACTACATACCCGTTGCGGGACGCATCACGGCCCGTCGAGTGCGGCACATGGGGGAGAGCCACCGGCAGATGCTCTTCCCATTGGAAGCTGGAGCCCGCCATAAAAAAAATGATTAACAGAAAGAGCACATCGATTAACGATGTCAGGTTAATCGACGGCGGCTCGTCATGGAGGGTTTTTACCGGCATGTGGCGAGTCTTTCCTCAAATCAGGATCAGCGGTTCACGCTGCGCGACGAGTCGGGTTCTTGTCGTGTCGTGTCGCCGCTAGTCCCTCGGCCGCGACAGAATCGACCACTTGTTGGGCGAAGGTGTCAATTTCCATTATCAGGCGATCGACCCGAGCCACGAACCATGAGTAGGCCGTCAGCGCGGGTATCGCTACCAGAAGTCCTGCAGCAGTCGTGATTAACGCCTGACCGATACCACTGGCCAGCAATTGTGCCCGTCCGGCGGCATCGCACGTAGCCAGCACATTAAATGCCTGAATCATGCCTAAGACCGTGCCCAGTAGTCCCAGCAGCGGAGCAACCGTCGCGATAAAATGGAAGATGCGCAAATACCGGCGCAATCGACAGGACACCCTTTCACTTTCGTCGATCACCGCCTGTTCGACCTCGACAGCCGGCCGGCCCCATTTTTTCACAGCCGCCGCGAACACCTCCGAAACAGGACTGTGATTCGTCTGACACAAATGCAAGGCACTGGCCCGGTCGAGTTGTCCTTCTTGGAGCTGTTGGAGGAATCGTTGCACAAAGGGACGTGGAATCACGCGGCTACGCCGCAGGCTAACAAACCGCTCGAGCAAAAATACACCCAACGTACAGGAACAGGCCCCAATCGGCACCATCAACAGGCCACCGTCCCGTAAAATCGCCAACAAATTCCGTGTGGGAATGGTCGCCGGCGTAGCATCCTCTGGCGGTGCCGCCCGAAGAGGGACCATCCAACACAGATGAATTAACCCAACGCAAATTACAATGCGGCAGCCGATCGACCACAGGCGACGTCGCAAACGTCCGCGTAACGGGACCGGTATCTTAAACTCCCGCAGCCAGTTGCTTCGCATGGGTCTTCCAGAGTCACAGGTTCTGCGCCGCGTCGAAGTGGACGTGATCAGAGCTAAACCCGAACCGGGGCACCTACGGCGCTTGACGAGGGCCTCCATGCCCTCGGATACCCAACCGGTAGGTACCGCGCCGATGCGCTACGCACTCCGCCTCCCGCGGCAGTCCTTCTGCGCATCGTCGATCGCCAGCCGAACCGATCACCGAAATCCCAAACACCAGCGCTATTTACCCAGCTTGAAATTGGCCAGTTTTTACGTCGTACTTTCATCAGCCGTTTGAGTTTACTTCTAAGGAACCGTCGTACGAACACTATCCCCAACCAGACTGGGCGCGGCACGAAAACCGGACGCTTTGCCATAGATCCGCCAACGACACAGGTAGAGGCGAGGATGAGAGCTTTGCCTCGACGGAATTCGCGACAAAAGCGAGGGCGGGAATCTACAAGCTTTTCCAATGGAGCGGAAGGGACTTGAACCCTCGACCTCCGGCTTGCAAAGCCGGCGCTCTCCCAACTGAGCTACCGCCCCAACCCCGCCGACAACAAACTGTGCCGCAACGTCATGCCGACGAGATGACTCGACCAGTGGGCGCACGAAGATTCGAACTTCGGACCTCGTCGTTATCAGCGACGCGCTCTAACCATCTGAGCTATGCGCCCAACATCTATAGCAACATAAGAAATGTCGTTTATCGTCGCATCGTACTTCGATTTTAAGTTGAGTGGATCTATTGTCTAGGCCCCTCGGCCCAGATCGCCCCGATGCGCAAGCCGCATTTTCCGTGCCTCACGGCTCCGACCAGCGGTTCACCCGATAAACCTATTTGGATTTCTCGCGACGTGCTAGTTTCGCTGTGCCTTTGCGCCTTTGCGTTAAACGATTTTGGCGGCTCCCTGACGGTCGCCGCTTTGTTAAGCTTGCGCCTTTGCACCTCTGCGTTAAAGGAGTCTGGCCGGTCACATCCGATCTGCCGGAAAAAGGCAAACCCAAACCGGGCAAGCCGCTCTACGGAAAAAAACGCTCACAATCAAGACACGCTCAAAAATGCTGTTGGTGAAACGGACGGTTCACGACCATAATGATCGCTTAGTCTATGTTTGGGGCCGGTTGGGTCGAGACTACACTCGATGGCCATTCCGGTTTACGCACTCGATGGTGGGGAATAGAACAACGCGTCACAAGGAGCAGTTGGGTGAAATCGAGCGTTCTAGGCGTGGTCGTGCTATTGGTTTTGTGGCTCGTACCACGAGTCTGGTCGCAAAAACCAACCGTTGAATTTGCGCTTCAGCTCGTTCCCATTCAGTCGGATGTGGAATACGATCGGCCGACACCTGATGAACAAAAGGCTTGCACCATCGAAGCAGAAACCGCCGACGGCACAACCAGTTGGGTGGTTCGCGGTCCGCAGGGTCTAATCCTGCGGCGCTTTGATGATACCAATGCCGACAACAAAGTGGATCGCTGGTGCTACTTCAAGGATGGAGTGGAGGTATATCGGGACATTGACTCGGACTTTGATCAAAAAGCCGACCAGTACCGATGGCTCGGTATGGCCGGCACGCGTTGGGGACTGGATCCGGACGAAGATGGCCAGATTGACTCTTGGAAAGTGATTTCACCGGAGGAGGTGACAGCCGAGGTCATAGCGGCGTTACGCAACCGAGATGCTGCTCGTTTTCGCCGCTTGCTGTTGACCGAACAAGAATTAGTTGACCTCGGGTTAGGTAGTGTCAAGACCGAAGAAATTCGACGCAAACTATCCCAAGCAGCCGCCGATTTTGAGCGTTTGGCGCGCGAACAAAGGACCGTCGCCCCGGGTGCTCGATGGGTGTTGTTCGGCGGAGGTCTTCCGAGCGCCCTAGCATCGGGCACCGATGGTGCCACGTCCGACGTTTATTTTTACGATCATGTCTCGGCCGTGATCGAAGTGGATGGCAAGAGCTCGCAAATTCCCATCGGTACACTGGTTCGCTCCGGCCAGGCATGGCGGTTGGTCGATATACCTGGTGTGTTACTGGCAAACGAACCGACGAGTGTATTTTTTCCCGTGTCATTGGCCAGCCGTACTCCTGACAGTATTCCTCACGCAACGAATCCAGGTACGCTTCAGAAGCTGGTGACCGATCTTGACGAAATCGATCGCCAATTAGCCAATGCGGTTGGGTCGGCGGCCGGTCCCCTCCACGCACGACGCGCCGATGTAGTGGAACAGATTGCGCGGCTTGCCGAAAAGCCTGAAGAGCGACTGCTCTGGTACCGCCAATTGGTCGATACGATCAGCGTGGCAGTCCAATCGGGCGCATATCCCGACGGTACGGCACGCCTCCGAGCCATTATCGAACGATTGGAGCAAGAACAAGCCGAGGACGATCTGCTGGCCTTCGCCAATTTTCGGCTGCTCATGGCCGAGTACACGCAGCAATTGCAGGCAGAAAATGTCGATTATGGTGCGGTACATGAGGCGTGGCTTACGAAGCTCAAAGCGCTGGTGGAGCGTTTCCCCCGCAGCGCGGAGGTTGCTGAGGCGATGCTGCAAATCGCCATGGCCCACGAATTTTCCGGCGACGAAGATCAAGCTCTCCAGTGGTATGGGCGGATCGTCGACGAATTCCCGAAAGCTGAGGTAACCCCCAAAGCTGCCGGTGCACGCCGTAGGCTCCGAGCCGAAGGGCAACCGTTCAGCTTCCGCGCATCCACGGTAGATGGCCGCAACTTGGATACCGCATCGCTCCGGGGAAAAGTATTGGTTATCTATTATTGGGCCACTTGGTGCGAACCCTGCCAACAAGAACTCGCCACACTCCAAAACCTGGCCACAAAGTTTGCTCGACAAGGTCTCGTGGTGGTGGGCGTCAATTTGGATACCGATACCCCAGCTTTCCAAAACCATCAGCGCCAGCGCCGATTTCCGGGGCCACTGGTCCGGGAACCTGCGGGACTGGATGGGCCACTGGCCGAACAAATGGGAATCTTAACTCTGCCGACGGTCTTTGTCGTCGATCGTCGCGGCATCATGGTGGACCGCAATGCAAGGGTGGGCGAACTAGAAAAAACACTCGAACCTCTCCTACGTTGATCTGTGTGCGTCTGATGGAAGTAGCACGTGGCTAAAACGCGGGTGGCTGTCATTCGGGGTTCGCCACATCGGTCCCGAAAAAGGGATAGCTTTACACAGCCGCAACCGTTAACGTGCAGCCGATCTTGCCCTCGATGAAACTGCAAGCCGTTATGGCAGTAACGAATTGTAATTTTTACCAAAGGCTACTTGCCTGTGCGTGACCGTGTCTAGGATGTTAATCCGCGCGGGGCTTTTGGACGCCTGCCTATCGGCACACGCACGCTAGCCTCTTACGAGCTTCCTGTACCCCGGCCTAGCCTTAACGTAGCGGAAAAACCTTGGAGCTGAACTTAAGGAACCTCTGCGTAATTCGCCCGTATTGTACGGAACCTTTTAACAAGTCGTGAGGTATTAATTACG
>CAYRMD010000113.1:0-13234 GCA_964425225.1 uncultured Pirellulaceae bacterium | reverse complement strand
CGACTTGTTAAAAGGTTCCGTACAATACGGGCGAATTATGCAGAGGTTCCCTAAGATAGTCCCGCCAGAATCAGCCTATTACACCAAAATCCCACCTACAACCAAGGCTAACACACGGAGTCGATTGTTAGGCCCGACAGTGGTTTCACACTTTCCGATGAGCTGTTCGTTTGTCGTAAAGCGTTAGCGGTTTTAAACTACACTATAAAGAAGGGAGTTTTTGCCGGCAGAACAACCGTGCGACTTGTAACGGGCAAGAGAGGACTTCCCCGGTATAGGCTACTGTGATCGAACAACGTACGGGACTGGTAATTGCCAATGTCGCCGCCTACCATGGACCAACCGACGAGCCCGACCGCCGAGCCGCTGGTCCGGGCAACAAGGGCGGGTGCGACCATTACTCCTTTGGCAACACCAGCGAAAAACGCTTTTAGCATATCGTCACCGCGCAGGAGGTTCGGCCGCCAACTACGTCGAGGGCTCGTATCCTTTTTAACAAGTTTTGTTGTCCACCTTGGTCTGTTGCTCGGTCTTGCGTTATGGGTTTGTCCCCGCGTCGAGAAGTCCATCGTATCGCTGGAGCTAACAGCGACTCCAGTGGAGGCGCTTCTGGAAATGTTCGACCCGGTTCCCTCGCCGATCATGCCGTCGTTGGACGATACGTACCGCCAGGTTGCAGAAGTTGATTTGCCGGTGCCTGGCATGGCGTCTTGGCCGGCGCCTGATCCTGGACGCCACCTCCAAGCGATTTTGTCTCCGGACACTTCGCGACCGTCGATCGACGACCTTTTGCGTCGGAGCCATGCCGTCGTAGGTGGTGGGTATGAAGGGCGGCAACCTCAACTGCGTGCTCATTTGGCAAAAACCCGCGGCGGATCGGTGGAAAGCGAGCAATCCGTCGAATTGGGATTGGCCTGGTTGGCAGCACACCAGTGGGCGGATGGAGGTTGGCGTTTTGATCATACATTAGGCCCATGTCAGGGATCATGCCGTGATCCTGGTCGCGTTGCTACGACGACAGGGGCTACCGGGCTAGCCTTGTTGCCATTTCTTGGAGCCGGTTATACCCATCAACAAGGGCCGTATCGCGAGGTGGTCCAGCGGGGGCTTTACTATTTGAGTGAACGTATGATTGTGACCCCAAACGGTGGTGATTTACAGGAAGGCACCATGTATGCGCAAGGGATCGCCACCCTGGCGTTGTGCGAAGCCTATGCCATGACAGGCGATCCGAATCTTCGATCGCTTGCACAGCAGGCAGTTGATTTTATTTGCTGGGCGCAGCATCCGCAGGGCGGTTGGCGTTATGTGCCGGGTCAGCCGGGTGACACGACCGTTTTCGGTTGGCAGATTATGGCCTTGAAAAGCGCCCGATTAGCTAACTTGGAGGTACCTTCTCCGGTCATCGAACTAGCCATGCGCTACTTAGATAGCGTTCAGGCTCATGACGGTGCCACATACGGCTACCAAAAACCAGGCAATGAGCCCTCACCGACAGCTATTGGGCTTCTGGCGCGTATGTACTACGGATGGCGGCGCAACGACCCGCGATTGATCCGCGGCGTGGGTATTTTGGAAACCTTAGGTCCATCGGACCACGACGTTTACTTCGACTATTATGCGACGCAGGTGTTACACCATTTTCAGGGATCCGGATGGGAACGGTGGAATCAACGCCTTCGCGACTATCTGGTGGCAACACAGGCCAAGAACGGTCATGAGCGAGGCAGTTGGTTTTTTCCGGACCGACACGGCTCACTTGGCGGCCGCCATTATACAACGTGCATGTGCATCATGATCCTGGAAGTTTATTATCGCCATATGCCACTTTATGACGCACCGGCCGTCGAAGTGGGGTTTTAATCGATGGACCCTTGATGAGGTCCTACGTTGCTTGACGACTGAGAATAGTCCCGGGGGAGCAAATCACAGGACCAGTGCGATCGTTGTTTCGCGTCGTGAGGCTGGCTGCACAATTGGAATCCCATGGGCAGTTCCACTAATGGTTTCGACGTCATTCCCGTACTCGATATTGCTAATGGCCAGGTAGTACGAGCCTACCGGGGCCAACGCCGCACCTATCGACCTTGGCTAGATTCCGTGTGGGGAAACACATCGGATCCAAGACACTGGATTCGGCAATTGAAGGCTACCCGGCGGTTTGCCATCCTCTACCTGGCCGACCTCGACGCACTCGAAGGCAAGGGCAGACAGTGGCCGATAGTCGAGGCAGCCGCTGCCAGTGGGCTCCAGCTCTGGTACGAAGGAGCCGTGCGCGACGCGAAGGATCTCGACGCCGTAGCAGAACGCCTCAACCAACTGACTCTACCGAATTGGAAGATTGTAGTCGGACTGGAAACATGGTGTTCTCCCAACCAGTTGCCGCAAGCATGCCGCCAGGTACCGGTCGAGCAACTGGTGTTTAGTGTTGACTTGTTCGGCGGTTCTCCGATGGGAAACCACTCTTGGGGTGATGTGACCCAAATCGTCCAGCGCGTCAGCCAATGTGGTATTTGGAGCCTGATCCTTTTGGAGCTTGATCGAGTGGGTACGGCCACCGGTAACTGGTCGCTGCCTTTGGTGGATCGCCTGAAAAACGTGGGAGCGAACTTCCTGCTTTATCCGGGTGGCGGCATCGCGTCAGCGGATGATCTGGAGCAATTGCGCATGGCTGGCTGCGCTGGGGCTCTAGTGGGGACGGCCCTTCACACAGGGCAAGTGTAACGCAAAGCCGCAAGAAACCATCAAACCTTTCTTTCGATGGGTATACGGCCAATGGTGTCCCGTGTGAAGCACAACATTGGAATGGAGTACACTTGGCGCTCGTGGAGGTCAAAGCGTCTGTTGAGCGTCACGACGTGCCGCCGAAGGCCAAACTGGTGCAAAAAAAGAGCGTGACTAGCCTTTCGACCAGCCACGCCCATCAGCGGGATCACGCTGCGTAAGGATTTGTCCAGCAGCGTCATTCGCAGGCATACTAAGTGCATCTTGCGCGCCAGGAGAGGAGCGATCTTGTAAGAGAAGTCCTAAGTTGTGTATGGACAACTAGCTAAACACGGCCAAACATGTGAAATTGGTTGAACTATCCCTCGGAGCTTGCGCTCCAAATCCGAGCGCGTGTATGGAATTTGAACAAAGCAAGGTGGGGCATGGAAACACAACAACCCCGTTCGATGCGCGAGTTGGTAGAGGAAATTCAGGAGGTTGAACGGCAACTTCGGGCTGGAGGAGGGCCGGCTGCCGTCGAGCGCCAGCACGCCAAGGGGCGTCTTACGGCACGCGAACGCATCGAACGGTTGGTGGATCCCCATAGCCGTTTTTTGGAGCTCGGGTTGTGGGCGGGTTATCAGATGTATGATGAATGGGGTGGAGCCCCTGCGGCTGGCGTGGTGACCGGCGTCGGTATGATTGCCGGACGCCGGCATATGATTATTGCTAACGATGCCACGGTCAAAGCCGGCGCTTTTTTTCCGGCGACTGCCAAGAAAGTATTGCGGGCGCAGCGCATCGCGTTCCGCAATCGCTTGCCGCTGGTTTATTTAGTGGATTCGGCGGGGGTTTTCCTGCCTCTGCAAGAAGATGTTTTTCCCGACGAAGACGACTTTGGCCGTATTTTTCGAAATAATTCCGTGATTTCTGCAGCGGGTATTCCTCAAATCGCCGCAATCATGGGTAATTGCGTGGCCGGTGGCGGCTATCTGCCCGTGTTGTGTGACGTAACACTTATGACTGATGGGTCCGGCCTCTACCTGGCAGGACCAGCTCTGGTGCGGAGCGCCATTGGCCAGCAAGTAAGTAGCGAAGAGCTCGGCGGTGCGTGGATGCACGCCGTGGTCAGCGGCACTGTGGACTACCGTGAACCGAATGATGAAGCATGCCTGGAGCGCATCCGACGCCTTGTTGCACTTCAGGCGCCAGATCCAGCCCAACCGCCAGCGCCCTTTTCACGGCAAGCTGCTCAACCGCCCGCTCGCTCTCCTGAAGACGTTTATCAACTGGTTTCACCGGAGCCGCGCCGCGAATATGACGTGCGCGAGGTATTGGCTACGATTATCGATCGGGATAGTTGGGACGAGTACCGTCCGGAGTTTGGGCAAACGCTCGTTTGTGGCACAGCTCGGATTGGCGGCTTTGCTGTAGGAATCGTCGCCTCGCAACATAAACGCATTGTTACCCACGAAAAACGCTATGAATTCGGTGGGGTCTTATACGTTGAATCAGCCGAAAAGGCGGCTCGCTTCGTGATGGAATGCAACCAAACGCTCCTACCGCTTATCTTCTTTCAAGACGTGTATGGTTTCATGGTAGGGCGGGAAAGCGAGCGTGCCGGCATCATCAAGGCTGGTGCCAAGTTGGTCAACGCCGTCAGCAACAGCCGCACACCAAAAATCACCATCATCGTGGGTGGCTCCTATGGTGCGGGCAACTATGCCTTGTGTGGCAAGGCTTTCGACCCGCGCTTGATTTTCGCGTGGCCGACGGCGCGCTGCGCTGTGATGGGGGCTGACCAGGCCATCGGGACGCTCATCGAAATAGCCACCAAAGCCGGCGCGGCCCAAGATGCCGACGAGCTCGAACGCCTGCGCAAGCGCGTTACGGAAGACTACCAACGCCAAACCGATGTGCGGTATGCCGCTGCCCGAGGTTGGGTCGATGCCATCCTCGACCCGGCACAGACACGCGACGTTCTGATCGAAAGCCTCGCGATTGTTACGCGTCAACCGGATACCGAACCGTTTCGGTTGGGAGTTTTTCAGGTATAGCTTCCATAGCTCGGCCACGCAGTCTTGCCGAATACGCCACAGTAATTCTGAAGAAATCTCCTCTCCAGGAGACTCGTGCGCCACGCCGTACGACGGACGAGGAGCGAGGACAGACGAACCATAGTTTTCTCGATGGGCACAAGGGCCATTGACGACTGCTGTATCGGTGGGTTGCACGGCACTGGCAGACCATCGTACGGTTCGTAACTAGCTACGCCCTGGCCGGACGGCTCGTTAGAATGGCTGATGTCGAGCAGTCGCAAGAGTTGTGTACGATTTTTCCGTTGCGCAAGCCGTTCTACGAGTGAGGACTGATTCATGGTTTTGCGTGTGGCCAATGCTGCCGGTTTTTGGGGTGACGACCCAAGTGCGGCGCGCCGGTTATTGACGCACGCTTACGTCGACTTCTTGACGCTCGAGTACCTTGCTGAACTGACGATGTCGATCCTGGCGTATCAACGCTCGCGCGATCCGCGGCGCGGTTACGCAAGCGATTTTCTCGAGGTTCTTGAGTCGATCATTCCTTTCCTTCACGTCAACGCCGGACCTCGCATCATCACCAATGCTGGTGGAGTGAATCCCGTGGCATGTGCTTCGGCAACGGCGCGTTCGTTGATCGAGCATGGTTTAGGAAACATGCGCATCGCGTGTGTAACCGGTGACGATCTAACTCCACGCATTCCTGAGCTCTTGGCAGCAGGGCAGGGGCTTGAACATCTAGAAACCGGCCAACCGCTGGCCGAGTTGTCCCAGCCGATGGTGGCTGCCCATGTGTACTTGGGCGCCGAACCCATATGCCGGGCATTGAGTGAAGGCGCCGACGTCGTTATTACAGGTCGGGTCGCCGACGCCTCGCTCACCGTTGGCCCGGCAGTGTGGCACTATCAATGGAGTTGGAACGACTTGCACCGCCTGGCCGGGGCCACCGTTGCCGGACATTTGATTGAATGTGGTGCCCAAGTAACCGGTGGTTATTCAGTGCGATGGCATGAACTGGACTTAGAGGATATTGGATACCCGATTGCGGAGATTGACGAAACGGGTGACGTAGTTATCACGAAACCTGCCGAGACAGGGGGGCGAGTGGACCGGTTCAGTGTCATCGAACAATTGGTCTATGAAATCGACGATCCCGTCCGATACCTCACCCCGGACGTGGTTGTCGATTTTACGTCGGTCCAGGTTGAGGATTTAGGTTGCGATCGCGTGGCGGTTCGTTCCGCGCGGGGCTCGCCGCGCCCCGAACACTTCAAAGTAGCTCTCGTATACGAAGACGGCTTTACGGCGTCCGCTCAACTTGCCGTGGCAGGTAAGGATTGTTTGGCCAAAGCCAACAAGTGTGCTGAGCTCGTTTGGCATCGCCTCCGCCAGTGTGGTTGTGCCCCTGACGAGTTTCATGTCGAGTATTGGAGTGCCGGACAATACCTTGGAAGACGACGAACGCCTGATACGTCCGAGTTGGTGGTGCGGATGGCCGTGTGGGACCGCCGCCGGGAAGTGGTGGAACACTTCAGCCGGCAAATTGCCCCCTTAATTACATGTGGTCCAGCGGGATTGGGAGGATACGCTTCGGGGCGTAGCCCCGTGCGCACCGTATACGCATACTGGCCCACCTTGGTGGCTCGCCACTGGGTGGAACCTCGTGTCGACGTGCGTTCGGCCATCGAATGGCAGGAGTCGTCGGACTAGCAAGGAACCTCTTCGACGTAGGATGTGGACCATGAGTCGAGCCACACCGATGCATACTGTCCGGTTAGGGGATTTGGCACTTACGCGAAGCGGTGACAAAGGAAACCATGCCAACCTTGGCGTGGTAGCTCGTGATGCGGCCGCTTACGCTTTTTTAGTGGAGCATCTGACGGCTGAGCGTGTTGAGGAGTTCTTTGCATGGACCGGACTAAGCCGAGTTGAGCGTTTCTTGCTGCCGAACGTCCATGCCTTGAATTTCGTCTTGTACAACGCTTTGGCCGGCGGCGCCGCCCGCTCGTTACGCTGGGACAGCCAGGGTAAACTGTTGGGAACGGCTGCTCAGGAGCTTTTACTTGTCGTGCCGGATGTGTTCGTCCAGCGAATAAAAGAATCGAATCATGAGTGAATTGCGAATAAGTTGCCATCCGCCGAGCGGTACGATCATTTTGAATCGCCCCGAGAAACGTAATGCCCTGTCGCGAGCGATGCTTCGGCAACTGCGTGAGGCATTCGGCGACCTGATGATGCAGCCCAGTGTGCGAGCCGTAATCCTTACGGGTGCAGGCACCACTTTTTGTTCCGGCATGGACCTATACGAAATGTATGAGACAAGCCGCCAGGAGGACGCGCTGGCGCGGTGGCATGAAGATGCCGTGCTCTATCGGGATCTGTTGCTGACAATGCTGGAGTTTCCCAAACCGATCATTGCGGCCGTCAACGGCGCGGCACTTGCCGGAGGTGCCGGCCTGGTGCTAGCCAGCGATTTGGTCGTGGCCGCCGATCAAGCCCAATTCGGGCTTCCCGAACCACGACGCGGTATCGTGGCCGCCATGGTAGCTCCGCTTTTATACTTTCGAGTCGGCGGTGGCCACGCGTCGCATCTACTTATTTCAGCGCAAATTTTTTCAGCACAGCAAGCCCAGCGATGCGGCATCTTCCATGAATTAGTACCTGGCGATCTTGTCTGGGCCCGTGCCCACCAGTGGGCTGGTGACATCTGCCAATCGGCTCCAGAAGCGTTGCGGATGACCAAAGAGATGCTCAACCAGACAATCGGTGAACACTTAGAGACGCTGCTCACAGCCGGTGCTGCCATTAGCGCAGCAGCGCGTACCACGGTCGCTGCTAAAGAAGGATTGACAGCCTTCTTTGAAAAACGCCCGCCTGTCTGGCAAACGGAATCACCTGCGGAAGAAGAGGTCGAACGAAAATCGGCTCCGGGGTCGGTCGCGACAAAACCAACCGAACCACCGGTGCAGCAAAATGGAAACGGTAGTCCGCATTAGTTCGCGTATTGAGGAGTGAATGGATTTAACGCAAAGGCGCCAAGGCGCAAAGAAGACCGACTAAAACAATGGCTGGGAAACGACATGCTGCGCCCCTACGTTCCTCCGTTTCTTTAGTGTCCAGTTTACAACCATGGTTTTCAATCGATTTTGCTTCTTCTTGCTCTATTGCGCCATTGCGTTAATTTTTCCCGTCTCAACGGTGAAACTCGGCCTCGAATTACCATAGAAAAACGCGCGCCGCGGACCCTCTGATGCGGCGCGCGTTGCCAGGTAACAACGAACGGGACTCATCGAGTACGCACGGCGGCGCGAGGTGCATTGAGCATTCGTATCACCTCACCCGTTATGTCAATCCGATCCTGATAAAGTACTAACCGGTTAATACCCCTGAGAACCGAATTGTGATTGGTTGGATCAACCGGTTCGCTGTCATGTTGCAGGACCAAACCGATGTTATGGACTCGGCAAAAATTTTCCACCAGTGCCATTACTTCCTGATACGTCTCGTAGTAAATTCGGCTCTCTTGTTCCAGGAACTCACGCCGCTTCCGCTCTAATTCCACTTGCAAACTGGCCGCCTGACTCGCAACCTCTTTCTCGAGCCGCTCGTACTCCGCACTACCTACCTTGTACTGAGACAGCGCCGCACGCTTCTCGTTCAGCAACTTGCGTTGCTCGTTAAATTGGGCCTCCGTTTCCCGGATTTGTTGCTTGATTGCGTTGGTTTTTTGATTGAAGCCGGGGTGATTGTTGAATACTTGTTTTAGATCCAGCAAGGCGATGTTGATTCCGCCGGCTGGCGGAGCCGGCTGCTGGGCTACAAGCAGCAGGGGCATGCTGCAGACTAGCGCCACGAAACCCCCGATTGTTAAGCCGCAGATTCTCATGAATGCACTCCTTGCACGCTGATTTTGTTCCCCGCACGATAAAGCAGTCGCAATTGGTTCTGGCTTACGCGTCCCTTCCCTCCGCAGAAGAGGTCGCGCTTCTCGATCGCCGACTAACTTAATCGAACGGATGAACCTGCAAACTTTCATCTGTTCGCTCCATTCTTGAGTTTTTTTGCCGGAGCCTGTTTGTTTTGCGCATATTGCCTATCTCCTCGACGTTGCGAGGTTCTCCCACACACATCACAAATTGCCGTCGCTAGCCGGATGCAATGGCTGCCGCCAGCTTCAAGTTAGCATATAATTTCAGACACGCAGTTAGCGTGCCAACAGTTGGAAATGCTCGAGTCTCATTGCGGGGAATATTAGAAACCCACGACTGTATAAGCAATTAGCAAATTGCTGCGCATCAGGGTCCGATGCACGGATTGCGGAAGTTCTCACACAGTCTTACCGGGTGATTTGAAACAATTACGATCCACCGGGCACCATTCGCGGCAACCCGCAACGGTTGGCAACTGCCAAATCAATTAACTGCGTGCTTTTCGACTCTAGGCAAGATCGAGACAACTCGAGAAACGCAAAGACGCTAAGATGCAGTTAAGCGATTGACACGGGATGTTATCTTCGTTGCACCTTCCGGCCTTAACGGCTTCCCAAATAAATGCTTCGGGTGTTTTTTCCTTGCTATGCAATTGGATTCTTGTTAACCTGTCGGCAGGGTAAACGAAGGTTGACTCGGCTAGCTCGTAGCTGTGAGAGACCGTGAAAAGCCTGGGATGTGAGGGTCCGCTGTCAGTACCTAGGATAGGGGAGCAGATGCGATGGATCTATGCGTGACGCGGCGTGGATTTGGACGCGTCGCCGTACGTCTAGGTGCTTTGTCGCTGCCTGTGTTTTTGGCATTGCGAGGCAGGGGGCACGCCGCCCATGCATCGTGCGCCCGGGCATGTATCGTCGTCTACTGCTGGGGTGGCATGAGCCACCTGGACACGTGGGATCCGAAACCAGAAGCGCCGCGCGAGATTCGGGGAGAATTCGCGCCGATCGCCACGTGTGTTCCAGGGATTTTTATCAGTGAGCATCTACCGCGTTTGTCGCGCCAGGTCGATAAACTGGCGGTGATTCGTTCCATTCATCATGACGATTCAGCGCATGGACGTGGCATGTATTGGAACCTCACAGGGCATCGTCCGCCCGGTGTGGGAAATATCCCTCCGGCGCGCACGGACTGGCCATCATTACCAGCTGTGATTTCCAAAATCAAAAAAGCTCCAGTAGGAGTTCCGCCAGCCGTGCGCGTCCCGTATCCCATGGTCGATAATAACACGCTGCAGGCGGGTGAATATGGTGGTTGGTTGGGAGCGACCTATGATCCGATTGTGATGCGAACACCGCGCGGTGAACCCTTTGGTGGCGTATCGCGCACGTTGGGTTCAGAAACATTGCATTTGGGTGACATCGACGTTCGGCGAATCGAGGATCGGACGGATCTCCGGAAACAATTGGAACGCCCCTTGGCCGACTCGCAGGACTTTGTCGCTTTTCAGCATTTCCGTCAATTAGCAACCGACATGCTGCTAAGCCCGGCGGTTCGCGAGGCGTACGATTTGCAACGGGAGCCTCAAGCCGTACTGGAAGCCTACGGGCCTCACATCGGTGGACAAAGTTTGCTCTTAGCACGGCGTCTTGTCGAGGCCGGCGTGCCGGTGGTGCAAGTGTGTTTGGCTGCGGGAGACCTAAATGGGGGCGTCGGCGACATGTGGGATACGCATAGCGACAATTTCCGCCGATTGAAAGAACGACTGTTGCCCGTGTTCGACCGCGGTTTGGCAGCGTTGCTGGAGGATCTCCAGCAACGGGGCATGCTCCAGGAGACACTTATCGCCGTGCTTACCGACTTCGGCCGCACACCACGAGTGAACGGAGCTGCCGGCCGCGATCACTATCCGGATGTCTATTCGGTGGTCCTGGCCGGAGGTGGCATTCAAGGCGGTCAAGTCTACGGAGAGAGCGATCGCAATGGTGCCTTCCCCAAGTCAGGTGCCTGCGGCCCGCCCGATATTCATGCCACGATCTTCACCGCCCTGGGAATCGATCCCCGCACCATCATACACGATATGCTGGGCCGTCCCTTTCCCGTTTGTGACGGACAGGTTCTTCCGATTCTTTAAATCGAGAAATGCCCTACCCACGACGACTCGAGCTTCGCTTTGTCGGCAGAACGTAACGGCTCGATGTTTTAGAGGTTTTCCCAAGCACCGCGGACTGCTTGCGCGGCATAGCAACTTTAGTTGGGGTAGGGAACTACGCGCATAACTTTCATCGGACATCGCTCGCAATACAACCGTCACAGACCTGGTAAGAGTCAACGCCAATCAGCTACGTTAAGAATCGGCGCGTGTTCATCCTGCCAGAACCAATGAGTGAACCCTACCGCCAGCGTTGGAAACGAGACGAACTACTCGCCCTCTTTTGCCCGTTGCGCTTTTTCTTCTTGGTCGACTTGGGCATCGTGAGCCTTAATCGCCTCTATATCCACTTTACCGGGTGTGGTTTGTTGTTTCGGCTGGCCGTCACAGCCTGATAGCATTCCGAAGCAGATTAGAGCCGCAACCAATACCACTTGCCCGAAACGGTACATCACCGCAGACTCCACTATCCTCTGCAGTTCGATACAGGAACGCCCATCTTTTTTTCAAACGTACAACGTCCAAATCCGACCATTCAACGCGGATAGAACATTTTGCCCGTGTCAGACACTCCGTCTATGACTCACGCAGGTAGATGATTTTCACAGCCGAACAAAATCTCCGGTCGTCCCTCGAAGAACGACCGGAGCTAAATTACAATCGCTTTGCGTGGTTACTAGCTACTCCTCCAGTGTCACCGGCAACCGGTCATTGGATAGAGCCAATCGCCGGAAGGTTTCATCATTAACGGTAAAGCTTATTGATCGTACCGAGCCGTCAGCCAAAGCGAAATTGGCACCGCCACGATGGGAGGACCCGAAAAACGGGTGCCACTGCGTAAAGGCACGTCCTCTGGAATCGGTGACAGTGGGATTAGCCGAAGTAGGAAGTTTGTTATCCGGCATCGGTGGCCAACCGTACGGCTGACCCGACGAGTCGATCGTTCCTCCCCAGCGAATGGAGTCTTCGTCCCAGCCGTGGTTGTTCCAGCGTTCGTTGTCGCCGCCTTCCCTGCCAGCCCATAGCGGATTGAGGCCTTTTTCACCGACCAAAATTGTGTTGGATGTACCATCGCGGATCAATTCCAACGCCATGGCTGGCAAATCGTTCCGGACAATAACACCGCGTTGCCCGCGCCCGTTGCCCGAAGTCACGCCGCCAGTACCGCGCTCACCTGCATTTCCAGCGTAGTCACTGCGGTACAAACCGCCATGAGGAAATGGCTTCCGACGCGTCGGACAGTAAAAAACGTTCACGGGAATTGCTGCTACCAAATTCTCGGTTGGATTGTAAACTCCAGTTGGATCACGCGGGGGATCCTGCTGTCGATTCCCTAGGTCATAAATGTTATTAAGCTCAATGAAGGGTAGAATGTGGTAACTCCAATTCCACCAATCCACAACACGGCCGCGACAGCAACTGCTGTCGACCGGCGGACCGGGGTGCCCATCGCGTCCGCCGTATGGCAACCTCTTGAATGTGTCATGGAAATTGTGGATTGCCAACGAGATTTGTTTAAGATTGTTCTGGCACTGCATCCGCCGTGCGGACTCCCGAGCCGCTTGTACCGCAGGCAGCAACAATCCGACAAGAATCCCGATGATCGCAATAACCACCAACAGTTCCACTAACGTAAAACCACGCATCTTAGTTGACACATAAGAGCGACGAAAACTGCTTATGAATACTATTCTCCGAACTTCTGCCATTATTCGACCCCCTCACGATAGATAGGTACGAAAACATCATAAGTCGCAAAGGTAAACGTCCAAGATAACGTGCGTAATATAACGATTCGCCAACAGGCTGTCAAGCAATTCGTCGTCGTGATGATGCAGTGCAAAAACGTGTGCCTATTTGTGCTAGAAAACGGGAGATCTTTTGCATAGGAACGGTCTTGAGCGAATACCGTTTGTGATAACGCGGATAAAGGTCATTGCTCCGGTTGTTGACAATGTGTAGTGTGTAAGGCAGTCCATAATTCCCCCGCTATTGAAAAACTGGACTGAGCTACCCCGGCGGGCGCGCTAAGAGGCGGTATGCATCGCATGCGCGTTTGGAGCTGTCGCTAGGAATTTCGGGAGTATGTGTGGGCTACGAAGGGAATGGCGCTTTTTCATGAGAAACACTATTGCGGCAGCGTCGCTTGTAGGTGTGACCCTGATTTGGGGATGGACGTTTACCATTGTTAAAGGTGCGGTGCACCAATATGATGTTTTGAGCTTTCTTTTTTGGCGTTTCTTGATAGCAGCGGTAATTTTCGCGTACTGGTCGGTTCGGGCTGTTTCGTTCCGTTTATGGACCGACGGATGCGTAGCCGGTTTCCTACTAGCCACTGCATATCTTTTGCAAACCATCGGACTTAAGGAACCTCTGCATAATTCGCCCGTATTGTACGGAACCTTTTAACAAGT
>CAYRMD010000112.1:0-13647 GCA_964425225.1 uncultured Pirellulaceae bacterium | reverse complement strand
ACTATCCATCGAGCCAATACGCTCGTTTACCGCCAGTTGATCAGACGTTCCTTATATCGGCGGAGGATTACCAGAGGTGGTTTCGGCAGGTTTGGACAGATATTAGTGGTGCGTCGACCAAAAAGCATCCGGCGCGTTACACCCTTGAATTAGCTGATCGGCTCATTGGCATGTTCAGCTTCGTCGGGGACACCGTGCTGGATCCCTTTGTGGGTACCGGCACCACCAGCGTTGCTGCTGCACGCTGTGGTAGAAACTCGATTGGTTGCGGGGTCGATCCACACTATTTTCGATTGGCAGAACGGCGCAGTCGCCAGGAAGCTTCCGTGCTGTTCGCGAACATTCCGATTTTTGCGGAGTGATGATACGTGGCAGCAAGAAAAGATCGTAACGATTTACAAAGTGAGGTGCGCGAAGTGATCAAGCATTTCTGGCGAACTCGAGATCTTCAAGCCAAAGCGCAGGGGCAAAAATCTAGAAAGCTCGATGTGGGTGCACGCAGCGCCGCGACGGGCGGGATGCAATTAGCTGGTTTCGCCATACTGTTCCGTGAACTGCCCGTAGAGTAAGGGATTTCCGGCACCGCGATATGCTAGGGTAAAAAGAGTGACTTACTAGGTTTTTTTCGAGCGGAAAAGAAATGGGATCTGGTCGGTGTAAGCAACAACCGTTTGCTAGCCGCTGTTGAGTTTAAGGCACACTTGGGGCCCTCGTTCGGCAACAATTTCAATAATCGAACGGAAAAAGCCATTGGAAGTGCCGTCGATTCTTGGGAGGCCTACCGCCATGGTGCCTTCGGGAGATTCTCTCGGCTATGGCTAGCATACATGATGCTTCTGGAGGATGCCTTGGAGTCGAGGCGGCCTGTGTCTGCATCAGAATCGCCCTCGCCTATCCTGGAGGAGTTTCGCGAGGCGTCGTATGTTCGGCGCTACGAAATTCTGCTCAAAAAGATGGTGCGGGAACGGTTCTACGGCGCGGCGGCGCTACGATTAACCCATCGCGACACTCGGGACAGGGGTGATTTCTCCGAGCCATCTTCAGAGCTGACTTTTGTGAATTTCGTCGCGAACCTCATGGGAAGGATAATAGCTTTTTTGAGGTCTCAAAATTACACGCTTTGACTACAAAACTGAACAGGCCCGCTCCAAACATCACTCACGTAATCACCGCTGCTGCGGGTCGGCTCGGTCCGTAGGTTAAAAGAAACACCTATTTTCCAGGGGATCCTTCTGCGATCAACAACGGGCGGCGAGTCCCCTTTACGGCCAACGAATTAGCCGCTTAGAGCCCTGAAAAAGATACAGTTTACCTCTCGGATGCAATCCACATACTCTTCCAAACGTTTTTTCTCGTTAAGCGGAGCAATTAGGTAGAATCCCTGAAAGGGTTGGAGCGCTAGGCCGTTCCAACCGAAAACCGCCAAACTGCTCGTACAGGGATCCACAACGATAGCAAGATCCGTAGGCTTGCAAAAATAGTGGCGGCAAATGAATGCATCTGCGGCTGACAAAAACACCCCACAGCCAGGGTGTGTGTGATACCATCCTACAATGCGATAGCTACCCCTGTATGAATCAACTTCGCGACAAACCTGCCGCCAGGTTTCGTGAGTGAACGTGAAACTGGCAGGTGTACTGCGAGAATGCTGAGCGGGCAGCGTTCGGTTTACCACGACAAATAGACCCTGATCCGGGTCGCGGCATGCTTGTCCCAGCAGGATACCGCCCAACTCGTGCTCACGATCCTGGTTCGCATGGCAATGAAGCGCATGCCAGGCGTCCAATTCTATATAAATCGCCAGTTCTTCGGACAGCGCACGGCCGACGGGGACTATGGCGAACTGTGAAGAAAGTTCACTGCGTTGCCGTTCCAGCACAGGCAGTTCGCCGGATGCCACAAAACTCATCTGATCCTCTGTCACGGCCAAGGTAACTCCGGTGCCAAGAGGAAATGATACTCATCATACGCATCTGCTAGTCGAACGGCATCATGATCGGGTACACCTAAATCCACAAGGCGCAGCTTGCACAGACGAGAACGAGAGTCGACATGATAACGAATTGTTGGCCGCCCCGGTTGCCCACATTTTTGGCATATCCAGTCGTGACGTTGGGTCCGAAGAACTGGCAACACGACTGATCTCCGGAGCTGACATTGGGAGCATGTGATGCGACTCAAAATAGGTCGGTCAGGTAGCCAGGTGAGCTTTGCCGTACCGAGGCGCTGCGCTACCAGGTCGAACAGTTCGCCCAATCGCGCAACGTGCGTCAGAGCCAGTGGTTCTAATCGCAGAGATTCGTGCGCAGGACAGTCCTCGCGCAGCGCCAGAGCCGTATCGTAACTGCGGCTGCTCAACCCGTTGAATACCAAAGCTCGCCCCGCCGCAACCGGTAAACCATGCACGAACTTGATTGCTTCTTGCACCTGCCAGCCAGCCACAATCGAAGCGATCGTCGGCGTTGTTGGAATCTTCTCCTCGTGCTCGGCAAAAGCCCCCTCCTGGCCGCACGGGTACCGTTCGTCGATCAGCCGGTAATCCGTCTGGGTCACACCACATTCGTAGCAGGGACCTTCGGGCGGCACAAAAACGCGTACCACACCATCCAACTCTTGGATAGCTCCTTCGATCCACGTTCGTCCAACGCGCCAACAGTTGCGATTCACCCACAGCCGCGCTCGCCTATTGTCAAGGCAAGCAATCACGAGATTGGCTTGTTGGAAGCGTCCTAGCCCGACTTGGCTTAACACATCGCCCACAACGGGCCAAATCTTCACATCGGGATTGAGTTCCCGGAGTCGCTCGGCCGCCACCTCGGCTTTATATCTACCTACGTCTTGGGGCCGAAACAAAACGGAGCGGGTTAAATTCGAATATTCCACTCGATCGCGGTCCACCACCATCAGTTGGCCCACTCCGAGCAGAGCCAAATTCTTGAGTACCTCGTTTCCCAAGGCCCCAACGCCGACAACCAGCAAACGCGCATCGCGCAAACGCGCCTGCTCCCACCATTCAATACGGCTCAATGACGCGTAGCGCGCCTGGTCGCTATGATCCGCAAAGCCCTGCATTTAGGAAATCTCCGCACCGCTTGGCGGCTGGGTTTGGATCGGCGTTCGGACCAGAAGCTGCTCGGGTTCTGGTGATCGACCGACCGCTCAGTCGATAGTGAGCGGTCCGGTTGCCTCAGTGGCATTAGCGGCGGCGTACACCTTCGGCTCATCGACGCATATCGATTCGTCGGCCGGGTAGCTAGCCCCCTTGCTCTGGTCCGTCAGTCGTGCTGCTCGATGTCCAACGGCCACCCGATCGCGTAGAGGACGCGGATCCAGTGGAAAAACTTCCGGTCGTTGGCTAGCAGCCCAAGCCGCCGCCTGAGGGTTCAATGGGCTTTTCACGTCAAAATTGGCATAGCGAATCATGTCCCATAGCATGCGACACAAATCCGCCAGCGCTAGGGAAGGAGTCCAATGCCACCGCAATGGCCCAAGGCACACCGTTCCGTTAGTCGAAATGTTGGGATGAAAAATCGGTGTCTGCCACAAGATGTCCGGTTGCAACCGAGGATAATCAGGTCCGAGAAAGACCAGTACGACGTGTTCGGTACGAACGACCCAGCGATCGTCTACGATCGACTCGATGCCGGCTCCTAAAAACTGGAGTCGATAACGATCGGGAGGCGCGTGTTGATAAGGGCGTGCTGCTTGCACTTTCAGAATCGAGCTTTGGGCAACCAGTCGTTTGACTTGTTCGTAGTCGCTCTGCAAACGGCGCAACCGCGGCGAGTTACGCATTACGGATAGCCCCATGCACGTTTGGACTCGACTCACCCGCCCACCGACCCTGTATCGTCGTAACTATAAGCGGACTTGCCTGCAAGAGAAAGCCGCCGATCGAGGTGGTTCACTTCCGGCCACCATTTCCGGGTAGACGATCAAATGATCTCCGTCTTGAACGTTGGCGTCCGGCAGCGTTTCGTCTTCGCGCAGGCGGCGCGCTCCCTCTTTGTGATCCAGACTATAACTGATTTCACGGCCATCAGGGCCAATCCGGGGAAGTTCCATCCGAGCAAGCACACTGGGCAAAATGCGCCGGACGGGAACCGTCCGGCCTATGTACGCTTCGACATATCGCGAGCCGGTCTGATCGAGGAAAAAGACGTGCACACGCTGTGCTCCAGCATTGGTTGATTCGGTCATAAACTCGAAGCCTCGTATCTCGGGCAAAGGAAACGACGTTGTCCCTAAACGTATTCGACGGCACGTCTTGTATATTAGAAGCAAGGAGCTCGTCGTGCGAGAATCTGCTTATCGGGAAGGTAAAAGCACTCTACTCTGGCGAGGTCCGATTCGCCGCCTATTCGTAGCGTAACACTTCGAGCTCTAAACGACTGATCACTTCGAGCACCGGCGCCATGGCGGCGAAGGGACTTACCCCGTCTAGGTTGGATACCGTTAACTTGATGTGCCCTGCACCGATGCCTCCCGAGGCTAGTGTGGCATCTAATGGGACCCAACGATCCGCTAGCCAGACTTCATTCCACATGTGGAAAGCATACGAATCACCCACGGCCAGCAACCCAGTGGCCACGCGAGCCGGTAGACCGTTTGCCCGGCAAATCGCAGCGAGCAACACGGCGTGTTCCGTGCAATCTCCCGAGCGACTTTGTGCCACGTCCAGGGCAGAGGCAAACGTACTGTCCAGGGATTTGCGCTGGATATACTGATGGACAAACGCCTCACAGGCCTGGACCCACCGCCACGGATCGGAACTAGCCGGTGCCACCTGGCGCATCAGCTCTTGGATCGCTGGATGATCGCTTTGGATCAGGCTGTTGGCCACCAGATCCGCCGAGGTCGGCGGAACGACAGGTTCGACCGGATCGAGCGAGTCCTCGGGCCGGATGCGGCGCACCGTAATGTGGACCGTTTGGGGATCGATCAGCTCGACAGACTGCGACAGGTCGTTTACAAAAAGTCGCTCCGGGTTGCCATGCCCGGTCAGGCGCGCGCGGTACACTGCCAGCCGACACCGATGCGGGTCAGGGATCGGGCGCTGAACCCTAATTCGATACAGTTCCAGTAGATCGACGGCCTCGTTGGCAGCCAGTGCCGCTTCTTTCAGGGTTCGATACGCGGTAATTTGCAAATTCGGCATTTCGTAAACATGGATTTGTCCTTGCGCGTCGCACCAGATCGTGGCTTGGGACTCAAATTGCGAATGATGAAACAGCGAATCGACGCGCAACAACATTTGCTGGCCAAATAACGTGCTGACAGGCTCCCAATCCTTGATAGAGAGCGTCAGTTGGCCAACCAGGTTCAAGACAGGCAGAAACATCGTGGCCACGCGCGTCTGGCGGGGTTGAAGCGCGGATTGGCGTAAAAGCTGTTCGTCGGCAAAAAACCCGCGGTAACTCTCGTCCCACGGGATCGTTTGAAGGCTGGAGCTGTCGGCCGTGCGCACGGATACTTCCAAGGTTTTCCCTCGCGGCAGGGCAATTGTCTCGATTTCCGCCGCAGAATCGCGAACCACCGAGCGCAACTCCTTTACCACACCGTCCGGGGTTTCTAAACTCTGCACGAGCAAGTGCTGCTCGACACGCTGGCCGGCCCGCAGAAACGACAATTGCTGCGCCATTTCATGACGCACCAATGGTTGATCACCCTCGGACGGCCAAGCAAAACTTCTCATCACGCTATGTCCGATTTTGGCTCCGCCCAAGTAATAGGCAAACCAAGTTTCCTGTTCGGCATTAATGTCGGGAGGGATCGCGCGCCGCAATTGGATAAGGGAGTCTCCGTTTGCGGCGGGGGGGATCGGCTGGGGATGCACGCTGTGAGGAGCGCGCCTTTGCTCGCCTGTAACCGCAGACGATCCTTCGGATGGGGGAGGCGCCGAAAGACGGTTCGTTGGTGTCGAGGGACTACACGCCCAGGCGGCCGCTAACCAACTCAGTAGCGAAAAAGCGACAAGTAGTTTCCTAGGTGCTACGCATCCATTGCTCGGCCGCGTCGCAGCAATCATACACCGGTCCTTGGATACTCCATCGTTTACCCTGGCTCTAGTCATTATAGGCAGAAGTGCTTTCTCTTGGTATGTCGATTCTGATCGGAACCATCGTCATCTGCGGCGTAGGCGGCAACCTACACGCCACGTCATCGAGCAATTCTGGTCGCCAGGCTTTGATGATGCGCATCGATCCATGACGGAATGCTAAAGTTCAATGACCGCCGCGTGGAGCGGAAAGCTGGCGAACTTGCCTGAGGTCAGCGGCAAGCGAGCCGCCAGCTTCGGGCGGCCTTCCCACAGCCGACTGCCGTCGCAGCCGACGCATCCCGTGAACGCGCTGCGTGAGTTCCAGCCAAGCTGCGGCAACGGCCGCTTCCGAGTCCTCTCTCCTGGCTGGAACCAACGGCTTGCCGGCCGGAAGTCCACCGGTATCCCACGGCAGCTTCCAATCTGGAGCACCCACAATCATGGCCTTTGTACCACCGGTTAAACGCAACCCTGCATCGGAAACAGTCGCGGCGGCCAAGGTTCCTGGGAGCTTTGCACGCATTAGCGAAGAGCAGCTGGAAGCCCACCTTCGAGTTTCACGCTATGGCAACTTCTTGCTCACCGACGCGATCCGGCCGTCGTACGATCTGCAAGTCGTGCCTCGCCAGGGATATCGGCATGACCGCTACAACCCAAACGACGGACAGCCGGCGATCCCTGTATTGATGGCAGCAGCCACACGTGAAATCCTGTTTGAGCTTTTCATGGACCTGATAGATCCTCTGGGACCCGTTGTCGACGTAGTGCTGGAAACCAGTCACACACGCCGCACGGGCGGACACGAAGATCTGTACCGGGAACATATCGACCTTCCGGTCCTGAAAAGCATTCTTTGGGATTATGAAGACCTGCTATTGAATGACGGCTGCGCAGGCATAGCAGTGGTGAACCCTCAGATACCCCAAGAAGTACAATTCGACGAGCATAAACTGCTCATTTGCTACGGGCAACCGCTTGATGTGCTTGAACAGATTCTTGCCGAGCACGGGGTAAATCTAGACCCGAAAATCCGATTCATAACCGAAGCGGAACACGTCCATACATCCAGTGACAACTATTACCGAAAATTCCAGGAACTCTGTTGCCACCTGGGGTTGGATCAGAACTGGCTCTGCTGACCGTGGCCGGCGACTTTCCTGATCCTTCTGCCTTTGGTTCGACATTTGCCATTTCGCTGAATGGATTAACACACTAGCGCAAAGATGCAGCGGCGCAGTACGAAACAAAGCACGGGCATGATCAAGCGCCGGTTTGGCCCACAATCTCATTTGCGCAGCCCGGCTTGAACCCCAACTCGGGCTTTTGAAAGCTGCCGGGGATTTCGCGCCGCATGAGGATTTTCGACGGACGACCAAAAGTGGGCAGCTTGCTCCCTCCAGCATTTTCCGGCCTGTTACGATAACGAAGATGGCAACAGATCAGCCATACTGGACCGTTGGCCATTTTCTGCACGGCAACGGGCATGCCGAGCCCGTGGAAAAGAAACGAACGCATTTTCTCGTGTAGCAATTCTGTGCTTTGGCCAAGTCAGGTTGTACAAAAAGTCTCTTTGCCCGAGGGGCAGCGGATCTTCCCGCTTACTTATTGCGTTGTGCCTCTGCGACTTTGTGCCATTGCGTTGAATCATTATTACCTACAAACACCACGCACGCATGGGCCTACGCACGATTCGCTAGGTGGAGTGTCAGAAGATCCAACTGGTTCTTTAGGTCGGCCAGCAATACGTGAGGGTTTGCTCGCTGCGCAAAATGCACGTAAAACGATTGCGAGGGCAAGGAGTGGGGGCCGGCTAGGAGAGTCGTTGCCTGCTCGATGCGGCCTATGTCGGCACGAAGCCGCTCGATCGCCTCCAAAGCTGCCTTCTGTTGGGCTGCGGCAGCTTCGACCTGGGCGGCCAAGCCCGCCATCCCCGCCACTTGACCGCCTAAATAGAGCCCCAATCCCACCCACACCCAAATGGGCTGAGCTGCAACCAAGGCCCAGATGCCGAGCGCTGCACCGGCTCCGAAAAGGAGCATTCCCAACGCCACCAACAGTCGGCCTGCCCACAGGCCACTTCTTGACAGCGGTGGTAAAGCCGTCGGCGTTACCCGCTCGATCGACGACGGCGTGCGGGACTCGCTCATCACGGGCTTGGCCAAATCGGTCACACGCTGGGACGCCTCGCTGACCGTTGCCGCGTCGACCCGCCACAACAAGCGGTCCAGCTCGGCAAGGCTATCTTCCCATTTTTTCCACAGAGCTTCTTCGGAAGCCTCCGTTGTCGATGACTCGGTCTGACCAGCAAGCGTCGAAGGGCCACCGGTCCAATCGTCAATCATCTTTTCGAACGCATCCCACCTTGCCGATGCGTCATGTGGCGAATCACAACCCGGTTGGTCCTGCTGGTGTTCCGTGGCCGCCTCGATGAGACTCGCGCGGCAAGTCGGACACCGAGCGTCGCTAGCAGCTTCAATGGGAACGGCTGCAATCTCTTGCTGACACTTGGCGCACCACATTAGTTACTACTCCCGCGGAAGCAAATCAACAATGCCTGTCACGCTACTTTTATCGACCGAACCGGCAATCGCGATAAGAAATATCGGCCAGGAAAACTCTGCCGCCCAGGATCAGCGTAAGCCCCAATTACCGGCCGAAACCGGCCGGCTACTGGCGATGCCGTCCGGATATGCCGTTGGCAGACTTATCGGCGAACAGCCGTTCAAAGCAGGCCATCGCTACTTCCGCCAATTGGCGGGGGGAAACTTGCCATAGTTGTGGATTCATGAGCTCAATCGAGACGGTTCCCTGATAGCCTACTTTGTGCAGATGCTCCAGAATAGCCCGAATCGGGATGTCGCCGTCTCCGGGAAGAATGCGATGACTGTCGCTTGCCAATTCCCGAGGCACATCAGCCAAGTCGGCTAATTGCACATGAAAGAGCAGTTGCGGATCCAGATAACGCAGATCCTCGGATTTGCTGGGTCCCACATGGAAGTGGAACGTATCCAGGCACAGGCCCAAGGCCGGATGCCCTATCTGGCGAACCACCGCCGCGGCTGTTTCTAAGTTATTAAGCAACGGCGATTGGGCACGGAACTCCAAAGCCAGGCGAACGCCGAATTGGGATGCCAGCTCCGCGGCTTGTTGGAGTTGGTCAACCACGTTTTGTGCGGTTGCTGTGTCGACCGGGGAGGATGGATCACCGGCAACGACTAACGTGTCGATTTGGAGCGCTTGACACAGCGCCAGGCGCTGCTCGAAAAGCTGCCAAGCTTCGTCGCGTGCTTGACCGCCAGCAAATAGACCTCCTTGAAAGCTGGCCACCGGCATCGTCATGCCGTGTCGCTCCAGAAGCTGGCGCAGCTCACCTGCTGAGTGCCCTCTGAGGAACGCTTCCAGTTTTGTAAGCCATACTTCCATTTGGCGAAAGCCAGCCGCTGCATAACCCGATACGTCTTCGGCAAAGTCGAACGAGAGTGAGCTGACTTGGGCCAATAGCGCTTGCATGATTATTTTGCCTGCTCATCGCCGGTACTGGCGACGGAGTGCGTGTCTTAGCCAATCAAGCGCTCCAGCTCCTCGCGGAGCTGCTCGTACTTGACACGCCATTGTTTCAGGGTGTCGCGATCTCGGATCGTCACCGTTTGATCGACCAGCGTTTGCCCGTCGACCGTAATGCAGTAGGGAGTACCGATTTCGTCCTGTCGGCGGTACCGCCGCCCGATAGCGCCTTTTTCGTCGTAGAAGACCAAGAACTTTTTTTTGAGCTCGCCGTAAATACGTTGAGCAATCTCAGGCATCCCATCTTTTTTGACCAGCGGAAACACAGCGGCCTTGAACGGAGCCAGTCTCGGGTGAAGCCGCAAGACGATGCGCTGTTGGAGTGCTCCGTTTTCATCCGGGGCTTGATCCTCCTGATAGGCTTCGCACAGGAAAGCTAAAGCAGCACGGTCGGCACCGGCTGACGGCTCGATCACGTGCGGGATGTAGCGCTCGCCGGTCAGTTCGTCGCGATAGGAGAGGTCTTTGCCGCTACCCTTCCACCGCGGCCTACCTTCGGCATCCACTTCCAAACGCAACGGGCGCGTTTTGGGGTCGAGCTTACCTTCCATGTGGCTCCGTAGATCAAAATCGCCGCGATGGGCGATCCCCTCGAGCTCGCCAAACTCCCCCGGCGCAAGAAACGGGAATGCATACTCGATGTCAGCCGTACCGATCGAATAATGGCTCAATTCCTCCGGCGTGTGTTCCCTGAGCCGCAACCGTTCACCGCTTAAGCCCAACTGTCGATACCATTCCATGCGGCGGTCCCGCCAGTAGCGATACCACGCCTGAGAGCTTTCCGGATGGCAAAAGAATTCAATCTCCATTTGCTCGAATTCTCGCGAACGGAACGTAAAATAGCGCGGCGTGATTTCGTTACGAAAGCTTTTACCGATCTGGGCAATACCAAACGGAATACGCACGCGGGTACTGTCCAGGACATTCTTAAAGTTCACGAAGATGCCTTGAGCGGTTTCGGGGCGCAGGAACGCCGCATTCTCTTCGTCGGACACAGCTCCAACATAGGTCTTGAACATCAAGTTGAATTCTCGTGGTTGCGTCAAGGTACCGACGGTTTGTGCGTCAGGCCCGAGGACCTCAGACAAGTCCTGTACTTCGGGTAAACTCCGGGAGGGCCCATCCCAGTGCAATTGGTCTGCGTCGCGCGGGCGTAGTTTGAAGTATTTCAGCGCCCGGCGCAGCGTGTCTTCCTCTTCGTCACCGGCTTCTGCCATAGTTGCAACAAAGACGCGCTGACCACGATACTCCACCCAACGCCCCCGCACCTGATCGTACCGGTATCGTTTTTTCGACTCCCGGCAATCGACCATGTAGTCGTGGAAAAGATCGTAGTGGCCGGAACATTTCCAGACTTGGGGATGCATGATGATCGTTGCATCGAGCCCGACCATCTCATAAGCCGACGGCGCTCCAGGCGGCACGATAAGTTCATTGTGCGTCGTAACCATGTCGCGCCACCATGCCTCCTTGATGTTGCGCTTCAATTCGACGCCCATCGGGCCATAATCCCAAAAGCCGTTCAAACCGCCATAGATCTCACTCGATGGATACAAGAATCCACGGCGCTTACACAGCGAAACGATTTCTGCCATTCGCTTAGCACGCGCTGTGACATCCGCTGAGCATTGCTGATTCATCCTTGAGTCTCCCCCTTCGTGTACGACACCTCGGTGCCATGACCCGATAAGACACCCACCGTTGCCTGATCGACGGTTCTGGGCCGCTTCTGCCACCGGAATGCTTCCCAGCACCGCGCCCTCGCTTGCCGAGTCCCTACCCACGGCCGCGAAGCGTTGACGCCCTGCGGCGGTACCCACCCAGGAGCCGCCTCAGCAAAGTGTAGCCCGCATTCGCGTTTTGGGTAACCAGGCAATGGCAATCCACGTAGTTTGAGTGGGCAGAGCGTCGGGTTGACCCACCGGCGATTTTGCCTTGTAGCTCACTGGCGGCCCGAAGCGTTTCATTCCGGAACAATCCGGGTCCTAACTTGGCTTTTGCCGTTCAATACGAATTATTCAACGCCAAGGAGCTACGGCGCAAAGGCGGAATTAAAAGAATTTTGATTTCGTAGTTGAATCGTTCGACGTGTGTGCGTCTTATTTGTGGGTAGGACGTGGCGCTAACCGGGCTGTCTATCATGAGGACTCTGCCTGTCGCTTCGGAACACGGATACATTTACGTTACGGAGCCGTGACCGTAAGGGAGCGGCACTTCGCGGGGCCACGCTTTTGCTCGGTCCGGGTTGTGAACCCGCTCCTACAGGTCGTGTGTTCCCCGGGTCCACCAAGTTCGCGGCGCCGCCGGGAGGTGCTGATTAACTTATGCTGTTGGCTTTCTCAAAATCTCTTGATTCAAGGTACGTTGCCACCCCCGATAATACACGAACCTAAAATCGCGACGCGCACAGCCTCAACGGTTCCCGACAGCGCTCGCAAAATCTCATGCTAGCCAATACCCGCACGATACGTGTTCCGAAAAATAGCGTCGAACAACCTCAAATTGCCGCGTGCCGCCACTTAAGTCATCTCGGCGCCGATTCGCTAACCTATCTGCCGACAATGGCGGTTTTTGCCACGTTAATGGGGAACGGGCCGTATTTTTTCCAATATTTCTTCTTTGTCTAACGTGGTCAGACTTCCTTGTTTCGCTAGTCTTGCTGGTTGTATTAAATTACCGCACAGAGGTTCGAGGTGCCTGTCCCCTCGCCCACAGTGCCTGTCCCCTCACCCAAGGTGCCTGGCCCAGGCCTCGATACCACGAACTCTCATTTGCGACTAAAATTATCGACATGCTTATATATCGCACATTCGGCCGGCACGGTTACGGCGGTTTTAAACACTTTGCCGTTTCTGACGCACTATGCGAACGTTGTTTCATACTGCCCCTTGGAAATCTATTTATTAACAAGATTGCTGACCCGTGGTACTGCTTTTCGGAACAGATCGACGCTAGCGGTCAAAGCTTAACATGATGTTTTGAGACGCTAGCAAAAGAAATGCTACCAAACGGGCGCACGGCAGCTTTCCGATTGGAAATCCGCGCCGACGGCTAGTGAGTTACTTAACCGTTTGCCGGCACCGCACGATCTGCTCACGTATACCAGTTGGGAGGATACGTCACTTGCCGGCCAATGTTGGTCGAACCCGAGCGCCCAGCACGCCGCCAGTTGGGCGCCTTAGCGCGCAGATAATTGCACGCAGTCTAGGACAAACGGCAATAATGCAAAGACGCCGAGGCTACGTAGGCGATCCGAATAACGGTGCAGTCAGTACTCGTTGCGCCTTAGCGCCTTTGCATTGAATTGGCCGCTCCCTTACGGTCGCGGCTCTGTGAAGCCGTCGCTTAAGGAAACGCCTCCGCCAAGAAGCAAACGTGGACTCTAGCTCCGCTCACTTCTGGTTCCCCGAAAGAAGATACACCTACGCCAGCCGGCAAAACTACGGATAAATCTCACCTACAAACGCGACGCACACACTCGTTCGGCCATTGTTTTGCTAGAGAAGAACTGCGGTTAGGAGGCCGATTTCCTTATTGAAACATATATACATCGTGCAGCGGATCGCTTCCTCCGTGGCTGGCTCTTCGGTTGGTTAGCGCTGGTTGAGGACCTCGGTATACTAATTCATGGTATCGAGGTTACTTCCCCGCCCCGAGAATGCTTGTGGTGGTTCAAGCCCCTGAAACCACACGAGCTATTGGCCCGCGGTGATCGATGCCCCAATCGCCGCGGGTGTTTTGTGCGCGAGCGACGCCTTTCTCACAAAGTCCATCGGCCCATGCGTGCCTCTTGGTTGTAGGTGGATTTCGGTGTATAAGGCCGGCTAGGCCATAAGTTTGCGTATTGTGCGTGGTAGGAAGGGGAACGAGGTATCTGTCTAAATAGTAGATGAAATGGTTCGGTCATTGGCCCGACCTGCTGTAGGTATGCCTTTTTTCGGCCCAACCCGATGTGAGCCGGTGAGGAAAGAAAACGCAGAGACGCAGGGACTTAAGGAACGTCTGATCAACTGGCGGTAAACGAGCGTATTGGCTCGATGGAT
>CAYRMD010000111.1:0-13834 GCA_964425225.1 uncultured Pirellulaceae bacterium | reverse complement strand
ATCCATCGAGCCAATACGCTCGTTTACCGCCAGTTGATCAGACGTTCCTTAACTTATCTCAGCAAAACACGCAGTTCCCCATAGTACCGCGCGGCGAATAGCGAAAGTGGATAAAAGATCCTAGCACGACCAAGACAGGTCAAATAGACCCAACGTACCATCCGAACTTATCTCGTGCACGAACTGTGCGCTTGGATGGGGTCCTACGGACTTAAAACCCCGCGTGGTGACCTTGGATCGATAAAGTCAAACGCGCTTGATTAAGACAACTTCGACAGGGCTCGATCATGCGACGCTTGAATAGCCAGCTCATCCGCGGTTTGGTGTGTTGCGTATATTGGTCCATGGTGGCCAGTATCGTGCTTGAGATCCCGGGCCTCTTCGGCCAAGTTGTACCGGGCACAGGCAGGAAAGTCGCAGAAGTAGGCGACGACTTCGAGGACCCCGAATGGCACTATATTTACAACTTGCCCAAGAGCACCGAAAACTTAAATGGCTTCGATGGCGGTGTTGGAGGTGTCTCGTCAAACGAGCGTTGGTATGAAGGAGCCAAGCGTGGCCAGCCGGACCACATTCGCCGCGTGCCCACGCCACCAGGTGGCTTACCCGGATCCAAGGGGTCGCTGCTTCTGATGTCGCTCCACGCGGGAATCCCCGGGCGTCCCAGTTTCTCTGTGCAGCAGGATGACTTTATTTGCGACGTGAATTACCGGCTCGGTGGATCCATTCCCGTTGAACGCTCTCCCAGCTTTGTCGTGCGCGTCTACATGCCGCCGATCGCCAAATGGGAACGTCGATCCGGTCCGACATTCGCCATCCGAGCGGCTGTCGATACTACGGTCCGCAAGAGTGAGGGAGTCGGTCTTTTTGCACGTACGACCTCGAAGTCTGAGACGTATTGGCCCGGATTGTTTATCGAATTCGAGCCCAAAGAGCGCCATTCCCGGCCCCACGACTCGGCCTACTTCCGTATCCGCGCCGACGAATATGGCAACGACTACCGAGGCCCCCAGATCACGCAAACCGGTTGGTGGACTATTGGAATGTCGTTTACTCCGGATGGAAGAGTACACTATTATGCAAAACCTGGCGTCGAAAAATTGACTGCCTCCGATCGAATCGCCTCACACTATCCGTACAGCTATGAGTGTGAATACTTCAACACTTTCTTCTTCAATGTATGTAGCCCGGATGATGGCAAAACTTGGTCGACACCTTGGATAGTCGATGACTGCGAGGTTTTCTATATCCCTTCTCGTTAATCAGCCGGCACGGAGTTGCCGCCTTGTTTTACTTGCTCCAAATGAGCTACCGCGTTTGTAGTGACCGCATTCATTCGGTCCTTGGTTTCTCCTTTCCCTAAAGATCCGATAAATGGGGTCACTACGAACGAGGGCCCCTCTCAGGCGCGAAGGAAAATTGCAACAAGGTTTTCAGTCTGACTATTCGTATTTCAGATATAGAAATAACGGTTATTTATGGGCTTCGACAAGCATGAAAATCCAGTATCCGTTTCCAAGCCTCCTCTGGTGTTTCTGCGTAGCTAATCAAAGCTAAATGTTCGTCGGCAATTACACCTTCGTCGGCCAAAAACTGGAAATCAATTACGTTTTTCCAATAATCGCGACTGTACAGAATGATGGGAATTTCTTGCATGCGGTTCGTTTGGCGCAGTGTTAGAGCGTCGAACAGTTCGTCTAAAGTACCAAAACCACCGGGGAATACTACGAGTGCTTTGGCGCGTAAGAGAAAATGCATCTTCCGCAATGCGAAATAATGGAATTGGAAACACAATTCAGGTGTGATATAGGGGTTGGGAACTTGCTCTGCGGGCAGGGTGATATTCAGTCCGATTGACTTGGCGCCGGCCTCGAAAGCACCTCGATTGGCCGCTTCCATAATTCCGGGCCCGCCTCCGGTAACGACGACATAATCATATTGATGATCCATGCGAGACTCGCGAGAGACCAGATAGGTGAACCTTCGCGCAGCCTCATAATAATGAGACTTGGCCAAGATGCGCTCGGCACGTACTACTTCGCGCTGCTTTCGAGGGTTAGTTGGATCAGTAGCCAAGGCCGTTTTAGCCAATTCCAGTCGCCGCCGCGCTTCGCTTTCCTCCACAATCTGTGTTCCGCCGAAGACCACAATTGTTGAGCGAATTCCGTGCTCCCGGAAAGCCAGTTCCGGCTTGAGCAATTCCAGTTGTAGTCGCACCGGACGAAGTTCGGGCCGAGCCAAGAAGTCCGTATCCTGTTCGGCTAGTCTGTACGTCGGTGACTGTAGAATAGCTTCCAGTCGCCGTTGCCGTTCTTCGAAATCCAGTTCGTCGAATGCCATGGTAGTTCTCATCTTGAATGTTTTCCACGCTGCCAGGAATCGCCACATTCGGGTAGCCCATCGACCGACTTACAATAAAAATAAGCTTGTACTGAGTAATGTTCATAGGGCGGAGACAACTGGATTCGGTTTCGACGGTACAGACCTTCGGGCACACCTTCGATATCGTCCAATTGCGCGATGCACTTGGCATCCACCTCCCATAACTCGCCCTGAATGGCCACCCCCTGGTGGTCTTCGACCAATGCTGGATAACTGCCACAGTCATACAAACGATAGCGCGGCACGGTTTGCACTGGTGCCACAAACCGCTGGTTCGCTAAGAATCGGTTTCTCGAAAAACCCCGCTTGAGCGTCCCATAAACGAATAGGTATGCGCGCTCCGAGTGGGCGGCACCTACGGATGTTTGCCCTGCTGGCAGGCTCGCAGCAAGATACTCTTGATGCGCTGTAGCCAGTTCACTCAGCAACAGCAAAAGCCGGCGATGTTCATCGCGGAGCGCATCAAACGAGTCCCGTTGGTCCGCTATTGGTACTGTAACTTGCCCCAGAGTCCGTATCATGTCCCGTACTAACCGGCCAACTTTCGGCGAACAATATCGCTCCAAATAGCTTTCGACAGCGCACGCCACACGCTCGAAATCTTCCTGTGTCAGCGTGTTCGGACCGCCCATGACACTACACCTTGTTTAGCCCACTTGAGTTCTGTGCCGCGCGTGCAATTGCACGCATTGCGGCCTCCCCGGTATAGTGGCCACAAGAAAATGCGGGAATACTCGCAGTAAAAAACATCTTCGCATTTTAGCATACGTCGAGCGGCATTGCGCGGGAACCCAAGTTTCGCTATCGCTTGACTTCGTGCGTGTGCGGTGTTAAAGGATAGGTTAGACTGGGGTAGTTGCGTGCGATCGAAACATGGCGTGCACGGTGCCCGTGGAACCGAATAAGACTTGAAAACGCAGCGCTTGCAATGAGGTAAATTCTCCTATGCTTACTTACCTGGAGCGATGGATGTGGCTAGGTTGCCTGATTTGCCTTGGAAGCTTTTGTGGCATCGTGCGCGGACAGGAAGCCAACCACGCGTCACCTGCCGAAAAACCGAATATCCTGTTCTTGCTCACGGATGATTTGCGGCCTGATGGTCTTCGCGCCTTGGGAAACCCAGATCTCATTACGCCGAATCTCGATCGCTTGGTTGAGCGTGGAATGGTTTTTCGTAATGCATACTGCTTCGGGTCGAATGTACCCGCAGTTTGTTTGCCGAGCCGTACGATGTTACTTACGGGACTGGTTTATTTTCATTACCGGACCGACCGTTTGGTCCAGTTGCCCTCGCTGCCACTGACTTTAAAGAACGCAGGCTATTACACGTATCATCACGGTAAACGAGGTAACACACCAGTGGCTATTCATCGGCATTTTCATGAGAGTTATTACCTGGAGGATGCCCAGGATCGCCGTAGTGGCGAACCGGGAAAAGAAATCGTTGATCGGGCAATCCAGTTTTTGCAACATCGCCAGGATAATCGTCCCTTCTTTATGTATTTGGCTTTTGCCAACCCACACGATCCTCGTGTAGCTAGTGCACATTATTTGGCTCAGTATGACCCAGAAAAGATTCGATTACCGGCGAATTATCTTCCCGTGCACCCATTCGATAATGGCGAAATGACGGTGCGCGACGAGCGGCTCGCACCGTGGCCTCGCACGGAAGCAGAAATCCGCACGCATCTGCGCGATTATTACGCAATTATAACGGCCTTGGATTATCACATTGGACGGTTGCTCGATGTCTTGGAGGAGTTGCACCTAAGCGACCATACGTTGATTGTTTTCTCTTCCGATCATGGCTTGGCTTTGGGTAGCCACGGACTGATGGGTAAGCAAAATCTATACGAACACAGTGCACGAGCACCTTTAGTGTTTTGTGGACCGGGCGTTCAGCAGGGAACCAGCGATGCACTGATCTACCTGCATGACATCTTTCCAACGTTATGCGAGCTAGTCGGTGTGTCGCCACCCGACGATTTGGATGGCCGTAGTGCGGCTGCGGTAGTACGGGGCACTAGCTCGACTCACCGCAGCAAAATCCTCGTGTGCTATAGAAATGTTCAGCGAGCTGTTCGCCAGGGAAATTGGAAACTCATTCAGTATCCGCAGATCCATCGCACCCAATTGTTCGATTTAGCCCGTGATCCGAATGAGTTACACGATCGGGCGAATGATGCGGCATTTCAAACGCGCAAGCAAGAACTACTCCAGTTGATGGCACGACTCCAAAAAGAAATAGGAGATGATTTGCCGCTTCTTGCTAAAGAACGACTCCCTGCAGAATGGTCTCCACCGAAGGACGAAGGCCCGACCCGGTAGTCATTTCCGAGTGATCCTTGATGCGTGCGTCTTGGTTGTAGGCCAGATTATCCCGCGGCCAGTCTTGCCCGATAATGAGCAGCCTTCTTTCACACCCAAGAGCACTACCTGATACGTGGCGGATCTGGAAAGGTTGGCAAAGGCATTCTATCGACTGGCTCTGTTACAAGGCATCACGGTGCTAAAGTCCAAGTAGTCGGTCGAAATCTCCATGGCGCCTTCGTTGCGCCTTGGCGTTGCATTATTTTAGCCACTTCCTAATGGTTGCAGGCCTGTTACAAGAGCGTAACGGCGATGCGGCTAACAAGATAGTGTGGTGGTTATCAGAACCAGTACTCCATGCGCGAGGCGCGTCGAGTACAACCGCATAGTTGGAAGACGCCGCGACGCTTTTAGGCACCATGAAATGGGCACTGTAGTAGAACAGATGGTCAAAGTCGAACTCAGTTGTCAAAGGCTGCTTGTGCAATGTTGCATAACCGTTCCGCTTCTTGGGCGGTCATAGCCTCTGCGATCACACGCACCAACGGCTCGGTGTTACTTGCGCGCACCAGCACCCATCGATCGCTCCAGTCCCAGCGGGTTCCATCCTGCCGGTCGATGCTATCGGCGTCAGCCCATTGACGAGCCAGTCGATCCAAAGCGCGTTCGAGCTGTTGTTGGGAAACAAACTCCCATTTGCGCTTGACAATGCTGTAGGCAGGTAACGTTCGCACCAGATCGCTGAGGCGTTGTTGAGTCCTAGCCATAAGGTCCAGGATTTGTGCCATGCCGACGAAACTATCACGAACGAATACCACACGCGGGTCGATGGGTCCCCCGTTACCCTCGCCTCCATAGACAGCACCAACTTGTTGCATAGCTTTTACCACATGCGCTTCGCCGACCGGGGCTCGAATACACGGCACACCGACACGGTGGCAAAGATCAGCAGTCATGCGGCTCGTGGCACAGTTGATAACCACCGGTCCGGGTTGCAGCTCCAAACAACGCTTCACACAAAGAGCCAGCGTGTATTCTTCTCCCACGTAAGTACCGTTTTCATCGAGCAACGCAAGACGGTCGGCATCTGGATCCTGACAGAACCCCACTTGAGCCTCGGTCCGTACCACATGTTGCCCCACGTTGCGAAGATTCTCTTCGATAGGCTCTGGCGCATGCTCGAACTCGCCATCCGGATTCGATCCCACACACTCCACTTCGCATCCGAGTGCCTCCAGCAATCGCTTCCCCAACGGACTACCTGCACCATGATTGGAATCCAGCAACACACGAAACCGAGATTCGCGTATGCGATCGACGTCGACGGTAGCCAGAATTCGGCGGAGGTGCTCTTCGAGTGGATCCTCGATCGTTTGGGCCGAACCGACATGACGATGGTCGGCCCACCGACTTTGTTCCAGGTCGAGATTCGAAAACCGCTGGCCGATGCGCATCCCCACTTCTGGAGAAACAACTTGGCCTCGATGGTCGAACAACTTAATGCCGTTATAGGGAGCGGGGTTGTGGCTGGCGGTGATTTGAATCGCTCCGGATAACTGGCGGCTTGTTACGAGTACCCCTACGGTGGGCGTGGCGACTATTCCCGCGATGCACACTCGTCGGCCAAGCGCGGACGCGGTACCTTCGACGAGCCGTGCCAATACCACACCACTGGGACGGCTGTCTCGCCCCACCAGTATCGCGCCTTCATTCAGTTCGCTCATGGCGGCCACCACGTACCGCATTATGGCCACTGGATGAAGCGACTGTCCCCAAATGCCACGCAACCCAGAGACACCGGCAATTAGCTTGTCTTCAGTCATTGGCAAAACACCTCACGTGCAGGCGACGCGCCAACTCAATTACGTTATTAATACCTTGAGAATAAAAAGGTGCGAAGCAATTCCGCTCCCTCGTCGTGTGAAATATTTCGAAAGTTTTTGGGAGCGTGGTGAGACAAGTACCGTAGGGAGCGATTGCAAGGACCGCCTTCGAGGGTTTGGAGCTGTACGCACGGTACCCACGAAAGCCACGAATCCTGACTGCTCGTGCTGCCGGGGGTACCGTTGTCGACCCAACCATTTGGTTTTGGAAGAATCACTGCATCGCCTGAGTCCAACACGGAACTCCCGGTAGGCGCCTGTCCGAGAACCGACTACAACGTTATCGTTTGTCCGGTAGCAAGGATCGTTAGTCGGATTGCATCTCTGCGATTTGTCGCACAAGGGTGATACGATGTCCAGTCGCATGTCGGTCCCAGCGCCGTCTCCTGTGGTATTCGGTCATCCAGCAGGTCTCTACACGTTGTTTTTTGCGGAGATGTGGGAGCGGTTTTCCTTTTACGGAATGCGCGCTCTGTTAGTTTTGTACATGATGAAGGACTTTCTTAGCTACTCGGACCAAGATGCTTATCGCGTATACGGTGCGTACACGGCGCTGGTTTATATGACTCCGTTTTTCGGAGGCATGCTAGCCGATCGGGTCCTCGGGGCGCGCCGTGCCGTGGTCTTGGGCGCAATTCTCATGTCGGCCGGTCACTTGCTGATGACCCAGCGGAACGCGTTGGCTTTTTTTACGGCTTTAGCCCTGTTGATTGCGGGCAATGGCTTTTTTAAGCCGAACATCTCGACGATCGTTGGAGCCCTGTATCCACCGAATAGCGTTCGCCGCGATGCGGGTTTCACTATTTTTTACCTAGGCATCAATTTGGGAGCCGGCCTGGCACCGCTCTTGTGTGGCTATATTGGTGAAACGTATGGTTGGGAATATGGCTTTGGGCTGGCCACCATCGGAATGCTGGCTGGTTTGGTTGTGTTTGTTAACTGGACACCCCCTGCTGGCGTGGGAGAGCCGCCCGGAAGCCCATCCAATCCAGACGTTGTTACTCACACCGCACCTGACAATCAGGCATACCGAAGCCAGTTGAGCATACTAATCATTTTTTCGGGAGCCGTCGCTGCGGCCGTCGGACTATTACTCTTCCATGCCACCTATCCGGGATGGTTACTCGTCAACGGCATCATGGCTCTTTTCTTGATCTTTGCAGCGCTGGTTTCTTGCTATGCCCAAACTAAGACGGTCCGCGCTGCGCCGCGCGGTTGGAAACTCGTGAAGGGCGAATTGGCTGTCTATGCCGGTACGCTGGTGGCCATTCCCATTTTAATGTTATTGGTTTCCGGTTTGGCGCCGTTTACCAGCAATAACAAGAGCGTATCTCTTGTTTCCGAGGACCTCTTGGCCACACTCGGCAAGGAAAAGAAAGTACGTGACACCTTGCTTTCCTGGCGGCGCTTGGCCGCCAACGAGTCGCCTCGTCTTGCTCAAATAATGACGAGCACCATCGACATGTGGCATTCCAAGGAGTTTTTAGCCGAACAGCACCTACAGCAGATGCAGCAAGCCGCAGAACAAGTACGAGATGGGCGGTTTCAAGAAGCTCGAAAACTCTTGGGCGAATTAGCCAGTCAGTTTCACTATCCACTCAAAGCCGTGCTGTATGTGGTTGTGGAAGAGACCAGCAAGCCGGCAGGTTTGGTGCTCTTTATTTCGGGTGTCCTCGCGCTCGGTTATCTGGTTATTGTCACAGGGAGGCTCCCTACCGTTGCACGCCAGCGGATGTATGTGGTGCTTATTTTGACCTTCTTTTCGATGCTGTTTTGGGCTTTCTTCGAACAAGCGGGCAGTTCATTGAATAACTTTACGGATCGGAATATTGACCGAGTTTTCGAAAAGCGACGGATCGGTCCTGATGACGTCGGTAAAACGCTCATGATTGTGCCGACTCAAGAACAGTTAGGGTACCGAAATGGGGACGAAGTTTTCACTCTCGATAAGCTCAACCAACTGCGTTCCAAGGTGTCGTCCGATAGCACAAGCGGAAATGTCGACGAGCAAATCCCGTGGAAAGTGGTCGAAGATAACATCGGCATGGGTATCGCCGCACGTCGGCAAGAAATACCTGCCAGCACGTTCCAGTCGGTCAATCCAATTTGCATTCTCCTATTCGGACTGCTGTTTAGTGCATTGTGGGAATTGTTGCGTCGCATGCGAGCCGAACCGAGTACGCCGATGAAATTCGCTCTTGGGCTCTTGCAGCTGGGACTAGGTTTCTTGGTGATATGGTACGGAGCGCAGCAGCATGACGAGCGGGGCATGGTGGCAGTAAGATGGTTACTCTTAGGATACCTGCTCCACACCACCGGCGAATTATGTCTGTCCCCCGTAGGATTGTCGATGGTCACACGGCTGGCCCCGGACATACTGGTCAGTACTGTCATGGGCGCATGGTTCTTAGCCACCGCGTTTTCTCAGTTCTTAGCAGCCATCATCGCACAGTTTACGAACGTGACCGAGGGTATGGAAGGAGAAGTACCGGTACCGATCGACACTGTCGAAATTTATGGTGGGGTCTTTAACAGGGTCGGTTGGGCTGCTATCGGTTCGGCAATTATCTGCATGCTCCTGGTTCCGTTACTTAAGAAGTGGATGCATGAGCCTCCCGCGTCCGGCGCAGTATCCGATACGTAACGCAAAGCCGATTTTTCTCTTACAATTGCGCGCACCGTAGCCAACGGGTTCTACAATCGCTCTTAGCGCTGTGTGCGTCATGATCGACATGCTGGCTACGGTTGTTGCAATTTGTGACTATTTTAAGTCGCTCTAGTTTTCGTCGCTTCCCAGTCGATACGGCGATTGGCAGACATCACAAACGACGAAAATCCGTCTCTTGGTTGAAAGGCACCGATGATGGCTAGCGACTTTAAGACGGAACGTTCCGAATCCCGTCGCGGAAGAAGTGCATTACACCCGATACGCCCGCGAGGACTGGAACTGGAAGAAGAGCACGGCGTGCAATCCCCCTTGGAAACGTATCTGAGGGAAATCAATGAAACGCCGCTGCTGACCCCCGAGGAAGAACAAGAGCTGGCACACCGTATCGCCCTGGGAGACCCGGAGGCGCGTGACCGCATGGTACGAGCCAATCTGCGGTTAGTGGTCAATATCGCCCGAGCATACGTCGGCAAAGGACTCGCCTTGCAAGACTTGATCGAGGAAGGAAATTTGGGCCTTCTGCGAGCCGTAGAAGGCTTCGACCCTACCATGGGAACTCGTTTCAGCACCTACGCCAGCTATTGGATCAAGCAGTCGATTAAGCGAGCCTTGATCAATTGTGCCAAAACGATTCGCATTCCCGCCTACATGGTAGAACTGCTCAGCAAGTGGCGTCGCGCTAGTCAAAGACTTACCGAAGAACTGGGCCGGACCCCCACGCCCGAAGAGGTAGCCCGCGTTCTGGGATTGCCCCGCAAAAAACTATCCATCATCAAAAAAGCTATTACTATCCACAATGCCCTGCCCCAGACCGACCAACCTGAGACCGGCTGGTCCATCGGGGAAGTGGTAACCGATGAGCGTTCCAAGAGCCCTGATGATGAGTTGTTGGAAGCCGATATCCTCCACCGTGCCCTGGAAATGCTCGATACCCTGGACGAACGTGAGGCCATTGTTTTGCGCATGCGGTTCGGTTTGGACAATTATGAGCCGCATACCCTCAAACAAATCGGCGAACGCCTCGGGCTGACTCGTGAGCGCGTCCGCCAAATCGAAACTGAGGCATTGGCGAAACTGGCCGAAGGCTTAGCGGATCGACGCGAGCGTGTCTTGAGCACCTCGCGTTTGGCTCCGGTGCGCCGCATAAGGCGGCCCAAATAGGGAGCGTAGCCCAGCATCGCCCTATCGCCAACGGGCCAACTCACGCGCCGGCCATGCACGATGCTCGTGCATGATATCCGAGCCGGCGCTAACCTGGTGGAAAAGATCTCGCGAAAACGACGTTTTTCAAACAGATACACCGTTATTCGCGAGGTCGATGATCGATATACACCCCAAGTTCTTGCAAGTGTTTTTGGCTCCAGCGGTAGCCTTATAGGAGGTAAAAGGACCGCATGAATGCGGTCACTACGAACGGCCTTCTGTTTGTGGTAGAGGCAACCCTTGTGGTTTCCCCATCGGCGACCATCCGATCAGTGATTACCGCGTTGACGGTTGCCCGATCGGTGATTGCCCGATCGGAGATCGCCACCATCGGTGGTTATCCGTTCATGTTGAAGCCAGCACCGGTTGCGGAGGTACGTGTTGCGCTAGGCGCGTCTTGCATAGGCACATGTTGGCCAGTGTACACGCCGGGTAGGTACATGTCGCGTGGATATGTGTCGGGTAAACACATGTTGAGCAGGCCCTAGGCCTACCCCCTACAAGATGGTTGCGAACGATGGCGATACTTCCGTGTCGGTGAATCGCTGAATTCCCAAGGTAGTTTAATTTCTCCGAACACTAGGGACGTCACCACCATGTGCCCATAGAGATAACGCTTCGTGACGTGATCCCAGATCTTCGTGATGCGCGCCATCTTCCAACCCGATTTTGCGATGCGTGTATCCTCGATCATCAGCCAAATGTGATCCCCAGGATTCAGCGGTGTGTGTGTCAGGTTTGTAGGCGAAAAATTGTTTTTAACAGAGAGGCGCAGAGAATAGAATAACTAACCTGGCAGCCCCCGCTGCCGGTTGGAAAAGAACCATTCTCATCCAAGTTCTCTACATGCGTCCCCAGTGATGATTATGCCACGGCTCGGGTTAGCTCGTTTCACGAAAATCACCAGGGCTGTGCGAAAAATTCGTGACCAAGCTGCGACCCGATCTTGCCAAGTGTCTATTTTACTCGGCCTTTGCTCGTTTGCGTCAAATCCTCACGCCCATGAAATGGCAAATGCCGAACACACATCACAACGCAGTACTCAGCGCGAACAACTCACCTACAATCAAGGTGCACGCACGGTTCAATTTGAAGCCGACCAAGAATCCGCACCAGTAACCTACTCACGATCGACGTCGGATCCTAAGGCGAGCTGATCAAGAACCGGCCTAACGACGTGCGGTGACGCCCCCCGCTGAGATGCGTAGCCCTAGCCATCTTGCCTTTCCAATCTAACAGCCAGCAAAGCATCAGCTGCCGCAGCAGCCGAAACGGCGCTGCGGTCAGCACAAGGAGACTGTTTTCCCGTCAGTCTATTCGCCAACTCGACGGCCGCGTTCCGGAGGTGCTGCGCTGTGAGAACAGGTATTGTATGAACAAAGTATCTGTGTGCTGTTGTTTACGTCGGTTCACCTTGTTTGACGGCTCTGCGGAGCCGTGGCAACGAGCCGAAAAGGAAGTTAACCGGTTCGTAGCACGTTTGGCGACAAAAAACAGGTAGCGACACCACGTTTGAAACATGTAGTGTTTCACGCCAAATGACACACTCGGCAAGTGAGGTGACGGCCTTCTGGTCAGGGGAGAGAATCCTCGGAAAGTACGGGAAGCACGACCCCTTGGGAGAAGGCGGAGGTGGATGGCCGGCAAGCAGCGGAAGCGGTGGACGGCGGCGGATAAGCTACGGATTGTGCTGGCAGGGACGCAGGGCGACATGGAGGTCTCGGAGTTGTGTCGGCGTGAGGGGATCAACCCGACCCAGTACTATGGTTGGCGCAAGCAATTATTGGCGGTGGCTGGGAGGATCTTTGCCAACGACAGGAAGAAGCCCACTTTGCAGCAGCAGCAGCGTTTGGAGTCGGAGAACCAACGGCTGAAGGCAGTGGTGGCGGAGCTCACGGCAGAGAACCTGGAGCAAAAAAAGGCTCTCGGTTTAAAGGATTACGGCAAGATGCCCGTCGAATTGCAGAAAGAACTGATCGGGATTGTCGGAGCCGCCAGCGGAGCGGCGGGCCGGCGCGCCGTACTCTGGCTCCTTTAGGGATTCGGGCGGTGACGTACTATCGTTGGCGGCGCCCCGGTGGCCATCCGAGCTACGGGAGGTCCGCCGCCGCGCCCGGTGCAGCCCTACGAGGCGTTGGCCGAAGAGCGCGAGGCTGTCAAGCAATACGCGTTGAAGCACTCGGAGGTGCGTCGCCGGGAGCTAGCTTGGCGGATGGTGGAAGAGGACGTGGTGTACTTGAGCCCGTCGACAGTTTAACGCATTTTACGGGACGAAAAGCTGGTTTTTTTCCTTGGAGGCGCCGGAGCAAACGCCGGCGCAGGGAAGAAGAGAAGGCCTCGGGTCCGGACCGGATCTGGGCCACGGACCTGAAGTACATGAAGCTGGGCGCGCGGAACTACTACCTGATCTGTTTCCTGGATGCGTATTCGCGTTACATTGTGCACCACGAGCTGTTGCCCAGGATGGACGGTCAGTCAGTGAGCCTGGCGGCGCAGGCGGCATTGGCGAAGCTGCCGCGCGACGAGCATGGAAACTTGGTCGAGCGTCCGGAGATTCGGAGCGACAACGGCAGCGTGTGCATCTGTCGGGAGTTCGCCGGGGTGTTGGACGAGCACGGGCTGAGCCATCGGCGGATCAAGCCGCACTGTCCGGAGGAGAACGGCCTGCTGGAGCGGGCGCAGCGTACGCTTGGCGAGCTTTGGACCAGGAGGAGCTAAAGCATTACCATGAGGCGGTCGAGGTAATCGACCGGGTGATCCACTCGTACAACCAGAAGCGGTTGCACAGTGCGTTGGGGTTCCTGCGTCCGGTGGACTACTACCGCGGCGACCCGGCGGCCCGACACGAAGCGCGTTGTCGTAGGCTGGCCGAGGACCGACATCGGTGCAAGGAGAAGAACCTGGAGATCCGGCACTTGCCCCTGACGTTGGAGCGCTGCCAGAGTCCCCAGAGCCAAAGTGTCCGTTGACCCGGAAGGTGTCCCTTAACGTGAGCCCCTGTTGTGTCAGATCTGTGGAAACAAAACACCCACACGGGTAGGATATTGGAACGCAAAGTCGTTAAGTCGTAGAGGTAGTGGCGAAACCGGTTAGCCAGCGTGGACCGCACGTCGCTCGGCAGCTGAGCGGTACGCCGTTGGCCATCAAACAAAGAGCTGTAAACACGCCGTTCGATCATACATGCCCTCTTTGGCCGTCGCCCAACGAATCGTTTTTCCGCGATAAAACGTTTGAATGCATCAAACAGTGAGGCCCTCACTGCGTTTCTACTGTACTGGCGATGTTAACTGGCACTTCACCAGAGATATTTCCCAGAGATATTTCAAGGAAGAATTAACACGCAGAATCCTGTTTCTTGGTAAGAAGCACTGAAAGATTGGGGCATGAA